>JBGVKG010000021.1:0-111546 GCA_045123575.1 Lachnospiraceae bacterium
GAATACACAGAGTTAGATTTAGCTCTGTGTATTTTTTGCGAATTCTATATAAAAATATGTTTTAAACGGGGATTTGCGCGAAAAATGACCTAAATTGAATGGGGATTTGCGCGGGAAATAGCTTTACATGAATGGGGATTTGCGTTATACTATGAAAAAAAGAGGTGATTTTATATGGCTAAAACAGTGTTTAAAAGAAAAATATATGATGAGATACTTGAGTGGAAAGAAAAAAGAAGTGATAAATATGCACTGCTGATAAAGGGTGCCAGACGAGTTGGAAAGTCAACGATAGCGGAGGAATTTGCCAAGAAGGAATTTAAATCATATATACTGATTGATTTTGCGCATACAAGTAAAGCAATTATTGAATTATTTGATGATACGTATAACTTGGACTTTTTCTTTCTGCAATTACAGCAGTTAACCGGAGTCAGATTATATGAGAATGAGTCAGTAATTATATTTGATGAGGTTCAGTTGTTGCCAAAGGCTAGACAGGCAATCAAGTATCTTGTTGCTGACGGGAGATATAAGTATATTGAAACGGGTTCTCTGTTATCCATAAAAAAGAATACGAAGGATATATTGATTCCGAGTGAAGAACATAAGATATCTATGTATCCAATGGATTATGAAGAGTTCTTATGGGCTATCGGTGATGAAATAACAGCAGATACAATCAGAATGCTGTTAAAAAGTAAAAAGGCGGCAGGAAATACTATGCATAGAAATCTAATGCGTATTTTTAGATTGTATATGTTGATTGGTGGAATGCCGCAGGCGGTAGAAACATATTTGGAGCATAATAATCTACAGGCGGTTGATGAGGTAAAGAGAGAAATCGTAGACTTATATGAAGAAGATTTCACAAAGATAGATGGAACCGGGCTTGCAGGGGATATATATGATGCAATTCCAGCAAGTCTTAGCGGAAATGCATCCAGATATGTATTAGCAAATGCCAGAGATGGAGTGCGCGCAGAGCAGGTTCGCCAGTTAGTACCAGACATACTGAATTCTTACACGGTAAATATCGCATATCATGCAAATAATCCAGGGGTAGGAATGTCCTTGGAAAAAGATGCAGGGAGATACAAATTATTTACATCTGATGTAGGATTGTTTGTGACGCTCGCATTTAAGGATAAAAATTATACGGAAAATGTAATCTATAACAAACTGCTTTCGGACAAATTAGAAGCTAATCTAGGTTATGTATACGAAAGCGTTGTGGCACAGATGTTAATAGCAAAGGGAAACAACTTGTTTTATTATACGATGCCAAGTGAGACGTCTAATCATTTGTATGAGATAGATTTCTTAATTTCCATCGGAGATAAAATTAGTCCAATTGAAGTGAAATCGGGAAACTACAGAGAACATAAATCGTTGGATGTATTTTGTGGAAAGTATAGTAGTCGTATTAGAGACAAATTTGTTGTGCACACCAAGGATTATAAATGGGAAAATGGTATTCATTATCTGCCGGTGTATATGGTGCCGTTTTTGTAGAAAAGCTATAATTTTCAGATTGTACTTAGCATGTAGAAAAGAGGACTATGACACTAGAAATGTCATAGTCCTTTGTGATTATGTAGATATGATTTATAACATATGTATTATAGCCCTAAAAGTTCATTTTAAAGTTGTTCTCTTTCTCTGTTCATCTGGAACAAAAATTCTTTTGATAAAATTTTCCATCGTTCTACCTCCGAGAATATCGTTTATTAATGATTTTTTACAGAAAATGGTACCGTTATTTATTAGGCATAAATGTGTAGTTTGAACGGTAGAAATTCCTGTCAAAGTTACGCTTGAGTTACGCTGTATATGTTATAGTATAACCATATTTATAAACGGAGGAATTGAATATGAGAAAAAGACTAAAGAAATTAACAGCAGTTGTATTGACTGCAGGAATGTTTGCATCCTCTTTATTTGTTAACGGCGTTACAGCAAAAGCAGAGGAAACAACAGTATTAAAGAAGGGAACTGTAATTTATGATTTCAAAGAAATTACAGATGTGGATGATTTAGAAGTAATGGGGCGCTATTTCTTAAGCCCAGTTGAATTCGATTCAACTGATGCAGTAGCAGCGTTACCTGAAGGTTCAGCAATTTTACAGTTCGCAGGTACTGATGTAAACAAAGCAGTAGCAGATGGTACATTTAAATCGCCAGAATATCTAGAGATATCATATTATGTGCCAGAATTGAGAATGGAATTAGAGGCTATTGAAGCAGAATTTGGTTCATATGAAAATTTTCGTCAGTCCATGATTGATAGAATTGAAAGTATGTATCCTCAAACAGAAGAAGGAGTATATAAGTTTTTTTCAGAAAATCTTGGCTTGGAAATTACTTCATGGGAGCAAATCCTTGAAATAGCAGGTGAAGAAGAACCAGAGTTCGTAGAAGTGTATCCAACAATAGATGTTTTTATTGAATACATGGCGGAATTCTATGAAAAAGAAATAAATAGATATCCAAAGGATAAAGAGGACTTTTTGTATAGCGAAATATACGAGTTGCCTTGGTGTTTTGAAGATGTATATCAACAGCAGGATGGTTATGTGGCTGTTATTCAAAGTGGTGAAGGTTTTGATGACTGTTTATTTGGAACAATTGCGTATCTTGAGGAACTCATAATGCCAAGTGCTGAAACTGGGGATGAGAATTCCGAAGATTCACAGGCTGGTTGGTATTATGCGTGCGCTTATGGCGGTGTGGATCATGTTGGACCATTCTACGCATATTCTTACAAAGTTGGTGAATTTATGGAGGATGATTTAATTATCACATTTGTAGAGGATTGGCAGACACCAACAGCTGCTACAACAGTTACAAAGGATAACGTTAAACTTAGTGTTGTAATAGATGGTGAAGAGATTTTTATTCCTTTCTTTGAACTTACAGATGCGAGTGTAGATCCTGAAAATAACGATACAACTATTACATTAACAGTTGGCGATATTGTAAAAGAAGTAGAAGTATGCAATATTGAACCAGGTGAAATAGATAAAGACGTACAGATTGAGGAAGGTGCACCAACAGTAGGTCTTGAAGATGCAATTGATACATTAAAAGAAACTGTATTAACAGAAGCAGAGCATAAGTTAGTAGAAAGTGGCGTTAATATCGATATCTTTATGACAGTAGCTGGTAAGGATGAAGAAGAGTTAGGTGAGGACAAAGCGGTTCTTGAAGAAGCTCTTGACGAAGATGATAAGGCAGTATACCTTGATTTAAAGCTTTTCAAGAAGGTTGGAAATAATGACCCAACAGCTATTTCGGAAGTTCCAGGTGGAAAGATTAAGGTTTCTATCGAGGTTCCAGATAGCATTAAAGCATTTGCAGCTATAGCAAAGGTAGTACGTGTTCACGGAACAGAGGTAACAGAATTAGCTACAACATATGATGCTTCAACAAATAAGTTAACATTTGAGACAGATAAGTTCTCAACATACGCAATCGTATACAACGAGTCAAACGATGCAGATAATAACAACAATAATAACAATCCAGATGAAGGCAACAAGCCAGGTGATGGTGGTCAAACACCTGAGCCACCAAAGACAGGAGATGCGTCAATGGTATTATTGTATATGGCAGTAGTTGCAATGTCAGGTGTAGTTGTAATAAAGCGTAAGAAGATTACAGAGATGTAAAAAAATAGTTACATAAGGTGTATCTATTTAGAGAGGTTGTGACTATTTCACAGCCTCTCTGTGTATTTAGAAAAACTAAATAAGAAAGGAGATAAATTTATGACAGCAAAGAAAAGACTTAAAGGAAGAATCTGGGGAATGTCCCTGTTGGTGAGCATTGTATTATTATTTGCAACATGGAATGTAGATGCGACGACAGAACCAGTAAATGAAAGTAATGCGGTAGTACCACATGAACACGATCACAGTGATGGTTGGATGTCGTGGGAGGAAGCTGTTGAAGCAGGTAAGATTGAGATTATTTATAGTTCAGCTATAGTTAGACAGAATGTAAAGGTATATTTCACGCAGGATATGGATGGTTTTGCACGTCTAGATGTGGATACAGCAGTAACAGATTTTCAGTTATGCTTGAATGGACATAATTATTCTATATCTAGTGACGGTTCTTACTTTATTAATAAAGGACGTGGAGAGGTAGCTAACATAGGTGTTTATAACTGTAAAACAACAGGAAAAATCTCTAAGACAGAGGATACAACGGGTTCGGCTTATTTGTTTGATTTTGATAATGGTAGTGCTTTTACAATGTCAGGAGTTAGAGTAGAAGCTGTAACTAACCGTAGTGGTGAATTGATATCATCTAAGGGTGGAGATGTTACTATAACTAATTGTAGCCTTGTATCAGAACCAATTGGTTCGAATGGTATTAATACAGCGACTATTGTTTATGTTACTAAAAATACAGATCCTGAGAATCTTAACAAGGTTACTATAACTAATTCATATCTCTTTAATTACTCTTCAACAATATATTGTTCTGGAGAATTAGAGATTAAGGGATCATCGATTGTCACAGATGATTCGTATGCTAATGCACTTAGTGCGGCGAATATTGTGAAAGTAGAAGATAGTCAGATTGGTGGAACAGTAAGTGTTACAGGAGCTAAGACTGTTTTTGATAATGTAACCATAACGAATGCGTCGCCATACTCGTATGAAGTGGTGAATGCGCAGCCAAATGTAGATAATGCAGAATATAGCTTTAAGGATTGTGTTATTACAGGCGCAAATGGTAGTAATCAAGCGGGTATAAGAGGTTGTTCACATAATTATTCAAATACCAAATTTAATCTTGATAATGTGGTTATAGATAATTGTAAGTACGATTTATATTCGATCATTAGTGGCAAAAGTTTTGGACTAGATATTACTAATATTCCTGATGGAGAGAATTATATCTTGGGAACTAATTACGATACAGATGATAGTGGCCCTATATTCACATGCTCAGAGGACTTTGTAGATAGAATTATATTGGCAAATGAACCAGGATATGCTCTTAAGGCAGAAGAATATGGAGATGGATATGGCGTATCTTATATGCCATTAGGAGTTATTAAGCATCCAACTTCTGAAAATCCTTCTGTTGAAGTAGTGAATTCTGATAAAGCTCATTTTGAGTGGTATCCAGGAACGGTTATGTCGTTGATAGTTGCTACAGAGGATGTAGAGGGAGAGTCTATCAAGGGAACCTCATCTACTACGGTTAAAAGTGTCTATGATGCGAATACGGGATATTGGTCACCAGGAGCATATTATGTCGATGAGAGTTATGATTTCTATTACCCAAAGTTTAAAGTATTAGCAGGAGATGAGATAGTACTTTTATTTGATAAAACTCTCGGGTCAACCGGTATGTATTTTGGATCATCTATATACCAAAGTATATCTGGTGATAGCGCTAGATTTGTTGTGAGTAGCACAACAACAGCGGCTTTAAATATCTATGATTATAATCCAAATGTTAAGATAATGGTTATAAGAAGAGACTTAGGAGAAAAGCTTGAAGGACAGAATACTAAGACTCTTACAGGTGCGAAAGCTGGATCTTATATATGCAAGATAACTTGGGACGATGGAACTGTATGTTACTCAGATCCAGTAACAGTGGAAGATAGCTACACAATCGAGCAGAGCACAACAACTAATGGTTCATATGAAGTAAAAGGAAACGCAGTTGAAGGAGAGACAGTTACAGTAGTAACAACTCCAGATGCTGGATATAGTCTTGAAGCTATACTTGTAACTGATGCAAATGGTAATGTAATAGCAGTTGATGTATTAGATGGTAATGGTGAGTTCACTATGCCAGCATCGAAGGTTACTATAAAGGTTACTTTCAAGTTAGACATTATAGATAATCCGGATGATCCAGGAAATACAGACGGACCAGGAAATACAGATGGAGAATCAGGAAATATAAAGGTAGAAAATTCAGAAGATAATGATTTTGGAGCAAAAGTTGATGATGTAGAAGAAATTATCACCAATGTTACAGTGACAGAACAAGAACAGCAGCTTATTGATGGTGGAGAGAATATGAGTATTATTCTTGAGCTTAACGATAAAGGTGTGAATGCTGACAGTGACGAGAAAGAAGAAATCCTTGAAGAAATAGATGATATGAAGTTGGGAACATTTATTAATATCGAACTTATTAAGAAGATCGGTAACTATACTTCTAATATCACAAAGACAAAGGGAGATATTAACATATCATTCACTCTTCCTGAGGCTTTAAAGAATACAGACAATAAGATAACTAGAACTTACTATATCTTGAGAAATCATGAAGGTGAGATAACTCTTATTCCTGTTAAGTATGATGAGAAAACTTCTTTAGTAACATTTGCTACAGATAGATTCTCAACATATGCCATAGTGTATAAGGATAGTGTTGTTAATGATAACACAAACCCAGTTATACCTCCTAAAACAGGAGATGCTTCAGCGGTGTATGTTTATGCATTACTTGCATGTATGGCGACTGCAGCAGTTGTTTGTAAAAAGAAGATGGTTGGCAAATTTATGTAAGGTTTGAGTTACATAATAAAAAATTATTTATCAAAGAATAGATAAAATGGAAACAGGATTAACCAATGCGAACGCACTGATTAATCCTGTTTTTCCTATGGTTGTAATCTAAAAAATGAATACCTTTAGAGAGATATTGTGATATAATAAGGATATGACGATTTGGGAAGGTGAATTATATGAAATGGTTGAAAAAAATAAAATGGAATATTGTGTTGGTGATTACATTTGTTGTTTTGACGGCGATATCCGTATATACCATGTGCAACAATAGCAATCAGGCTAGTGCACCAGTGGGATTAGATGTAGGATTTGAAGGTAAATATAGCTATGATGAGAAGAATTGGTACGACATAGGTGAGAAAAAGATGTCTGGGACCCATGATTCTGTGGTGCTAAAGGGAAAGTTTGTTGCAGAATTTAGTGAACAGGTAGAATTACTTCTTAATATGTTTTCGTCCCATATTATTATAGAGATATTCGAGGATGATAATATGGTGTTTAGACATCATCCTACATATGATGGTCGTGGACTGGAGATGTGTGGAGCTAGTTGGGCTGTGTGGCTGACAGATATACTTGGAAGAGATAAGGAAGTTACTATCCGTCTTACTAATTGTCACGAGTATGCCAATGCTTCAGCTTATGAAGAATTTATAGACTCGTTTTATATTGCACCAGGAGAGGTTTTAGAGGAAAAATTAAGTAATGAATATGAAATAGAAAGAAATATTGGTATATTCATAGGGATTGTTGGAGTCGTATTTATTATAATACTAGTTACATGTGTGCTGCTTAAAGTATCAACTGGTTGCGAATTATGGATATTTAGTGGTATTGCTATTAGTATGGGAGTATTTATCATGCTTGATACTCAAGTTGTGAATATGTGGCCTAATCTAATAGTATTTAATACCAATGTACACATTATCAGCTTATTATTTACAGCGTTACTGATTATGATGGGACTTGTGAGTGTATGCACAGAAGTTGTTAAGAGAGTAATGAATATAGTTATCGTAGCGTACGGTGCAATACATTTGCTTGTTTTATTAAAGGTTACAGAGAAGGAATTATTATTGTGGGATATGCTTAAGTACTGGGCGTTGATTACAAGTGTGATTGTATTGGTATTATTAGCGTTTGCGACTCTATCTATTATAAGAAAGAAAAATAGAAAAGTAGCGGTATATGGAATGTTTAGCGTTCTTGCCATTGTATTGCTTATTGAATTAGTAAATGGATATTTGGGTATATGGGATTTTGGATATGGTATTAAGATTGTATATTGCCTAATATTTGCAATTCAATTAGTGTTTGTAACTGGATATTTAATAAAGAATCACGGCGTTTATGCCAAGTCTAAAATGCTTGAACGCGAACTTGAGCACAGTAGGATAGTGTTGTCTCTTGGTCAGATAAAGAATCATTTTATATTTAATGTTTTAAATGCTATAAGTGGAATGTGTAAGAGTGAACCTGAAAAAGCTGATGAGACTGTCATTTTATTCTCTAGATATCTGAGAAATCATATGTCTATACTGGAGGATAGTGACCTGGTGGCTTTCGATGAGGTGATGAACAATCTTACAGATTATGTTGAGCTAGAAAAGATAAGATTTGGTGAAAAGATAACATATAAGCAGGAGATAGATTTTACTAACTTTATTATGCCACAGATGATCTTGCAGCCGTTGGTGGAAAATTCATTGAAGCACGGTATATTGCCAAAGGCTGAGGGCGGAACTATATGTATCAAGACATTTAAGGAAAAAGGAAATGTGGTTATAAAAGTTATAGATGATGGCATCGGATTTGATGATACTAAGGAATATAGAGAAGATAGCTTGGGAATATGCAATGTAAGATATAGATTGAAGCATATGGTAAATGGTAAATTAGATATTGAGAGCGAAATAGGAAAGGGAACAGTTGTTACCATAACTATACCATTCAAGGAGAAATAAAATGAAAGTAATATACGTGGATGATGAAAAGCCAGCTTTGGTTAATTTCGAGAGTGCCGTAAAGAACATAGAAGAGATAAAAAGCTTAAAATTATTCTCGGATACTTATATAGCAATGGATTATATAAAAGATAATGAAGTAGATATAGCTTTTTTGGATATGGAATTGTCTGTGACAAACGGCATACAGTTGGCGAAGGAGATAAAGAAGTATAATGTAAATATTCATATTGTATTTGTGACAGCCTACACCAAGTATGCGTTTGAAGCATTTGGGGTGGATGCGGTAGATTATATCCTAAAGCCATATTCTCTAAGCGAACTGAAACAGGTTATAGCTAAAGTGAAGAGAATAAAGCCAATAGCTTCGAAAAAGGTTAAAATATGCACTATGCCTGACTTGGGATTATGGGTGGATGGAAATATGATTCATATGGGCAGGACTAAAGCTGAGGAGCTATTTGCGTTATTGGTTGATAAGTATGAAACGGGAATCACTTCATCGGAAGCTATAGAATATCTATGGCCTGAAAGAACAAATGATAATAATACTCAGTCGCTATTTCGAATGACATTTAAGAGAATGATGACTATGTTGGAAGGTTTTGATATAGGCGATATTATTATTTCAAAAGGAAGGTATAAATGCATTGATGTGAATAAAGTTGAATGTGATTTATATGAATTGTTGAATGGTAATGAAGAGTATATTGAGAAATACACTGGTCATTATATGCAGAAATATTCCTGGGCAGAAGAAAGAAACGGGGAATTGTACTCTAAGTATAATAAGGGATGGGGGTAGATAGTTGCAACATCTTATAAAAGACTCTGATTGTGAGAAATGGAAAGTGTAGTTGACAAATCTCAATTATTGTACTATGCTTACATTCCTGTAACAAGTTGTAAGTGCTTTTTTTTGGAGGTGCGTATGATTAATCTTGAATTTCCAATCTTGAATCTGCAAGAAATCGGTAACAGAATACACACATTGCGCATGGACAGTGGCTACACGGTTGAGGAGATAGCGGGCTATATGGGCTTTGCAGGACCACAAGCGGTGTACAAGTGGGAGTGGGGTAAGAGCCTTCCTACAGTTGATAACTTATATGCGCTTAGCAGACTCTTCGGAGTTACTATAGAGAAGATACTCGTCGGCAACGACGAGTTTTTTTATCATATAGGAAAGTTCTTTAAACTTCCCTATATGATAAAAAACGCTCCGCTAAGGATATATACAGATTAAACTACAGGTTTATTTTCAATAGAATTACCTAGTGTTATAGTTATCTTGTGAAGTGATTTGAAATGATTTGACAAAAGACGGAGGTAATAACTATGACAAAGATGACATCAGCATACGCCAATAAATTACTCAAGAGGTTGGAGGAAGATAAAGCATACTGGAGAAATGTGGAGTGTGAATCCTACTTGTACACAGCGGCTGCAGATGAGGAACCACTGATTCCAGATTATGATTATAGCGACGTGGCTGGCAAAATGGCAGAAATCGATGAGAAGATATGTATCATCAAGCATGCAATTAACCTTGCTAATGCGACAAATGTAATAGTTGTAAATGGTAGGGAGATGAGCATAGATACAGTACTTGTGAGAATGGCGCAGTTGAACAAGCGCAAATATATTCTGGACGATATGAGAAAACGTCAGCCAAAGACAAGATTGGCAACGTCAATGACATCTCTCAAGAAGGGCGTAGCAGAGTACAGATACACCAACTATGACATTGAATTGGTAAAAACTGAATATGAGCGTATCGACGCTGAGATTGCCCAAATGCAATTACAGCTAGATAGATACAATCAGACCTTTGAGTTTGATGTGGAGATATAGTCTGTTTGCCAGACTATATCTTCCCGTACAGATTTACATATATTAACACGGTATATATAAAAGATTCAGTGTTAGTGTGATGGTATAATGTTTTTAAGTTCTTGGTTTTTGGTTATTATTTATTTATGATTGTTTATTGTGAAAAAAAGATATAAAAATATTATTTATAGGAAGTTAGTAAATCTGTAGAAAACTTAACACGTTTTTGTGGGTTCACGGAAGTATGGTTATATGTGGACGTTATAATTTTTGAATATGTTCTTGCCGTCACTATAATTTGGTTACGGTTTTTTCTGTGCTTAAGTCATCATATATGAAAACGCATAGTAAAAGGCTTGTTACAGTTCTTTTGGAATATTGGATGTTTAATATATAGAGTTAATTGACATTGTTGCGGCGACAACATATACTGATAATAACATCAGCGTGTAATAACAATCGATTTTGCGGAGGAAGGTAAAATGCAAATTAAAATTATGAGTTATAATATTCAACATTGTTTAAACTTTAAAACACGGAAAATTGATTATGATTTAATGGCAGATACTATTAAAAAGTGTGGAGCGGATATAATTGGACTTCAGGAAGTTCGAAATAAAGGTAAATCTAAAGATTACAAAGAACAAGCGAAAATAATAGCGGAGAAACTAGGTTTTTATTATTATTTTGCGGAAGCTATTCGTTTTAGCGGTAAAAATCCGTATGGAAATGCGTTGATTTCCCGTTATCCTATAACCGCTGCACAAACTATATTGATTCCTGATCCACAAATCAAGCAATACAATGGATATTACGAAACACGTTGCTTATTGAAGGCAACTGTTGATGTGGGTAGTGAACTTAATGTGCTGGTGTGTCACTTTGGTCTCAATCCCGATGAACAGGAAAATGCTGTGTCAGCAATTGTTCCTAATATATCAACAGAATATTGTGTGCTTATGGGTGACTTTAATGTGCAACCTAATAATCCGATTTTAGAACCGATTACACAGAAACTTTATGATACTGCATACAAGTTTTCTTCACCTAAATTAAGCTTCCCATCAGACGTTCCTACAGTTAAAATAGACTACATATTTGTCAGTAAAGATTTGGTTGTGAACGGTGCGGATATTCCTGAAATAATTTCGTCTGATCATAGACCGCATATTGCAACTATAGAGATAGAATAAGGATTTTACTGTAAAATATGAAACAACTGTTGCAAATTCTGTATTATGAATTGCTTAAAGAGTAGTTAATATGATATAATCAATATAATTAACGTAAGGAGCGTGACAATATGATAAAACAAATGAGAAAGAGAATACTCGCCATCGGTCTATTGTTATCTATGGTAGTATCGCTCTGTGCATGCGGTGGAGCTACGAAGCAGAAGGACACAGAGAAAACACAAGGAAATACTAGTGTAGTAGAAAATGACTCATCAGTGGACAAAAATGATGAAGAGTCACAGGAACCAACAGGTGCTACAAAGGATCCTGAGAGTACGGGGGAAACCGAAACTACAAGTGGAACCCCTGAACAGGATACAACGGTAAAACCTGATGAAACAGAAGGGCAGACTACAACAAAGAAGCCAGAGCAAACAACAAAGAAGCCGGAACAAACAACAAAGAAACCGGAACAAACAACAAAGAAACCAGAGCAGACTACTGCAAAGCCAAATAAGCCAACAAATGATTCTAATCATCCATCTAATGTAAATGAAAAATTAAAGTGGACCAATGCTGGCTGGGCTAACGAGCTAGTGAAAACTACATCTGGTGACTATATATATGTAACAAATAAGAAACAGACTATTGACCCTGTAAAAGGTAAGGGCTTTTCTATGGGCATGTCCAATTTTACTATACAGGAGTGGTCAGCTACTGATATTGGAATGTATATTGCAGGAAATCCAGGAACAATCCGTTGGACATCAGAGGACCCATCTGTAGCTCAGGTTATTAATAATGAGCTTGTAGGTATATATGCTGGAACAACAAAGATATCTGGAACATGTGGCAATACCACAGTACATATTACTGTGACTGTACAAAGAGATGGCGCTTCATATGATGTAACCTTAAATAGCAATCTTATCAATTTGTATCCGCAGGAAACATTCCAGTTGATTGCTACTGAGCGTGGCGCCAAGTATACTAGTGCAAACTCAAGTATAGCTAAGGTTTCAGCAGACGGAGTGGTTACAGGTGTGAAGCCGGGAACTACAACTGTTACAGCTACATACAATGGAAAGACAAGTGAATGTAAGGTAATAGTTTCAGCTGATGATGGCACATATATGAATGTGAAAACAGATGCTAAGTATACAGTAACAAAAGAGAGAGTGTTGTTAGCTACTGATAGAACATTTATAGTGTTGGATGCAGGTGTTGTTATAGAAGATAATCTATTACAGAATATTGAAACTATATTAACTAAGATAGAAAATGTGACAGGATATTCTTTCACTAATACTAGTGACAAGATACAGGATTATTTTAAAACAGATAGAATATTGATAAATGTCAGTGGATATGGTAATGCATATGGTAGTAATAGTGGAGTAACTATAGCGCCATACGATATAACTATACAAGAGTGCGGAGCACATGTACTTGTTCATGAACTGTTGCATACAGTTCAGCATAGAAATACTGTGTATTGTGGCGAAGCACTGACAGAAGGCTTTGCTGAGTATTTTGGTATACAGATATATACAGATTTACCATTTAGCAGAAATACATATGATGAGGAATACAATAGCTGGATTAATATGGATGTTGCATTTCGTGACATAACATTGACAGCAAACAATATGGAGGGGTATCTGGTGAGTTCACCTGACTCCCATCCAACAAGCTATTTCTTTGTGAAGTATCTGGTAGAAAAGTATGGAGAGAAAAAGATATATGAGTTACAGACAGCTATAACAGATGAATTCATCAAGCGTGTTGGAAGAGCAAATGGTGGTGGTATAACTGACAAATTGACTGGTCAAGATATGTTTAATATCATCAAGAGTAAGACATCGCAGAATGTAGCAAAAGAGTTCTATACATATTTTAGCGGTTTGGAAAAGAACTCTTTGTCGATTCATTTGGATTTGTCTAACCATACTGGTGTATACAATCAGACATTTACAGGTCATCGTTTTGCGAGTTATTACCAGTTTCATGGTGGATTTTTGACAGTGAGTGGGCCGTTAGTTGTGGATTTTACACATGCTATAGACTATGCTGCAAAAATATTTGGACGTAAGTGCAAGGGTTTAAATGTAAGTGCTAGAATACAAGATGAATATACTATATACGGTGACATATCTGTAACATATTATGACGCTAACGGCAATGTAGTGGCTATACCAGAGGATTTTGATTATAACTTTGGAAGTATGAAGGCTGTGCGAGTGAAGGTGAATATGGAGAACCCAGGAGTTGTCCGTGTGTTTATAGATACGCAATATACATATGACCAGCTGTACTAGTAGATAGGAAACAAAATATAATGATTATAGCACCTGTTATACCTGATGCGAGATAAGCGTAGGGTATGGTAGGTGCTTTTTTCGTCTGGGAAAGATTGCCAAACTTTCCTAGACAAAAATGTATGAACAAAATGTTACTAAATGTAATAAAATCTTAATAAGCTCTTGATAAAAGTCTGTTAATGTGAGAGAATAGAAAAAACAAATTGAGCGGTAAAAGAGGGAAGATTTACAATTAAATATGATTTAAAGTGGCAATGACTTATTCGTTGCAGTCTGTATGATAAAAAGTTTTTGCAACAGATTAACTATTAAACAAGCAATAATTATATGGGAGATTTTTATGAAAAAAGTTAGTATGAAAAAAATCTTAAGTATCTTGCTATCTGTCACGTTGGTAGCAGGATTATTGACTGCTATCGGCTGGCATAGGGCTGAAGCAGCAACAACTGGAATTACCAGTATAACGGCGGTTGGTGCAGCGGATGAGGGTAGTAATCTTGGTGAGTTTTTAAATGGATCTAGCTGGGATCCATCGGACGAATCAAATGATATGGTAGAAGTATCAACTGATATGTATGAGATTACATATGAGGCTGTGGAAGCAGGTAACTATCAATTTAAATTTGCAGCTAACCATTCATGGGGTTTAAGTTTCGGTAATCCTGATATGACTATAGTTAGCGGAACTGCATACGATGCTTACAAAGGCGGAAATAACTGTAAACTTACTGTTACAGAAACATCCAATGTAACACTTAAATTAGACCTTACAGCGTACAATACAAGTGATGGAAGCGGTGCGAAATTCGTAGTGTTGGTTGTGCCAGTTGAAGAAGCTGACCCTATATCAGCAGAACAGATGTCAGTAACATATAACGTTAAAAACATGTCATATTCTGGTGTGGATTATAAATATGCTGGTAATGAATATATTACAACATTAGTGCCATTCCCAGGTTATGAGTTACCAGATAGCATTACAGTAGAAGTGGCTGGTACTGGTAATTTGACACAAGGTACTGGCTATACCTATGATAGAACTACTGGAAAGATAGTAATTAGGAGTGGTGTTAATACTGGTGATGTAACTATTACAGCAGAGGCAACATCTCCATATAACTATCCAACATATCTAATAGCAGGTGCGGAGACTCTTACAGGTAAATCATGGTCGGCAGATTTGGATGGTAACGAGGCTAACTTTATGTCTGAAAGTGCAGGTATATACACAAAGACTTATGCCGATGTAGCCGCAGAAGATTACGATTTTAAGGTAGTTAAATGTACTAGTCCATATGGCAGAGTTTGGTATGGATTAGATAAAGGCGCAAACATTAAATTTACAGTAGCAAGAGGCGGCTATGATGTAACTATTACCTTTGATTCTTCTAACAATAATGTTGCAGTATCTGGAGAAGGTATAGGCGCATGGGAACTTAAGAGTATGTGCGTCATAGGTGATGAAGACTTGTTTGGTGATAATTGGACAGTTTTTAAAACTATGACAAAGAAAGATGACACAGATATTTGGGAATACATATTGACAGATGTGGCGGCTGGAACATACGAATATAAGTTTGCAGCTAATAGTAGCTGGGGAACTAACTGGGGAAAAGATGGCATAAATAATAATGGTACCAATTATTCTTTAGTTGTACCTTATGATGGTAGCACAGTTAAATTTACAGTTGATTTAACAGGTGTAGATATGTCTGATCCTTCAAAGGTTAAGTTATCTTCATCAGTAACAGTTACACCAAAGAGCTATTCAGTAACATTACCAACAGGTAATATTACAGCTTCAGGTGCAAACACAGCTACAACAGGTACAAATTATACAGCAACACTTTCACCAGAGAACGGATATGGTTTACCAGAAACTATAACTGTTACAATCGGTGGAACAGCTTATACAGGTTATACATATAATAAGACAACAGGCGTTGTAACAATTCCAGGCGCAGCGATAACAGGGAATATTGTAATTAGCGCAACAGCAGTTGAGTTGCCAGATACATATAATGTAACATTACCAACAGGTAATATCACAGCAACAGGCGAAACAACAGCAACAGAGGGCGTTGATTATACAGCAACACTCAAGGCAGCAGATGGTTATGTATTGCCAGATACAATCACTGTTAAGGTTAATGGAATAACTATTACAGATTATGAATATAACAAGACAACGGGTGTGATTACAATACCTGCTATAACAGTTAGCGGAGCTATTGTAATTAGCGCAACAGCGGTGAAGATACCGGATGTTTATAATGTAACATTACCAACAGGTAACATTACAGCAACAGGAAATACAACAGCAACAGAAGATGTTGCATATACAGTAACACTCAAGGCAGCAGATGGTTATGTATTACCAAATGCTATCACAGTAAAGGTTAATGGAACAGAGATTACAAATTACTCATATGACAAGACAACAGGAGTTGTAACAATTCCTGCAGACGAAGTTACAGGTAATATCGTAATCAGTGCAACAGCAGTACAGGAAGCATCAGAAACATATACATTGACACTTCCAACAGATACAAATATTGAAGCTGCAGTTAATGCAACACCAACAGAAGGTGTAGAGTTTACAGTTACACTTTCTGCAAAGGATGGATATGTATTGCCAGATAGCATTACAGTAACAGTTGGTGGAGTGACATGTACAAACTTTACATATAACAAGTCAACAGGTGTTGTTACAATACCAGGTGCATCTGTAAATGGTAATATCGTAATCAGTGCAACAGCAGTGAAGGATGATCCAGATACATATACAGTAACACTTCCAACAGATACAAACATCGTATCAACAGGAAACACAACAGCTACAGAAGGTGTTCAGTACACAGTAACACTTTCAGCAAAGGAAGGATTTGAACTTCCAGCAGATATTACAGTAACAGTCGGTGGGGTAGCGGTAGAATATTCATATAACAGTGACACTGGTGTAGTAGAAATACCAGCAGAGGTTGTAAAAGGAAATATTGTTATTATCGCAACAGCAGTTGAAGCTGTAGAGCCAGGACCAGACGGTTCTATTGAGTATCCATATACATTTACAGATAAAGATGCAGCACAGCCATATACAGTATTGCCAGGTGGAACATTATACTTCAATCTTGATTTCGACCAGTTTGATGAAATACAT
Source organism: Lachnospiraceae bacterium (assembly GCA_045123575.1). GTDB lineage: Bacteria > Bacillota > Clostridia > Lachnospirales > Lachnospiraceae > SVEL01. The sequence goes on from JBGVKG010000021.1 coordinate 17,005, forward strand.
GGCAAGGTATTACAGATTCGCCATGAAGGAGCTGGATTTGGTGGAACACCTATACAGATTCAGTATGGTAATCCAAGACTTGGAATGACTACTATATCAGATGGCGGTGAAGGTGACCTTGACGGTGAGGCTAATGGTGTGATTGTGCATACTATAGATTTAGGCAAGATGCAGGGATTTGCATTATATAATCAGAATCCTAGAGCAAATGCTTATGTTGATGTTGACATAACAACATTTACACCACCAGCACCAGGTGAAACTGCTTCATCAGCAGTAGAGCTTGAGACAACAACAAAGATTGAAACAAGTGTAAATGAAGCTACATATGTTGAAGGAAATATCTTCTATTATAAGTACACAGCAGATAAGTCAGGTTTCTTCTACTTCTGGATAAATGATGTAAAGAAGAATGGACAGAGTGTAGATGATATTGAGGCAGATATCTATATGGAGTCATCAGCATGGTCTGCAAGCCTTGTTTCAGATGGTAAGTATAATAAGAATAAAGATAGAGTTGAAGCTTATGTATACTTAGAGGAAGGCGAAGAAGTTATCATCGAAGTATCAACAAATTCAGAGTTTGATATGACAACAGGACAGTATCCAAACCGTCCAGCAGCAGATATTGAGTGGGCAGCAGAGCTTGTACAGGGTACAGCAGATGATCCTATCATAGTTCCAGACTATACATTCCAGTTCAAGTTCCCAGCAGGGGTGAATGTAGTATTTGCTGGTGATTTTGCTCAGAAGTTATTGACTCTTACAAATGGTCTTGGTGGTTATGAATTTGATAATGATGGTGATGGTGAGCCAGAGTTTATTACTACTGAGAAGTTGTATGTAGAGTACGAAGGTAAGAAGACAGAGGTTGACGAAGAAGGTCAGGCATTAGTTGAAATCGGTGGAGATAGAAATTCAGATGTTCTTGTAAAGGTTACATTTGGTGAAGTAGAGGGTAGACTCGGTAGCTTCAATGTTACATTTACATCACTTCCAGCAGAAGATAACACAGTTATCACAGAGGAAGATATAGAGAAACTTGGTGCAACTGTTGAAAATAATGCAGATGGTACAGAACTTGTTATCGCTCCTATAGTTTGGGAGACTTTTGATAGAGTTGAGACTCTTGTATCAGATACATTCAAGGATAAGGCTTATCAGATGATGGATATCAAGCTTGTTGACGCAAATGGTGATGCAGTTCAGCCAGAAGAGGGTAAGAAGGTTTCTATTACAATATCACTTCCAGAAGCAATAAAGGCAGCTACAAAGGTTGCAGTATCAAGATATGATGAGGTAACAGGTAAGCTTGTAGCAGTGGCTACAGTAGATGTTGTAAATGGCAAGATTACATTCGCAACTGATCACTTTAGTACATACGTATTTGCAGATGCTACACCAGCTTCAGAGGATGAACCAGTTGTTACACCACCAGTTGTAACACCTGACAAGACAGCAGATATGGCTCCTATTGCGATGGTAGTTCTTGTAGCATTATTTGCAGCAGCAGTAGTAGTATTAAAGAAGAGAGAGGTAAATGAGTAGGATTATATGGTTATGTAATCGTATTTAGAAGCGATCTCATGATAAAGTAAAATAATGAAGCTCCTAGGAATATGATTTCCTAGGAGCTTTGTATTGTGTTTGTGTAATATATTGTAAAAGCCTTTTGGTTGTAGTAAGATTATTATGATTTTGTAATATTATGTAATGATAGGAGAAGTGTAATGATATTATTTTTTGCATTAGGCTTAGGTATTATAGGGTTAGGAATATTTGCCCTGATACATAGTAAAAGAATGTATAAGTTAGGGAAAGTGTCTGCTACTGTTCAAAACTGTGTGGAGCGATATATGCAGATAGGTGACGAAAATGTAACGTACTATGAGGTTACGTTAGAGGTGCCGACTGCATTTGGTGTAACATATGTAACTATGAAGGACAATCAATCATATAGTATAGGAGATATAATTCAGGTGTTCTATGATGAAAGCAGAGGTAGAGTAGAATTACCAAAGAACATCGTTACTGAGAATAGTAAAGGTCCATATCTTATCATAGGATTTGGCGTATTGATATGTGCACTATTATTATGGAGCGCAGATTTTACTAGTTCAAAAAGAGAAAAGCCTTCTTATCCATCGAAGGAGACTGTACAAAATGGCAAGATTACACTTAATGAAAAGGGGTATAGTAATGAGTACATTGAAATGCCGGATAATGAGAAATATAGTGAATATTTTTATACTCCAAATACTGAGAGCGAGGATTATGCCTACAATATAAAGATATACCATAATGGTGTGGGTATGGTCACATTGTTTCCGTCTAAGACTACTGGAAAAGCATTTAATCAGTTCTTTGCGTTCTATATAAATGAAGAGAAACTGAAAGAGGTTGTTGAAGACAGTGAAAAATACAAATTTAGTGATTTTGTAAATGAAAAGTCTACAGAAAAAATTACTTACTACATATATTATTATGATGGGAAGAAGAGAGAAGGCTCTGGTGGATATATTATTCCAAGTACATTATATAAGAAGGTTGTTGAACATATAGAAGGATGTGTCCCTAAAAATGTATGGGATGCTATTGATAATGAGATGGAAAAATACTATAAATAGTCAATTTTCACACAAGATTTTTCATATTATGTAAATTATTGTAGAATAAATGCACTAAAAGCAAGATGCACTTTAATATGTTTTGTACAAAATGTATAAAAAGTCTTGCTTTTTTTATTGCTATGTAGTATTATATGACTAGCTGAAGAAATTCTTTTTTAAAACATAATCAAAACGTTTTTAGAAAGTAAAGGCGTTGCAAAAAAACATTTTATAGGAGGTTCATTTAGAAATGAAGAAGAAATTACTTTCACTTGCACTTGTTGGTGCACTTGCTCTTACATCATTAGTTGGATGTGGTTCTGACGATGGTGGTAAGAAGGATGAGAAGGGCTCAGTATACTACCTTAGCTTTAAGCCAGAGCAGGATGCTGCTTGGAAGGCATTAGCAAAGGCTTACACAGAGGAGACAGGAGTTGAGGTTCAGATCGTAACAGCAGCTTCAGGTACATATGAGTCAACATTAACAGCAGAGATCGATAAGGAAGATGCTCCAACATTATTCCAGGTTAACGGTCCTGTAGGTCTTGCTTCTTGGAAGGATTATTGCTATGACCTTTCTGGTACAGACTTATACAAGGAGTTAACAAGTGAGTCATTCGCATTAAAGAATGGTAGCGAAGTAGCTGGTATCGGTTACTGTATCGAGTCTTACGGTATCATCGTAAATAAGACATTACTTAAGGATGCTGGTTACACACTTGATGACATTAAGTCATTCGCTGACTTAAAGAAGGTTGCAGAGGACATTACAGCTCGTAAGGATACTCTTGGCTTCGGCGCTTTCTCTTCAGCAGGTATGCATGAGTCATCTGACTGGAGATTTAAGACACACCTTGCTAACCTTCCAATCTACTTCGAGTATCAGAAGGATGGCATCAACACAACAAAGGAAATCAAGGGAACATTCCTTGACAACTACCGTGACATCTTCAGCCTTTATGTAAACAACAGCACATGCGAAGGTAAGGATTTATCAGCTAAGACAGGTGATGATTCTAGAAACGAGTTCCTTAATAAGCAGGCAGTATTCTTCCAGAATGGTTCTTGGGAGTACACAGCACTTGCAGCTAAGTTCTCAGATGATGAGCTTGCTATGATTCCTATCTATGTAGGCGCTGGTGACGAGGCTAAGCAGGGTCTTTGTACAGGTACAGAGAACTACTGGTGTGTAAACAAGAACGCTAGCAAGGCTGATATCGAAGCTACAATCGATTTCCTTGAGTGGTGTGTAACATCTTCAAAGGGAACAGAGTCTATGGCTAAGGATCTTGGTTTAGTTATCCCATTCAAGAAGGCTGCTACATCAGCTAACCTTTTCGTAAAGCAGGATACAGAGTATACAAACGCTGGTAAGACACCAGTTTCTTGGAACTTCACAACAATGCCATCAGAGAACTGGAAGAACGTTTTAGGTTCTGCATTAACAGCTTACGCTGCTGATCAGACAGACGCTAACTGGGATGCTGTAGTTAAGGCATTCGTTGATGGATGGAAGTCTGAGTACGCATTACAGAAGTAATTTGAGATTGTTTAAAAAAAGAATTTAGTTTATTGGGCCAGGCAGGCGACCTGCCTGGCCCTTTTATCTAACTTTTGCTAAAAAAGTAGACAGGAGGATGATACAATGGAAAAGACAGTTAGACGATACTGGCCACTGTTTGTAGTACCAACATTGGCTGCATTTATTATTGGCTTCATTGTTCCATTTGTACAGGGTCTCTATCTTTCATTCTGCAAGTTTACAACTATATCTAATTCAGAATGGGTAGGACTTGAAAATTATATTAGGGTATTTACAGATGACCCAGAGCCACTTGTGGACTCATTAGGATTTACATCTGCATTTGCAGTTGTATCTATTGCTTTAATTAATGTGATTGGTTTTGCGTTTGCGTTAGTATTGACAAGAGGACTTAAAGGAACAAATATATTCAGAACAATATTCTTTATGCCTAACCTTATCGGTGGTGTTGTTCTTGGTTATATTTGGCAGATTTTGATAAACTGTGTGCTTTCTTTAGTAGGACAGCCACTGCTTGATTTGAATTCAACTGCTGGTTATTGGGGACTTATAATCCTTATGTGCTGGCAGCAGGTAGGATATATGATGATTATTTACATCGCAGGTTTACAGGCTATCCCAGATTCGCTTATGGAGGCTGCACAGATTGACGGAGCTAATTCATGGCAGACACTTTGGAGAATTAAGTTACCTATGGTAATGCCATCTATTACTATCTGTGTATTCCTTACACTTACAAACTCATTTAAGCTGTTCGATCAGAACTTGGCATTAACAGGTGGTGAACCATACAGTGAGACAGCTATGTTAGCATTGAATATCTATAAGACATTCTATGGTAGACCAGGTGCTTCATGGAAGGGCTTAGGACAGGCGAAGGCTGTTATTTTCTGCATTTTAGTAGTAGCTATTTCGTTTATACAGCTTAAGGCTACAAGAGACAAGGAGGTGCAGCAGTAATGAAAAAGAAGAGCAAAGTTGTTAATGTCTTATTAATACTTGTTATGGCTATTTTAGCGTTGGCATTCCTTTATCCTATATTTATGATTTTGATTAATTCATTAAAGGATGAATTGGCAATTTCTACAAATACAGCGTTTGATTTACCTACAAAGGAAACTTTTGCAGGATTAGCTAACTACGTAAGTGCCTTAGAATCACAGGGATTCTTCGAGAGTTTTATGTATAGCTTGATTATTACAGTTACATCGGTATTGGCTATATGTATTTGCTGTTCAATGTGTGCTTGGTATATAACAAGAGTTAAGCATTGGATTACTTCTGTATTGTATTACTTATTCGTATTCTCTATGGTAGTACCATTCCAGATGGTTATGTACACATTATCTAAGACTGCAGATCAGATGGACTTAGATACACCATATAATATATGGATTATCTACCTTGGATTTGGTGCAGGACTTGCGGTATTTATGTTTACTGGATTTATGAAGTCTATTCCACTTGAAATCGAGGAAGCGGCTATGATAGATGGATGTAATCCAATGCAGACATTCTTTGGTATAGTTCTTCCAATGTTAAAGCCAACATTAGTTTCTGTTGCTATATTAGAGGCTATGTGGGTATGGAATGACTACTTACTTCCACAGCTTGTTTTGGATATTAAGAAGTATAAAACAATACCTATGCTTATTCAGTACTTCAAGGGTAGTTATGGTCGTGTAGAGATGGGACCTATGATGGCATGTATCATGCTTACAATCATACCTATCGTTATATTATATCTTTTAGGTCAGAAGCATATTATAAAGGGTGTTGCTGCAGGAGCTGTTAAGGGCTAAATTATAGTCAGTTTGTAATGTTTTTGTCGTATAGGAAAGTTCTACGAACTTTCCTATACGACGAAAAACGCTCCGCTAATAATCGCACTACGGCGGAGAATCTTGCGAGCAAGATTCTTTTTTGTGCTAGAAAGTAATAATGATGGGAGAGATTATTATCAGAACTAGTGGAATTTTAATGCCTCTCTCTTCTATACCATCACCTTATGGTATAGGAACTATGGGGCAGGATGCGAAAAAATTTATAGATTTCTTAAAAGAAGCTGGTCAGACATATTGGCAGATATTACCGATATGTCCTACTAGCTATGGTGATTCACCATATCAGTCATTTTCTACATTTGCAGGAAATCCATATTTTATTGATTTGGATAAATTGGCAGAAGATGGATTGTTGCTAGAGGATGAATATAAGAATATTGTATGGGGAGAAGCGTTAGATAAAGTTGATTATGGTAAACTTTATGAGTGTAGATATCCTGTTTTAAGAAAAGCATACTCACGTTTTATACAGCAAAACAGTAAAGAATATGAGGATTTCTGTAATGAACAGGCAGACTGGCTTCCAGACTATGCGATGTTTATGGCACTCAAGGGTGCAAATGGTGGTGTATCGTGGCTTTCGTGGGACGAGAATGAAAAAAGACGTGAGCCAGATACTATGGAGAAGGTAAAAGAAAATTACAAGGAAGAGATAGAATTTTGGAAGGTAATTCAATATTTCTTCTTTGTACAATGGAAGGAATTGCGTAAATACGCCAATGATAGGGGAATATCTATCATAGGCGATTTACCTATATATGTAGCATTGGACAGTGCAGATGTATGGGCACACCCAGAGATGTTCCAGTTAAATGAAGATTTACAACCTATAAATGTTGCAGGATGTCCACCAGATGGATTTTCGGCTACAGGACAGTTATGGGGTAACCCGTTATTTAACTGGGAAGTTATGGAAAAGGATAATTATTCGTGGTGGGTAAAGCGAATTGGTTATTCTTGCCAAATATATAATGTATTGCGTTTAGACCATTTTAGAGGATTTGATTCATATTTTGCCATACCTTATGGCGATAAGGATGCATCAGGTGGTCATTGGGAAATAGGACCTGGAATTAAATTATTTGAAGCAGTGGAAAAAAATATAGGAAGACAGCATATTATAGCTGAAGACTTAGGCTTTTTAACGGATTCAGTAAAGAAACTTTTAGACGAGAGTGGTTTCCCTGGTATGAAGGTGTTCGAATTAGGCTTCGATAGTAGAGATGCCAATAGTGTTGAATATTTACCTCACAATTTTAAGAAGAATTGTGTTGCATACGTGGGAACTCATGACAATGATACTGTACAAGGATGGTTTACATCAGCATCAGCAGAAGATGTTGAATATGCTAAAGAGTATCTGAAGATTGAAGATATGTCAGATGGTCATTGGTGCATGATGAAATGGTTGTGGGCTACAGTTGCGGACACGGCTATTGTGCAAGCGCAGGATTTGCTGGGCTTGGGAAGCGAAAGTAGAATGAATGTACCATCAACATTTGGTACAAATTGGACATGGCGTGCTATACCAGATTCATTCGACCATATACTTGCACAGAAACTGAAAAAATATATGAAGATATATGGCAGACAAAGCATTGATTTCTAGTTGATAAAAGTTGGTTTATATGTTATAATCTTTTTCATAGATATAACGTGAGAAATATAAAACTGCAGAGGAGATTTTGAATGAAGTTAGACGAGAAATTAAAAAATCTAAAAGTAGGCGAAAAGCTAAAAAAATCATATAAGACTATTATCACTGCCATAATCGCAATGAGTGTTGCTGCGTTGGTTGGAGTTGTATTGATAAGCTTGAGAGTAAGCTCTTTCTATACAGAATCTTATAAGAATATGGAGATTCAGCTTGAGATTAAGGAAGATATCCAGGCTATTGGAAAGACAGTAGTATGGGCTGTAACTTGTACGGAAAAGGAAGAGATACAGGCTAAGATTGATGAGATTGAAGCATATGCTGAAGAGATAGGAGATAACGCAGACGCATTAGAGAAGAACTTCTCTGATAAGAAGCTTACAGAAGAGCTTCATGAAGCTATCAGAGATTTAAGAATCGCTCGTATTGAGGTAGTTAACAGAGTAAGAGCTACACATAATGATGAGGCTCTTAGATATCTTAACGCAGAATATACAAAGGCAGCAGCTGTTGTACAAGAGGTTCTTGGCGAGATAGGTGATAAGACTGAAGCGGAGGCTAATGCTGCGTTTACTATCACAATTGTACTTAGCATACTTATCGCAGTTATTATGCTTGGTAGTGGAGCTGCTACAATATTTATTTCGCTGAGATATTCAAAGGTTATTACAGGACTTATAGTGGATCCTATCGAGAAATTACAGGTTGCTGTTAAGGATCTTAGCGAAGGTAAGCTCGATGCAAATGTTGATTACGACAGTGAGGATGAGCTTGGTGATTTAGTAACAGATTACAAGGCAGCTTGTGCTAATATGAAGGCTGTTATAGCTGATGCTGGATATTTATTAAGCGAGATGGCAGAAGGTAACTTCGATGTAGATAGTGCAGCAGAGAGCAGCTATGTAGGCGAGTTTAGATTACTTATTAAGAGTATGAGAAAGCTTAACTACCAGTTGGATGATACATTAAGACAGATTGAGGGTGCAACTAGTCAGGTATCAGTAGGTGCGGATCAGTTGTCATACAGTGCTCAGGAGCTTGCTGATGGTGCTACAGACCAGGCAGGAGCGGTAGAAGAGCTTACAGCTACTATAGCAAATGTAGCTAATATTGCTAATATCAGTGCAGAAACTGCAGTTGAAGCAGCAGATAATGCTAGAAATTCACTTACAGAGGCACAGAAGAGCCGCTATGATATGGATGAACTTATCCAGGCTATGAAGCGTATTACAGATACATCTAAGAGAATTGAGAACATCATTGATACAATTGAAGAGATTGCGTCACAGACAAATCTGTTATCTCTTAATGCATCGATTGAGGCTGCTAGAGCAGGTGAAGCAGGAAGAGGCTTTGCAGTTGTTGCTCAGCAGATTGGAAAGCTTGCATCAGACAGTGCTGATTCAGCAGTTATGACAAGAAAGCTTATAGGTGAGTCTCTCACAGAGATTAATAGTGGTAACGATATAGTTCATAGAACTATGACAACAATAGCAAATGTATTGGCATGCGTAGAGCAGTTTGCACAGGTTGCAGCTGATTCGGCAGAGAATTCTAAGGATCAGGCGCGTATGTTAGGTGAGGTTGAGACAGGTATAGACCAGATTACAGAGGTAGTACAGAATAACTCAGCTTCAGCAGAGGAAACATCAGCTATCAGTGCAGAGCTTACAGCACAGGCAGATGCTCTTAAGGTTATGGTACATAGATTTAGACTTAAGAGTGAAGAAAGTGCACGTGCATACATAGAGGAAGACGAATTCGACAGTGATGATTATATTGATCCAGACGATATAGATGATATGGATATTGAACAGGTAGATAACATTACTGAAGCAGAGGAAAGTGAAGAACCACTAGAGACTGCTGTAGAAGAAGAGGTTACAGAAGATACTATATGGTTCGAGGAAGAGACAGATTCTATGGAATACGAAGAAGTCCAGGAAGATGTAGTTACTGAGGATTACATAGAGGAAGAAGAAATTGTTGAGTCTTATGAGACCGAAGAAGTAGAATATCAAGAAGAAATAGAAAATCTAGAAGATGATGAAACTGAGGATGTCGAAGAGGAAACAGTAGAAGAATAGTCCGAACGGATAGAAAAGCATTTTAAGAGGTTACTCGAAGGAGTAACCTCTTTTTATCGTATAGGAAAGTTTTTCAAACTTCCCTATACGATAAAAGTTCTTTAAATTTTCTTAGATGATAAAAAACGCTTTGCTAAGATATTGACGCAACAAGAAAATATCTGTATTATGAAGAAAGTATTTAAAGTGAAGGGAGAAAAAAATGCCTGTATTTGATTTTAGCGAAACAACACAAAAAACAGATGACTTTGTATGTACATATACAACATTTCAATCCAATGAAAGAACAGCATCGCCTGAAAAACCTATACTCATATTAGATAATAGTGAAAAGAATTGGGAACATCACTCTAGCGGTATATTTACAAACCAGAGCAAAAGTACAACTTTTGAGTTTAAGGAGGGAAAGGATAGCTTTATTGCGAATATCCTTCAGATTGATTCGAGATTTGTAGAACTGATTAAGTGGCTTGGAAAAAATCATATTAATGTTAGATTGTCAGGTGCCAATACAGAAGCTGGATATGCAGTGTATAAGATACGTGAGATTGCCTTAGGAGGTAGCGGTAAGTTATCTGCTGAGGATGGATTTTTACAGTATATGATAGAGAGACTATTTGCAAGCGATGCTCCTATTAAATTGGATACTGATGATGAAGATATAGATGAAACTGGTGATGATATGAAGCTTACAAGCTTACAAAGTATATCTGACTATATGACATGTGCAGGTAATACGTTGCCAGATAATATTAGAGTGTGGGCTAGAAGAAATTTAGCTGTGGCTCGTTCCAACGAAGTGACTCAAGAAGAGAGACGTCATGCTCAGAGAGCATTATCTATAATGATGAATATACAGTGGAGAAATAATTATTTTGAAGCTATTGATCCAGTTAAAGCGAGACAGATATTGGATGAAGAACTTTATGGTATGGAGCGTGTGAAGCAACGTATAATGGAAACTATTATACAGATAAACAGAACGCATACATTGCCAGCCTACGGAATATTGCTTATAGGACCAGCAGGTACAGGTAAGTCTCAGATTGCATATGCTGTTGCACGTATTTTGAAGTTGCCATGGACTACTCTTGATATGAGTTCTATAAATGATCCAGAACAGCTTACAGGAAGTTCACGTATATATTCCAATGCTAAGCCAGGTATTATAATGGAAGCATTCTCTATGGCTGGAGAGTCTAATCTTGTATTTATTATAAATGAGCTTGATAAGGCAACATCTGGAAAGGGAAATGGAAATCCAGCAGATGTATTGCTTACACTTTTAGATAATTTAGGATTTACTGACAATTATATGGAATGTATGATACCGACTGGTGGAGTTTATCCTATAGCAACGGCAAATGATAAGAGCCAGATAAGCGCACCACTTATGTCTAGATTTGCTGTTATCGAATTACCTGATTATACATCGGAGGAGAAGAAGATAATATTCTCTAAATTTGCATTACCAAAGGCACTTAAACGAATGGGCTTAAACAAAGACGAATGTATAGTGTCAGATGAAGCTATTGACGCAGTTATAGAATGTTTCCAAGGAACTAGCGGTATTCGTGATTTGGAGCAGGCTGCTGAACATATAGTTGCCAATGCCTTGTATCAAATAGAAGTAGATGGTGTATCTAAGGTTATGTTTGATGGAGATATGGTAAAGAAATTATTAGTATAGTTAAAAGAGGAGAAAAAATAATGGTTTTTTCATCACTTACTTTTGTGGTATTCTTTCTGCCACTGACAATATTGTTGCATTTTATATGTAAAAATCCTATATGGCGAAATGGAGTACTTCTATTATTTTCGCTTATTTTCTATGCGTGGGGTGAGCCCGTATGGATATTTGCAATGCTTACGACAGTGACTATCAATTATGTAAGCGCAAGATGCATGGAACATGCCAAAAACATAGGGATAAAGAGGCTATGGATGATTTTGGGCGTGGCTTTAAGTCTAGGTTTCTTGTTTTACTTTAAATATTGTGGATTCGTTTTAAATAATGTATCTTCTTTGTTTAATATAAGTATAGATTTTAAAGCACCAGTTATGCCTATTGGAATATCATTTTATACATTTCAGGTTATTACATATACAGTGGATGTCTACAGGGGCAAAGTTGAAGTGCAAAGAAATTATGGACACTTGTTGTTGTATGTAAGCTTCTTTCCACAGCTTATAGCAGGACCTATTGTTAATTATTCTGATATCAAAGAACAGTTAGAAAAAAGAAATATAAGCCTAAATGATTTTTATGAAGGCTTTATGAGATTTTTCATAGGTTTCGGAAAGAAGATACTCATAGCTAATACGTGTGGAATAATTACGGAGAAAATAGATGCAGTAGCCCAGATGTCACTATCAGGTGCATGGGTGCTAGCGATAGCTTATGCATTGCAGATTTATTTCGATTTTAGCGGATATTCTGATATGGCCATAGGTATAGGTAGAATGTTTGGATTTAAATTCTTGGAGAATTTTAATTATCCATATATATCTAAAAGTATAACTGAGTTTTGGAGAAGATGGCATATATCTTTGGGCGCATTCTTTAGAGAATATGTATATATTCCTTTAGGTGGTAATAGAGTGGGCAAGATAAAGCTGCTTCGCAATATTATGATTGTGTGGATGCTTACAGGTATATGGCATGGAGCGTCATGGAACTTTATCATATGGGGATTATATTATGGCGTATTACTGGTATTGGAAAAATTTGTATTACTAAGAATAAAAGAAAAGTTGCCAAATTTCGTAAATGTATTTATTACATTGTTATTGGTGCTTATAGGATGGGTATTTTTCTATTACATAGACCTGGGAGCAGGTATAGAACATTTAGGAATTATGTTTGGTATAATAAGTAGACCATTAACAGATGCAGTTACTATATATTATTTTAAGTATTACTTGATGTTTATAATAGCAGGAGCATTGGCAAGCGTTCCATGGAAGTCATTTGTTAAGAAACTCATGGGTGAGAAAAAGGTTGAGTCGATGAAGGAAGGAATAGATAATTCGGCCATCATTTTAAAACCATTGTTTGCAACCCTTGTATTTTTAGCATCTCTTGCAGTACTCATAGGTCAAAGCTACAATCCGTTCTTATATTTTAGATTTTAGGATGGTTTACATTTACTAATTATTTGAGAAAGGAATAAAGTATTATGAAAAATATATTAGCTAAGTTTTATATTGTCATATGGATGATGTTATTGCTAGCTGTAGGGATATATTATGTAGCTTTAGCACCGAAGGAGGCAACATATTCTGAAACAGAAAATAGAAATTTGGCAGCTATGCCTGAACTTACGATTAACAATCTATTAACCGGTGCATTTAGTGGAGAAATAGAAGAATATTTTTTAGATAGATTTCCTAAACGAGATATTATAATAGGTGCAACGAACAAGGTGCAGGGAGTTATGAGCTTTGCATCATATAAGGAATATTTATTGATTGCAGAGGACTCTACTGATCCACTAGATTCAGATGATTATGTGGATAGTATAGAAGGATTACTGGGACAGCTCAATACAAGTCAGCCGTCAGATGATAATAGTAGCAGTGATGAGGAGCAAACTGACAAAGAGGATATGACTACAGAAGAGCCTACAACAGAGGAGCCTACAACAGAGGAACCTACTACAGAAGAACCTAAGGAATATCCACCGATAGAGGAAAAAGTGCCAGCAAATATAGAGGATTTTCCTGCAAACCTAGGTGTCTATATGGAGACTGACGGTGGTAAAAAGGGCTTGAGTTATTATAAAAGAAACAATGTGTTAGCTGTTACAGCAGTACTTAATAAGTATGCAAGCTTGTTGCCGGAAGATGGCAAGCTTATGTTTACTGTTGTTCCTCAAAGTTCAAGAGCGAATAGATTTGTGGATGCGTCAGATAAGGTAGCATTTTATGCTGATTGGGATGATGTTGTAAATGGAATGGGTGCGAATAATGTATATGCATTTGATTCAGCAGAGATAATGTCTGGAGCTATGATGGCGGATGAATATGTATATTTTAGAACGGATATGCACTGGACACCATATGGCTCATATCTTCTCTACAAGGAGATGGTCACAAGGGCCGGTTTGGAGCCTTGTGATTATGACAGTGATTTTACACATCAGTTAGAGACACCATTTAGAGGCACATATTATAGAGATAAGCCTTCAGCTTATGAGAATGTGACACCAGATGATTTGGATATATTGACACCTAGTTGTCCATTGGAATGGAGAAGAATAACAAGTAAGGACAAGTATAAGCTTATAGATTTCATTAATATGAAAGCTAAGAAAAATGATAGATATACAGTGTATCTAAGTGGACCAGCAGGTCCATGGACTTATGCAGAGTGTGACAATGGCAAAGAAGAGAATTGCCTTGTTATAATGGATTCGTTTGGTTTAGGATATCTGCCATTTTTGACAGCTAATTATAAGCAGGTACATTATTATGACCCAAGATATTTTGATAAAGGCAAGGTGGGATATAGCGTATCGGAGATGATGGAGCTGTATAACATTCAGGATATATATGTGGTCGTGGGAGATTTACATTCCTTCGATAGTAGCTTTTTGTTGTCTTATGCAAATGATCAGTTAGGGAAGTAGAAATGCCCTATTGTGATTTGTGAAAAAATTATGTATAATGTCAAAGTAGAAGCAAATCGTACATATATGCAAAAGAAGAGTGGAGAATTATGAAAATATTAATTACAACTGATTTATATACTGTAACTACAAATGGCGTAGTTACATCTACAAAAAATCTGATGGAAGAGTTGCAAAAGAAGGGACATGAGGTTCGTGTTCTTACATTTTCGGAGAGAATGCGTAGCTACAAGCAGGACAATGTTTACTATATTACATCAGTATCATTTCCGGTTTATCCTGATGTGCGTATGCCACTATCTAGAGCAGGTAAGTATGTTAAGGAATTGGTAGCATGGAAGCCGGACGTGGTGCATAGTCAGTGTGAATTCTTTAGTTATGGATATGCAGCTCGCATCGCTAAAAAAGCTGGAGCAGCGCTTGTACATACATATCATACATTATACGAGCAGTATGCTGGATATGTCATTCCTAGTAAGCGATTAGGTGAATGGTTTGTTCAGTGGTTTTCTAGAAACAGACTTAAGAAGGCAGATAATGTTATAGCACCTACAAGAAAAGTAGAGAGAGCGCTTAGAAGTTACAGATTAAAGAACGACATAAGTGTCATTCCTAGCGGTATAAGACTTGAACAGCATAAGGTGCGTATAACAGAAGAAGAGCGTAAGGCGAAAAGACAGGAACTAGGATTAACAGATGATAATTTGACACTTATTAATCTTGGAAGATTAGGAACTGAAAAAAATATACAGGAGCTTATAAAGTTCTTTGCAAATGCTGTAAAGACTAGACCAAATATCAGATTTATGATAGTGGGTGGTGGCCCGGCAAAAGAGGAGCTGGAGAAACTGGCTAAACAATTAGGGGTGAGCGATACTGTTATATTTACAGGTATGGTTAAGCCGACAGAAGTTCAGCTTTACTATCAGTTAGGTGATGTATTTGTCAGCGCATCTACCAGTGAGACACAGGGACTCACATATGTAGAGGCAGCAGCAAATGGACTTCCATTACTTTGTCGTAAGGACCCTTGCATTGAAGATGTTGTATATGAAGGGGATAATGGCTATCAGTATGAGAACGAGAATGAATTCTTCGAGAAGATAGACGCTATAGGTAATAATCCTGAATGGAGAGTAAAGGCAGCTAAGAGAAGCGAAGAAATAGCGAATATGTATAACAAGAGCGTTTTTGGAGATGCTGTAGAGAAAGTGTATATGGAGCTTGTATCTAAATAGGCTGTATACGTAGAAATATGTAAGATTATGAGGACTTGGAAAAATTTTCAAATTTATTTCCAAGTCCTCTTGACATTTTAAAAATGTGGTGGTAGACTCTAGGTGAGTTAGGGATGACTAATCATAGTTGCACACATATAATTAGGAGGAAAGCTATGAATTTAATGAACGCAGAACTTGGAATTGAATATATAATAAAAGATATTCAGTCAGATGACGAAGAATTAAAAGCATTTCTCTTTTCGCTTGGTTGCTATAGCGGAGAGCCTATAGCAGTGGTTTCAAGAAAAAGAAAATCATGTGTAGTGTCCATAAAGGATGGCAGATATACCATTGATAGCGACTTAGCAGGGGCAATCTTGATATAATAAAAGAAAATCGTAGCCTAAAAAGGCTGCGATAAGATTTAATCTTTGAGTTAGCGACAACTACCTAAAGTTAGATAAAAATATCTAATAAGAAATTAAAAGGTAACTCAATATATCATTATAAGGATAAATGAAATCATTTGATTAGGAGGAAAATAAAATGCGTATAGCGTTAACAGGTAATCCAAACAGTGGTAAAACTACTATGTTCAATGCGCTTACAGGAAGAAATGAGCGTGTTGGTAACTGGGCTGGTGTAACAGTAGATAAGAAGGAAAGTCCGATTAAGAAGAATTATACAAAGGGTCAGGAGTTTATAGCAGTTGATTTACCAGGTGCATATTCTATGTCTCCATTTACATCTGAGGAGAGTATTACAAGTACATATGTTAAGAACGAAAATCCTGATGTTATCATCAACATCGTGGATGCGACAAATCTTAGCAGAAGCTTATTTTTCACAACACAGTTAATGGAGCTTGGCATACCTGTTGTGGTAGCGTTAAATAAGAGCGACATCAATGAAAAGAAAGAAACAAACATTGATGCGGCTAAGTTATCAGAGAAGCTTGGTTGTCCTGTTGTGAATACTATATCGACATCAGCAGATGGTCTTGAGGAACTTGTAAGCACAGCTATAGCATTAGCAGGAACAGAGCAGAAGGCACCTTATGTGCAGGCAGAGATTGATTTGAATGATAAGAAGGCTGTTGAAACTGAAGATAGAAAGAGATTTAAGTTTGTAAATGGTATTGTATCGGCAGTTGAAACACGTAAGATAAGGACAATGGATACAACTATCAGCGACAAGATAGACAAGGTATTAACATTCCCAGTAGTAGGTATAGCTATATTTATAGCTGTAATGGCGGTGGTATTCCATATTTCCCAGACAACATTAGGCACATGGATTGCAGAAGGATATGAGTTTAGTAATGGAACCACTATTCCAGGTCTTGTAACACTCATCGAAATGTTTGGTGAGTGGGTAAGTGGACTTTTAGAAAGTGCAGGCGCAAATGATATTCTTATGGCGATATTAGTCGATGGTATTATAGGCGGTGTAGGTGCTGTAGTAGGCTTCCTTCCATTGGTTATGGTTATGTACCTTTTACTTGCGTTATTGGAAGATTGCGGATATATGGCTAGAGTAGCAGTAGTGCTCGACCCTATCTTTAAGAGAGTAGGCTTATCTGGCAAGTCTGTTATACCGTTTGTTGTAGGTACTGGTTGTGCTGTGCCAGGAATAATGGCTGCTAGAACTATTCGTGACGAGAGAGAACGTAGAGCTACAGCGATGCTTACATCATTTATTCCATGTGGAGCA
Source organism: Lachnospiraceae bacterium (assembly GCA_045123575.1). Taxonomy (GTDB): domain Bacteria; phylum Bacillota; class Clostridia; order Lachnospirales; family Lachnospiraceae; genus SVEL01. Next base: position 34,306 of record JBGVKG010000021.1, read on the forward strand.
AAGATTCCAGTTATATCATTATTTGCAGGAGCATTCTTCCCAGGACAGAGCTGGGTTGCACCACTTATGTATTTTATGGGTATTTTGCTTATATTAGTTTGGGCATTTATAGTTAAGATAGCATCAGGCTTCAAATATAGAAAATCATACTTTATCATAGAGTTACCTGAATACAAGATGCCAAGCATCAAGAAGGCATGTTTAACAATGCTTGATAGAGGTAAGTCGTACATAGTTAAGGCGGGAACAATCATTCTTGTATGTAATGCAATTATAACAATTATGGCGTCATTTAACTGGAGCTTTCAGACAGTTGAAGACCCATCACAGTCTATACTTCATGATATTGCCTCACCATTTGCAGTGATTTTAGTGCCACTTGGATTTGGTGTGTGGCAGATGGCTGCGGCAGCAATTACAGGCTTTATAGCAAAGGAAGAGGTTGTTGGTACATTGGCAGCAGTGTTCGCAGTTAGTGAAAATGTAATCAATGGCGATTTCGAATTGTTAAATGGTACAGCGTTTGTGGATTCTATTGCAGGCTCAGGAGTAGAGTTAGGTGCTATGGCAGCACTTGGTTATCTGTGCTTTAACTTGTTTACACCACCATGCTTTGCAGCTATCGGAGCTATGAATGCAGAAATTAAGTCAAAGAAATGGCTGTTTGCAGGTATTGGTCTACAGTTTGCAACAGGTTACATAGTATCATTCCTTATCTATCAGGTAGGAACATTTGTAAAGAGCAATGGTGCAACATTTGGAACAGCATTTATACCTGGTCTTATAGCAGTAATAGGCATTATAGTAGCCATAACAGTTATTACTATATGTGCCAATAATAAGGCAAAGCAAGAATATATGTCAAAAAAGGCAGCATAAAAGGAGCGAAGTATGCAACCAGTTGATTATTTATTGATAGCCGTCCTGGTGCTTATCATCGGAGGCGCAGTGGTATACATAGTAAAAGCAAAAAAACGTGGGGTAAAGTGTATCGGATGTCCAGCGGCAGGTAAATGCTCTCGAGGTGACAAAAATACGTCTGCATGTGCCTGTGGATGTGGAAGTACTGGTGCGAAATAATAGCATAATATTACGGAATAAGTATGGAAGATTGTTTCAAAGGAGGCAATCTTCCTTTTTATTGTATTTTTTGATGAAATGCCCACAACATTCTATTGCAATGTGGTGCTTTATTGTGCTACAATATATAAGATTATATATATCGTGGGTGTCTATACCCTGATGTAACATTTGAGGCGATAAGATATGATGTATAAGTATCTAAAGCCAGAATGGAGATTATTATGGTAAATGAAGAAAAAGTAGCTTTAATGACGAAGCTAGCTTTATATGAGGAGAAAGAGGGAAAGAAAAATATCCCGTTAGGAAAATATTATAAGGATGACTATGTAAGTATGAATATAGTAGCAACATTTATATGGTCTACATTTGCATATTTACTGATACTAGGTGCGATTATATTTATGCACTTAGAGGAGATGATGGTAGAGCTGGCAACTATGGATTATGTGAAGGCAGGAATAGACATCGCCATAGGTTATGCGGTTATGATAGTTCTATCTGTGGCAATATCGTATGTGGTGTACACTATTAAGTTTAAGAAGGTTCGCGTAAGTCTTAATCAGTATAACGCTAATCTTAAGAAATTATATATGATGTATAATGAGAGTGAGGAAGAATAGATATGTATAAGATATTAGAACTTAAAGAAAAGGTAAAGGCTATTTACAGCGGATATGCTATGTATATAGATGCAGTAGGTAAGTTTCTGATTGCACTTATAGGAATGATAGCTATCAATTCTACTATAGGTACATTAGGGGTACTAAAAAATCCTATCATAGTTGTGATAATGTCATTGATGTGTGCATTGTTACCACAGACACTTACAGTATTGCTTTTAATGATGTCTATATTATTACATATAGTGTCAATATCAATGGAATGTGGAATTATACTTGTAATCATGTTTATGCTTATGTATTTACTCTTCTTTAGATTTACATCTAAGGAGAGCTTGGTGCTTGTACTAGTACCAACGTTATTCTTCTTGAAGATTCCATATATATTACCTATTATACTAGGACTTATAGCTACACCGGTGTCTATAGTGTCAGTTGCATTTGGAACATTAGTGTATGCAGTATTGAGCTTTGTGGGTCAGAATTATGATGCTGTAGTTAAAACAGCTGAAGCAGATGGATTTAAGGCATTAGCTATGGTAGCTGATGGAATACTTCTTAACCCAGCATTATATTTTAGTATAGCTGTGTTCGCAGTTATAATAGTTTTAGTTTATGTAATCAGAAGATTGTCAGTTGATTATTCATGGATTATAGCTGTGTGCGCTGGCGGACTTATGCAGATTGTATTATTCCTTGTAGGAAATATTGTTATAGATATGAGCCTTATGTGCACAATATTATCAACACTACTAGGTGGTATAATAAGTGTTGCACTTGCATGGTTCTTACAGTTCTTTATACATTCGGTTGATTATACAAGAACAGAGCATGTACAGTTTGAGGATGATGAATACTATTATTATGTAAAGGCTGTACCAAAGGTAAGCGTAAAGGCACCAGACGTAAAAGTGAAAAGAGTTAGGCCCCAATTTACGAAGTAAATTTGGCTAGAAAGCGTATATATGTAGAACGTTGAAAAGAGCCAGACTGGAATTTGCGGAGCAAATTTCAGCAAACGAACAAATTTGAGTAAAAAACGAAGTAAACTTTGTTAGATAATCGTAGATAACTAGAAAGGAGAAAAAGATGTTAGACAACATTAGTGAGTTTCTTGACAAATACATACCGTTAAAAGTCGAGATAACAGACATCATAGAGATAATAATCTTATCCATAGCTGTATATCATATTATGCTATGGGTTAGAAAGACAAAAGCATGGATACTTTTTAAGGGTATTGTAATTATCCTTGTATTTACACTTATTGCATCTATTCTCCAGTTAAATACAGTCCTGTGGATAATGGAGCAGACCTTAAGTGTAGGAATTATAGCTGTCGTTATCATATTCCAGCCTGAGCTCAGAAAGGCATTGGAGCAGCTTGGACAGAAGAATTTTATATCGAGGGTGTTCAATATTGATTCTAATAGAAATGTAAGTGAAAGATTTTCAGATAAGACAGTAAATGAGCTTGTTAAGACAGCTTTTGAATTAGGAAAGACTAAGACAGGAGCACTTATAGTTATTGAGCAGGATTTTAGCTTACAGGAGTATATTAATACAGGAATTGATGTGGATGGTATTATTACAAGTCAGCTTCTCATTAACATATTTGAGCATAATACACCACTTCATGATGGCGCAGTTATAGTAAGAGGTAACAGAGTAGTATCTGCAACATGTTATCTTCCACTTTCTGATAATATGGAGCTTAGCAAGGAGCTTGGTACAAGACATAGAGCAGCAGTAGGTGTATCAGAGGTATCAGATGCATTTACAATCATAGTATCCGAGGAAACAGGTAAAGTATCTGTAACACAAGGCGGTCAGTTGCTTAGAAATATAGATGGCGAGCAGCTAAGAGCATTGTTAGTAAAGGTACAAGATAAAAACGTAGGACAGAAGCACCACTTCAAGGTATGGAGGGGGAAACAGAACGATGAAACAAAAGTTAACCAATAATTTAGGATATAAAATTGTATCAGTTGTTTTAGCAACACTTTTATGGTTGATTGTGCTTAATATCAATGATCCAGAAAAGACGACAACTATAACTAATATACCTATTAAGATCATAAATGAAGATGCCATAACAGGGCAGGATAAGGTATATCAGGTAATATCTGGTAAAACAGCGACAGTTAAGGTAACAGGACCAAGAACTATTATCGATTCATTGGAGGCAAGCAGCTTTACAGCTACTGCCGATATGTCTAAGCTATCGTTGACAAATGCAGTAGGAGTAGAAGTGGAGCTAAATAGCGCAGCATATAGAACAAAGGTTGAGCTGGATTCAAAGACAACAATGGTAGTGGCATTGGAGGATTTGGTAGAACGCGAGTTTACAGTAGATATACAGCAAAAGGGTACAGAACCAACAGGATATATAGTATATGACACAGTTATTCACACTGATAAAGTAAAGGTAAAAGCACCTGTATCAGTTATGAACAACATAGCAAAGGTTGTAGCACCTATAAATGTGTCAAAAGCAACAAAAGATTTTTCAGTAACATCTATATTTGAGGCATGCGACTCAGCTGGAAATGCTCTAAATGTTAATAAGAAAAACATTACATTTGACGTATCTGAGTCTAGAGTTGACGTGGTAATATATGCTGTAAAGCAGGTGCCACTAAAATATGAGATATTAGAAGAAAATTATGCAAATACAATATTTGTGTCAAAGACTATAAGCAAAAACAGTATTACTTTGGCAGGTAGAAAAGAAGCTTTGGAAAATGTCAATGAAATAGTATTAGATACATCAAATTTGGTAGTAAATGAAAATGAGTCTATCTATAACTTGACATATGATGTAAGTGAATTGATACCATCAGAAACATACTTGTATGGCGATACAAAGACCATAGTTATAACAGTAGAAACTGATGCGATAGTTAGAAAAACATTTACAGTTCCAGTGGCTGATATAGCTATAAAATCGCCAGCAGAGGGATTTACAGCGTATATAGAGACAACTGGACAATTAAGATATACACTTAGAGGAAGAAAGAGTATCTTGGATGTATATGAGCCAGACGCTCATATGTTTGTATCAGCTAAGGGTCTAACAGAGGGTGTATACGAAGTTGAGCTTCAGATGGAGCTTATAGAAGGTGTAGAACAAGTAAATAAGGTATATGTAACTGTAAAGGTACAGCCTACGGAGATAGATACAGACGAGCCAGATACGAGTGAGACTCCATCACAGGATGAGTCTGATACATCTTCATCAGAGCAACAGGAAACAACATCAGATCAAGAAACAACAGAGGGGGAATAGACATGATAGAAAATAATGTAAAAGTGACAGATAAAAGCGGAATAGATGTAGATTACGCAAAGGACATTAGCAAGGCTTCAGCAGATTTTAAGAGTACAGTTTATCTAGTATCTGGTGATGCTATCGCAAATGCAAAGAGTCTCTTAAATATATTAGGAGCAGGCATAAAGGGTGGAGCCGATGTGAAGATAGTCTGTGATGGCGAGGATGAAGCAGAGGCTATGGATGCAGTCATGAAAATATTTATGGATATGAAGGAGAATTAAGATGGGAAAATACTTTGGAACAGACGGATTCAGAGGAGAAGCAAATGTCTCTCTTAATGTAGAGCACGCATTTAAAGTAGGTAGATACTTAGGTTGGTATTATGGTCAGGACCATAAGGCAAGTATCGTTATAGGAAAAGATACAAGAAGAAGTAGCTATATGTTTGAGTATGCTCTAGTAGCGGGACTTACAGCATCAGGTGCAGATGTGTCACTACTACATGTTACAACAACACCTAGCGTAGCTTATGCAGTTCGTACAGAGGGCTTTGACTGCGGTATCATGATATCTGCAAGCCATAACCCATTTTATGATAACGGTATAAAGATAATAAACGGAAATGGTCAGAAGATAGAGTCAGCTATAGAGGATAAGATAGAGCAGTACATAGATGGAGAGATAGAGGAACTACCATATGCAACAGGAAAGAATATCGGTTGTGCAACAGACTTCTCTGCAGGTAGAAACAGATATATAGGATATCTTATATCTATACCATCTCGTTCATTTAAGGGAAAGACAGTTGCTCTAGATTGCTCAAATGGTAGTGCATCAGCTATAGCAAAGAGTGTATTTGATGCTTTAGGAGCAAAGACTATCGTTATAAACAATCATCCAGATGGAACAAACATCAATACGGACTGTGGTTCAACACATATCAATGTCTTGGCTGATTTCGTAAAGGAGCACAATGTAGATATGGGCTTTGCATACGATGGAGATGCAGATAGATGTATAGCTGTAGATGAGAATGGTAATGTAGTAGATGGCGACGGAATAATGTATGCATGCGGTACATACATGAAGGAGTGCGGACAGCTTGCAAACGATACTATCGTTACAACTGTTATGTCAAATCTTGGGTTATATAGAGCCCTGGATAAGAAGGGCATCAAGACAGAGAAGACAGCAGTAGGCGATAAGTACGTATGCGAGAATATGATGGCTAACGGTCATCAGCTAGGTGGCGAGCAGTCTGGTCATATCATTTTCTCAAAATATGCTACAACAGGCGATGGTATCCTTACATCTATAAAGGTGATGGAAGCTGTAGTAGAGAAGAAGACAACATTAAGCGACCTACTTAAGGAGCTTAAGATATATCCACAGATACTTATCAATGTAAAGGTTACTGACAAAGTTGCTGCTATGGAGGATGCAAGAGTTCTAGCAGAGGCAGAAGCGGTAGAGAAGGAGCTTGGAGATACAGGCCGACTACTTCTACGTTCAAGCGGAACAGAGAACCTTGTGCGTGTTATGGTTGAAGCAGAGACAGATGAACTATGCAAGACTATGGCAAACAGAATAGTTGATAAATTAGAGCTGTATAGAAAATAGGAAAAGAGGAAGAGTCACAATGTTAAATTATAAAAGATATAGAAGAAATCCGGTCGTTAATTATCCGGAAAGAGAATGGCCAAATAAGCAGATAGAGAAGGCACCTATATGGTGTTCTGTAGACTTAAGAGATGGTAATCAGGCACTTATAGAGCCGATGGTTGTAGAAGAGAAGATAGAGTTTTTCAACCTCCTTGTTAAGTTAGGCTTTAAGGAGATTGAGGTTGGTTTCCCTGCTGCATCACAGATAGAGTTCGATTTCTTACGTCAGTTAGTAGATAGAAAGCTTATACCAGATGATGTAAAGGTACAGGTATTAGTTCAGTGTCGTGAGCATCTTATAGAGAGAACATTTGAAGCTCTTGATGGTATAAAGAATGCTATCGTACATATTTACAATTCAACATCTACACTTCAAAGAGATGTTGTATTCAACAAGAATAAGGATGAGATAAAAGAGATAGCTATAGCTGGTACAAAAATGGTTAAGGAGTATGCGAAGAACTTCAAGGGTAATCTTCAGCTTGAGTATTCTCCAGAGAGCTTCACTGGTACAGAGTTAGATTATGCTTTAGAGATATCTACAGCAGTACAGAAGGAGTGGGGAGCAACAAAGGAGAATCCTATCATTATCAATCTTCCAGCTACAGTTGAGATGAATACACCAAATGTATACGCTGACCAGATTGAATGGATGGATAAACATTTCGAAGATAGAGATACTATTATCTTAAGTGTACATCCTCACAATGACAGAGGTACAGGTGTGGCGGCAGCAGAGCTTGCACTTCTCGCAGGTGCTGACAGAGTGGAAGGCACACTCTTTGGCAATGGTGAGAGAACAGGTAATGTAGATGTAACTACAATCGCTTACAATATGTTCTCGCAGGGTATCAATCCAGAGTTAAATCTTGAAAATGTAAATGAACTCATAGAGGTATATGAGAGATGTTGTAAGATGCCAGTAGGTATGAGACATCCATACGCTGGAAAACTTGTATTTACAGCATTCTCAGGCTCACATCAGGACGCTATCAACAAGGGTATCACAGCTATGCGTGATAGAGGACAGGAGCATTGGGAGGTACCATATCTTCCAATCGACCCAAGTGATGTAGGTAGAGATTATGAGCCTATCGTACGTATCAACAGCCAGTCAGGTAAGGGTGGCGTAGCATTCGTTATGGATGCATACTTTGGATATAAGCTTCCAAAGGGAATGCACAAGGAATTCGCAGACGTTATCCAGAAGATTGCAGAGGTACAGGGCGAAGTATCACCAGATACTATTATGGAGAAGTTTGCTGAGGAATATATTACAGCGAAGACAGAGAAGGAGTATCCATTTGAATTCACATCTTGTAAGATATCAGATGTGGAGGATAACACAGATGAGGATACATTAGTTAAGCTTACATTTAAGTATAAGGGTGAGGAAAAGTATGTAGAGCAGACTGGAAATGGTCCTATCGATGCTGTAAAGACAGCTTTGGAGAAGACAACAGGTGTGACATTCCGCATGACAGACTACTCACAGCATGCATTGTCAGATGGCTCAAGCGCGAAGGCAGCAGCATATGTAAACTGTATAGATGTAGCGACTGGAAAGGCTACATACGGTGTAGGCCAGAGTACAAATATCACAAGAGCGTCTATCAGAGCTATATTCTCAGCACTTAATAGATTGGATAAGATGATATAAGCAAAATAAAGCCACTTGCTAGTAGTATACGGCAGGTGGCTTTGTGATAATGATTAAGATAATCTTTTTGATAATAGTAAGGTAAAATATTGGGAAAATATTGATTTGAAAAAGGAGGTAAATATGGGAAAGACAGTTTTACTAGCAGGAGGAGCAGGATATATTGCCAGTCATACAGCTATAGAGCTTATGGAGGCAGGATATGATGTAATCAGTGCAGACTGTTACTACAACAGCAAGCCAGAGGTATGGAACAGAGTAGAGAAGATAACAGGTGTAAAGGTTAAAAACTACGATGTGGATGTATGTGACATAGAGGCATTAGATAAGATTTTTGCAGAGAATCAGATAGATGCAGTTATTCACTTTGCAGGATATAAGGCAGTAGGTGAGTCAGTTGCTAAGCCTATGATGTATTATGAGAATAACATTACGTCTACATTCGCATTAGTTAAGTGCATGCAGAAGTATGGATGTGCAAACATAGTTTTTAGCTCATCAGCTACAGTATATGGAATGCAAAAGATTATGCCATTGGTAGAAACTATGCCTACAGGTCCATGTACAAACCCATATGGCTGGACAAAACTTATGAATGAGCAGATACTGATGGATTTTGCAAAGGCGGATGATAATCTTTCGGTTGTACTCCTTAGATATTTTAATCCAGTAGGAGCGCATAAGTCAGGACTCATAGGAGAGGACCCAACAGGTATACCAAATAACCTTATGCCATTCATCTCACAGGTAGCAGTAGGCAAGAGAGAGCAGCTTAATGTATTCGGTAATGATTACAACACACCAGATGGTACAGGTGTCCGTGATTACATTCACGTAGTAGACTTGGCAAAGGCTCATGTGAAGGCTATCGACTATGCATTTGAGCATAAGGGTTCGGAAGTATTTAACATCGGTACAGGTGTTGGTTACAGCGTGCTGGATATGGTGAAGGCATTTGAGAAGGTTAATGATATCAAGATACCTTACGTTATCGCACCTAGACGTCCTGGTGATGTAGATGAGTGTTATGCAGATAGTTCAAAGGCAGCGAAAATGCTCGGCTGGAAGGCAGAGAAGACACTGGAGGATATGTGTGCTGATACATGGAATTGGCAGAAGAATAATCCGAATGGGTATGCGGAGTAAAGATAAAAAATAAGGAATAAGGAATAAGGGCAAGCTGACTATGTAAAGTATATTTTAATAGTTAGCTTGCTTTATACATAAAAATCTATAAATAAATAACATTATTCTAGCAGGTATAAAGGTTAATAGTGCAGTAAATAATATCATTATCTTTTATAAAATGGAGGGCTACTATGAAAAATGATACAAATAACAACACTACTAACGCCAACAACATCTCAGACGACACAATCAAGCTTCTAAGAGAGTGCGATGCAGGCATCAAAATGGGTATAGAGGGTATAGATGAGGTGCTAAATAATGTAACAGAGCATAAGCTAAAGGAAATACTACAAGAGAGCAAAAATAAGCATGATACTCTGCAGGATGAGGCATTGAAGCTCCTAGAAGAGTACCATGATGAAGGCAAAGATCCAAATCCTATGGCAAAGGGAATGTCTTGGATGAAAACAAATATGAAAATGATGATGAATGATTCGGACCATACAGTAGCGGACTTGATAGTAGATGGCTGTAATATGGGCGTAAAGTCACTGTATAAGTACCTGAATGAGTACAAGACTGCTAATGATAAGGCTAAAAGGCTAGCGAAGGATGTGATTAAAGAAGAGGAAAAACTTGCGGAAAGTATGAGAGAGTGGCTGTAGAAGGACAAAAAAGAAGTTTCATTCATGGTGATTGATAATCTTGGATGAAACTTTTTATAATTAAACAGAAATAGTAAAATACTAAAATATAATGGTCAGTATTGCATAATTCATTTAATTTTGTTATATTTATTAGGTTGTGTGCAGATAGTAGTTTTACATATTAATAATTTATAGAAGGAAAAAATTATGAATAAGTTGAAATTGTTTGTGGAAAACTTTTTGATATATGGATTAGGAGGAATAATAGGTAAAATTATTCCTTTAATAATGGTACCAATAGTAACGCGAATAATGCCAAATTCGCAATACTTTGGCATTAGTGATATGGCAAATACTCTGTTGTCTTTATGTACATCACTTGGAATAATGGGTATGTATGATGCGATGTATAGAATGTTTTTTGAACGCGAGGATGAAGAATATAAAAAAGAAATATGCTCCACTGCGTTCATTTTTACATGTATAGCATCCACAATTATTTTTTTATTAATGTTATTATGTAGTCCGTGGTTGTCAATTGTTTTTTTTGAAGACAAAGAGTTGTCATATGTTGTATATATTGTAGCTATAGCAACCTTGGTTGGAGCTACTAATGGAATTATATGTGCACCTACTAGAATGCAGAATAAGAGAATTGTATTTGTATTAATGAATGCAATTGGTCCCATTGTTTCTTATGCAGTATCAATCCCATTGTTATTGGCAGGGCATTATGTTATTGCATTGCCATTGGCAGGGCTTATTTCAGCAGCAATCAGTGAAGTGGTTTTTTATGTATTAAATCGTAAGTGGTTCAGTATTAAGTTATTTAAAAAAGAGCATCTTGATGTATTGATAAAGATAGGCATACCATTATTGCCGAACTTTCTTATATATTGGATATTTAATTCAAGCGATAGACTTATGATAACGAGTATATTGGGTCTAGGTGCGGCAGGTTTGTATTCAGTTGGTTCAAAGTTGGGAAATGCAAGTCAGCTTATATATACAGCATTTGCGGGAGGATGGCAGTATTTTGCGTTTGCAACAATGAAGGAACAGGACCAGGTTAAATCAAACACTCTTGTATTTGAGTATTTAGGAATAATCTCGTTTGGAGCAACATCGTTTATCTGTTGTCTCAGCAGACCTATATATATGTTATTGTTCGAACAAGAATATTATGCAAGCTATATAATTGCACCGTATTTGTTTTTTGCACCGCTGTTACAGATGCTATTTCAGATAGCAGCTAATCAGTTTATAGTTATCAAAAAAACATGGCCTAATGCATTTATTTTAGCGTTAGGGGCTGTTGCAAACGTTTTTTTTAATCTTCTTTTAATACCTGTGTTAGGTATAGAAGGAGCGGCTATAGCAACATTAATAGGATATGCCATATCAGACATTATTTGTGTAATAGTATTACAGAAAATGAAATTAATGAAGCTGAGCGTAAGATTTGTGATAGCAGCGATAATGATGGTACTTTTCTTTGTTGTGTGGCGAATTATCCTTGCTGAGCAATTAGTTGGAGGTTTGATTTTAGCAACAGTATTTTGCGTGATATTGTTCGGTATATATCTAGGTGATATAAAGATGATGTTTGCAAAAAAGAAATAGAGTCTGCGGTGAGGAGGAATAAATAATGAAACTTAGAAAACTCGAAACAAAGGATGCAGGGTTGATGCTAGAGTGGATGCATGATGACAGTGTTGTGGCTAATATGGGGACAAATTTTAAGGAAAAAAAACTGGAAGATTGCATAAGCTTTATAGAATATAGCAATGATGAGAGTAAGGATTTACATCTAGCGATAGTGGATGACGAGGACACATATATGGGGACTGTAAGTCTTAAACATATAGATATGATTGAGAAAACGGCAGAGTTTGCTATAACAGTGCGTAGTCAAGCAATGGGTAAGGGATATTCGAAATATGGTATGGTAGAAATATTAAGAAGAGGAATCGAAGAGATAGGTTTGGATAATATATATTGGTGCGTATCTAGAGAGAATGCTAGGGCTGTGCGTTTTTATGATAAAAATGGATATGCTAGAGTAGAGTGTGTACCAGATAGTATAAAGACTAATTATACATCGGAGCAGATGGAAAAGTTTTTGTGGTATAAGGTGTAAAATAATAGGAAAGAAGTGTAAAATATTTCTTTCCTATTTTAGTATTAATGTACAGATATATGTGACATTTTTGAAGTTGGGCGGATGTATACGGATCAAGGGACCTAAAATGTACATAGTAATGAATTGAACAATACAATAAATGTACTGGCTTTCGTACGTGATGATTGAACGGAGACTAGTAAGGTTATTGCCTATTATAGAAGTTAGAGTATCAAAAACTTTTGGATATACTTTATCCAAAAGAAGGGATTTTATGTGTTTACTTTTTCTATATAATAGTGTATATTTAAGAAGGTATGGCATTTTTACTATGATAATAAAATGCATTAATGGTGTGTAATGAATAAAAAATAAAAAGAGAGGAATAATTTATGAAGGGTATAATTTTAGCAGGTGGTTCAGGCACACGCCTTTACCCATTAACAATGGTAACATCAAAGCAGTTACTTCCAATTTACGATAAGCCAATGATTTATTATCCATTATCAGTACTTATGAATGCAGGCATTAGGGATATACTTATTATATCAACACCACAGGATACGCCTAGATTCCAGGAGCTTCTAAAGGATGGTAGCCAGTTTGGCATCAATCTGACTTACGCAGTACAGCCAAGTCCAGATGGACTGGCTCAGGCATTTATCATAGGTGCGGACTTTATCGGTGACGATACAGTAGCTATGGTTCTTGGTGATAATATTTTTGCAGGCCATGGTCTTAAGAAGAGATTAAAGGCGGCAGTTCAGAATGCTGAAACAGGTAAGGGAGCTACAGTATTTGGATACTATGTAGATGACCCAGAGAGATTTGGTATCGTAGAGTTTGACTCTACTGGAAAGGCTATATCTATAGAGGAGAAGCCAGCACAACCAAAGAGTAACTATTGTGTAACTGGTCTTTATTTCTATGACAATAGAGTTGTAGAGTATGCAAAGAATCTTAAGCCAAGTGCGAGAGGAGAACTTGAGATAACAGACCTTAATAGAATATATCTTGAGCAGGGAGATTTAAACGTAGAGCTTCTTGGCCAGGGCTTTACATGGCTTGATACAGGTACACATGAAAGTCTTGTGGATGCAACAAACTTCGTAAAGACAGTTGAGACACATCAGCATAGAAAGATAGCTTGTCTTGAAGAGATAGCATATCTTAATGGCTGGATAACTAAGGAAGATGTACTTAAGGTATATGAGGTATTGAAGAAGAATCAGTATGGTCAGTACCTTAAGGATGTATTAGATGGAAAGTATCAGGAGAATCTTTACTAGAAAAGGAGATAAAAATATGAACATTATAGTAACAGGTGGAGCAGGATTTATAGGAAGCAATTTCGTATTTCATATGTTGAATAAGTATCCAGACTACAGAATAGTATGCCTTGATTGCTTAACATATGCAGGAAACTTATCAACACTTGCACCAGTAATGGACAACCCTAATTTTAGATTTGTTAAGGAGAGCATTACCGATAGAGAGGCAGTTTATAAGTTATTTGAGGAAGAGCATCCAGATATGGTTGTTAACTTCGCTGCAGAGTCACATGTTGATCGTTCAATAGAGAACCCAGAGGTATTCCTAGATACTAATATAAAGGGTACAGCAGTGCTTATGGATGCATGTAGAAAGTATGGTATCAAGAGATATCATCAGGTATCTACAGATGAGGTATATGGAGATTTACCGTTGGATAGACCTGACCTCTTCTTCACAGAGGAGACACCTATCCATACAAGTAGCCCATATAGTTCATCAAAGGCAGGTGCTGATTTACTTGTACTGGCATATCACAGAACATACGGTTTACCTGTAACTATTAGCCGTTGCTCAAATAACTACGGACCATATCATTTCCCTGAGAAGCTTATCCCACTAATGATAGCAAATGCTCTTAACGATAAGCCACTTCCAGTATATGGTGAGGGAGTAAATGTAAGAGATTGGTTATATGTAGAGGATCACTGTAAGGCTATCGACCTTATTATTCACAAGGGTAGAGTAGGTGAGGTATATAATATCGGTGGTCATAATGAGATGAAGAATATCGATATCGTTAAGATAATCTGTAAGGAGCTCGGCAAGCCAGAGAGCCTTATCACATATGTAACAGATAGAAAGGGTCACGATATGCGTTACGCTATCGACCCAACTAAGATTCATAACGAGCTTGGCTGGTTACCAGAGACAAAGTTCGCTGATGGTATCAAGAAGACTATTCAGTGGTATCTTGATAACAAGGAGTGGTGGGAGACTATCATATCTGGAGAATATAAGTATTACTACGAGAAGATGTATGGCGATAGATAATAGAGGTAAAAAAATGCAGCATATATTTATAGTTGGTTCAAAAGGAATACCAGGTGCGTACGGTGGTTATGAGACCTTTGTAGACAAACTCACAGAGTATCATCAGAATAATGAGAATATAAAGTATCATGTAGCATGTAAGGCTAAGGACAATAAGGAATTTGAATATCATAATGCAAGATGCTTTAATGTCAAGGTTCCCAATATCGGACCGGCACAGGCTATTTACTATGACGTAGCGGCTTTAAATAAGTGCTGCAAGTATATTAAGAAGTATAATATTACTAATGCTATAGTGTATATATTAGCATGTAGAATTGGACCATTTGCAGCTCATTATCAGAGAAAAATACATAAGCTGGGTGGTGTTGTATATGTAAATCCAGATGGTCACGAGTGGAAGCGTGCTAAGTGGAGCGCGCCAGTGCGTAAGTATTGGAAGATTTCTGAGAAGATGATGGTTAAGCATGCAGATTTACTTATATGCGATAGCAAAAATATAGAAAAATATATTAAGGAAGATTATGCGGAGTATAATCCTAACACAAAATTTATAGCGTATGGCTCGGAGACATCATCATCAACACTTGCAGATGATGACAAACAATACACAGATTGGTTGGCAGAGAAGAAACTCAAATCTAAGGAATATTATCTTGCTGTAGGAAGATTTGTACCAGAGAATAACTATGAGACGATGATTCGTGAGTTTATGGCTTCAAAGACTACAAAAGACTTTGCGCTAATTACAAATATTAGTGATAAATTTCTAGATGAGCTTAAGGAAAAAACAGGTTTTCATAATGATGCTAGAATAAAGTTTGTAGGAACTGTGTATGAACAAGAACTTCTTAAGAAGATTCGTGAGAATGCATACGGATATTTCCATGGTCATGAGGTTGGTGGAACTAATCCAAGCTTGC
This sequence comes from Lachnospiraceae bacterium, assembly GCA_045123575.1. Lineage (GTDB taxonomy): Bacteria > Bacillota > Clostridia > Lachnospirales > Lachnospiraceae > SVEL01. The sequence continues at coordinate 49,750 of JBGVKG010000021.1, forward strand.
TTGAGGCACTGGGCAGTACAGAACTAAATCTGCTATTAGATGTTGGCTTTAACAGAGAAGTAGCGGAGGAAGCGGCGGTTTATTGGACTAAAGCTGATGGTGATTTAGCTAGTTTAATTGAGCGGGCTGACAAGATGTCATATGAGGAGATAGCTCAGTATGGTAAAAGGGCGAAGAAGAGAATAGAAGATGCGTATAGTTGGGAGCATATATCAGAGAGCTATAAGCAGTGCTTTATGTCTCGAAATTCGTAAATGGAGATTCTATAATGAATATTGTAATATTAGGTGGAGCTGGATTTATAGGAACAAATCTAGTAAAGAAATTGGCTAGTGTAGAGGCTGATAATATAACCGTTGTAGATACAAATAAATTATTTTTTAACAGTATTCAAAGTATGGGCTATAAAAATGTTTCATTTATTGAAAGTACATTTAGTATGGACACAGACTTTGATAGTTTGGTGTGCGGTTTTGATAGAGTATATCATATGTTCAGTACAACTGTGCCAACTACAGCTAATCGGCATATAACCGACGAACTTAATGCAAATGTGGTAGTTACATCTTGTCTCTTAGAAGCTTGTGTACGCCAAAAAGTTGGTAGAGTTGTGTTTATATCTTCAGGTGGAACCGTTTATGGAAAAGAAACAGCGTGTCCACTTAAGGAGGAAACGCCGACATATCCAATATGTTCGTATGGAATACAGAAGATAACTATAGAGAAATTATTATATCTATATAGATATATGCATGGACTAGATTATAGAATTATTCGTCTAGCGAATCCGTATGGACCATATCAAAGACCAAATGGAATACTAGGAGCAGTTACCACATTTACTCATAAGGCGTTACACGGTGAAGACTTGATTGTATATGGAGATGGTTCGGTTGTAAGAGATTTTATATACATTGAGGATGCTATAAGAGCCATAGAGAATATAGCTAAAGATGGTGCAAAGTATAAGACATATAACGTGGGTTCAGGATATGGAACAAGCATTCGTCAGGTTGTTGAGACAATAAAAGAGACCTTAAATATAGATGTCAATATTAGATATCAGGAGGGTAGAAGGGCAGATGTGCCGATGAATTATCTTGATATCACAAGATACGAGGATGAGTTTGGAAAACTTAATCCTATATCGTTGCAAGAAGGGATAAAGAAAACAGCGGACTTTATGATGAAAAATGGGTTATAAGGAGACAGAGATGATTAATATACTTTTTTTACATGCTGGAGCAGAAATGTATGGCGCGGACAAGGTTATGCTTGATTTGTTAAAGAATCTAGATAAAACAAAATATAATCCTTATGTAATCTTGCCTACAAATGGAGTATTGGTAGATGCTCTTAAGGATGCAGGCATAAGGGTTGAGGTTATACCATATCCAATCATGAGAAGAAAGTATTTCAATCCTGTTGGTATATTGCAATACGGATTGGGGCTTGTTAAGTATACAAAACTTATAGCCAAGATAGCAAAAAGGGAAAATATAAATTTAATTCATACAAATACAGCGGCAGTTGTAGAAGGTGCTATGGTTAGTAAAAAACTTAAGGTTCCACAGTTATGGAGTATTCACGAAATTATTGTTAGTCCTAAGTTAATGTTTAAGTTCACTAGTCGCTTAATATCGAAGAAGGCAAGCATAACTATAACTGATTCACAGGCAGTAAAGGATCATTTAATGACTTCTGGTTATTTTAGTGATGATGATATAAAGGTTATCTATAATGGGGTGGACAGTAATAGATTTAATCCGGCTAATGATAGCTCATATTTACGAAAGGAGTGGAATATTCCGGATAATGTCAAAATCATTGGTATGATGGGACGAGTTAATAGTTGGAAGGGACAGCATGATTTTTTAAGAGCCGCGAATATAGTAATGGAAAAGAATCTAGATGTGTACACTGTGTTTGTAGGAAGTGCATTTGAGGGTGAAGAATGGAGAGAAACAGAGCTGGCTGAGAAGATTGCTGAATCTCCATATAGTAATAGAATAAGAAATTGTGGATATCGTACAGATAGTGAGGGCATTTATAAGTTGTACGATGTATTTGTGTTACCGAGTACGAATCCGGATCCACTACCAACGGTTGTATTGGAGTCAATGTCAACAGGCAAGCCAATTGTTGGCTACAAGCATGGTGGTGTACGTGAGATGGTAAAGGATGGACATAATGGATTGTTAGCGGAAGTAAGAAATCCAGAGGACATGGCTGAGAAGATTAATATACTACTTCAAGATGATGAACTTAGAGAAAATATGGGAAGAAATTCAAGAGATAGACTTCTTAATCAGTTCTCTATTGAGGCTTATATAAAGAATTACTCTGACGAATATGACAGGTTAACAAGAAAGTAGGTAGCATAATGGCATTTCATAAGGAAATAGGTAAATTAGACAAAATTATTATACTGTGGAATACCGGAATTAAGTTTTTAAGAGGTATATGGGTAAGACTCTTCTTGAAAAAAGCAAAGGGTTTATTTCTTGTGGGAAAAAGGGTCAAGATTAGTCATGGAAGACATATTTCATGTGGAAAGAATGTAAAATTTGAAGATTATGTCGAGGTGCATGGTTTATGCAAAGATGGAATTGTTTTAGGAGATAATGTTACTATTAGTAGAGGCGTTATGATACGTCCTTCAAGTTACTACGGCGGAGATTTGGGAGCGGGATTAATAATGGGAGATAATTCTTCAATAGGTCCCCATGGTTATGTTGGATGCTCTGGAAAGATAACGATAGGTAATAATGTAATGTTCGGACCTAAATGTAGTTTGTTTGCAGAAAATCATGTATTTAGTAGCATTGAAGAGTCTATAAAAAGTCAGGGTGTGAAACAAGCGGAGATAGTGGTCGAAGATGATTGCTGGATAGGAAGTAATGTTATAATTTTAGCGGGTGTTACTATTGGAAAGGGGAGCGTTGTTGGTGCTGGTACAGTAGTAACTAAAGATATAGCTCCAGGTAGTATTGTTTTAGACAAGAGAACTAAATATGTCAGCGAGCGCTGATGGAGGACTGAATATGAATATTATAACGTTCACAATGGTGAATAATGAAAGTGAAATAATAGAATCATTTATCAGATACAACAGTAATTTTGTTGATGAAATGGTTATCATAGATAATGGATGTACAGATAATACAATTGAGATAGTGAATCTTTTGAAAAAGGAAGGCTATAACATTACAGTTTATGATGAGTCTCTTGAAGCGTATAATCAGTTTAGATTAGATAATAAGTATCTACGAAAGATTATACACGAAAAGAATGCAGATATAATCATACCGCTGGATGCAGATGAATTTCTTATAGGTATGGAAAAAAATCCACGTACAATATTAGAAGGATTATCATTGAATAAAGTGTATTATGTTAATTGGCAATGGTATGTTATGACAGAACAAGATGATAAGGAAGAAAACTTTATCCCTAGCCGTATGAAGTATTGTCTTAAGAAACCAGCGTGGAACTATTCAGATGGAACACCTGTGACAAAAGCAATTATACCAGCAAAATACTTTGATAAGATGAATCTTACTATGGCTATGGGGCATCACACAGTATTTGGAAATGACAAAGCTATAGTAGAAGAATTGCCAGATATTAGATTTGCACATTATAGAGCTATAAGTGAAGAGCAGTTAGTGTATAAGACAAGCTGTTATACTATGCGCGACATAGCAACTATGGAGAACAATTTCGAGACTGCACAAAGAACTAATCAAATGGCAGTAATTGAAAGCGGAGTTAGTATGTGGGAAGCAGCGGTGGAAGCTTCTTATGGTGGATATACGAAGGATATAGAACATAATCCTATTGAACTGCAGTACTGTGACCATAGAACTGCAAATATGAAATACAGTCAATACGCGCGTGAGACACTTGCGCAAAGAGTGATGAAAACAGGAAGAGAGATGGCTATAAGAGCCTATAATATTGAACGTCAGAAGAAGGAAAAGAAGCTGCTTAAGCCTATTGTAATGTGGATGGATGGTGTAAAGGGTGAAGAGTGCGTATTTCCTAATCCATCAAATAGGATAACCATATTGACTGAGAAATATAATGTTAGAGCATATTTGACTTTGGTGCCTGAAATTAGATATCTAAAGGCAAACTATAGATTGTTAGTAACACCCGATGTTGTGAAGTTTATACCGCATCAGTATATTGTGATTCCAGACACTGTGAATCAAGAAGAAGTAAGAAGACAGATGATGGATGTAGGTATTAACGTTGAGAAAATAGTTACACTTAAGGAATATCAGAAAAGACTAGGGATACTAAAAAGAGTATATAGCAATATAGTGTTTGTACCTAGTATGATAAAAAGAGTTATGGCGTATTTTAGGCGTAATGGATTAAAAACTACCATTGGAAAGATAAGGAGTAGGCTGTCTCGATAATATGTGGAGCAAGTCAGTGAGGTGAATATAATGAAGTTTGGTTATGTAATATTGCATTACAAAAACATTAATGATACAGAAAAATGTATACAATCTATATTAAATACTGCAGATCCTTCAAGTATAGTAGTTGTTGTTGACAATGGGTCAAATGACGGAAGTGGAGAAATGCTTAAGTCTAAGTATAATCAGTGTGATGTGCTTATTTCATCAGAAAATGAAGGGTTTTCAAAAGGTAATAATAGAGGGTATAAACATCTTAAAGATAATTACGATATAGACTTTATGATTGTTACCAACAATGATGTCGTGTTTTTTCAGGAAGATTTTGAAAAAAATATAGAAAAAATATATAATAGAACAAAATTTGACGTATTAGGTCCAGATGTGTACATTCCTAATAATAAAGAACATCAAAATCCTATTTTTTTAGAAGGAATAACAGCAGAACAGCTGGAAAAAGAGTTGGCTGAGTACAGATATTATAAGGAAAATCCTATAAAATTTCAAAAAAGGCTTAAAATGCATTTTTTGAAAAATAAATTATGTTCAAATGTGCCACCAATTAGATGGTTATATAGCAAGATTAGGGGAACAGATAATATTGATTATCGAAAGGAGTATACTAATGTTGGCTTGCAGGGGTCATGTCTTATTGTATCTTCAAAATATATTGGCATAGAAGAAAAGATGTTTGATCCTGAACCATTCTTATATTGTGAAGAAGTATTGCTGTATTATAAATGTATTGATAAAAGATATAAAATAGTATATAATCCAGAAATTGGTATAAGACATGAAGAGGCGGCATCGTTTAAAAATGCTAACAAGAATGCAATTGATAGATTGGATTTTATGTTGAAGCATCACATAATGGCTAGAGAATTGTTATTAGAGTTTATTAAAAGTAGATAAGAGGTATAATCAGTGATTTCAGTAGCACTAGCATCCTATAATGGTGAAAAGTATATATATAAGCAAATAAAGTCGATATTAGAACAAACGGTGGCTGTTGACGAGATTATTGTGTGTGATGATAATTCTACAGACCGTACTATAGAAGAGATAAAAAGAATAAATGATAGTAGGATAAAAATATATACTAATACAGAAAATTTAGGTTATATTCGTAATTTTTATAAAGCAATTAATTTGACCAGTGGGGAATATATATTTTTGGCTGATCAGGACGATATATGGAAATTGGATAAGGTTAGCAAAATGCTTGATATTATGCATAATACAAATTGTATGGCATTATGCACTAATTTTGAAATAATTGATAGCGAAGGAAATAAGATTGAAGATAAACAGCAATATCAAATGAACTCATTTATAAGTGGTGTTAAAACAAAATTAACAAGGATTAAATTGGGGAAATTGGTATATGGCAACATAGTTCAAGGATGTACCTATTGTTTTACAGATAAGGTCAAGAAGGCATTTATACAAATAAATAATGATGAAGTTGTACATGATTTACAAATTATGATGATAGCATCCGCTATGGGAGATGTATATTTTTTAAATGATGAATTAATAAAATATCGACTCCATACAAATAATTCAATTGGATTTTCAAAAAAAGGTAGAAAATTAATTCTGAAAAAAAAGAAGCCTACTAAAAAACCATTTATGGTAAAATTTATTGATGATATGTCAAAAGTGGTTAAAGTAAAAAGAAAAGTATATTATAAGGCCTTGTATTATTTGAGGATTCCCTATATTAAGGCAGTTATTTCTAGACTAGTGTTTGGAAAGTAGATAATTAAGAGGATTTATGAAGTTAAGTAAGAGAATTGATATAGTTAAAATAATTACATATACAATGATGGCAACTTCATCAATGATAATTATTCAAGTTCAAGGTAAGACAGTGTTTTTTTTGCTACAGATATTATTTATTGCTACAATGTTTTTGATAAGTAAACGAGTTCCAATAGTCGACAGCATGCTTGTGAATTTAATTATGATAGAGATAATTATTGGAGCAGTTGTGTCAATAACAACAGGGAACCCAGAATCTTATAAGAAAACAGCAATATATATGTCATGTATGTTAGTCGTTTTATATTTTGCATCATCATATTTAATATATGCGATACGCAAGAAATATATAAGCCTAAATGGAATAAAAAAGAGTCTTAAAATTATGAGCACCATACAATTAATATGGGTGATTGTGCAGTATGTGTTGTATAATAGTATACAATTTGACCTTAATAAAGTATTATTTGTGGAAACTTTGGGAATGGTAAATAATGCATCAGCCTTTAAACTCGCGGGTGTTATTATGCCGTCGGGATTAAGCTGGCATCCGTCATTGCTTGCACCGTTGATAGTTATTAGCTTTTATTTGTATGACAGCTGTTATATGAAATTATTAGCCGTTTTGGTTGCGTTTATATGTGGCAACAGTACGGCTTTGATTGGGGCGGTTTTGTGTATTGCTTTTGAATTGGTGAATGTAAGTATTAAAATTTCGAAGCATAAAAAAATTAAAGTGTGGATTACATTGGCAATAATTATTATTGGTGTAATTGGTAGTTTTGTAGTATATCGATTTGGAATAATTGAGATAGTGATAGAAAAAATGGTTCATATTTATGAAAGAATATTTGGACATATTTATGATGGAGGAAGTGCTCTTGCACATAAGAGATATTTTACAGCATATTTTGATGTTATTAATATAAGTTCAATTCCACAAATTTTATTTGGCTACGGTGAGGGGTGTTCAGGTTATCCGTATGATCAATTATTTAATCAATATGGATATTTATCTAGTTGGGCAGTTGAGTGTGATATAATGAATATAATGGTTTCGAGAGGAATAATAGGATTTATTCTGTATTATTCTATGATATGCTGGATAGCTATTAAAGGCTGGTTTATTAATCACAAATATACAATAATTATGGTGATATTGGTAATACAGGGAATAACGTACAATATTCAATTTGATTGGGTGATTATGCTAAATATTTTACTTATCTATTTTGTTGATAAAGGGTATGATATCTTTCAAAATAATGCTGGTGATAAGAGTTCTTTAAAAGATGCTACAAAAATGCATATGAAAGTATATACAGTTGATAATAAAAAATAATGACAAGTTATTTTTAATAAATAGTAGAATAAAGTAGTTAAGTATAATATAATTGTGTGAGTTACAATAAATAATTCATTGAGAAAGGTTTAGTTATGATTAATATGGATGTATCGGTTATTATCTTGACATATAATCCGCATTGGGATAAGCTGAGGCGTACATTGGTTTCTGTTATAAAACAAAAAGGTGTAAATATACAGATTGTCATTTCTGATGACGGCTCAAGTGAAGATTATAGAGATCAAATTGAAGAAGTGTTAAAAAATAATAAAGTGACAAATTACGTTTACAATAAAAATGAAAAGAATGTAGGAACAGTTAAAAATTATTTGAGTGGTTTGTACAAAGCAAAAGGGCGCTATACATTTGCTATATCGCCAGGTGATATGCTGTTTGATGAAACATCGCTATATGATATGATTACTTATTGCGATGAGAATCAGGCGAAAATATGCTTTGGAAATGCAGTATATTACCATTCAGTAGGCGAGGGGCTAGAAATATATAGAGATATAAATCAACCTAATCATCCTCAATTCTATGGTATAAATAGTCCGTTGTTTATATGTAAAATGATGTTTTTTGCAAATGAAGATATTTTGGGAGTGTCATATTTGCGAGAAACAAAATGTGCAATTGAATGTTTTGAAGCAATTAAAGATATTGCTATATATTTGGAAGATAAATGTAGTTCAGCAGTAGCACTAATGAAAGGTATAAAGATTATACATTTTAACCGTAAATTTGTTTGGTATGAAAATGGAACAGGAATATCTACTTCTAACAATACAGCCTGGTTAGATAAATTAGAACAGGATTATTGGAATGTTATTAAAATGCTTTATGAAAAGTATCCCAAAGACAGAATGTTGGATGTTGTAATAAGTAAGAAAAAAAGTGGAAAAACTCAAAATAAAGTAGTGCTTCTGATAAAACATCCAATTTATTGTATTTCACGTATTTTGTGTAAGGTCATTAAGAAGAAGTATACGGAATGTTCGGAAGAATTAAAAAAACAATTTCAGGATATATTGTAAACGGAGGTGAAGAATACGGTGCAAGTTATAAAATATGTATTTCAGCCACATGGTGATGAACGTGGCCAGTTAGTGGCGTTGGAAGAGTTTAAAGATATACCATTTAAGATAAAAAGAGTATATTATATGTATGATACAACAGAAGGAGTAACTAGAGGATATCATGCACACAAGAATCTGGAACAGATACTGATATGTATTCATGGTAGCTGCAAGATTAGATTAGATAATGGTAAAGAAAAAAAGGTTATTCCATTGGAAAAACCATATGAAGGCTTATATGTGGCTAATAATATGTGGAGGGAGATGTTTGACTTTTCACCGGATGCAGTACTGATGGTGCTGGCATCGCAGCTATATGATGAGGCAGATTATATAAGAAATTATGATGATTTTTTGAAGTTTATCGAAAATGATAAGGTTGAAAGGTAGGTGTAATTATGAATATACCGTTTGCAGATTTTGCGCCAATGCATAATGAGATAAGGCAACAGCTAGATGAGGCGTATAATAAGGTTATGGATAGCAACTATTTTATACAGGGTAAAGAATGTGCAGAATTCGAAAAGGAGTTTGCACAGTACTGTGACGCAAAGTATTGTATAGGAGTGGCAACAGGGTTGGATGCACTTTATCTTATACTTAAGGCCATGGACATTGGAAGTGGAGACGAGGTTATTGTTCCGTCTAACACATATATCGCTACTGCTTTGGCAGCCTCTTTTGTAGGTGCAACACCGGTATTTGTAGAACCAGAGATATCTACATATAATATAGATATTCATAGAATAGAAGAAAAGATAACTGAGAAGACGAAAGCAATTATAGCTGTTCATTTACAGGGAAGACCAGCAGATATGGATGCTATTAATTTAATTGCAAAAAAATACAATTTGAAGGTGCTTGAGGATGCAGCACAGGCTCATGGTACAAAATATAAAGGTAAAAAAGTGGGAACTTTATCAGATGCAGCAGGATTCAGCTTTTATCCTGGAAAAAATTTAGGAGCATTAGGCGATGGCGGTTGTGTTGTAACTAATAATAAAGATATAGCTGATAAAGTAAGAGCATTGGGTAATTATGGATCAGACTATAAGTACCATCATATTTATCAAGGAACGAATAGTAGATTGGATGAGTTGCAAGCAGCATTTTTGAGAGTGAAATTGACGATGCTTGATAAATGTAATGAAGACAGAAGACGTATTGCAAGGAAATATCATGAAGGTATAAGAAATGAATCAATAAAACTGCCATTAGAGATAAATGAAGATTATGATCATGTGTATCATGTCTTTGTAATTAGATGCGATAAGCGTGATGAATTAGAACAGTATCTTAATAATAATGGAATAGGTACGGTAAAACATTATCCGATACCGATGCATATGCAAGAGGCGTATTCATGCTTGAATATTTCAGAGGGAGAGTTGCCAATTGCTGAGGAGATAAGTAGAACAGTCATTAGTATACCAATGTATTATGGAATGACAGATGAACAGATAGAATATGTTGTTGATAAATTGAATGCTTTTGGTAAATAATTATATTGAGGATAAAGATATGAAAGTATTTGTTACAGGTGTATGTGGTCAATTGGGCTACGATACAGTAAATGAATTAAAGAGTAGAGGTTATGATGTAGTGGGCTCAGATATATTGTCTGAGTCTACTTGTGCGTGTGAATACGTACAAGTAGATATTACAGATAGAGAGGCAGTAGTAGAGGCTATAAAAGCTTGTAATCCAGATGCTGTAATTCACTGTGCCGCATGGACAGCAGTAGATGCAGCTGAAGATGAAGAGAACCAAGCGAAGGTTCGTGCCATTAATGTAGGTGGAACAGAGAATATAGCTCTTGTATGCAAGGAACTTGATATCAAGATGATGTATATTTCTACAGACTATGTTTTTGATGGACAGGGAGATAAGCCCTGGGAACCTGAATGTAAGGATTATGCACCACTTAGTGTATACGGAGAGACTAAACTCCAAGGAGAGCTAGCTGTCAGTGAGAATGTAGAAAAATACTTTATAGTTAGAATAGCGTGGGTATTTGGCAAGAATGGTAATAACTTTATTAAGATTATGTTGAATGTAGGAAAGAATAGAGATTTACTTACTGTCGTATGCGATCAGATAGGTACACCAACTTACACATATGACTTGTCAAGACTTCTTGTAGATATGATAGAGACAGATAAGTATGGCTATTACCATGCTACAAATGAAGGTGGATATATATCATGGTATGATTTTTCAAAAGAAATATTCAGACAGGCTGTAAAGATGGGGCATACAGAATATGCAGAGGATAGATTGACAGTTAAACCAGTTACTACAGCAGAATATGGAGTGTCTAAGGCAACTAGGCCATTTAATAGTAGACTTGATAAAAGCAAGCTCATAGATAATGGATTTATTCCATTACCGACATGGCAAGATGCATTAGGAAGATATCTTAAGGAAATAAAATTTTAGGAGGTTACTATGGGACAGATAACGGTTACAAAATGTACAATAGAAGGCCTGTATATAATAGAGCCAGCAGTACATGGAGATAATAGGGGCTATTTTATGGAGACATATAACCAGAAAGAAATGCAAGAAGCTGGTTTGAATATGGTGTTTGTGCAGGACAATCAGAGTATGTCGGTAAAGGGTGTGTTAAGAGGACTTCATTTTCAAAAAGAGTATCCACAGGGGAAGCTTGTACGAGTTATAAAAGGAAGAGTATTTGATGTGGCCGTGGATCTGCGTGCAGAAAGTAAAACATATGGTCAATGGTATGGTGTAGAACTGACAGAGGATAACAAGAAGCAGTTTTATATTTCAGAAGGATTTGCGCATGGATTCCTGGTGCTTAGTGATACAGCTGAGTTTTGCTATAAGGTAACAGACTTCTATCATCCAGGTGACGAGGGAGGGCTAGCTTGGAATGATCCTGAGATAGGTATAGTATGGCCAGAGTTAGTAGGAGAGTATAATGGTTCAGCAAGTGCAGAAGGGTATACCATGTCTGATGGTACAGAGCTAAATTTAAGTGACAAAGACCAGAAGTGGAATGGGCTTAAAGATACGTTTAAGTTTTAAATAATAGGAGGATAATGATGAGATTGGAAAAAAATACTAAATTAAATAGAGAGCAACTAGAAATTAGTATAGTTGAAATGTGTAAATATGTGTTCTCTAAAATAGCGATTATTATTATTATTTCGATTTTATTAGCAGTGCTACTTCCATGTTTGAAATATATTAGTGATTTAAGTTCATCTAAAGATATGCAAAATGAGCTTAATCAAGGGGCAAATGATACAACAAAACTTCAAGATTATATTAATAGATTAGATACTTATGAAGAAGCCTATCTAGCGCAATTAGAGTATAGACGAAATTCTATAATGATGAAGCTTGATTATAAGAAAATTAATGCAGCGGTTTTGCAATTTTATGTAAATACAACGGAGGATAGTAAATTTGATGCGGTAACAGCTGTTAGTACGTATGGTGTTGAGGGTGGTCTTTTATCAGACATTTGTAATATAGATGATTCAATTAAAGAAGAATACTTAAGTGAGATTATTAGAGTTTCAGGATCGGGATATTCCAGCAGTGACATATCAGCTATTATTAATGTAAAGATATATGCAATAAGCGAAGATGAGTGTAAGAAATATGCCGATTTGGTTACAAAAGCGCTTTATGAATATAGTGATTTGCTTGAAAAAACAGGAATTAGTAATGAGATAAAAAAATATCAGGAATCGTATCTTGTTGTACAAGATGTAAATGTATGGAATTCGCAACAATATCATAATGCAGTTGTCTCAGAGATTCTTACAAATATTTCTAATTTAGAAATAACTATTAGCACGTTAAAAAATCAAGGATATAAGACTGTAGATGAGGACAATAATAGCGAGAGCTTTGGAAGTGTATTTTTTGAAATAAAGTACGCGGTATTAGGATTTATATTAGGAATAATATTATCTATTATTGTTATTATTGTTAGATACATTGTATCAGGTAAAATTAAGTATGGATGTGAATTTTCAGAGATAACAGATATTAGATATATTGGTGAAATATCAGCAAAGGACCAAGCGAGTAAAAAAAATGGATTAAAATCAGTAAATATTGCTAGGTTATGTGAAAAAATTAGATCAGTATACAAAATATGTGAGACAGAGAATATATCATTAATTGGAGATTTTGATAAAGAAAGTGGTTTAATTAACTGTCTTTGTAATGTGGTAGAGAAAGATATCTTGAGCATAAAAAATGTTGGAGATGTTGTGAATGATATTGATGCAATGAAGAAAATTGAAATTAATGATAGCGTTATTATTATTATTTCGGAGAATAAGACAGCATATAATTACTTGGAAGAATTACTTGAAATTTGTGCAATAAAGCAGGTAGATGTTTTGGGATATGTTTATGTAAAATGATTTGATGGGCTGGCGATTTATAACGCTAGCCTTATTTTTCTACTAGCAAATTTCACCAATATAGTTTATAATAAACATGTGTGCATATCATTACACAGACAGGAGATAATTATAATTATAAGGTTACAAAGGGAATTATTATGGAACAGTCAAGAAATAAGATAAAAAATATGTTGCTATATTTAGCAGATGTGATATCGATAGTTGCCAGTTATTTATTAGCAGGACTTTTATGGCTTGTTATTTACAAAGGCTTTACAGATCAAGATTTTGTAGGAGATAAGTTAAGCTTTGAATTAGGGGCGATGATTTTCTCTTACGCATTTGTTATTATATTCTTCAATGCCAATGAGACATTGTTTAAGAGAGATAAGTTTAACGAATTTTTGTATGTTATTAAGATAAACTTGATGTTTGCAGCTATATTTGCGGTATGTCTTTTTGCAAGACGTAGTGCAGATACATTCTCCAGAGGTGTATTCTTCTTAACTATTATATTAAATGTGTTTATTATGTATATATTACATCTCATAGTTAAGTATTATCTTATAAAAGTACGAGCTAAGAGTAAGCGAGTAGATCGTCTTCTTATAGTAACTTATGAGGAGCGAGCAGAGAATATTCTTAAGAAGGTTCGTAAGCGTAAGGTTGAGTACAATATGAATATCGACGGTGTTGTTATCCTAGATAAGGATATGACAGGAGAGATGATAGGTGGTTATAAGGTTGTAGCTAATAGAGATAACTTTAAGGATTATGTTAAGCTACAGATTATGGATGAGGTATTGCTTGATATGCCACAGCCAGAGTACAAGCTTCTAAAGAATGATATTATGGTGCTTGAGAGCATGGGTGTTATCGTTAGTATGAGCATCACACAGCTTCGTGAGTTTGAGGAGTACAAGACTACTATCGGTATGATAGGAGATGTTCCTGTTGTAAGATTTGCAAGTGTATTCCCGCAGTATAACAAGCTTTTAGTTAAGCGTATTATAGATATAGTTGGAGCTTTAGTAGGTATAGCACTGACATTAGTAGTAAGCATATTCGTAGCACCGATTCTTCTTATAGAGTCGCCGGGTCCTCTTATCTTTAAGCAGAGAAGAGTAGGACGTAATGGTAGATTCTTCAATATGTACAAGTTCCGTTCTATGTACAGAGATGCAGAGGAACGTAAGAAGGAGCTTATGGAGAAGAATGAGATGAACGGTCTTATGTTTAAGATGACTGATGACCCACGTATAACCAAGGTAGGTAAGTTTATACGTAAGACAAGCATAGATGAGCTTCCACAGTTCTTTAACGTACTTAAGGGCGATATGAGCTTAGTTGGAACTAGACCACCTACGGTAGATGAGTTTAAGCAGTATGAGGGACACCATAAGCGTAGACTTAGTATGAAGCCTGGTATTACAGGACTTTGGCAGGTAAGTGGACGTAGTGACATCGAGGATTTCGAAGATGTTGTTAAGTTGGATTTACAGTATATCGATACATGGTGTATAGCAGAGGATATTCGTATTCTGTGTAAGACTGTAAAGGTTATAGCATTTGGTAAGGGTGCTAGATAAAGAATAGATAATCATTGTATTTATGTAATATTAAATAAAATTGATAGAATAATGAGATACTAACGCTTTGTAACACAAAAATTGTGTTGCAGAGCGTTTTTGTATGATAGTATTATATTGGTATTAAGTGGAAAGTTTAGCAGAAAAAACTTGCATTATTGCTACTGTTGTACTATTATGTAAAGTGGTTTAGGATTGTCTTAAACATAGCAACAAACAAGGGTAATATAGCCTGCAACGAAGGAGTAAAAAGGATAAATATGGGAAAGATAAGTAAGTTTTTTAAGTCGAGATTGTTTAGTTTGATTTTGTCAGTTATACATATTGCATTGACATTTGTATTACTAATATATTTATTAAAATTAAATATGTTGCCAGTGAAGTTCTTCACACCGATATGTTTCGTGTTATTGCTTTTTGCTGCAATTTCATTCCTTATGGGATTTGCCAAGGGCAAGCCTAGAACTATCGGAAAGATATTGTCATTATTTATGATAATACTTAGTACATTAGGCGTATACTATTTAGCTGTTGGATATGGCAAGGCTAAGGATTTAACTGGTGCTAATACTCAGGTGGATGTGGTAAATGTCTATGTTATGAAGGATGATGCAGCCTCAACTCTTGGTGATGCGTCAAAGTATACTTATGGTATTCTTGCAGTTCTTGATAGAGAGAATACAGATAAGACATTGGCTAATGTGAATAAAATTATCGGAAGCTCAGTTAAGACTGAGGAGTACGAAGGATATATACAGCTTGTAGAGGCTCTTTTTGAGGGCGAGGTAGAAGCCATTATTATGAATGAGGCATATATTGAGCCACTTATTGAGCATGAGGAGTATGCAGCCTTTAAGTCACTTACAAAGGTGCTTCACAATGATTCGCATACAACTATTATAGAGGTAGATGATAACAAGAATGTAAGCAATGAACCATTTGCACTTTATTTAAGTGGTATTGATATCGAAGGTGGTATTAATAAAAAGAGTCGTAGTGATGTTAATATTATAGCGGTTGTTAATCCAAAGACAAAAAATGTATTGCTTGTAAATACTCCAAGAGATTTCTATATGCCATTATCTGTATCTGGCAATATGGGTGATAAGCTTACTCATGCCGGTTTGTACGGTGTTACATGCTCTATGGATTCATTGGAGATGTTCTATGATATAGAGCTTGATTATTATTTCCGTATTAACTTTACAGGATTTGAGGATGTTATAGATGCACTTGGTGGCGTTACTGTAGAGTCACCTAAGGCGTTTACATCACTTCATGGTAAGTATAAGTTCGTTAAGGGACCTAATGAAATGAATGGAAATAAGGCATTGTGCTTTGTTCGTGAGCGTTATGCTTTCTCAGCAGGTGATGATCAAAGAGGAAAGAATCAGATGGCACTTATAAAGGCTATAGCTGATAAGGCTATGTCACCAGCATTCTTAACTGGTTTCCAGAGTCTTATGAACAGCTTGGATGGAACATTTGAGACTAGTATGTCATACGACCAGCTTGCATCTATAGTTAGAAAGCAGCTTGATGAGGGTGGACAGTGGACTGTGGCAACTTATGCCGTATCTGGTAAGGGAGCCAAGATGCCAGTTTATTCTATGTCATCTATTCCTTATGTAACAGTACCTGATTATAGTACTGTTGATAAGGCTAAGGAGCTTATGCAGATGGTACTTGATGGATATGTTGTATCTGATTATGTTATAGAGAACATGGATAAGGAAAACAATTCATCTACAGAAAAAGAGTAATTGTAGGTGAGAGAGGAAATATAAATGCGATTGAAGTATAAGGAGTTATATGGCCATGAGGGTGTGTGCGATATAAAGAAGTATAATAATATTATTATATGTACACATGAGGCTGAATGTGCTGCCACTGGAGTAAAGGGTAGTCAGGAATCCCTTATGGAGTATGTTATCAAGCGTTTTGACTTGGATACAACAACTCTTGAGTGGATAAATTATGATCCTTGGAAGCAGAAGAATAAATATACTCGTGTCATATTTACATATGCAGAGGGTAAATGTGAGAGACGTAAGGGCGAGAGCATTACGATAGAGCAGCTAAATGAAATGATACGCAAGAGTGGAGACTACATTATGTAGTCTCCCGTTTAGCACCTAAGGAAAAAGAGGTACAATATGGATAAATGTACAATAGTTATACCATCATACAATCCAAATGTTAGTTTGACGATGCTTATAGATGAACTGTTGCTAGCAGGTTTTAAGGACATTGTTATAGTAGATGATGGAAGCAATCTGGATGATAAGAAAGTGCAGATGGCTTATGCTTATATAAGAGATAAAAGTGAGTGTACCTTGATTCATCATGGTGCCAATATGGGTAAGGGTGCTGCCCTTAAGACTGGGTTTAAGCACTGCCTTCTTAATAGACCAAAGGATACATTGGTTATAACAGTAGATGATGATGGACAGTACGGTGCTGAATGTGTTAAGCAGTGTCTTGAACAATACGAAAGTATGTATGATGAAGTGTATAGGGAGCATGGTGAACCACCAGTGTTATTAGGCGCTAGAAAATTTGCAGATTCTGGTTATAAGATTATTAAGCGCGTGGTAAATTATTTATGTGGATTCATAATGAAGTATATGTGCTTTGTCAATGTTCGTGATGTTCAGACAGGTTTACGATTGATACCTCACAGATATTTACGAGATTTGTTAAAGGTAGATGGACACGGTTTTGATTATGATATAAATATGCTTCCTGCTATGAAGTATAGAAATATACCATATATAGAAGTGAGTATCCAGATAGAGCAGGTAAATGGCAAATATGCAGATTATAACCCTGTAGGAGATGTGCTAAGATGCCTTGGAGTTATGATACGATATGTATTTAGCTCATTGTCAGCTACGGCATTGGATGTTGTGGTCTTTTATTTGCTGCTTATGATGTTTGACAGTGGAGTATTGCCACTGGATAAGTCATTTGGTATGTTGTATGCAACTATTATAGCTCGTATTATTTCGGCTACATATAATTGTATAGTTAATAAAAAGGCTGTATTTAAGTCAGATACGCCGATGAAAACAATCATTATAAGGTTTTATATATTTAGTTTGATAAAGGCCGTTATGTCATACGTGATGCTTCTTGGAAGCTCATACTTATTGGGAATGTATGCGGATTCTATGACGGTTATCATAAAGCTTGTGATAGACTTAATATTATTCTTTGGTGGATATGGTATACAGAAGAAGTGGATTTTTTAAGCATCACTTTGTTTTCAAGTCTTTTTCACTTGCGATACACAGTTTCTACACAAAATCTTGCTAGATTATATATAACTTACTAAAAGGGAGGAACTTAAATGGATTTTAATAATAACAACCAGCCAGAATTTAAGGTTGAACATCAGTGGCAGCCATATAGTCAGCCAGAACCAGTACAAGATGTATTTCAGTTTTCAGAGCCAAAGAAGTCAAAGGTAAAGAGGGAAAAGAAACCTATGACTTTTGGCAAGGTATTTGTAACATGTGCGGCATTTATGTTAGCGACTGTATTATTAAATGGCGCTATTATGCATTATCTTTTAGGTGGATTTGCAGATAAATATGTAACTAAGACTGAGTACGCTGCTGGAAATATCGGTTCTACATCAGACACCATAACAAGTATCATAGAGCAAACAGGAAACACACTTACTGTTGCCCAGATAGCAGAGGCGGTTATGCCATCTGTAGTGGCTATTACTAGTACATCTATAGTGGAGTCCAATAAATATCCACTATGGGGATATGGCGGTACAGAGCAGGTACAGGGAGCAGGTTCAGGCATTATAGTAGGTAAGAATGATACAGAGCTTCTTATAGCGACAAACAATCATGTAGTTGAGAATACGACTACTCTTACTATACAGTTTACAAATGATACATCTGTTGAAAATGCTTATATAAAGGGAACTAGTGCAGATAATGATATAGCAGTTGTAGCGTTACCTCTTGCTTCTATCAGTACAGATACACTTAATTATATCAAGCTGGCAACACTTGGTGATTCGGATGCTCTTAAGGTTGGAGATGGTGTTATCGCCATTGGAAATGCCTTGGGATATGGCCAGTCAGTTACAGTTGGATATGTAAGTGCAAAGAATAGAGATATAACAGTAGAGAATAATACACTTACTGTTATCCAAACAGATGCAGCCATAAATGGTGGTAATTCTGGTGGAGCTCTTATCAATATGTATGGACAGGTTATAGGTATCAATGTGGCTAAGTCTTCATCTTCGGCATCTTCATCAGCCAGTGTTGAGGGAATGGGTTATGCTATACCGATTTCACAGGCTAAAGAGATTATAGAAGATTTATCTAACAGAGAGACTAGACCACCTGTAGCGGCTGCTGATAAGGGTTATATGGGTGTGACTGTTATAACATCTGATAGCACTATGAAGGATTATTATAATATCCCAGAAGGTGTATATATACGTGAGACTACTGAAAATGGTCCTGCTGATAAGGCTGGTCTTAAGATGGGCGATGTTATAATAAAGATAGAGGGAGTAAACGTATCTACAAGTGATGATATGATTGAATTATTGGACACATATGCTGCAGGTGAGACAATCACTCTTACAGTAATGGTTAGTGCTGACCGTGGCTATGTAGAGAAGGAATTTAATCTTACTCTTGTAAAATATAGTGAAATCGAGAAATTAACAAATAAGAGATAGCACAGTGAATTAAGGCTTGGCGAAAAACGCCAAGCCTTTTTGTATGGACTTGTATGTATTGATGTAGTATAATTATAAAAGAATGTGTCAAATATAGATGATAAATAAATGATTATTATACAATCAGGAGAAGGTTTATATAGATGAGTGAAAGAAGACAACAAGAGGTGTCAGTTATTAATGTTAATAGTAATGACGCTCGTAGAAGGGTGACGGCTAGTCAGGCAAGAAGAAGGAAAAAAAGAAAGAAAAAGCTAAGAAGATATGTAAGGTTGGCAACTGTTTTAAGTATATTTGCAGTGGTACTTATTGTGGGAATATCCGTGGTATCTATGTGTATTTCTGCCATAACAGGAATGTTTACTAAGAGTAGAGAAGCTAATGGAACAAATACTAATATAGCTGGAAATAGTCAAAATGTTTTAGATAATACTCAGCATGGTAATGATACTCAAATAGATAATGATGATGAGCCTATAGGAGAGGAACCATCTGGCGGACATATAATACCAGATGAGCCGGATGAACCCCTATATGTGTATGGCGATGAAGTGTATTCAGATGGACAACTTGTGGTGTGTATCGACCCAGGACATGGTGGAAATGATGTGGGTTGTGTAGGTATTGATAATAGTTACGAGAAGAAGGATACACTAAAGCTTGCAGAACATGTAAAATACTTGTTGGAGCAGCAGGGTGTTAAGGTTATTATGACTAGAAGTACAGATGTGTGGGTCGATTTAAAGGACAGGCCATTGTTTGCTAATGAAAATAATGCGGATGTACTAGTTTCTATTCATAGAAATAATTATGCTGAGGACCAAAGCGTAAAAGGCTTTGAAGCATGGATAAATAGCACTGATTCTGATAATTCAAAGGATTTGGCTGAGCTTATTATGAATGGCTTAAAAGAGGCTGGCATATCTAAGAATAGAGGGGTAAAAAAAGGCTCCCAAGGTAGTAGCAGTGATAATTATGCTATAAACATTGGAAGCAGTATGCCTAGTGTCCTTTTAGAGATGGGATTTATGTCATCTCCAAAGGACAACCAGTTATTCCGTGATAATATTAAAGATTATGCAAAGGCTATTGCCGATGCTATTATTCAGTGGTCACAGGAGCAGGAGTATTAGTTTCTGCTGATTTATTAGACACTGATCTTATTTCAATTATAGGAGAACCTACACCGTTAATATAGTCACCTGTTATAGTAACACGACCTATATTATCATCCTTAGGTATCTCAAACATTATATCGAGCATGAACTCTTCAAGGATGGCACGAAGAGCTCGTGCTCCTGTTTTTTTCTCGATAGCTTTCTTAGCAATAGCTTCTATGGCTGAGTCGTCAAAGAGTAATTCTACTTCGTCTAACTCAAGCAACTTCTTGTACTGCTTTAGAATAGCATTTTTAGGCTGTGTGAGAATAGATTTAAGCATATTCTCATCAAGCTTATCCATAGTACATACAATAGGCATACGGCCAAGGAACTCAGGTATCATACCAAAGCCTCTGATATCCTCTACAGTTACCTTGCTTAAAAGGTTTTCTTCTTTGTCGTATTTATCCTTAAGGTCAGCATCAAATCCCATAGAAGACTTTTTGTTTAATCTTTCCTTTATAATCTGGTCAAGGTCAGGGAATGCACCACCACAGATAAATAAAATATTTTTTGTATTTATAGTTGTAAGAGGAACCATGGCGTTTTTGCTGTTAGCTCCTACAGGAACTTCGACCTCGCTACCCTCTAAAAGCTTGAGAAGACCCTGTTGAACTGATTCGCCACTTACATCTCTATGGTTAGTTTCTTTTTTCTTAGCTATCTTGTCTATCTCGTCTATGAAAACAATACCCATCTCAGCCTTATCTACATCATCCTCTGCTGCTGCAAGAAGCTTAGACAGTACGCTTTCGATATCATCACCGATATATCCTGCTTCTGTAAGTGATGTAGCATCAGCGATGGCAAGAGGAACGTTTAAAAGCTTAGCAAGAGTTTTAACAAGGTGAGTCTTACCACATCCTGTTGGTCCTATCATAAGGATATTAGATTTCTCTATTTCGATATCGTCAGCTAAGTTTGAACAAACTCTCTTGTAGTGATTGTATACGGCTACTGAAACGATTTTCTTTGCCTGATCCTGACCTACAACATATTGGTCAAGCTGCTCCTTTATCTTGTGAGGAGCAGGAATATCCTTAAGCTCCATAGGAGGCTTTTTAGGTCCCTTCGCCTTCTTCTTTAACTTAGGCTGTGGACGACCAAAACCTGGAAAATCACCGAGGTTAATAAAACTTACATTCTTGTATGGGCTGTTAGTTTCCTTTTTTTCGCTATTTTCCTTTGTTTCGTCTCTTTTATCTGAATCATTATCTTTGTCTTCAGGATTTAACTTCTTCACTGTTACAGTAACTTCAGGCTCACCTGGATTTATAATGTCCACATCCTCCTCATCTTCTGTAGAAGGATTAGCTGAATTAGCTGTATTTCCGCCCATATTCATATAAGGCATAAATCCACTACCAAACAGTAGGTTTGGGTCAATATCAGAATTGATATTAAAGCCAGGTAAAGGCTGATTTCCTATAGTATCAAAAGCTTTTTGAAGACAATCAGAGCATACGCACATATTGCCTGGCATTGTCACCATTTTGCCTGCACGTGATTCTGGTCGTCTGCATATATAACATATTTTTTCATATTCATCATTATTATTTTCTATTCCCATAAATGTCTCTCCTGTCTAGCTATATATAGTCGCTAACTTCCATAGTATCAGTGTTTTAGGGGTTTGTCAATATTTCCGAACAGTTCATAGATAATTCACATACACTGTATTGATGGGGATTTATAGTGTGAAGGAGTAGGTAATGATAGATTGTAGAAGTGTGGCTATATCTGAGGAATATGCTGATTTTATTACCAATGCGGTATATGCACCTAATATAGGTAATGAAGGGTGTTATCAGAGGATATCAGGATATTATGGAGTAGTATACGAGCCGCTTGCAAGTATGGACCAGCTACAGTTACGAAATTATCCATATAATACCATACCAGCCTTATATGGCTTAAATGAACAGGATATATCTACGAGGGTAGGGGATACGGAAAATGCACTGGATGAGGCAGGTATAACTAGATTACAAAATATACCTACATTAAGACTGCGTGGACAGGGATGTCTTGTGGCTATAATAGATACGGGTATAAATATTGAAGACGATGATTTTAGGTTTAGTAATGGGGCCACAAGGGTGTTAAGGTTATGGGATATGACAGACCAAAGTGCAGCACCGCCACAGGGGATTAACTACGGAACGGAATATACAAGGGAAATGCTAGATGACTTGTTGGATAGCAGTGATGATGTAGGTGATGTAAATGATATAAGAGAAGAGGGCAGATACCCAGGACATGATGACATAGGCCATGGAAATGTTCTTGCAAAGGTTGTAGCTGGTATAAATGGTGCTGTTCCGGAAAGTTATATTGTAGCTGTAAAACTAAAAGAGGCTAAAGGATATCTAAGGAAGTATCATGGTGTACGTTATGGAGTACCAGCATATCAGGAAAATGATATTATGTTGGCGGTAAATTATGTAAAAAATGTAGCAGATAAACTGGATATGCCAGTGTCTTTATGCTTGGCATTGGGTTCAAATAGCAGAAGTCATGATGGCAATTCGGCGCTAAGCTATATATTAGATAGTTTTGTAAGTACAGGTATGGCAATGGTATCCCTAGCAGGAGGTGAACAAGGCAACAAACAACTACATGTCAGTGATGAGGAAAATGTGGAAATACGTTTAGATAGTAGACAAAAGGAATTGAATGTGAATATATGGGGAAGGAATGGAAGTGTAGCTTCAGTGGGGTTGGTATCGCCTACCGGTGAAGTGATAGACAATGTGCCAGCAAGGGTAAATGCCATAGAAGAAAGAAAATTGCTAATAGAAGGAACAACTGTTACTATTGAATATGATATGTCTGAGGGGGATACTGGGGAACAATTTATACTTGTTCGGTTAAGGGATGCTACAGAAGGGGTATGGCGCTTGAATATACAGGGAGATAAACAATTTGACGGTTATCTGCCTATCAGTCAATTCATATATGAGAATACCTATTTTCTAGAGCCTAATCCAGATACAACTTTGACGGACCCCTCGTTTGCCAGAAAAACAATGACTGCTGTTGGTTATGATGTAAAAAGTGGGGCATTATATATAGGACAGGGAAGAGGATTTTCAAGAATTGGAGGTATAAAACCAGATATTGCAGCACCTATGTCTGTAGCTGTGTTGACAGGAGCGGTGACGCAATTGCAGCAATGGAGTATGGTTACTGGTATTAGATTAGATAATATTGATGTTAAAAGCTATCTTTTAAGAGGGGCTGTTCAAAGTGATGGAGAACAATATCCGAACAAGCGATGGGGAAACGGAAAATTAAATGTATACAATGCATTAGAAGTCCTGCGAACAGGGTGAAAGGTGTTGATTTTTTACAACTACTGTTGTAGAATCGACGTAGAAAAAAGAAATCGTGAGGATAAATTATGGCTGTGAAATTTTATGCAGTAAAGGTAGGTAAAATACCTGGAATATATAATACATGGGATGATTGCAAGGTGCAGGTCGAAGGATTTCCAGGAGCAACTTATAAGAGCTTCAAAACTGCTGCAGAGGCTGCAGATTATATGGGATGGAATAATAAAAGTAATGATGTAGAAAAAGTGGAAATGCTGAAGAATGAACGAGTAGATGAAGCGGTGGGTGAAGGCAACAATCCTGTTGATGGTACTGCCTATGTAGATGGTAGTTACAACGCTGCTACAGGTGAATATTCTTATGGTGTTGTTATGTTTCATGATGGAAAAGAACTTCATTTTAGTGAGAAGTTTGATGATGCTGAACTGGCAACTATGAGAAATGTAGCAGGCGAGATTAAAGGTGCTGAGGCGGCTATGACCTATGCATATGAGAATGGATTAAAGGAATTATATATATATCATGATTATGAGGGAATTGCCAAGTGGCCATTAAGACAGTGGCAGGCAAATAAAGAGGGAACTATAGCGTACAGAGAATTTTATGACAGGATAGTGAACAAGGTCAAGGTACATTTTGTTAAGGTAAAAGGACATTCGGGTGACAAGTATAATGACGAAGCAGACAGGCTGGCTAAGGAAGCGTTAGGTATATAATATGGAAGATATATCATTAAAAAAGGAAAAAATTGCATTGGCGGTATCTATAGGAGAACACCTCTTAAAGAATGGTGGCGAGGTGTCAAGAGTAGAGGATACAGTAAGAAGAATATTACAGCACTATAAATATGATAATCATAGTGTGTATACAATATCTAATGGTATATTTGTAACAGTAGATGAAAGTGGAGAAACACCTATAAGCTGTGTGCGCAATGTACCAACTTGGTCTACTAATCTAGGAAAAATAGCAGAGCTTAACAAATTATCTAGAGAGATATGTGCAGATAAGTGTGATTTAACAGAGGCGAAGGAGAGATTGGAGCATATCGCTAATATGCAATATACTCCTTTGAGTTTACAAGTGCTAGGAACTGCTATAGGTTCAGCTGCTTTTTGCTTTGTATTCGGTGGAAAACTTGCAGATATGGTGCTTGCATTCTTTGTGGGATTTGTTCTTAAGCTGCTTCTAGAAGTGGCAACACGCAAAGGTGTATCTAAGTTTATAGGTCAGATACTAGGTAGTTTATTAGTAACTATTATAGCGGTTACAAGCTATCGTATAGTGGATATAATTCAGATTGATGCAGTTATTATAGGTAGTATTATGCTATTAGTACCAGGTGTGGCATTGACTACATCTGTTAGAGATTTCTTCGGAGGAGACTATCTGTCAGGCAGTATCCATCTTATAGATGCGCTTCTTACTGCTATGTGTATAGCAGCAGGAGTTGGCGTAGGTATGAAACTATTTATGATGATTGGTTGGATATAAATTGTCATAGTTACTGGAAGAATAGTAGCGTGTAAGAAAAAAGGAGTCAGAGTACATGAATATATTTTATTATATAATTCAATTTGTCGCATCAGCCATAGGAACACTTGGCTTTTCAGCAGTTTTTAATGCTCCTAGGAAGGAGTACCTGTTCTGTGCTATTAACGGAGGCATTTTATGGACGTCATATCTCATTATGATGGATAATGGAGCTGGTCTAACTATAGCGTGTATGGGTTCGACTTTTGTGATAACTATTATGGCTAGAGTGTTTTCGGCGATTAGGAAAAATCCGGTCACGGTGTTTTTGATTCCGGCGATATTTCCACTTGTACCGGGAGCAGGTATATATTATACAGCTTATTACATTATAATGAATGATTTAAGTACAGCAGGAATACATGGTATGGAGACATTTAAGGTTGTCGGAGGCATAGTTTTAGGTATTGTGTTTGGCTTTTTTATGCCACAAGGTATATTTACGAGATTGGCAAAACTGGAAACTAAGCATGAGGATAGTAGATATCAAAAAATTTAGCGGGCATTTTCTAATGTAAACACATATTTTATAAAGATATAAATATAATATAGTAACACACTTTGCAAGCGGAGCTAGCTATGATTGAGAATATGAAAAATTCATTATCAGGATTACTCCACACAAGGATATATTGGGCGGGGGCATTAGCCTTCGCTATTTTGTATGCTATGTTCACCCAAGGTGGAGTGGAGGATAAGGGTACTGAACAGACGTCGGCACTGACAAATGATAAGGAATTGCCTATATACTGTGTTGATTCAACTAAGAAGGTAGTAGCTTTAAGCTTTGATGCAGCTTGGGGCAATGAGGATACGAGTGCGATATTAGATATATTGAAGAAGAATGATATTAAAGTAACTTTCTTTATGACAGGTGGTTGGGTAGAGTCATTTCCTGAGGACGTGAAGAAGATAGCAGAAGCAGGGCATGAACTAGGTAATCACAGCGAAAACCATAAGAATATGAGTAAACTGTCAGTGCAAGAGTGCAAGGATGAGCTGATGACAGTACATAATAAGGTAAAGGAAATAACGGGAGTAGATATGAAGGTCTTTAGACCACCTTACGGCGATTACGACGATGAAGTGATAAAGACAGTGTATGAATGCGGGTATTACCCTATACAGTGGGATGTGGACAGTCTCGACTGGAAAAATTATGGTGTATCTAATATTGTGAATACAGTCGTTAACCACAAGGCACTAACAAGCGGCTCTATCATACTTATGCATAATGGCGCAAAGTATACGGCACAGGCATTGCAGGGTGTTATTGATGGTTTGAAGGAAAAAGGATACTCATTTGTAACTATGTCGGAACTTATCATGAAGGAGAATTATTATATAGATCATACTGGCAGGCAGAAGAGTAAATAAGAAGACGGTATTTAGATAAACTAAACCCCATATATCTGTTCGTAGCAGATATATGGGGTTATTTTTATTTATTCTGTTACACCTTCAGCATCTGATGAATCTTCAGAAGAGCTTTCGTTCTCTTCAGGAGTTGTGCTTTCTTCTGGAGTAGTAGACTCTTCAGGAGTTGTGCTCTCCTCTGGAGTAGTAGACTCTTCAGGAGTTGTACTCTCTTCTGGAGTAGTTGTTTCATCTTCTGATGATGTCTCATCCTCTGATGAATCTGGCTCAGTAGTAGTCTGCTTTTCCTTTACATATACATGAATTTCAACAGAAGCCTTGCTGCCTATTGCATCCTCGATGCTTACTGTTATCTTATATATGCCAGCTGTGTTTAAATCAAGATTACCTGCGATAACAAGTTTCTCTGTTATATCATTACCACACTTGTCATAACCCTTGAAGTTAGAACGGATATCATCCATTGTAGCACCAACTTCGACTGTAAGAGTCTTTGTAGCAGGGTGTGTAATGCTTGCATGATAGTTATGCCATGGGTTAGCTGGATCTGGGTCTGTTGGGTCCCAACCCTTGTGCTCGCTGTCTGCAGGAATCTTTATAGTATCTGGCTTTCCTAATGGTCCTGGATTAGCAGCATCATCATAGATGATAACTTTTGTTCCTATAGGACAGTTTTTCATAAGCCATAAAGAATCAGCTACATTCATACGTATGCATCCCATAGATGCAGGTGAACCTAATTTATTAAACTCCTCCCACTCAAGATCTCCCTTGTTAACTGAATAGTATGGAACTGAGTGGAAAAGAATAGAACCAACGATTCTATATGCAAACTGTGAATATGTTCCGTCAAACATTTTACGCCAATCGTAGTTTTCGATGGTCTGGAATGTTCCAAGTGGTGTATTGTTGTTATCGAAGTCTCTACCACATGAAACAGCAATAGCCTTAATAGGAACAGTGAATTTTCCATTAGCATCCTTCTCGTAAACAGTAACGCAGTTAGCTGCACGGTTTACTTTTATCATATAAGGAAGTGTATTTGGGTCAACCTTAGGTTTTTTAGTTGTTGTTTCTTTCTCAGGATCTTCAGTTGTTTCCTCGCCAGGAGTTGTTGTTACAGTAGGCTTTGTAGTAGTGTTAGATGATGTATCTGAGCTACTGTTGTCAGCTACTTGTGAGCTGCTTGTGTTGCCTGTTGAGTTGTTGTTGCTACTACCAGACGAGCTAACATTTCCACTACTAGCGGCGATAACAGTAAACACTATAAATGAAAA
Source organism: Lachnospiraceae bacterium (assembly GCA_045123575.1). Lineage (GTDB taxonomy): Bacteria > Bacillota > Clostridia > Lachnospirales > Lachnospiraceae > SVEL01. The sequence continues at coordinate 77,747 of JBGVKG010000021.1, forward strand.
TAATGTAATTGCACTAGTCACAGACACTAGAAGTTTATTGTTAATAATGTAATCTTTCAATGCTTTCATCGATTTCTCCTTTACTTGTTCTTTATACTCCGTATCACTAATGCAAGGGCATTAGCAGATATATTTTACTTTTTTATTCACATAATTGCAATAGGAAAATATAATAATATTACACAAGATATAATAATATTATACGAATTCCTAGTTTGGTATTATAATTTTTAATATAATAAAGTATAATAAATAAAATAAATTCTAATATGGAGGCAATATATATGAAAAAAAGTATGGAAGAATTTTCAAATGCGTTTAAGAAGATTGGTAAAGATTGGATGTTAATATCAGCAGCAGATGGCGATAAGGTTAACGGTATGACAGCCTCATGGGGTGGATTTGGTGTTATATGGGGTATGAATGTGGCATACATATTTGTACGTCAAAGTAGATATACAAAGGAGTTTATCGATAAGTCTGATATGTTGTCATTATCATTTTTTGATGATGATAAAAAATCTATGTTAGGATATATGGGCAAGGTGTCAGGACGAAATGAGGATAAAATCTCAAAGGCAGGACTTACAGTTGAATTGGTAGATGGTGTACCTACCTACAAGGAGGCTACGGAGAATGTACTATGCCGCAAGCTATATGCAGGGCCTATATCACCAGAGCATTTTGTGGACGAAAATATAGATGAGAAATGGTATGCTGATAAGGATTACCATACAATGTATATTGTGGAGCTATTAGATATAGTATAGATGTGAAAGGACCTATGCGTTTTGCATAGGTCCTTTAAAAAGGAGTATATGAAAGAAAAAATTCATATAAGCGTATTATAATTCTTCGTAGAATACCTGAGTATCTTTAAGCTCCTTGGTAAATTCTGCACCTTTCTTTTCAAGTGCCTTAAATCTAAGAGAAATCTCTTTGCATTTTTTCTGACGATCTCTTTCGAACTTGTGCATAGCTTCTTCGAATATAGGCTGACTCTGTAATCTATTACGAATGTCCTTCTTAAATGGACAATATGTAGCCAAAACACGACGAGCTATTTTATTAAGTCTAATAGAGCCTGCTGATTCATATTTCATCCAAGTTATGTAATCTGATGCGAATATTTCTCGCATATTATTACGGTAACGAGATATCTGATTTTTGAGAAGTTCCTTCTTCTCAGCAGATAATTCTCTATTTCTTCTATAGAACTGTATGTAATCACTGTACTCAGAGGTAAGGGATGGAACAGAGATATTATTCCAAGCACCACCCTGGATAGTCTTACAAAGCTCCCAATGATATTTAGCAAATATACTAAGGAGAGTGTCTTCAAGCTTTCCTTCAAAGAAAGCTGGGAAGAAGATACGACCTTCAGAATTGCTTCGTTTTCCTGATATTTCCTGCCACATAACACTGTTGATTCCGGCAACAGGGAAAAGGATTATATTTGGGAAAATCTCCTTTTGGATAGATTCCTTTTCTATCTTTTTCTCTGGGTCTGCGAATAACATTTCGCGGTAGAAGATACTGTAATCTATTTCTAGTAGCTTTGAAATCTGTTGGTTTATAAGCTCTGAAGTAAGTACCATCTGTTCGATACCGCGCTCAAAATTGCCCATATGGAGCATAGGGAAGAATCCAAGCAGATTACCATTTAACAGACGACAATTGTACTTAAGCATATTTTTTATTTCGTATCTAACTTTAAGTTCATTATCCGATAAAAGCTTACGTTCCTGGTCAGGTGAAAGCCCTTCATTTTTCTTTACATCACGGACATAATCTACATATTCCATATCAAATTCATTTTTCGATGGAATCTCATGTCCTCTGTATATGCGTAGAAGCCAGTCCTTCATACGATATACCTTGCATGGAGCGGTTTTATTGAGAGGTTCAACTGCACATATAAATTCAAGCTGTGAATCTGTAAGTAGTCGTTCATCCAATAATCCATAGTCAAGGAATAATTCAATTACAGCGTTTCGCTCATTGGCTTTAGCATAGTGTATAAATACTTCTTCATAGAGCTGGAAATAGCATTCGCTTATCTGTTTACGCAATAATCTAACATTGTCCTCGCGTGAATCTTTATCTGTTAATGCCATAAACTTTTCTACATATGAATTTATTTCGTTATATTTATCACTCTGGTTGGCATAGTCACACAACTGTTTCAACATATTGGAAAGATCTGATATGCATACACTTTCTTGTGTGTAACTGTTATCATCGTCATCAAAAGAGTAGTCAATATCATCATCATCTGGGGAGTAATCCCATTCATCATCGTCATCAAAGCTATTGCTGTAGATGTCATCATCGTCATCGTTTGAGTCAGTCATAGAGAAGAATAAGTCTACTCTGTTATAGTCAATGTCCAATGAAATACCTGTATTATCTCTAACACTCATATCAGTATTTCTGACTGCTGCCTTCATATCTTCAAGAAGGTACTTAATATTTCCGGTATGCTTCTTGGCGGTGCATAATCTTGCAACTATGGCGAACAAGCAATTATCATTTTTTCCTACAAAAAGAGAGAGCATTGAGCGAAGATAAAATGCCATATCGTCATAAGTAGTAAATATATTTTTTATAATATTTGTCTGTATCATAAGGAATTTGACACCATTAGCCTTATATACAGCCGCAGCCTTCTCAGGAGTGTTTGCGAGGCTGGCCATAATGCCATAATTCTTAGCGTAGCTTTGATTGGCAAATGCGTATGGCGCTGAATTGTGAGGCATAATGAAATTCTCTGGTGAAATATTATCATCCTGACAGCATTGTATATAGCGTTCTCTTGTTGAGTCGATGTTCATATATAGGTCATCAACCTCGTTAAATAATGCCTCATACATATTATGGAAATGTACGATGAGCTTACACATATCAATATATATTTTGCTATGTAATGGTTGGTTTGTGTTTAAAAAGTTTACTAACGAGTCTGGTGAATCTGCTACCAAAGGTATAAGTTCGGTGCCAGCAGTAGCAGTATAATCGGCACTATAAAAGCCAGTGTATATATCCTTATAGCCTACAAAGTCTCCTGTATTATAGGTTATTGTACCATACTGTCCTTCTGCCACAACTGAACCTTTTACAATATATGAGATGGTAGTAACGTCATCCCCTGACTCGTAGATAAGGCAATTACTGTCCGCTATAAAGTTTTTTCCAGGTAATAATGTCATAGTCATGTGCCTCGTTTCAAATTTCTTTTTCTTCGTAAATACTGTAGTCCCTTTCAAGTAGTTCAGAGCATAAAAGCTGCTTTAGGACGTCTTTTTCTATATTTTTAAAAAGTCTATCGCTTAATTCTTTCTTATTGTAAGCGCTAACTCCACCTAGATTATTTGATTTAATCAGGTGTATAAGCTCGTTTCTCCATAGAATTTTTAGCTGATTTTTTAAGCGACATTTTTTATTTATGTCGGCTTCTCTGAGTAATTCTAAGTGTTTTGTGCCATCCTCCGTCAGGGTAACAGAATAAATCCCCCAATAATCAGGTAGAATCTCATAGAGAACATCTGATTTTTCGCGAAAATGTTGGCCAATAACTATATAATTTCTATCGCAGAAACGATTGTAATCCTTAATCTGTCGTTCTAATCGGTCAAGGTTATCTTTGTCGCTTTTGAATTCAATACCTATAAGTTCATTTTCTAAAACTATAAGCGCGTCAGTACGAGTCTTGCCTATACAAAATTCTTCAAATATACGTAGCTTACAGCAACTATCTTCGTATAAATCAAAAACGATCTCCCTCATATCAGCATCTTTTAACTTTAAGGAAGATTTCATATATTATTCTTCATCCCAGCCTGGATTGAAATCTTCAAATACAAAATCAAGAATAGGAGCAAGTCCAATAAACTCACAACCATAGTACATATGATCCTCAAAAGGTTCTACACGAACAATCTGAACAACTGTATACAGACTTGACAGGTTATTTCCTAAATTAATCTTAGCGTTAAAGTAATATCCAACAGGTAATGATGCCTGTGTCTCGAAACCAATACCTCGTTTTGATATATTTGTTACGTTGATAGGTGCATCAATCTTTGTTATCAATTCATTGTTTTGTCTGAAAATGTTTGAAATCTTTAATGACATATCTACAGGTAATCTTTTGCTTTTTCTCTTTTCCATAATATCTCCTATCTACTTTGTTGTGTTTTTTATACGTTTCGAATATACACGGTTGCCAATATTATACTGTAAATTGGCAGTTTTTTCAATAATTATATTAATATTTAAGATGTATTTGAAATTTGTATATACGTGTATTATAATTTTGTTATAAAGTAAACGTATAAAACTGAAGATGGAAGATGTTATTATGGAAAATTCGAAGGATTTAAAAAACGACAATTTAAAAAAGGATGAAAAAGACTTAAAAATAGAGAGATTGGAGCAGAAACTTAGATTTACCAAAAATCAGATGGCAAATGCTTTATCACTTTATGACGAGGCGAGACAAGAAGCAGATATGGCGGTTAAGGCAAAGGGTGAGTTCATATCTAAGCTTAGCCATGAGTTTAGAACACCTATGAATGCTTTGATGGGCTATTCAGATATATTGTGTAAAATGACTCGTGATAAGTCGACAGAAAGATATACTGCTGGTATCAAGAGTGCAACGAATCGTCTCTTAAATATGATTAATGACCTTATAGAAGTATCTAGAATGGAGTCGGGAACTACAGTCAGCAATAACGAAGAATATAGTACAGCTGTATTACTTAGCTCGGTGTTAGATGGAATGTCTGATGAAGTGAAAGAGAAGGGGTTATTGTTAAAGGTCACAGTTGATAGTAAGTTGCCAACAAGATTGTATGGTGATTTTTATCATTTACGTCAGATAGTGTGTAATCTTATGGATAATGCTATCAAGTATACAGATAAGGGATATATTAGTCTTCAGGTTGATGCAGATGTAGGTGATGATATCAATGAAAATGGCCGTAGATTTGTACAAATCAGCTTTATAGTTAAGGATACTGGTATAGGCATAAGGAAGAGAGATCAGGATAAGCTTTTCCAAGCGTTTTCACAGTTTAACAGCAAGAATCCGTATGCGAATGAGGGTGCGGGTATTGGTCTTACTGTAGCTAAGCATTTCTCCAATAGAATGCATGGTGATATTACCTTTGAGAGCAAGTACGGAGAGGGCTCATGCTTTGTATGTACAGTGATGCAGGAAGTTGTAGATGAAACACCTCTTAATATAGAGGGTAATTTCGTGGAAAGTATCCGCAGTAGTATAACATTTACAGCACCAGAGGCCAATGTATTAGTGGTAGATGATTCTATGGTAAACCTTAACGTTGCGAAAGGATTATTGGCAGAGTACGAGCTGCAGGTGGATACTGCTAATGGCGGCCTAGATTCGGTTAAGAAAGTAAGCAAGAAAAAATATGACCTTATATTTATGGATCATATGATGCCGGATATAGATGGTATAGAGGCTATGAAACTTATTCGCGAAAAGGGCGATTGGTGTGAAAAAGTTCCGATTATAGCATTGACTGCCAATGTTACAGATGAAGCTAGAAAACTATTCAAGATGGAAGGAATGGAAGATTTCTTGGCAAAGCCTATAGAACTACCATTGCTTCGAGATATATTGGTAAAGTGGTTGCCTAAGGATAAGATTGTATTTGCGGATATTAGTAAGGCATACGAAAGCAAGCGATATAGTCTTAATCAAGATAGTGTATTTACTGTTGAACGACTGGCCATGATAGACATAGATTTAGAGAAGGGTCTAAGTTATTTTGGTGGAAATCTAGAAGCATACAAGTCAACTATTAGAGACATAGTAAAGGATTGTTCAAAGAAGATAATAGTAACAGAAACACATCTTATCAATGAGGATTTGAAAAACTATGGTATAGAAGCTCATAGTGTAAAGAGTGTGTCCGCATCTATCGGAGCAGATAAATTCTCAGCTAAGGCTAAAGAGATGGAATTCAAGGCTAAGGAAGGCGATAAAAAATTCGTGTGCGACAATGGCTCGGAATTTATAAGAGCTTATGAAAAATTCCTTATAGGATTAGGTGAATTATTAGAAGAAGAGGATGCCTTCCAGTTGGCTAAGGGAAAGGCAAACGGCGAAAATACTTCTATTGAGGCAGAAGACGTATCAGGTGATAGTGATAATCAGACTGAAATGCCAATAGAGCAGGTCAAGACTATTATAAACGAGGCGTTGAAGGCACTCGGGGATTTTGAAACAGATACTGCATGCGAAAAGCTTAAGACATTATGTGATATTAAAGGAAATGTAGATAGAGTTCAAAAGATATATGAGGCATTGGAGTATATAGATGATTTCGAATATGATGAGGCTGAAAGAATTTTGAAGGAGCTGTTAGGTTAGCAAAATAGTGGGTTTTGTGGGTGTTAAACATATTTTTTAAAAAAATTAAAAAAATTTTCAAAAAAAGTGTTGACATCTACAATACCCTATGTTATACTCACTAAGCGTTGAGGGAACACCTCAAAAGCAAATGCGCGAGTGGCTCAGTGGTGGAGCATCTCCTTGCCAAGGAGAGGGTCGCGGGTTCGAGTCCCGTCTCGCGCTTTTCTTATGCCCTGATAGTGGAAATACTGTCAGGGCATTTTTGTATTTGCATATTTTATTTTCTATATTCCTTAGGAGTAATGCCATATTTAGCCTTAAAGGCACGGTTGAAGTATGATACATTATTATATCCACATTCAAATGCAATATGCATAATAGAATAATCGCTCGATTTTAGCATATCGGCAGACATTATAAGTCTGTATTGGTTTAGATATTCAATAGGTGTTTGACCAGTTGACTGTTTGAATATATGTGATAAGTGATATACACTTATATTTGCGTGATTTGCAAGTATTTCTAAGGTGATTTTGTCCTTGTAGTGTTCTTCGATGAAGGTAGTTACTCCCTTTATAAGGTTGGCTGTTCTGGTATTGATGTCATTGTTTTTTGTACGAGCGTTATAGTAGTTATGCTTGTAAAAGAAGTTTATAAATTCTAGAAAAGTAATTTTGATTTCTAGTTCATATCCAAAATTCATATCTGTATGTGATGAGATAGCTTTATTTAATATAGTGCGAATTGCGTTGTTGTGTTCGTTAGAACTGTTGATGTGTATAGGCAAATAAATTTCATTTTTAAATATAGGTGATATGAATTTTTTTGAGCACGTGTCTACGGCATTTCCATCCACCATCTTTTGATCAAATAATATGGAGTATGCAAAGAAGTCACAACTTTCATACTGTTTAAAGGAATGGAGCGCAGCTGGAGGAATTATAAGAATATCGCCCTCTTCAAGTATGTATTGCTCGAAATCTACAGTATATATAGCTTTGCCTGACATAACATATATTATCTCAATCTCTTCGTGCCAGTGCATAGGGAAATCAGTAAATACCCTAGGGATATATGTTCTGTAAATGCTATATGGAAGCATAATAGTGCCGTGCTTTATAGCTTCATGATTTAGTACTCTGTCAATATTTTGCTTCATAGTGTTCCTTTCTGTGCCTGCTAGTGATAGGCTTGTCAATTATATAGCAAGATTGTGTTATTATTTTGCAATATTGTTGTAGATATTTGCATATATATAGCATTATACTATTAATGATTTGGTAATACAATGCATACATTTGCATTGATAAACATTGATATATCGAAGTGTAGATAGTTGATTAAAATAAAGTCGAGTTTTATAGGAGGCTAAAAATGATGGAAGCTGTTAAAAATGCAGAAGAAAAAGAAATGGTTAGCGAAGTTAGAAAAATGTCCTTATTTAAGCTTGGTTGGCCAGTATTTATTCAGTGTTTGCTGTCATTATGCTTAGGATATGTAGATACACTTATGATTAGTAGATATTCTTCTACTGCTGTAGGTGGATTAGGTAATGCCAATCAGATATTGGGATTTATGACTTTGGCATTTACTGTAATATCTAGTGCAGCAGGTGTTATCATAGCTCAGTACATAGGCGCAGGTTTGAAGAACAAGTTAAGTGAGATCTACACAGTTTCCATTTCTTTTAATCTTGTTTTGAGTGGAGTTATAAGCATCATAGTTTTTGCTGGATGTAACGGAATTTTAGATATTATGAAGGTGCCTGATATTATGCGTCCGGATGCTAAGGCGTATATGACAATCGTTGGAGGATATATGTTCCTTCAGGCTCTTATTGATATGTTCTCGCAGATATTTAGAAATAATGGAAGAACAAAAATAGGAATGCTAATAGCTCTTGGCATGAATCTTATCAACATAGGAGGCAACTACTTATTCTTATATGGTCCGTTGAAACATTTAGGTATGGGAGTAGAGGGAGTAGCTGTATCCACTACAGTAAGTAGAGTGGTGGGTGTGATTATATCAATGCTGTATTTCAAGTATAAAATAGAAGGACATATTTCTATTAAGTACTTAAATCCGTTTCCAAAGGACATTTTGTTTAAGCTGCTAAAACTAGGTATACCAACAGCAGGTGAGAACATATCATATAATATAGCGCAGTTATTTATACTTACTTTTGTAAATTCGTTTAATTCGGAAATAGTTACAAATACAAAAACATATGCAACCATCATAGGTAATTTTGCATACCTTTTTTCTGTGGCAGCGGCGGTATCAACAGCTATTGTTGTGGGTCATGCTATAGGTGCCAATGATCAAGAATATGCTTACAAAAGAGTGCTTAGTAGCCTTAGAAAAGCTCTTGTTGTATCTATAGCTATTGCTGTTACAAGCTTTTTTATCAGCCCGTTAACAATTGGACTATTTACTGATAATAAAGAAATTATTGAACTTGGTAGAAAGGCATTGTTTATATCTATCTTCTTGGAGATAGGTAGAACTGCTAATCTGGTTATTATAAATAGTATGAGAGCTGCCGGAGATATTATATTCCCAACATACCTAGGTATGGCGTCGATGTGGGGAGTATCCGTATTGTTTGCATATATATTTGGTATTGTACTAAATATGGGACTTATAGGTATATGGATAGCGATGGCTATGGACGAGGTGCTTAGAGGTATAATAGTGTATATAAGATGGCGATGTGGCGGATGGCGCAATCATCGTGTAGTAGATAAAATGATTTAAATTTCTCCTATTTACGAAATACTCCTAGACAATGTGATTGTCTAGGAGTATTTTGTATTATTTGTAAAGTATTAATATATTGAAAAAGTTCATCAAAATAGTTATAATATTATAGGCTATAAATATGTGTAACAAAGCGACGATTTAGTTGTGGAGGCAAGGTGAACTGATGAGTAGACTTGAAGTGAAATTAAAAGGAATAGTAGAGCATGAAGGTAAGTATCTACTAGTACAGAAGTGGTACGATGACAATATTGTCAATCCGTATAAGTGGGAGTTCGTAGATAATCTGTTGATTCACGGTTTGAAGCCAGATGAGTATGTTATCGAAAATATTGAGGTTAGTACAGGCTTAGGGGCTGTGGTAGAGAAGCTTGCGTATACATGGACCTACAAGATAGGCGATACTCATTATCTTGGATTGGCTTTTTTATGTCATTCAGATGATGACATTATTATCTTAAGTGATGATTATTCTAACAGCATATGGGTAGAACCAGAGAAATTGCAGTATTATATAGAAGATGTTACTATGCTTGAGGATTTACACAAGCATTTAGGTATTCCTATAGATGATAATGAAGATGAAGAAGAATTAGAATTGGATATATAGATATGAAGGGAGTTGTCATATGAAGACACTTATAAAGAATGGTAGAGTGATAGACCCTGCTACAAAAACAGACGCCATTTTAGACATTTTAGTGGAGGATGGCGTTATCGCTATGCGTGGAGAAAAACTTAATGAAAATGATGCTGATGAGATAATTGATGCGACTAATTGCTATGTTATGCCAGGACTTATCGATTTGCATGTACATCTTAGAGAGCCAGGCTTTGAGCATAAGGAAACTATAGAGACTGGCACAAAAGCAATGGCAAAGGGTGGATTTACAACTGTTTGTCCTATGCCAAATACTAAGCCTGCTACAGACTGTGCAGAGGTAGTTAAGTATATAGTTGATAAGGCGAAGGAGGTTTCTCCTATCAATGTATTACCTGTCGGCGCGATTACACTTGGACAGGCTGGTAAGGAGATGACAGATATAGCTGCTATGAGGGAAGCTGGTATATATGCTATATCAGAGGATGGTAAGTCGGTAATGGATTCTGGTATATACAGAGAAGCTATGAAGGAGGCTGCTCGCCTTGGTATTCCTGTGCTTGCTCACTGTGAGGATATTAATCTAGTACAGGGCGGTGCAATGAATGCAGGTAAGAGAGCAGACGAGCTTGGTATCAAAGGTATAAGTAATGCAGTCGAGGACATTATCACTGCTAGAGATATTATGATAGCAAAGGAAACTGGTGCAAGACTTCATCTGTGTCACTGTTCTACAATGGATAGTGTTCGTATGATAAAGGAAGCGAAGGCAGAGGGCTTGCCAGTGACAGGAGAAGTATGTCCGCACCACTTTACTCTATGTGAAGAGGATATTAAAGAGGATGATTCAAACTATAAGATGAATCCACCTGTTAGAGGCAGAGCAGATTTGGAGGCGTTAATTGCAGGATTGGCTGATGATACATTTGACGCTATATCAACTGATCATGCGCCACATCATGCAGATGAGAAGGCAAAGGGTATGGCAGCAGCACCATTTGGTATCGTTGGAAGTGAGACGGCAGTAGAGCTTACTATGACAGAGTTAGTTCACAAGGGAGTTATCACACCATATCAGATGGCAGAGAAGATGAGCTACTATCCAGCACAGATTATTGGATTTGACAGAGGTTCCCTTGCAGTGGGTAAGATGGCAGATATAACCATTATAGATCCAGAAAAAGAGCATGTTATAGATGCTTCGGAATTTGTGTCGAAGGGCAAGAATACACCGTTTAATGGCTATAAGTCGAAGGGTGTTGTAGTGAGAACTATGGTTGCTGGTAAGACGGTTTACCAATTGTAATTAGGAAACTGTGGAAATGCAGTAAGCAATGATAAATAGGGGAGCGGTTCTAGAACAGGCTCCCTATATTATAGAAAGGATAAGGATATGAAACACAAGGAATTAGCAGAGGTTTTAAGTCAAGAAAGTATAGCAACTGGTATCTACAGTATGATACTTAAGTGTCCGCTTGTAGCTTCGGAAGCAAAGGAGGGACAGTTTATATCTCTCTACTGTCATGAGGGCTCGAGAATACTTCCAAGACCTATAAGTATATGCGAGATTGATAAAGAGGCAGGCACTTTACGTATAGTATACAGAGTGGCTGGAAAAGGTACAGATGAATTCTCAAAATATGTAGCAGGAGAAAAGGTTGAGATATTAGGACCTTTAGGAAATGGATTTACATTGCAGCCAGAGAAATCAGCTATGCTTATGGCAGGTGGTATCGGTATACCGCCTATGGTACAGACTGCGAAGGCTTTAAAGGCAGCAGGATGTGAGAATATAAGTATTGTGATTGGTTACAGAAATGCGGAAAACTTCTTGGTTAAAGAACTTGAACAGTATGGAAATGTTTATATAGCAACTGAGGATGGTTCTGTAGGAACTAAGGGAAATGTTATGGATGCTATAAAGGCTAATGACTTACAGGCAGATGTAATATACGCTTGTGGTCCAACTCCAATGCTTAGAGCGATTAAGAATTATGCCATCGAGACAGGAACAGAAGCATGGATATCTATGGAAGAAAAAATGGCATGTGGCATAGGTGCATGTCTTGCGTGTGTATGTCAGAGTAAAGAGGTTGACCATCATAGTCATGTACATAATAAGAGAGTATGTAAGGATGGCCCTGTATTTAATGCTATGGAGGTGGAACTGTAATGAATACTAGTGTAAAAATCGCAGGTGTAGAATTTAAGAATCCTGTTATGGAAGCGTCTGGAACATTTGGTTCTGGTATGGAGTATAGTGAATTTGTTGATTTAAGTAAGCTTGGAGCTGTTGTTACAAAAGGCGTGGCAAATGTACCTTGGCCAGGAAATCCAACTCCACGTATAGCCGAGGTATATGGTGGTATGCTCAATGCTATCGGTTTGCAGAATCCTGGTATAGATGTATTTTGTGAAAGAGATATTCCATTCCTTAAGAAGTTTGATACAAAGATAATAGTAAATGTATGTGGAAAGACAACAGAAGATTATGTAGCAGTTGTGGAAAGACTCTCTAACGAACCAATTGATATGATGGAGATAAATATATCTTGTCCTAATGTTAAGGAAGGTGGTATAGCGTTTGGTCAGGACCCAAAGGCAGTAGAGGCAATAACTAGAGAAGTGAAAAAGTATGCAAAGCAGCCAGTTATAATGAAGTTGAGTCCAAATGTAACAGATATTACAGTTATGGCGAAGGCAGCAGAGGCAGGTGGAGCAGATGCATTATCACTAATAAATACTCTAACAGGTATGAAGATAGATATACATAGACAGAAGTTTGCAATAGCAAATAAGACTGGTGGTATGTCTGGTCCAGCAGTTAAGCCTATAGCGGTTCGTATGGTATATCAGGTAGCAAATGCTGTGAGTTTACCTATTATAGGTATGGGTGGTATATGCAATGGAGAGGATGCCATTGAGATGATTATGGCTGGTGCAACAGCAGTATCAGTAGGAACAGCGAACTTTATGAATCCTACAGCGACAATAGATACTGTGGCTGGTATCGAGGCATATATGAAGCGGTATGGTATAGAGGATATCAATAGCCTCATTGGTCTGTCGAAGACTTTCTAATTGTATATATAAAGATAATATAGGTATTATGTATACACCTTAGATGCTAGAATGAGTAGGCATTTAAGGTGTATTTTTTTGTGGTATAGGAAAGTTCTTCAAACTTCCTTATACCACAAAAATACGCTCCGCTAACGATCGCACTGCGGCGGAGATGTAGATGTTGCTAAAGCAACCCGCCGCAGGCGGAGAATCTCGCAAGCGAGATTCTTTCTTTTGTAATAATTTTGTAACAATATGTTGTAAATGCATAGTGGTTGTGCTACTATGAAAATATAAACATTATTGTGAAGAGGAGGAATACTATGAAGAAGATGAAACAACTAATAATGCTCATATTGATGATTGTTCTAGTGAGTATCAGTGGGAAGATGACAGCATTAGCTGATGAAGAATCATTAGAAGAAAATGTAGCGTTTACAGAAGTTAACGATGAAGCTGGATTGATAGCAGCTATTGAAAATGGTGAAAATGTTAAATTGACAGCGGATTTTGCATTGACTAGTGAGGTGAAGATTGATGCTTCATTGATTGTGGACTTAAATGGAAAGACTGTAACCAGTGCTTTAAATAAGAAAATTTTTATAGTAACTGGTAATGGAGTGAAAGTAAAATTTACAGATTCTAGTGTAAATGAGTCAGGTCTGCTTAAAGCTATAGGAACATATGGTAGTAGCGTAGCTATTTATGTAGAAAAAACTGCTAGTGTAATTATAGAAAAAGGTACTTATATAGGTGGCTTTGCATCGGTGGATATAGAATTATCTAGTAGTGTAACTATAACAGGTGGTACTTTTGATGGTATAGAGAGTTATTATGCCATATTCAATGATGGAGGAAATCTGAATATCCACGGTGGTACTTTTAAAGTAGTAGGGAACCCTATCGTATCTATGAATAGTGGAATGACTAAGGTGACTGGTGGTGAATTCTATAATGAAAATACTAGTGTAACGTTAGTTATGCTGCAGTATAGGGGTGGCACGTTGGACCTTTCTGGCTTTACAGGAAAGGAATATAAGGTTGATTTTTTGGAAGTGCCTAGTACAGAGCAGATAATTATTCCAGAAAAATATGCATGGTTTGATTGGAGTAACAATAAGTACGATGAAGTCAATAGTGAACGCTTTTTAATATTGTCTAAATTGGTAAAATTGTCTTTTAATGCTAATGGTGGTAGTGGTACTATGGCATCTGTGGAAACTGTGGCAGGTGAATGTGAATTACCAAAGTGCGAGTTTGTGGCACCAGACGGACTTGGATTCCTCGGATGGTCTGAGACACCAAATGGGGATGAATATACTAGATTATATTATGATGCGACAAGTGATATGACATTATATGCTATATGGGGAAAAGTGTATGATGTTTATATGGGTAATGTTGGTATGGAAGATGGTGATTATCTTGCTGTAGGTGCCGACAAAACTACAAAAACAAAGCCATCCACAGGCGGCTATGCTTATTATAATGATGGTGTACTTACTTTGAATAATTATGTACATGGTGGTGGCGAATATTTAGATGAATACGGATATGCTAGTTCACTGTATGTAAGAGATGGAGATTTAAAGATATTAGTAAATGGTGTTAATAAGATTACGAATGATTCAGAATATGGTATTGTGCTGTACTATGGTGATTTAACTATTTCGGGTGATGGCTCTTTGGAAATTAGTGCATACGATGGTGGCATTCATGTTTCTGGTGATGTGAAGATTGATAGTGTTAGCTTGGATGTATCAGGTAATACTGCTGTTTCTATAGAGGAAGACCTGATTATAGATGGAGCTACATTGAACATACAGAGTGAATATGGGATTGGCGTGAAAGTTTACAATAAGGTAGAGATAAACTCGGGTTTAATTTATATTAGAGCTTATAATGGCGCTATCGGTGCTTTTAATGGTATTACTATAAATAGTGAAAAGGTAGAAATTATTGTACCACAGGAAGGTTGTATTTCTAGTGATGGTCGCTATATAGAGGACAGTGATGGAAATGATGTGTCTACTGTATTGATAGCACCAGTTGCTACACATACTTGGTCTGAAGAATATGTTTATGATGCTGATAGCCATTGGCATATTTGTAGTGATGCAGAGTGCTTCTTGTCAGATTATAGTAGTTTATACAAAGAAATAGATGAAAGTGAATATGATTACCATGACACTAACGGTGTAAATGGTGTTTGTTCTGTATGTGGTTATGACACAGATAAAGAGGTAGCTGTTTATGTAGGTGGTGTAGGCTTAGCAGATGGCGAATATTTGGCTAATAATGGTTTGATTAGTAAAACAAAGCCTGCGACTGGTGGTTATGCATATTACAAGGATGGCGTGCTGACCTTGTCTGATTATGAGTACAAGGGTGAAGGATACTGGTATGAATATGATTATTCAACTATAATTTATAGTGAACTTGATGAATTGGAGATTGTACTGGAAGGAGAAAATCTTCTTAAAAATACAGAACCAGAATGTGAAGGTATTACATTTGCTGGCAACACGTTGAAAATCTCGGGTACAGGTTCGCTGAAAGTTGATGCATATTATGGCATATATGTATTTGGAGAGTTTGATGCAGATGGTCTTCTTATAAGTGATAATGCTTTGATTATAGAAGATGGAAATATTACTATTGAATCAGACGATGATGCTATCTATTGTGAAGGCAGATTGACTATAAACGGTGGAAAATTAACGATTGATGCGTTTGATGATGGTATAGTAACATATGATGATTTTACTATGAATGATGGTGAAATATATATTTTTACAGTGGATGATGATGCATTTGACTTAGGTGGAGATGCCAATGTGACTATCAAAGGCGGTATTATTAACATTGAGTCTCGTGATGATGGTTTCAGTTTATGGGGAAGTTTTATAATTGAGGATGGTGTTGTGAATATTACATCTACGAATGATGATGGCATCTGGGCTGAAACAGGCATTATCATTCGTGGCGGAAGTATTACACTTGATGCAAGCGATAATGGAATTTCCACAGCAGGAGATGTGTTTGTTGAGACAGGTGTTGTTACTGTAAAATGTGAGGGATATTGTTTTGAGAGCTCTGGCAAGGTTGAAATCAATGGTGGCGTAGTGATACTTAATACATCTTCTGACAAAGAAAATGATGATATAGCGGCTATAATGGCATTTGAGGAAATCGTGTTTGGTGAGAATGTAGAAATGAAAATACCAAAAGGCGTAAAAATAGGCGAGATAAAGGTAGAGTATGATTCACCAGAGAATTTCGATTATTTCAAAGTTCTTGAGGATGCTGATGGTGATGTGGCAACTAGTGTTAAGATACAGGAAAAACTTCAGTTGAAGGAAGCAGTGACATTGAATAATCCGGTGCTTGTAATTGGACAGAAGTTATCTACAGTTAAATTAAACAATGTGAAAGTCGTAAATCCTTTTGGTGACATTATAGAGGGTACAATATCTTGGAAAGAGCCAGATACTGTTATTGGAGCGGCTACAAAAACTGCTACATGGGTATTTACACCAAGTAATAGTGCTTATGATGTTATAGAGGGCACAATTTCTCTTCCAGGAGCAATCGAAGCACCAGACACAGGTGACATGTCTCCAGTATCATGGTTGATGGTAGGCATGCTGTTAATAGTGGTTTGTGTATGTGGAATGTCTCTTAAAAGAGAAAATTATAACTAAATAGATATGTGTTGACCGGGTCACCCTAAAGTGGCCCGGTTTTTATAACCTATTGTATGTTGAAAACTCTTTCGCTATATGTTAAAATATAACAGACTACAAGCCCTGTCAAACAGATGGGAATAAGTAAAATATAAATCGTAATACCAAAAAGGAGAACAGAGTATGAGAGTAGCTATCGTTATGGGTTCTACAAGTGATATTCCAAAGATAGAGCCAGCAGTAGACATTTTGAAAAATCATGGTGTGAAGGTGGATGTAAGATGTCTGTCTGCTCATAGAGCACATGCAGGTCTTTCAGCATTTATTGAAGAGACAAATAAAAATGGAACAGAGGTAATCATTGCGGCAGCAGGTATGGCAGCAGCGCTTCCAGGTGTTGTGGCTTCACAGACAGTATTACCTGTTATCGGTGTTCCACTTTCGGGCTCTGTTTTAGACGGACAGGATGCACTTTACTCTATCGTGCAGATGCCACCAGGTATTCCTGTTGCAACAGTGGCTATTAATGGTGGAAAGAATGCAGCGTATCTTGCCCTTCAGATTATAGGTATAAATCATTCTGAGATAAGAGAGAAACTTTTAGCTCAGAGAGTAGAGATGGAAGAGGCAGCTATGAAGGCCAATGAAGAAGTAATGGCAAAGTTTGAAGCATAAGTGGAGGTTGATTATGGAACAGTATAAGGCAGAATTTATTGAATTTATGGTAGATTGTAAGGCGCTTAAGTTTGGCGATTTTACATTAAAGAGTGGTAGAAAGTCACCTTTCTTTATGAATGCAGGCGCATATGTTACAGGTTCACAGCTTAAGAAGCTTGGTGAATGCTATGCTAAGGCTATACATGATACATACGGTGATGATTTTGATGTATTATTTGGACCAGCATATAAGGGTATTCCAATCGGCGTTGTAACAGCTATAGCTTATAGCGAGTTATATGGCAAGGAGGTACGTTATTGCTCAGACCGTAAGGAAGAGAAGGATCATGGTGCAGATAAGGGAAGTTTCCTTGGCAGCAAGCTTCAGGATGGTGACCGTGTTATTATGATAGAGGATGTTACTACATCAGGTAAGTCTATGGAAGAGACAGTACCAAAGGTAAGAGGTGCAGCTGAGGTAGAGATAGTTGGTCTTATGGTATCTCTTAATCGTATGGAGGTTGGCTTAGGCGGTAAGCTTAGTGCTCTTGAGGAGATTACAGAAAGATACGGCTTCCCAGCTAATGCTATTGTATCTATGGCTGAGGTTACAGAGCATCTGTATAATAAGCCATATAATGGTGAAGTATATATAAATGATGATATGAAGACTGCAATTGATGAGTATTATAAGTTATATGGAGCAGGACAGAACTAATATAATCATTAACAGAAAGGACCTTGCTTTATGAATGAAAAGACATACAAAGTAATGAGAAATGCGGGTGGCGTATCTATTGCACTAGGTATAGTTTCTATAGTTATCGGTGTGACAATAGGTGTTCTTACTATTATAACAGGAGCTAATTTGCTTAAACGCAAGTCGGATATTAGCTTCTAGTCTGGTAGAAAGGTAAAAATAATGAAATTATTTAACCGAAAGTACAAATTTACTGATAAAAAGATTTCACGGGGCGGCGCCATGTCGTCCCTGTTTGTGTTGATTGCACTAGGGATGTTGTATGCGGCAGTGCATATATCTTATAAGGCACATGGCAATGCAGGGGCTACTGTAGGTTTGTTAGGTGCAGGAGCTTGGGTGGTTTCCTTTGTTGGTTTTATCATAGGTCTTAGAAGCTTTAAGCAAGATAAGGTATTCCTAGGATTGCCATGGTTTGGAGTGGTTGGAAATGCTGTTTTATGGCTGTTCTTCGCCTGTCTTTTGCTTATAGGGTTATAGAACTATAAAATTATATAAATGAATTCGGGAAAGGAATTAAAAATGGAATTTATAAAGGAAGTAGACGCTGACTTGGTTGAGAGATACAATCTGGTAATCGAGCGTATTAGAAGTATAAAGGATGACAATACAGTTCCAGAGCAATACAGAGAATTCTTCGTATCTGCTTCGGATTTTATTTTGTATTTAGATGAACTGCTACAGTTGGTAGATAGGGATGAATTCAGAAAACTGTCTATGGATGAGTTGAAAGCTCATAATGATAGAATGTATGATGATATAAGACCAGGCAATTATGAAACATCATATGCAAATCCAAGCTATGCAGTTAAGATGTTAGGCGATGAATATGGTCAGTATCTATGTGTTCTTATGACAAAGCTTAGAAGAGCGCATTCCTTTGCTATGGAGTGCAAGGTGTTAGAGATGACAGTTACATTTGAATTGTTTGTAGAGATATACAATATATTTGAATCAGATGAACTGTCAGTGGAAGCTGTAAGAGATGCAGGTTACTGGTTTGAAAGTGATTATCAGGATTTATTCCTTGATACACAGATTAGGTCTATAGGCGATAATAACCTTACATTCTATAAGGATATTGTCATGGAAAGCGACTTAAATGACCTTAGATATCTGTATTGGTATGGGTACAATATATCGGACAATGAGATAGAAATAGCGAGATTTTTAGCTAGTAGAACAGAAAAAGAGATAGAGGATATGGCTTCTACATGTACAGAAGGCTTTGTACGAGGCTTTGTACTTGGAAGAAAGGATTTGTCGAAGAAGCAAAATGTAAACATATATATGCCTATAGGCTTTGAGAGATTAATCAGAAAGGTAATTGGTCAGCTGGAGGCTAAGGGGCTTAAAGCTATTATCCGTGAGGCTGGAGTATCATCTACTGTGGCTAGCAAGCAGTATCAGTTTGATCACAAGTTCGACAGTGGCTTGTATATGGATAAGGCATTTATTGATAGAAAGTTATCTGTAGCAAAGGTTGCATTTGAGAAGTACAAGGATATGGCAGCAGTTATGGCAGGTCCTATAGCTATAGAGACATTTGGTGAGAAGCCATTTGAGCCGGAGGCTAAGAAGGAAGCTGTTAAGCTTGATGAAAAGCAGCAGAAGCTTCAGGCAACATATACTACTAGTTGGTCTCAGATTTATCATGAATATATAAAGGGTGATGAGACGAGCTTTACTATCATAGCTTACCCTATTCCAGAGATAGGTGATAATTTTACAGAGATATTTGCTGATACTATTAGAATCAATACTTTGGACGAGATGCTTTATAGGCAGATTCAGACTGATATAATAGGAGCGTTGGATAAGGCAGAGTATGTAAGAGTACTTGGTAAGGGTGATAATAAAACAGATATCAAGGTTATGATGCAGTCGTTAAATGATCCTTCTAAGGAAACACTTTTTGAGAATTGTCTAGCAGATGTTAATATCCCTGTAGGAGAAGTGTTTACATCTCCTAAGCTTACAGGTACAGAGGGTGTGCTTAATGTAAGTGAGGTATATTTAAATGACCTTAAGTACACTGATTTAAGTGTGACATTTAAGGATGGTAAGATAGTAGATTATACTTGCAAGAATTTCGAGAATGAGGAAGACAATAAGCGATTTGTCAAAGAAAATCTTATGTATAATCATGATACACTTCCTATCGGTGAATTTGCCATAGGCACAAATACAACAGCTTATGTTATAGGCAAGAAGTATGATATTGTGTATAAGCTTCCTATCCTTATCGTAGAGAAGATGGGGCCACATTTTGCAGTAGGTGATACATGTTATAGCTACGAGGAAGATTCTAAGACATACAATCCTGATGGCAAGGAGATAGTAGCTAAGGACAATGAATGTTCGCTTCTTAGAACTACAGATATGGAAAAGGCATATTTTGGATGTCATACAGATATTACAATTCCTTATGAGGAGATAGCAGATATATCTGCATACACAAAGGCTGGTGAAAAGATTACTATTATAGAGGATGGTCGATTTGTTTTACCAGGAACAGAGAAACTTAATGAGCCATTTGCTGAAATGGAATAACAGGAAATAAAATAGTAATATTTTGCACAGAAAGTTAATGAAATTTACCTTATAAAGGAACGCATAATTCATTGACTTGACAAAGGATATAAGGTATATTTTTAATAGCGGAAAATGTTTTTCGCTTTTATATCAGTAAACAACAAGATTACGGAGGAAAACAAAATGGATTACAAGAAGGCTGGAGTAGATATCGAAGCTGGTTACAAGTCGGTTGAGCTTATGAAGGAGCATGTTAAGAAGACAATGAGACCTGAAGTATTAGGTGGTCTTGGTGGTTTCTCAGGTGCATTCTCATTAGCAAAGATTAAGGAGATGGAAGAGCCAGTATTATTATCTGGAACAGATGGATGTGGTACAAAGGTTAAGCTTGCATTTATTATGGACAAGCATGATACAATCGGTATTGATGCGGTAGCTATGTGTGTAAACGATGTAGCTTGTGCAGGTGGTGAGCCACTTTTCTTCCTTGACTATATAGCTTGCGGAAAGAATATCCCGGAGAAGATTGCAACTATCGTAGCAGGTGTAGCAGAGGGTTGTAGACAGTCTGAGTGTGCACTTATCGGTGGTGAGACAGCAGAGCATCCAGGTCTTATGCCAGAGGATGATTACGATTTAGCAGGTTTTGCAGTAGGTGTTGCTGACAAGAAGGATATCATTACAGGAGAGAACATCAAGGCTGGAGATACACTTATCGGTATCGCTTCATCAGGTGTTCATAGCAATGGTTTCTCACTTGTTAGAAAGGTGTTTGAGAACGAGCTTACAAAGGAAGGCTTAAATACATATTATGATGAGTTAGGAAAGACTCTTGGTGAGGCACTTATCGCACCAACAAGAATCTATGTTAAGGCGCTTAAGGCTATCAAGGAGGCTGGCGTTAAGATTAATGGTTGTAGCCATATTACAGGTGGTGGTTTCCAGGAGAATATCCCAAGAATGCTTCCAGAGGGCGCTAGAGCTGTTGTGAAGAAGGATTCATATGAGATTCCAGCAATCTTTACTATGATGCAGAAGAAGGCTGATATAGCAGAAGATATGATGTACAACACATTTAACATGGGTCTTGGAATGGTTCTTGCTGTAAATAAGGAAGATGTTGATACTGTTATAAAGGCTATAGAGTCAGCAGGAGATAAGGCTTATGTAGTAGGTCATGTTGAGGCTGGTGAAAAGGGAGTAACATTATGCTAAGAGTAGCAGTGCTTGTGTCTGGAGGTGGAACAAACCTCCAGGCTATTATAGATGCCATCAAGGCAGGTAAGATAACAAATACTTCAATAGAGGTTGTTATCTCCAATAACAAAAATGCGTATGCTCTAGAGAGAGCGGCTGATGCTGGTATAGATGGTGTGTGCGTATCTCCAAAAGATTATGCAACTAGAGATGAATTTAACGATGCACTTATAGCAAAGATTGATGAGTATAATGTGGATTTGATTGTACTTGCTGGTTGTTTGGTAGTGTTGCCAGAGAAACTTATAACAAAGTACGAGGGTAAGATAATCAATATTCACCCATCTTTGATACCATCATTTTGCGGAACTGGCTTCTATGGCTTGAAGGTTCATGAGGCAGCATTAGAGAGAGGTGTAAAGGTAACAGGTGCTACATGTCATTTTGTAGATGCAGGAACAGATACAGGCCCTATCATCTACCAGAAGACAGTGGAAGTACTTCCAGATGATACACCAAAGGTTCTTCAGCAAAGAGTAATGGAAGAAGCAGAGTGGGTTATTATGCCACAGGCTATAGATGATATTGCCAATGGCAGAGTGACTATAGACGGACATATAGTTCGCATCACAAAATAGATTGATATATTAACAAGCTTTTTAAGGAGAAACAGATGAAAGTATTAATCGTAGGTAGCGGCGGTAGAGAGCATGCTATAGCATGGAAGGTCGCAAAGAGCCCAAAGGTTGACAAGATATATTGTGCACCAGGTAACGCAGGTATAGCAGAGGTAGCAGAGTGTGTGCCTATCGGTGCTATGGAGTTTGATAAGTTAGTAGCATTTGCAAAGGAAAATCAGATAGATTTAACAGTTATCGGTATGGATGACCCATTGGTAGGTGGAGTTGTAGATGCATTTGAGGCAGAGGGACTTAGAGTGTTTGGACCTAGAAAGAATGCAGCTATCCTTGAGGGTTCAAAGGCATTCTCAAAGGATCTTATGAAGAAGTATAACATTCCTACTGCAGCGTATGAGAATTTCTCATCACCAGAGGAAGCTATAAAGTACCTTGAGACAGAGGCTAGCTTCCCTATCGTACTTAAGGCGGATGGACTTGCACTTGGCAAGGGTGTTCTTATCTGTAACACACTCGATGATGCAAAGGAAGGCGTTAAGACTCTTATGCTTGACAAGCAGTTCGGCAATGCTGGTAATACTATCGTTATCGAAGAGTTTATGACAGGTAGAGAGGTATCAGTTCTTTCTTTCGTAGATGGCGATACTATCAAGCTTATGACATCTGCACAGGATCATAAGAGAGCCAAAGATAATGATGAAGGTTTAAATACTGGCGGTATGGGAACATTCTCTCCTAGTCCATTCTACACAGCAGAAGTAGACGAGTTCTGTAAGAAGTATGTATATCAGGCTACAGTAGATGCTATGAAGGCAGAGGGTAGAACATTTAAGGGTATCATATTCTTTGGACTTATGCTTACAGAGAAGGGACCAAGAGTCCTTGAGTACAATGCTAGATTTGGTGACCCAGAGACACAGGTAGTACTTCCACGTATGAAGAATGATATAGTAGAAGTATTTGAGGCTTGTATCGATGGTACATTAGACCAGATAGATTTACAGTTTGAGGATAATGCGGCAGTTTGTGTAGTATTAGCTTCAGATGGATATCCAGAGCATTATGAGAAGGGCTTTGAGATAAAGGGCCTTGAGAATTTTAAGGATAAGGATGACTACTATGTATTCCATGCGGGCACAAAGCTTGATGGAGAAAAAGTGGTAACAAATGGCGGACGAGTGCTTGGTGTGGTTGCGAAGGGTGATGATTTGCTTGGAGCAAGAGCTAATGCATACGAGGCTACAAAGCTTATTGACTTTGAGAATAAGTATATGAGAAATGATATTGGTAAGGCTTTAGATAGCGTTAAGTAGTAAACATATGAGTAGCAGTGTGAAGGAAGCTTTGCACTGCTTCTCGTATAATCGTAGTTTGAATATGACTGCGATTTGATGAAAGAAAGGTAAGAAGTTGCAAATGATTAGTAAGGAAAAAAGACAAATTTTTATGTGCATAAGCTTAGTGATTGTACTATTAGTATGCTCTTTTTCTGATTTTGTGTTTAAATCTGGGGAGGTTTATGCATATACAGAGAAGACAGGTACAGTTACAGCTAGTTCACTTAATGTAAGAAGTGGTCCTGGTACAACTTACAAGATATTGGGAACAGTACATAAGAATGATGTGGTTAGAATCGTAGGAGAGGCTAATGCATCAGATGGTAAGGTTTGGTATCAGATTAATTATAATGATGGAAAAGGATACGTTTCTTCAAGTTATATTACGAATATAAGAGACGTTGTAGAATATACACCAGATGCGGATTTTGAGGCGTATCTGAATGCACAGGGATTCCCTGAAAGCTACAAAGACGGGCTTAGAAGACTTCATACCCAGTATCCTAACTGGATATTTGTGGCAGACCATTTAGCTTATGATTGGAATACTGCATGGACAAATCAGAGCAAGGTTGGACGTAGTCTTATATCAAAGAATGCAATTAGTTCACATAAGTCATTAGCTAAGGGTTCGTACAACTGGGATACAGGAGCATGGTATACATTTGATGGCGGATCATGGTGTGCAGCATCAGAGGAGCTTGTTGCTTATTATATGGATCCTAGAAACTTCTTTAATGAGGATTACATATGGATGTTTGAACAGTTGGCGTTTGACCCGACTATTCATAACATTAATGACCTTGAGAAGATTTTGACAGGGACATTTATGGCAAAGGATGCCAATGTTGTGAAGAATGATGAGACAGGCGAAAAAGTAACATATGCTGAAATACTGATGATAGCAGCAGAAAAATCAGGTGTAAGTCCATATTATCTTGCGTCTAGTATACTGATAGAGATGGGAAATAAAGGTGGTAGTGATAGTATCTCTGGAACATTAGCAGGCCATGAGGGCTATTATAATTATTATAACTGGAAGGCATATGCGGCAAATGGTAATTCTCCAATAGTTAACGGTCTTATATATGCGGCTGGTACGGATGAGAAATATATGCGTCCATGGAATACTAGATATAAGGCTATTATTGGTGGTGCAAAGATGTTTGCAGATGGCTATATAAGTATAGGTCAGGATACATTGTACTACAAGAAATTCGACTACGTAGGAACTCCATATACACATCAGTATATGACACATATTAAGGCTCATGCTACAGAGGCATTAAAGACATCTAAGGCGTATAGTAAAGAGTTAAAAGAGAAAATGCCAATGGTATTTAGAATACCTGTATTTAAAAATATGCCTACAGATTTATGTCCATATCCAACAGGAGATGGAAGTCCTAATAACGTATTATCATCGCTTACAGTGGCAGGACAGAGCTTAACACCTACATTTAGTAAGTTTACAACAGAGTATTCGCTTGTAGTTGAGCATGATGTGACGAGTATAAATGTAAGCGCAACAGCTATAGCATCAACAGCTAAGGTGACAGGAACAGGCGCACACAACCTTAAAGAAGGTAGCAACATAATACCTATCGTAGTAACTGCGCAAAATGGTGCAACTAGAACATACAACATAGAGATAGTAAGACTTGGTCCTGATATAGGAGGAGATAGTGGAGGTTCTACTGATACTCCGGGAGAAGGCAACCAAGGTGGGGAAGGCGGCGAAGGTAATCAAGGCGGTGAAGGTGGCGAAGTGACACCAGAGAAGCCGGTAGAGGAACCGCTTAAGGCACACACTAGCCTGACTATGGATATTGACTCTAGCAGTATAACAGGAATTACTCCTGGAAGTTCTATAGAGGAGATATTAAGTACATTTACAGTATCAGGAGGAACGGTAAGTGTATTGGATAGTAATGGTCAGAATAAAGTGGATGGTAAAGTAGCTACTGGAGATAAGGTGGTTATAAAGAACACTAATGGTACAGAGACTTACACATATAATGTTATCATATATGGCGATGTAAATGGCGATGGTGCTGTGAATATAAAGGATCTTATAGTAATACAGAAGAATATATTAAATATGAATCCTGTTGGGGGCATATTTGCTTCAGCGGCAGATACTAACAGAGATGGTTCATGTGCCAATATTAAGGATTTGATAATGGTTCAGAAGGTAATCCTTGGTATGGGAGATATAGAGCAGAAATAATAAGGGTATAAAGGAGTGTGAACTCAAAATGCAAAAGTACAGTATAAAAGAAATAATTAAAAAATCCATGTTTGTGGTAGCTATATTGATGGTTTGTATAGGCATAAGTAAGAATGTATATGCATCTAACGCAACGGTATCTATATCTACATCAACAGTTACTAATGGAAATGAATTTGATATTATAATCACTATACAGGGTGATGACAAGATATTTGGTTCTAATTTCTATCTTGAATATGATTCGAATATTATTGAAATCAAATCTGGTCATCAAGGTGGTGGAGATGGAAAGATTCAGATTATGAATTATCTATCTTCAACAGATGTGTCTAATAAGCAGACAATAACACTTAAGGCTAAGGCTATAGCAGTAGGAACTACATCTATAAAGTATGTAGCTATGACTGACAATGAGGGTGTTGTAGATAGTAACGGAGATTATATGAATGTAACAGCTACAGCAGGTTCTGTTACGGTAAAGGCACCATATGTGGCATCAAAGAATAATAACCTTTCTAGCTTAAAGGTTGTTGCTACAAGAGCTGACGGCTCCACATACACATTGCCATTTTCTCCAGAATTTAAAAAGGGAACTACTGCATACACAGCTGAGGCACAGGAAGGTACAACCAAACTTGTTGTAACCGCCAAGGCAGAGGATAGTAAAGCTAAGGTAAAGGTAGATGGTGCAACATTAAAGGATGGTAAGAATACAACAACCATAACTGTTACAGCAGAGAATGGTAGCACAAAGAAGTATACTATCACAACAAATGTACCTATCACAACAACATTGCCACCAGAACCAATTATCGTGGAGATAGACGGAACAGACAAACATATAAAGGATGTTACAGAGACAACAGCATTGCCAGAAGGTTTTGAGACTGTAGAATACGATTATAAGGGTGAAAAGGTAGTGGCTGCCAAAGGATTATCAAAGAATTTGGTGGTTATGTATATAACAGATGCACAAGGTGCAAACGGCAAATTGTACATCTATGAGGAGACTACAGACACATTCTTCCCTATGTCTAACATACAGGTAACTAATAAGTTGTATACCATAGTTCGTCATCCAGAGGATTTGGTTTTACCAGAGGGATACGAAAAGACAGATGTTACAGTAGGAAATCAGACTTTTACAGGCTGGCAGAATGTTGACTTGGAAGGTATATACCTTGTATATGCTATGAATTGGAATGGCGAAGAAGGATTATACTACTATGAGCCAGTAGAAGGACAGATGGTGAAATACTTCGAGATGAGTGTAGATGCAGGTGTTGCATTTGATGAGTATAATCAGCTTGTAGTAGATAATCAAAAGCTAAAGGATGAGATAGAAAAGGTAAAAAAAGACAATGCTAAAGATGTAGAAGAAAAGACAAGTTTGTATAAATATATAGCTATAGGCTGCATCGTTATGTCTGTTATCTATCTTGGAGTTATAATTCTTCTTGTTGCTAAAAATAGAAAAAAAAAGGATGATACAGAAGGAGATATAACAGATAATACAGAAAATGACGTAGAAAACACATTTAATAATGATTGTGAAAATGTGGATAATACTGATAATGTTGATAATGAAGAAAAAACAGACGATGTAGATGGTACAATGGAAGCTGCTCTTGCAGCAGGTGTTGCAGAAGCTCTCGTGGAGGATGAACAATTAGCTGAAGAACCAGCAATGGTGGAAGAACCTGAAGCAGTTGAAGAAGAAACAGTTGAAGAGGAAAATGTTGTAGAAGAAACTGTTCTTGAAGAGGATTTCCTTCAGGAATTTGCTGAGGAAATACAGCCTGACATAGATATGGAAGATGCTATTGTGGCAAGCGTAGTGTTAGCTATGGAAAGCGAGAATCTACAGACAGAGGAAGACACTCAAGCAGAGGATGGAGCTCAGATAGAGGACGAAGTTCAGATAGAGGACGAAGCTCAGGCAACAGACGAAACTCTGATAGAGGAAGATAGTTTAGAAACAAAAGAAGAACCTCAGAAGGACGAAAATCTTGAAATAGAAGAAGAGTCTCAGATAGAAGAACCTCAGATAGAAGAGACTATCGTAGAGGAAGAAACTATGAACTCTATAAATGCTGAGAATATGGATAAAAAGAAGAAGGTTGAGAATATTATGAATGATGATAGTACATCAATTCATGCAGATGACCTTGACCTAGTCATCGACGAATTATTTGATGACTTATTTGGCGAATAAGAGAGGAATTGACAGATGCAGGAACGACTTACAAGAAGTGCAAAGGCGGCAATTGAATATGCACATGATACAGCTAAGAATCTTGAACATAGTTATGTGGGAACAGAGCATATACTTGTTGGTTTAACTATGGCAGCAGATGGCGTTGCAGGGATTGTGTTAGCTAGTTTTGGAGTTACTGAAGAGAAACTTGTGGACTTGATTGAACAGTATATTGACCCAATGCAGCCTATAGGAGTAGCTGAACCAGAAGGTTTTACGCCTAAGGCAAAGGCGCTTTTAGAAGCTGCGAAGATGGAGGCAGCTAAGTACAAGTCTATGCAGATAGGTACAGAGCATATTCTTATGGCTATTTTGAAGGATTCGGAGTGTGCAGCTCCTAGATTGCTCAATACACTTGGTGTGAATTTTCAGAAGATGTACGTAGAGCTTCTTCTTGCTATGGGCCAAGACCCTAATAAAGTAAAGGACGAATTCTCTAACGGTAAATCAGCAAAAGGAAAAGGTAAGTCAGCTACACCGGCACTTGATCAGTTTAGTCGTGATCTTACAGAACAGGCAAGGGATGGTGAGCTTGATCCTGTTATAGGAAGAGAATCTGAAATACAAAGAGTTATTGAAATATTATCAAGAAGAACAAAGAATAATCCATGTCTTATAGGAGAGCCTGGCGTAGGTAAAACAGCTATAGTAGAGGCGCTGGCTACTCGTATAGCTAAGGAAAATGTACCAGAGACTATATTGGGTAAGAGAGTACTTATGCTTGATTTATCTGCTATGGTGGCAGGTTCTAAGTATAGAGGAGAATTCGAGGAACGTATAAAGAGAATATTAGCAGAGGTTAGAAATCAAGGAAATATACTTCTCTTTATAGACGAGATACACACTATCATAGGAGCTGGTGGTGCAGAGGGCGCATTGGATGCGGCTAATATCATTAAACCGGCTTTAGCTAGAGGTGAGTTACAGGTTATAGGAGCTACAACTATATCGGAATTTAGAAAGCATTTCGAGAAAGATGCAGCATTGGAACGCCGTTTTCAGCCTGTTACAGTTGAGGAACCAACAGAAAATGAAGCTATAGAAATAGTTGCAGGACTTAAGGATAGATATGAGAAACATCACGGCCTTAAGTATACTGATCAGGCAATTATAGCAGCAGTTAAGATGTCTGTTAGATATATTAATGATAGATTCTTACCTGACAAGGCTATCGACCTTATGGATGAGGCAGGTGCAAAGGTTAGTCTTAGAAGTTTTGATAAGCCAGCGGAAATAGAGGCATACGAAAAGGAAATATCAGAACTTGAAATAGAGAAAGAAAGATTGATAGAAAAACTTAAAATGTCTGAGGTGGCTTCTATTATGAATAAGCAAGCAACGCTTAATGGAAAGTTACAGATGGCTAAAGAAAAGTGGAATAAGTCGAAAAATAGAAAGAAAATCACTGTTACGGAAAATGATATAGCAGAAGTAGTTGCTGGTTGGACAAAGATACCGGTAAAGAAATTATCCGAAGGTGAAGGCCAAAGACTTACTAAGTTAGAAAGTATACTTCATCAGAGAGTGATTGGTCAGAAAGAAGCGGTATCCGCTGTGGCTAAAGCTGTTAGAAGAGGTAGAGTTGGACTCAAAGACCCTAAGCGTCCGACAGGCTCATTCTTATTCCTAGGTCCAACAGGTGTAGGAAAGACAGAACTGTCAAAGGCATTGGCAGAAGCTGTATTTGGAAATGAGAATTCTATTATAAGAGTTGATATGTCAGAGTATATGGAAAAGCACAGTGTATCAAAAATGATAGGTTCACCACCGGGATATGTTGGGTTTGAAGAAGGTGGACAGCTTAGTGAAAAGGTGCGTCGCAATCCGTATTCGGTAATTCTGTTTGATGAGATAGAGAAGGCTCATCCTGATGTATTTAATATATTGTTACAGGTATTAGATGACGGTCGTATAACAGATGCGCAGGGTAGAACAGTAGATTTTAAGAATACTATTATAATAATGACATCAAATGCAGGAGCATCTCGTATAATGGAGCCTAAGAAACTTGGTTTTGGAGCTATAGAAGATGAAAAGGCTGATTACGAGACTATGAAGAGCAATGTTATGGAAGAGCTTAAAAATATGTTTAAGCCAGAGTTCCTTAATAGAATAGATGATATTATAGTATTCCACGCATTGTCAAAGGATGATATAGGTCAGATAATAACCATAATGTTAAAAGAGATTCAGAGTAGAATCTATGAGCAGATGAAAATAACTCTTAATGTTACATCATCTGCGAAAAAGTATCTTGTAGATAGTGGATATGACAAGAAATACGGCGCTAGGCCATTAAGAAGAGCATTGATATCTAAGGTGGAAGACCCATTAGCAGAGGAGATACTTAAAGGGAAAATTAAAGCAGGAGATAATGTGAAGCTAAATTATAGCGGCGACCAGCTTAAGTTTTCTGTGGTAAAATAACGCTTATATATTAATGACAAATAATATGTAAAATAAGTGGAAAAAAATACAAAAATATAGTATACTATAACATACATTATAGGACGTATTCGTAAAGTATCTATAAAAATTAAAACAAATAAAGTAACCAATTTGTAATCACAAATAAATACGTAGGAGGATTTAAAGAGATGGCAGTAGTAGAAGAATTAATCCGTATTGAGGAGAATGGAACAATTAGCTTTGGTAACTATCAGTTACAGGAGAAAGCTAAGAAGTCTGATTTTGAGTACAAGGGTGATTTGTATAAGGTTAAGACATACAAGGATATTACAAAGCTTGAAAGAAATGGAGCTTTTGTATATGAGTCGGTGCCTGGTACTACAGTTAATAACTTTAAGGTAGATAATGGAACAATTAGCTTTGAAGTAGAAGCTGTTGAAAATACTCAGATAACAGTTGAAGTAGAAGAAAATAGTGAGTATGTTATGTACATGGATGGTGTAAATGCAGGAAGCGTAGCAACTAATGTTTCTGGCAAGCTTTCACTTAGTGTTCCAGCGTCTAATGGTACAACAACTGTTAAGATAGTGAAGGAATAATCCATGGCAAAAGCTAAGAATACAGCATTTTTCTGTAAGGAATGCGGATATGAGTCTGCTAAATGGATGGGACAGTGTCCTGGTTGCAAAGAGTGGAATACATTTGTAGAAGAACCAGTGACAAAATCTAAGACTAAAGGGTTGACTAGTAATATATTGTCTGGTGGAGTGATAAAGCCTGCCAGAATATCTGAGATATCCTTAGAGGATGAGGACAGGCTAGCTACTGGAATAGATGAGTTAGATAGAGTGCTAGGCGGTGGGCTTGTAAAGGGTTCTCTTGTATTGGTAGGAGGAGACCCAGGTATAGGAAAGTCTACATTGCTGTTGCAAGCGTGTAAATATCTTGCGGCATCAGACAAAAAAGTATTGTATATATCAGGCGAAGAATCGTTAAAACAGATTAAGCTAAGAGCAAATAGGTTAGGACAATTCTCAGATAGTCTGATGTTATTATGTGAGACTAATCTTCAAAGAATGGAAGATATTATAAAGGAAGTCTCACCTGAGGTTGTAGTGGTGGATTCTATTCAGACTATATACAACGAGGACGTGGAGTCGGCACCAGGAAGTGTGTCACAGGTTAGAGAGTCTACAAACAAGCTTATGCAGTTAGCTAAAGGTTTGTCTATATCCATATTCATAGTAGGACATGTAACAAAAGAGGGTGTAGTTGCAGGTCCAAGAGTATTAGAACATATGGTGGACACTGTCTTGTATTTTGAAGGAGATAGGCATGCATCCTATAGAATATTACGTGGAGTCAAAAATAGATTTGGCTCAACCAATGAGATAGGCGTGTTTGAAATGAGAGAGGATGGTTTGTCACAGGTTAAAAATCCATCAGAATATATGCTTAATGGTAGACCTGAAAATGCTTCGGGTTCTGTGGTGGCTTGTTCTATAGAAGGAACAAGACCTATTTTGGTAGAGATACAGGCATTGGTGACTAAGACTAATTTTGGTATGCCTAGAAGAACAGCAGCAGGAACAGATTATAACAGGGTTAATCTGTTGATGGCAGTGTTAGAAAAGAGACTTGGCTATCCTTTGTCAGATTATGATGCTTATGTAAATATAGCAGGTGGTATAAAAATATCTGAGCCTGCGTTAGATTTGGGATTAGTTATGGCTATAATATCAAGCTATAGAGACCAAATTATAGATGAAAAAACGATATGTTTTGGAGAGGTAGGCTTATCAGGAGAGGTAAGAGCAGTCAGCAATCCAGAACAAAGAGTATCAGAGGCAGTTAAGCTAGGATTTAAGACATGTATAATGCCGCAGGTATCTCTTGATAATATGAAAAAGCCAGAGGGTATTAAACTTATAGGCATAAAAAATATAAAAGATTTACACAGGTAAAATACGTACAGGAGGTTTTTATGAGCGTAGAATTAGCAAATGAGGTAATAAAAATAGTGGAGGATTTGGATGCATCTCAGCTTAAATTGGAAAAAGATGCATTTGATGTAATCAATTCCTCTGACACATCCCTTAACCTTGTAAAGGATGGTATTAAGGAAATTGATGGATTGATAACAAAAATAGATGACCTTAATAGAGCGGTAGAGGAATCTCAAAAGTGCATCGAACAGATGATGGCAGTGTCAAATGTTATCGCTGAATTCGCTGGTGTTATAGCTGGTATAGCTAACAAGACTAACATACTATCACTTAATGCAACTATAGAGGCTGCGCGTGCAGGAGAGCATGGTAGAGGATTTACAGTAGTTGCGAAAGAGGTACAGACTCTTGCAAATCAGTCAAAGAACTCGTCATCTGAGATAGCTGTAAAGATATCAGAGATACAGAGATATGTTGAAAATGTTGTAGAATCTATGCAGAGCATCTATGAAAATGCTTCAGAACAGGCTAAGATATCAACTAACGTTAATGAATTGCTTGTTAAAGTGTTAGATGCAGCTATGATAGCCAATGATGTATCTAGAAATATTGAGAATGAGATAGCTTACCAGAGAGATATTACTGATAAGGCTAGAATGACATTGGATAGATACACAGATAATGAAGAAGTATAAATTTAATGTATTATAATGTATAACAAGGAGCAGGGCAGTCTGAAAAGATTGTCCTTTTCCTTATTATAAGAAAGATATAAGAAGTTTTAGATACAAAAAAACCAAGTACATTGTACTTGGTTTAGAGCAGGGGCGCTAGGAATCGAACCCAGCTCAGGAGTTTTGGAGACTCTTATTCTACCGATGAACTACGCCCCTATGTGATTTTTGACACGCATATATTTATATCATATTAAAGGGGATATGTCAACAAAAAAAGCTAAATATTTATGTTGAAAATTACAAAAAAGTTTGCTATACTATTTTTTGTTCACGCGGGTGTGGCGGAATTGGCAGACGCGCTAGATTTAGGTTCTAGTGTCAACAGATGTGCAGGTTCAAGTCCTGTCACCCGCATTTATAATGAATCTGTTACAATTACAGATAAAAGAATCAATCAGTAAAATGGTTGATTTTTTTATATTATAGGAAAGTTCTACAAACTTCCCTATAATATAAAAAACGCTCCGCTAAGGGCTTAATCGTAGTCGCGAGCGACTGCGATTGATTTCGCACTGCGGCGGAGATGTAGATGAAAGTTGATACCTAAACAATGCTTTACTTTTCTGTTACAAAATGCTATACTATATGTCAAATGC
>JBGVKG010000022.1:0-22316 GCA_045123575.1 Lachnospiraceae bacterium
TTGATATGCCCCTTGTCAAGTAGACAAGATAAATATCTAAAATGATGTGCTTATGAACGACCGTACAAAATTGATTTGTGCGGTCGTTTTCCTATGCACACCATTTCGCTTTGTATTTTTCAATTCGCTTATTTTTAGGAATAGGATATTCCTGTGTTTTTGCTGAAGATAGTGCTTCGTTTCTAACTTCTAGCGGTGTTTTACAACAATACCTATCTTGAGGTCGTTCTTCGCTGTAGAATCTAATATAATCTTTTATAGCAAATCTTAATGTGGCTTCATCTGTTATTTTATACATCTGATACATTTCTGATTTTATGATACCCCAGAACCCTTCCGTAGGACCATTATCTATACAATGACCAACTCTGGACATAGATTGCTCCATCTTATGTTCCTTGAGTTTCTTTTGAAAAACTTTACTTGTATACTGAAAACCTCTATCACTATGAAATAGTGGCTTAGCATCGGGATTTGCAGCAAGAGCTTTGTCAAAGGTTTTAAATACAAGCTGATTATTATTTCTAGTGCTAATAACATATGCAACAGGATATCTGTCATATAAATCAAGAATAGCACTTAAATATAACTTCTTTTTCTCACCAGGAATTTTAAACTCCGTCACATCAGTTGCCCATTTTTCATTTGGAGTAGCTGAATAAAAATCTCTGCCCAACTTATTTTCCGCAACTGCCTCTGGGGTTGAAGATGTGTATTTTCTCTTTTTTCTTCTGATCACTGAATGAATATCAAGTTTCTTCATAATTCGGTGCACTCGATTTTTACTGTAGTTAGTATGATTGAAATGGTTAATCCATGATGTCATTCGTCGATAACCTAATATGTGATTAAAACGTTCATCGTACTCTTTTATAAGCTCAGCTAATTTAATATTTTCCTTCTCCTGCTCTGGGATTTCTCGGTGTAACCACTTATAATAAGCTGCTCTGGATATTTCTAGTTGTTTGCACATCCAGTTTATACTCCAATGTTTTGTTTCAGAAAAAAACTTTATCGCCATGAACTTTGAATCGTAGCGAAGTTTCCCAAGCCTCACATCCTTTCGAATTCTTGCACTTTTTTTAACAGTTCAGCTAACATATCCTTTTCTTCAAGCTGTCTTTTTAAACGGATATTTTCTCGTCGGAGGCGTTCTAATTCGTCAACTTCATCATCTGATTTATGACGACCACGTTTATCAGTTAAGGCATCTTCTCCATAAGTATCATATTTCTTTACCCATGAATAAACCTGACTATATGAAACATCAAAGATACTAGCTGTTTCCTTGTAGTTGTAATTATGCTTGATACAGTATTTTACGATTTCCTTACGTTCTTCAATGGTTGTTTTTCTTCTCGCTTCTGCCATATAGACCTCCCTTTTAGGTATATAATCCTTAAGTTCTCTATTGGCATTATACAACTTTATCCATGATTCTAAAACAGCAGGATAAACATTATTTTGAGCCGCAATCTCAATAGAGCTGCCAGCACCCGAAATAACGGATTCTACGCATGATATTTTAAACTCTTTTGTATAGCTTTTATTTCCAGTCTGAGAAACAAAAGCATTTAATCCATGCGCACGAAATAAAGCTACCCATTTTCGTACAGTCGTCTCACTAACTTGATACTTATCCGCCAAGTAATATGCAGAACCTACACCGTCTATATATTCCTGTGCAACCATTGCACGGAATTCTGGTGTATGTTTAGATTTGGACATAAAAATACCTCCTAAGTAGATTTTGGTTATTTACCTTGTCTACTTAGGAGGTATCATATCATTTTAATATGCTTCCTGTTTTATTTTTGAATAGCTTATACTCTAATTCATATGCTTATTGTATATTTCATACAGTTTCAAAGTATCTATATCACTATAATCAGCTAATTCAAGTGCATTCCAGATTTTATTATTAAACTCTAGTGTCTGCTCTGCTTTAAATGGATTATATACCTCTTCATAAGTTGTTTTCTTGATGTTATCCTCCATTTTTGCTTTATTTGCAGCAGTTTCATTTTCTAAATAATCATCCACACACTTTATAAAATAATAACCATCCTCAGTTGTGATTATATCGCTAACCTCTCCAACTTCTAACTGAAAAGCTACCTCTTCAATAT
This sequence comes from Lachnospiraceae bacterium, assembly GCA_045123575.1. Classification (GTDB taxonomy): domain Bacteria; phylum Bacillota; class Clostridia; order Lachnospirales; family Lachnospiraceae; genus SVEL01. The sequence goes on from JBGVKG010000022.1 coordinate 2,130, forward strand.
CTTCTATAAGTTGTCCTCTAGAGAATACTCTCTCGTATTCTGTACTATCGGAATAATCCTTGACAAGACTAACAAAATCACTGCCTTTTGCAACAAGTTCTTTAACCTTTTCAGCCTTTGCGTTAGCTGCAGCCAATTCGTTTTCAGAGAATGGTAGTTTATTATTATCAGCATCGAGTCTACATGTAGCTATAAAGATATAATTCACCTCTATGACTCTTGCTTCCTCGTCGCTTATCTCTACCACTACATCCTGTGTTATCTTATCATATACCTTTTCTACCTTATAGAAAGATGTATACAAGTTCTCAACATCTGATAAACTAACATTTAATGCAGTCTTCACATCATCACTTAATGTTGACATATATTCTGTCGCTGCTGCAGTTAAGTTTAGCTTTTCTTCATCTGATAACTTTATGTTCTTTTTATCAGCAAAAGCCACGATAGTCTTCAACTCAACCATCTCGTTTTTCACCTTTTGCTTGATATCATCCTCGAGTGTTGCTGAATCGCTAGAGCCCGCTGAAAGCCATATACCATCGCCCAAATCTGATTCGTAACGGCTCTTTTCTGTCATTAAAACAAGCATCATCTCAGACATCGTACATGGTTGTCCAGATAGTTTAAAAGCTTCTGAATCCTTCAAGCCTACTGTTATAAATATTTTCTTATCACATGCGCATAAGGCTAGCATAAGCATCATCATGCATAAACCTAAGGCTATAACCTTTTTATATCTCATAGAAGTCTCCTATAACTACTATCTGTATGCTATATCATAGAATACTATTCTGCGTCTGTACCTGGCTTCTCAATATCTACGATTGCTCTCTTCTGCATTGGGATACGACAGTTCTTATTGTTACCAAACTCTACGATAACTGTATCATCTGTTATATCGATAACTACACCATAGAAACCTGATGTTGTAAGTACACTATCACCGATCTCCATAGATGAAAGAAGTGCTCTGTGCTTTGACTCCTCCTTCTTCTGTGGACGAACCATAAGGAAGTAAATACCTACACCGAAGATAAGTATATACACTACCATCATGATAAGTGTTTCCATTCCGCCTCCGCCTTTATTTCCTGTGTTTCCAAGTAAAACGAATAAGTTGTTCATTTTTGTTCCTCCTAAATCTTTTAACTATTTGTTTTCAGCATTAAAGCCTTCCAACTTAGCATTTTTGTACTCTTTGTATCGTCCCTGCTCTATGGCAGCTCTGATTTCTTCCATCATTGTATTATAGAAATAAAGATTATGCAATACACATAAGCGCATTCCAAGCATTTCCTTCGCCTTTAATAAATGACGTATATATGCCCTGCTGTACTTCTGACAAGCCGGACAACCACAGCCAGCCTCAATAGGCTCACTGTCAGTTTCATATTTAGCATTGAAAAGATTAATCTTTCCCTTATTGGTATACACGTGTCCGTGACGACCATTTCTTGATGGGTATACACAGTCAAAGAAATCTACACCTCTGTCAACTGCCTCCAATATATTAGCAGGAGTACCAACACCCATAAGATAAGTTGGTTTCTCTACCGGAAGATATGGCACAGTAGCTTCTATGATACGATACATATCCTCGTGAGATTCGCCAACAGCGAGACCTCCAATAGCATAACCATCCAAATCCATTTCAGATATTATCTTGGCATGCTCGATACGGATATCCTCATTGATACCACCCTGATTGATACCAAATAACATCTGCTTTTTATTAATAGTATCCTCAAGGCTATTGAGTCTAGCCATTTCTTTTTTACATCTCTCAAGCCATCTAGTTGTTCTAGCAACTGAATCCTGTATATATTTTCTCTCGGCCAATGCTGGTGGACACTCATCAAATGCCATAGCAATAGTCGACGCCAGATTGGACTGTATCTGCATACTCTCCTCTGGTCCCATAAATATCTTTCTACCGTCTACATGAGAGTTGAAATAAACTCCCTCTTCCTTTATCTTACGAAGTCCAGACAATGAAAATACCTGAAATCCGCCCGAATCAGTCAATATAGGTTTGTCCCATACCATAAACTTGTGTAATCCGCCCATCTGCTTTACTATCTTATCACCCGGACGCACATGAAGATGATATGTGTTAGATAACTGCACCTGTGTCTTAATCTGCTGTAAATCTTCTGTAGATACTGCACCTTTAATAGCTGCTATAGTACCAACATTCATAAACACTGGAGTCTGTATTACACCATGTACTGTATGAAATTCTCCACGCTTTGCAGCGCCATCTTTCTTTATAAGCTTGTACATACTCTTCTCTTTCTATAAAAAAATCTTTTTCATCTTATCAACTGTAGATGTCATAGACATCATAAGCAAATCCAATATAGTCAACGCTGTCATCGCCTCCACTACAACTACCGCTCTAGGAACAACTATAGGGTCATGTCTGCCCTTTATCTCCACAGCGATATTTTCGTGAGCTTTATTAACAGTCTCCTGACTCTTAAATATAGATGGTGTAGGCTTAAATGCAGCTCTTATAACTATGTCTGCACCATCTGAAATACCGCCTAACATACCACCAGCATAGTTCGTCTTCTTGCTAATATGACCATCTGCATCTACCACAAAATTATCATTGTGCTCAAAGCCTGTCATCTTCGTAGCCCCAAAGCCTGAGCCTACCTCAAAGCCCTTTACAGCTCCGATAGACATAATAGCCTGACCAAGCCTTGCATCCAGCTTATCAAATACTGGTTCGCCCACACCTGTAGGCATACCCTTTACAACACACTCAACTACGCCACCCACAGAATCCTTCTCGCTTATTTTTTCTTCAAGAAGCTCCTGTGCTTTAGCTGCTGCAATAGCATCTGGCATAGCAACTGGATTATTATCACGCTCAGCTATATCATACCTATCTGTGCTTATCTCCACATCAGCTATAGACTTAGTATAAGCCGCTACTGTTATACCAAACTCGGCCAACAACTTAGCCGCTATGGCACCTGCCGCCACTCTAGCTATAGTCTCTCTGGCTGACGAACGACCGCCACCTCTATAGTCACGGAAACCATACTTCTCATCAAAAGTAAAATCCGCATGACCTGGTCTATAATAACCTGCAATCTCTGAATAATCACCAGAGCGCTGTGTCTTATTATACACAATCATAGAAATGGGTGTACCTGTAGTCTTACCTTCAAATACACCTGACAAAATCTCCACGGCATCGTCCTCACTCCTAGGTGTAGTGAACTTTGATTGCCCCGGTTTTCTTCTATTAAGATATACCTGTATATCATCCTCAGAAAGCGAAAGGCCTGCTGGACAACCATCCACAACCACACCGACACCCTTACCATGAGACTCACCCCATGTAGATATTCTAAATAAAGTTCCAAAAATCGAACCAGCCATACGCTCTTTCCTCCTTGTGTCCCATCATACAGGCCACATTCACTGTAACTATTATCTCGCATTTTCCTCATGCGACTATTCTTAATTCAAAACTCAATATGTATTTATAGGGTTTTAACATTCTATATATGCGTATTGGATGAGCCGTAGTAGCTCTTAGTATTCCTTAATTCTCAGCAACTCTGTGACACGATGTCACAGAGAGCCACCACTAAGCCATGGATGGCGCATGGTGGCGGTTGCGTGCCTATGCTAAACCTTTATAGGAATACTTAGAGATACTAGGCGAATTCAACCCAGCGCATAGATAGAATGTAAAATCCTTTTAAACCATATTGAGTTTTGCCATTTACTAATATAATGGGTACTTGTCTGTAAGTGTCTTAACAAGTGCCATAGCCTTTTCCTTGTTAGCATCCACATCAGTTACAAGCATATGGATAGCCTCAGCAATAACATCCATATCCTCAGCCTTCATACCTCTTGATGTAACAGCTGGTGTACCAAGACGGATACCTGATGTTACGAATGGAGATGCTGGATCCTTTGGAATAGCATTCTTATTACATGTGATGTTAGCAGCATCGAGAAGCTTCTCGCACTCCTTACCTGTAACATTCATATTTCTAAGGTCAACAAGCATTAAGTGGTTGTCTGTACCACCTGATACAAGGTTGAATCCTCTGTCTGTAAGACCCTTTGCAAGTGCAGCAGCGTTAGTCTTAACATCTGCCATATATGCCTTGTACTCATCTGAAAGAGCTTCCTTGAAGCAAACAGCCTTAGCTGCGATAACATGCATAAGAGGACCACCCTGGATACCTGGGAATACTGCCTTGTTGAAGTTAAACTTAGCATTAGCCTCCTCGCTTGCAAGAATCATACCACCTCTTGGTCCACGAAGTGTCTTGTGTGTAGTTGTTGTAACTACATCAGCGTATGGAATTGGGCTCATATGAAGACCTGCAGCTACAAGACCTGCGATGTGAGCCATATCTACCATAAGGTATGCTCCTACTTCGTCAGCAATTTCTCTGAACTTCTTGAAATCAATAGCTCTTGGATATGCACTAGCACCAGCTACGATAAGCTTTGGCTTGCACTCCTTAGCAATCTTCATTACCTCATCATAATCGATGAAACCTTCATCATTTACACAGTAAGGTACTATGTTGAAATACTTACCAGAGATGTTAACTGGTGAACCATGTGTAAGGTGACCACCATCTGCAAGGCTCATACCCATAACTGTATCACCTGGCTGAACCATAGCGAAGAATGCTGCAAGGTTTGCCTGTGCACCTGAATGTGGCTGAACGTTAACATACTCACAACCAAAGAGCTCCTTTGCTCTCTCGATAGCAAGATTCTCAACTACGTCTACATGCTGACATCCACCGTAATATCTCTTTCCTGGATATCCTTCTGCATACTTGTTTGTAAGTGGTGAACCCATAGCAGCCATAACTGCCTTGCTTACAAAGTTCTCAGATGCGATAAGCTCGATATGGTCTCTCTGTCTAGCGAGCTCATCCTCCATAGCGTTAGCTAACTCTAAATCAAAATCCTTTACTTCATCAAATGAATACATTTTTTGTCCTCCTAATTGTATGTTTATTTCTTATACTAAGTGTTAAATGGTAGTTTACTTAAAGTCATCCCATTACTTTACAACGATACGATCCTTGCCACCCATATATGGTCTAAGTGCCTCAGGTATCTTTACAGAACCGTCTTCACATAAGTTATTCTCAAGGAATGCTATAAGCATTCTAGGTGGTGCAACAACTGTATTGTTAAGAGTATGTGCAAAATATTTCTCGTTATCTGCACCCTTAACTCTTATCTTAAGTCTTCTAGCCTGTGCATCTCCAAGATTAGAACAGCTTCCTACCTCGAAGTACTTCTGCTGTCTAGGTGACCAAGCCTCAACATCTATTGACTTAACCTTTAAATCAGCTAAATCTCCTGAGCAACACTCAAGTGTTCTAACAGGTATATCAAGAGTTCTAAATAAGTCAACAGTATTCTGCCATAACTTATCGAACCACATCTTGCTATCCTCTGGCTTACATACAACTATCATCTCCTGCTTCTCGAACTGGTGGATACGATAAACACCTCTCTCCTCGATACCGTGTGCACCCTTCTCCTTTCTAAAGCAAGGTGAGTAGCTTGTAAGTGTGTGTGGTAACTGCTCCTCTGGGATAATAGTGTCAATGAACTTACCTATCATAGAATGCTCGCTAGTACCGATAAGGAAAAGGTCCTCTCCCTCTATCTTGTACATCATAGCCTCCATCTCTGCGAAGCTCATAACACCTGTAACAACGTCACTTCTAATCATAAATGGTGGTATACAGTATGTGAAACCTCTATCAATCATGAAATCTCTTGCATAAGAAATCACTGCTGAGTGAAGTCTAGCAATATCACCCATAAGGTAATAGAAACCATTTCCTGCAACCTTTCTAGCCGAATCAAGGTCTAAGCCACCAAAGCTCTCCATAATCTCTGAATGATATGGAATATCGAACTCTGGAACAACTGGCTCGCCATACTTCTCTATCTCTACGTTCTCAGAATCATCTTTGCCGATAGGTACACTCTCATCGATAATATTTGGAATAACCATCATTATCTTAGTAACCTTCTCTCTAAGCTCAGTCTCCTTTGCCTCAAGTTCAGTAAGGAGCGCAGACTTCTCTGTTACCTGCTTCTTTGCTTCCTCAGCCTCTTCTTTCTTGCCCTGTGCCATAAGTGCACCAATCTGCTTAGATATCTGATTCTTCTCAGCTCTAAGAGCGTCTGCCTGCTGCTGTGCGGCTCTGCACTGTGCATCCAGTTCAATCACTTCATCTACAAGTGGAAGCTTGCTATCCTGGAACTTATTTTTAATGTTCTGCTTTACTATGTCAGGATTTTCTCTGACAAATTTTAAATCTAACATAACATATCCTCCGTGTTGTTAGTTCTGTACCCTATGTACTATGCCACTTTACATTAGCAAATTTCCAATAAAATACAGTCACAGAATATTTTATTACAAAACACTATAAAATACAAGGCATTTTTTAGTTATAACGCACTATTTCCCTGCGAAGTCGACGTATAATCTTTTTTTCTAATCGAGATATGTAAGACTGTGATATGCCAAGCAGGTCTGCTACTTCTTTTTGAGTCATTTCATTGCCATCTGCATCTCCTATACCATAGCGCAGTTCAACTATCTGACGTTCTCTGTTTGATAATTTGTTTATAGCCTTTTCAAGAAGCCTAAGCTCCACCTCATCCTCTGAATTTTTGGATACTACATCCTCCTCAGTTCCAAGGACATCTGACAGCAACAATTCGTTGCCGTCCCAGTCGACATTTAACGGTTCATCTATAGAAACCTCAAGCTTAGTTTTATTATTGCGTCTAAGATACATAAGAATTTCATTTTCTATGCACCTAGATGCATATGTAGCAAGCTTTATATTCTTATCCTTGTTGTATGTATTTATAGCTTTAATAAGACCTATAGTACCTATGGATATAAGGTCCTCAACACCTACACCTGTATTATCAAACTTCTTAGCTATATATACTACCAATCGTAAATTGTGCTCTATGAGTAAAGACTTGGCCTCTCTATCATTTTCAGTTCCCAAATCATCTATAGCACAATTCTCCTCGTATGTCTCAAGTGGTGGCGGTAACACCTCATTGCCACCTATATAATGAATATCCCCTTGCTCTTTATTAAATAAAAAACTAAAAATCGATGGAAACATCTTAAAATTTAATCCTTTATTTGCCGATACCTTGATAACCATATCGCACATTCTCCTTTTAGATATTATTGTTTTCTACAATGCTGTGTAGCAACATTTCATACTCTTTTGAATCAGTTAATTTACCTTTATATATGCCGATAGCTGGATATTTTTCATAATATATACTATCTTTGTGCCTATATACATTTATCTCATCGCACTCTATAACCTCTAGCATCCCTTTACTAGCTCCAAGCGAATTAAATGGAACCAGCCTATATTTCTTAGAGTATACATCCACTCCTTCCAAAATATCTTTAACACTCTCCAAAGAGACTACATGCACCGCCTTTCCATAATATGGACAAATAAGGGTATTTCCCGTATCGATTAACCCAGTCAGTTCTACCTTTTTATCACATATAGTCAAGGCTACTTTCATATAATTATGATGTCTTTTTTTCTCAGTGAACATAACGCCTATAGCGTTTAATATCACGTATGCTAAACCTGTAAATACAATTAGCTTCCATATATTGATTGGATTCGCATAAATTGTGGTAAAAAAACCTTGCACTATATATCCAAAATATGTATAGCTATAAATCAAATTCATAGCCCCACCTAGTATTACAGTAACAGCATATAAACAGCCCACTCGTTTAAAAAATACAGATATAGCACTCCTACCATACGTAGCATATACCATAATTCCTGCTGTAAATATGTATGTAATAAGCGTATGCGCAAGCATATTATCATAAGATAAATGCAAACTGACTATAGCTAGGACGCTGCCAAGTGTAGCCCCTAATACACATCGTAAAAAAGTGGTTTGTGGTTTTACGAAATGCGCCGTTCCATATAGTATTATGAGGTTCATCACCATATTTATGGCAAAAAAGACATCCAGATAGATAATATATTTCATCTTTTTACCTACCTTAATTGCTATGCCTATAGCTGATGCAATATCCCTATCTATATCAACTATGACTAAGTTATAATATTCAACTTTATACACATAATGAAAATAATGTAAAAGATTTGTAAGAAAATTATTTTTTTAGAATCTTACGATAAAAAAACGACAAAAAACCCTAGGCATAATCGCCTAGGGTTATGAATACTTTATATTAGTTGTTTCCTCTATTCTTCTGTAAGAATGTTGGGATAGTTATGCTCTTCTCTGGAACTGAAGTAGATACTGGCTTTGCATCGAATGTTATGCTTGGTCTTACTCCACCTGCTGTTACATCTGGTCTAGCTACATTCATAGGCTTAACTGATGTACCGTATGTAAATGGCTTAACAGATGGCTGTGTCTCCTCAAGTCCTGTTGCAATAACAGTGATTGTACACTCATCCTGCTTTGTATCATCGTATCTAGCACCGAAGATAATATTTGCATTATCACCAGCAAGATCCTGAACGAATGATGCAGCTTCATTAGCTTCCATAAGTCCGATATCACCAGAGATATTGATGATAACGTGAGAAGCACCCTTGATAGTTGTCTCAAGAAGTGGGCTAGTAACAGCACTCTTAACTGCCTCGTTAGCCTTATCATCACCATGAGCTGTACCGATACCGATATGAGCGATACCCTTGTTTGTCATAACTGTCTGAACATCAGCGAAGTCAAGGTTAATAAGTGCAGGTACATTGATAAGATCTGTGATACCCTGTACTGCCTGCTGAAGAACCTCATCAGCCTTTCTAAGAGCGTCTGGCATTGTTGTTCTTCTATCTACTATCTCAAGTAACTTATCATTTGGAATAACGATAAGTGTATCTACATTAGCCTTAAGCTTGTCTATACCACCGATAGCATTTGTCATACGAGTCTTAGCCTCGAACTTGAATGGCTTTGTAACAACACCAACTGTAAGGATACCCATATCCTTAGCAATCTTTGCTACAACTGGAGCTGCACCTGTACCAGTACCGCCACCCATACCACAAGTAACGAATACCATATCAGCACCCTTAAGTGCCTCTGTAAGCTCCTCTACGTTCTCCTCTGCTGCCTTCTCGCCAACCTCTGGCTGAGCTCCAGCACCAAGACCCTTTGTAAGCTTCTCACCTATCTGAATAGCTGTTGGAGCCTTACAAAGCTTTAACGCCTGCTTATCTGTATTGATGCCGATAAACTCAACACCACCTATATTTTCATCTATCATTCTATTAACAGCATTGTTACCAGCACCGCCGACACCTACAACTATTATCTTTGCTGCTGCCTCTGCCTCATTTGTCTTAATCTCGAGCAAGGGTTTATCCTCCTTAATTCCTATATTTCCATTATCTTTAAGCTTCAATCGTAATTATGTAATTAGATGTCTAACCACACCTTATTAAATAATACATTCAAATTCAAAAAATAGCAACAATTATTTACTTTTTTTTGTTAGTTTTTTTATTCATCCTTCTTAAGTGTGTAGCCATTGCCACTGGTATCATACTGTCTCATATCCAAGACTCCTTTTACACCTTTAAGACTAGGTATTATATCATTTAAATCTACAAATTTCTTGTTCAAATCACTGCCATTTCCCAAGTCTACTCTAACCTGATCTATATGCAAACGTATCTCCATATCGTCTGTCACATCTATTCTAGAAGCGTCCATACTATACTTCTCGATAAGCTGAGTTACATCAAGTAACATACCAAATATCTTTTCATCTTCCACTGGAAGTTTCTCATGCAACACTATGTATTTTACCTTTATACCGGATACATATGGCACTCCATCCAATTTTTTGCTAGAACTCTCAACAACTACACCATCTTTATCAAAATATTGATTATATCCCATATAAGTTGTATAACCTACGATACTTTTGTCATAAAATGTAACCTCAAAGTCAAAAAAACCTTTAGATTCAACATCATATGTCTCTATAAATGGTATACTCTGCTTCTTTCCTAACAGGTTATTCCACCAGAAAACTATTGGATTTGACGAACCTTTATCTTGAAATAAGAAAGATATCAACTGCTCATCAGTATATTTGTCTGAGCCTGTAAAGGCTATGTTGTACCCCGACTGTCCGTCTATAAGGCCACCATCAGCGTCACAAACCAGACTAAATCTCCATGTTGAGCACCATACACCTAATCCACCTACAATAACTACAATGATGAGCAAAGCTATAACTATCTTCTTCATTGCTCTGCTACCTCCTGCCTCTTCCTTCCGTATCTAGCAACAGATAAGACAAGTCCTATTTCACTTAAAAGGAACACCACCGAAGTACCTCCATAGCTGATAAACGGTAGAGTAATACCTGTATTAGGCACAGTATTTGTAACAACTGCAACATTCAAGATAACCTGCACAGCAATATGTGCCATAACACCTACAACTATAAGTGCTCCATAAAGATCCTCTGTATTGTTAGCTATAACCATAAATCTCCATATAAGGAAAGCAAACAGAATAAGCACTGCAATGCCTCCAAAGAGACCTAATTCCTCACAGATAATAGAGAATATCATATCATTCTCCGCCTCTGGTACAAATCCAAGTTTCTGTACACTCTGACCTAATCCCTTACCAAACAAACCACCTGAGCCTATAGCATAAAGACCTTGTAATACCTGGAAACCACCTTTACTAGAGTATTCCTCTGGATTAAGCCAAACTAATATTCTTGAAGCTCTAAAGCCTCCCACTAATAATAATCCTACAATTGCCACTGCAACACCGCCAACCATAAGTGCGATAAATCCCTTATTATGCTTGCATGCCACCAATATCATAATAACACCTATAGCTGCCACTATCAAAGCAGAGCTAAAGTTATCTGTAAAGAAGAATATCATTCCCGTAGGTATAAGAGTCAATACAAATATAATCAATATCTGCTTTAATCCCTTTATCCTTCTTACATTAGCAGATATTATCGCTGCCATAACAAGTATTATCGCTACCTTTACAATCTCGGCCGGCTGTATGGTTATCACCTTAAAATCAAGCCATCTTCTTGCACCGTTAAGTGTAAGACCTAATGGTGTCAATACAAGCAACACTGAGCCAATGGCCCCTACATATATTATCCATGTGAAACGTTTCCACACCCTATAATCTACTACTATGAAGAAAATCATAGCGATAACACCCAAGGCTGTAGACACAATCTGCTTCTTTAAGAAAAACGCCTCATTGCCATTATAATTAATAGCTGCTGAATAATAACTACTACTATATAACATAACAAGTCCAAAGCCTATAAGTACAGCTACTACTACGAGTAAGCTATAATCTAGGCTTGATACTTTTCTACTTTTTCTTCTCTGATTATTTGAGTTCATAATGTCAACCTCTTTATTACTTATCTAATCACTAACTTTAAGTATAATATTTTTTCACTAATTAATCAACGCTTTTAACCCCAAGATACGGCAATATATTCTCATATAATTCCTTTACAACAGGAGCTGCCACCGAGCCACCATAATACACTCCTACAGGCTCATCAACTATACATATAGCTATAACCTCTGGGTCATCAGCCGGTGCAAACCCTATAAATGATGCTATATATTTCCCATTACCTCTAGGAAGTTTCTCTGAGGTAGCTGTTTTTCCACCAACATAATACCCCTCTACTGCACCCTTTGAACCTCCGCCACTACTTACTACAAGACCCATACACTCCTTCATAATCTCACAGGTAGATTCAGAAATAACCTTTTCCTTTGTATCATATTCTAGTACCTCTAACACATTGCCTTCGCTATCCTGCACAGACATTCCAAAATGTGGTGTAACTATTGTTCCTCCATTTACAACAGCACTTACAGTTTGTAGCAATTCTAATGGTGTTATCTGAAATGACTGTCCAAATGACATTGTTGCCAGTTCTACATTTCCTACATTACTTTGCTTATGTATAATAGTGCCTGCCTCACCTGGCAAATCTACTCCTGTCTTTTCCATAAGCCCTAGCTTATTAAGATACTTGTAGAAATTGTTCACTCCTAATCTAAGTCCAATATTTACAAAAGCAGGATTACAGGAGTGTGCTATCGCCTCGGCAAAGGTTTGTGCTCCATGACCCGTAGTTTTACTACATCGTATACGTCTATCATCTACAGTACAAAATCCCGGACAATGAAAGGACGACGCCTTAGATACCAAACCTTCCTCCAATGCAGCAGTCGCTGTAAATACCTTAAAGGTAGAACCTGGCTCATATGTATCGTTAATACAATTATTCCTCCACATTTTATTCAACATATTCTGCTTTTCCTTAGAAGATAATCCACTGACATCCACATCTTCACTATTTAACGTATATGGCTTATTTAAATCAAACTCTGGTGCATTAACCATAGCATATATCTCACCATTATTAGGATTCATAACTACTATACTGACATAATTAGCTTGTTTTGCATTCAACACCTTCTCCGCCGCCTGAGTAGCATACTTTTGGATATTTATATCCAAAGATGTAACAAGTGTATTCCCATCTATAGGCTCTATTCTATTCTCTACTGCCTTTTCAAGCTCAACACCTCTTGCATCTGTAACTGTCAATATCTTTCCTGGTGTCCCTGTAAGATATTTCTCATACTCTACCTCTAGTCCTATAATTCCTTGATTATCTGCACCTGTAAATCCGATGACCTTCGAAGCAAGCTCATTATATGGATAATACCTCTTATAATCCTCATCCACCTTTACTCCATCCATGTCATAGGCTCTTATTGCATCACCAATAGCCTTATCTACATTTGATTTTATCTTTTCCCTAGAGCTAACTTTCTCTACCTTTTTTCTCACCTCATCTTCAGACATAGACAATTTCTCTGCCAACACCTTAATTACTTTTTCCTTGTCTGTAACCTGATTATAAACTACAGATATGGTACATACTGTCTTATTCGCTCCTAGAATCTCACCATTTCTATCAACTATCAAGCCTCTTGCTGCCTTAATAGTTCGTTCTCTCTCTTGTATCTCTATAGCCTTTTGTCCATAATAATCCGCCTTATATATCATAAGATATACAAGTCTGCCACATAATACGCCTATAGCAAACATTGAACAAAAGAAAAATAATACAACCATTCTTTTATTGTAAACCTTAAAAGTATCCATAAAAATAACCCCACATAAGATTCCATTATAAATGTATTACATCTCATGCAGGGTTATTCTTATATATTGAGTTTATCCATTAGCATTATGTTGTACTTTGGCCCTCATCATCATCCGAATTGTCATCTTCCGAATTATTATCTTCTGAATTATCATTTGGGGCTTCATCTTCTTTGTCATTCTCAACACCAGCCGCGTCGTTCATCTCATCCTGAGCCTGCTCGTCAAATACTGAATCAATGACTTCGTCATCTGTTGTATCTTCAATTTGTTGAGATTCACTAAATATATCCATATACGGAAGAACTTCTTCCATAATAGACTTCCATATTTCCATTACCTGAGCAGTAGATTGCTTACCCTCTACAACTGGATTGTCAAGAACTACATAGCATACTATCTCAGGATTATCATATGGCGCGAATCCTATAAATGAAAGAAGATATTCTCCATTTCCTCTAGGATACTTCTCCGCTGTTCCTGTTTTACCTGCAATAGTATAACCATCTATAGCAACTTTTGTTCCTGTACCTGATTCAACACACATACGAAGACCTTCTTTTATAAGATCTGATGTGCTATCTGTCATAACCTGTTTTACCAGTGTCTTATCATAGCTTTCTACTATGCCGCCATTTCCATTAACAATCTGCTTTACCACATGTGGCTGATAATAATATCCGCCATTGATAGATGCTGAAAATGCTGCCGCAAGCTGTATCATAGTTACATTGAAGTTCTGTCCAAATGAATTAGTAGCAAGGTCAGCTGGACCCATACTTTCATTTTTAACCAATGCACTGCAGCTTTCTTCACCTGGCAAATCTATTCTTGTCTTCATACCAAAGTTAAATCTACTTTGGTAATCTACAAATGTACCTACACCCTGTAGAGAACCCATCTGCATCAAAGCATCGTTACACGATAGCGCTATGCTTTGTTGTATGGATAACATGCCATGACCAATACCGCCGTGACATTTAATTCTCCAGCCTCCTGCCATCTCTCCACCATCACATAAAAATGTGGTATGCTTCGACATTACGCCTTCCTCTAACGCTGCCGCAATAGTAAATGGCTTAGCTGTTGAACCTGGCTCGTAGGAATCTGATATACAGTAATTTCTCCATATTTTACTAAGAGCCTCCACCTTTTCTTCATTTGTCATAGCCGCAATCTGTTCTGCACTATAATGAGCCGACAAATCTCTTGGATTATTAAGGTCATATGCGGTCTGTCCTGTCATGGCCAAAACCTCACCATTACTAGGATTCATTATAACCACTCCAAGATTTTCTGGAGTATATTTTTCAGAATAAAATTTAACCCATTTTTCTACAATAGTCTGAACATTAAAATCTATGGTTGATACTATAGTATCTCCATTTTCTGGTGCTTTTTGCACACTTTCCATAATATTATCGTTATTTACGTATCCGTATTCTCTTCCATCTATACCATTTAGATACTCATTGTAATATTCTTCTATTCCATAAGTTCCAACATTACCTACAGATGTAAATCCTATAACATTACAGCCTAGAGATGAAAATGGATATTTTCTCTCATACTCCGACTCGAACCATACTCCCTGTATCTTACTATTCTTCTTTTGCATAGTTTGAAACTGCTCAATCTGGTCATATGTCAGTTTTTTTGCATACACATAATAGCTTCTTTTACTATTTTCCTCAACTATCTTGGCAAGCTCTGATACATCATATCCAAAACACGTATTTAGCGCCTCAAGAGTCGTTTCATAGTATTTCCCATCATCCGACAGCATAATCTTTGGGTCAAGTATAAGATTATATACCTTTATGCTTGTAGCAAGCACAACCCCGTTTCTGTCGACAATATCTCCTCTTTTATAAGGAATAGTCTTACTACTATAATGCTGCTGTTCTAACACCTTTATAGTATAATCCTCACCTTGGTTTAGGTGGATATATATAAGCCTACCACATAATACAAGCAAACACAGAGCGATTATTGCAAAGATGGCTAACAATCTTTTACTCATCCCTCTGGTAAACTTTATGGGTTGTTTTTTCCTCTGTCTTTTTTCCATGACTTTTATAATCTTTCTTTCTATTAACTTTATCTGGCAAAAACCTTATGTCCTAATCTTTAACATCATTTAGCTGATTCATATATTCGCTATCTGATGATTCATAGAACTTTACCTGGTCCTTACCAGCCACTACCATTCCCAGCTCCTCTTTAGCTGTACTGATAATATACTCCACATCTATATAGCTGTCAATTTCATACTCCGTTGCATCATTCTTTGTTACAAGAGTATCTAGCACCTTCTGGGCTTTTGATATCTCTCTATTGGTCTGACTTATCTGAGAATTAACATCCAGATAATTTACACAAGACGCTACAATAATCACAACCATGACGAATAAGAAAGCAACATAAGAAAGGCTCATCTCTAAGCCTTCTGACTGTCTATAGCTACGTCTATGTCCTTGCTTACGCTCCGGTCTTTTTTCCTGTTTTCTCTCAGGATACTCTACCGGAACAGCAATCTTACGGACAGTATTACCATCGACATAATAAGATTGTCTTTTCCTTTCTTCCATGATTTTATATTCCTTCCATGTTAACAGGTCTACGCCTGCCTATATTTCTTAATATCTTCTCTCAAAACTTCTAAGCTTTGAACTCTTCGAACGTTTATTTGCATCTATCTCCTCATCACTTGGGATAATAGGCTTTCTAGTTGCAACTACACCCTTCGACTTCTTGCCACACACACAAACTGGGAAATTCTTTGGGCATGTACAAGGATTTTCGTTATCTCTAAACTTGTTTTTTACTATTCTATCCTCCAATGAATGGAATGTAATGATAGAGAGTCTTCCCCCATCATTCAACAAATCAATCATTGTATCAATAGAGTCGCGAAGAACTTCCAGCTCCCTATTCAACTCAATTCGAATAGCCTGGAATGTTTTCTTAGCAGGATGACCACCCGTCGCCTGAATCTTGGCAGGTATAGCCGCTCTTATGGCTTCTATAAGCTCTCCTGTTGTCTCTAACTCTTTTCTGTTTCTCGCCATCACAATATGCTTTGCGATGTTCTTAGCGAACTTATCCTCGCCATAATCTCTTATAACTCGAAAAAGCTCCATCTCTGTATATCCATTTACGATATCCTTCGCTGTTACAGGATTAGACTTGTCCATTCTCATATCAAGTGGTGCATCCACCTTATAAGTAAAGCCTCTGTCTGCATTGTCTAACTGATATGAAGATACTCCTATATCAAGTAGTATTCCATCCACCTTCTCTACTCCAAGATCAGCAAGTACGCTAGCTATGCCGCTATAATTACTCTTCACAATGTCTATCTGCACCTTACCCTTAAATTCCTCAAGTCTCTTAGTTGCTGCTGCTATAGCATCAACATCCTGATCAATGCCTATAAATCTGCCGTTGCTATTAAGTCTCTTACATACCTCATAACCATGTCCAGCTCCGCCAAGAGTCCCATCAACGTATATGCCATCCGGCTTAATAGCAAGGCTTTCAATTGTCTCTTCTAACAATACTGATTTATGCTTGAATTCCATATATCCAATACTCTCCTCGATTTAATCATAGTTACGTGTACTATGACTTTATTTTCAGTGCCTTCACACTTTTGTATCCAATGTATTATCAAGACTAAATATTCAGTCCCATATCCATCATATGTTCAGCGATTTCGTCCATATCCTCAAAGGATGTCGACTCCTCCCAACGCTTCTTATCCCAGATTTCTACTCGGGTTCCCACTCCGACCAATACAACATCTTTCTCCAATGCTGCAAATTCTCTAAGAACCGATGGGATTAAAATTCTTCCCTGCTTGTCCACCTCTGCAAGAGCTGCACCAGCTAAAAAGAATCTTACAAACTTTCTGGCATCTTTATTAGCCATAGGAAGTGCTTTGAGCTTTTCCTCAAATGCCTGCCATTCAGAATTTGGAAATGCAAAAAGACAGCCATCAAGACCTTGTGTTACAACAAATGTTTCACCAAGCTCATCTCTGAACTTAGCAGGAATAATTACTCTACCTTTGGCGTCGATAGAGTGACTATATTCACTCATGAACATATGTAACACTTCCTTTGCATCAAATTTAAAGGACAGAAATAAATCATAGCTGCAATACAGCTACAATCTCATAGAACATGAATTTCACCACTTTCCACCACTTACGCTCCACATTCTACCACTCTCTACCACTTCATAGTGTGATTTTATACTAATCATTCCATAAAATCAAGTCTTTTTTTGAAATTATTTTCGCCCTCAAGCCTTGAAAATACTGGATTTTAGACAAAAAAATAGACACTAGTGTTCGTTTTTCAAACATCTTGTGTCTAATGCTTTACCACATCACTATATATAGTGATGTGGTTTGATACTATTATTTTAACAAATAAATTAATTTTTTTATTTTGAACCTATATATTTGCCTGTTATGCTGTCTATATTATTTTGCTTCCAAAGTTTCGTCTGTAAACTCAGCCACAAACTCTGTCTCTTTTGGACTCCAACATGGCTCTGCACCCTTTTTCTTAATACGCATATACACACACGCACCGAGACATACAACTGCCATAACTGCTCCTAATACCTGTGATACTGCAATACCAGTATTACCTATCTGAAGCTGGTCTGTTCTAAAACCTTCTACAACCGCTCTTATAGCTCCATAACCACCCATATACCATAAGAACACCTCTCCATGGAATACCTTTTTCTTTCTAAAGAGCATTATAAGCCCCAAAAGACAAAGATTCGCAAATGATTCGTAGAAGAATGTTGGCTGTACCTGAATAAAATCAAACGCTCCTTCTGTATGAATAGTAACGCCATCTGGAACATGTACATACCCACCAATTGTAGGATCTTCAATATTAATCTTCATAGCCAGTAAACCATTCGAGTCACCACCAAAAGCTTCTCTATTGAAGAAATTGCCCCATCTACCAATAATCTGGCCTAAAAGCAACGCTATACAGCCAGTATCACACCACTGGAAAAAGCTCTTCTTCTTGATTCTAGTCATAATAAGCACAGTGATAATAGCTGTTATAATACCACCATATATAGCTAATCCGCCTTGTCTGATATTAAATATCTCCCACAGATTATCCTTATAATTATCCCACTCAAAGATAACATAATAAAGTCTCGCACCGCAGATAGATGCCACAATACCAACCAATGCTAAATCAATGTAATCATCTACATTCTGTCCTGTTAATTTGGCTTCTCTAAAGGCTAACGCCATGGCCAAAGCAATACCCAAACCAATGATAAGACCATAAAACGCAACTTCAAAGCCAAATATTGAAAACGACTTAGGTAAATCAGACAACTCTATACCTAGGTTTGGAAAACCTATACTATAATTTAGTAATGCCATATACATTCCTCTCTTTATACATTAAATCTGAAGAGTATTACATCTCCATCTTTAACCACATATTCCTTACCCTCAAGTCCTACAAGTCCCTTATCCTTAGCCGCTGAGTAGCTACCACAATCAAGTAAATCCTGATAATTAACAACCTCTGCACGGATGAATCCTCTCTCAAAGTCTGAGTGAATCTTTCCAGCCGCCTGTGGAGCCTTAGTTCCCTTTGTAATAGTCCATGCTCTTGTCTCCTGCTTACCTGCTGTAAGGTAGCTTATAAGACCAAGTAAGCTATAGCTTGCCTTTATAAGTTTATCAAGTCCAGAATCTTTTATACCAAGGTCTTCAAGGAACATAGCCTTCTCATCATCATCTAACTCTGATATCTCCTGCTCTATCTGAGCACATACTACGAATACCTCAAAGCCCTCTCCTGCTGCATATTCTCTAACCTTTGCAACATTTTCATTAGAAGCGCCATCATCAGCCAAGTCACCTTCCTCAACATTAGCTGCGAAGATAACTGGCTTGCCTGTAAGAAGATTGTACTCCTTAAGCCATCCCTTCTCCTCGTCATCATCTGTCTCGTACTGCTTAGCTAACTTACCTTCCTCAAGAAGAGCCTTAAGCTTAAGGATTAAATCTCTTTCCTTAGCCATAGTCTTATCATTATTTGCAGCTCTGCCGACCTTCTGAAGTCTTCTATCAAGAATCTCTATATCTGAGAAGATAAGCTCTAAGTTAATTGTCTCTATATCACGAAGTGGATCGATGCTTCCTTCTACGTGAATAATATTGGAATTATCAAAGCATCTTACTACATGAACTATAGCGTCTACCTCTCTGATATTAGCAAGGAACTGGTTACCAAGACCCTCTCCCTTAGATGCTCCCTTTACAAGTCCTGCTATATCAACAAACTCGATAACTGCTGGTGTAAGCTTGTCTGAATCATACATAGCAGCTAACTTATCTAATCTCTCGTCTGGTACTGGTACTACACCTACATTTGGGTCGATAGTACAGAATGGGTAATTTGCTGACTCTGCTCCCGCCTTTGTAAGTGAATTAAAAAGTGTGCTCTTTCCAACATTTGGAAGTCCTACGATACCTAGTTTCATAATATATATTCTCCTTTCGAAAAACCTTGATTTTACTGATATTTCCGGCTTCATGCTTTTTTTAGTGGGCCATTAAATAACCATAAGAGCCTGCGCTACCAAATCGATTTCTTTTGTTTTTTCTTCTTCGGTAGTGTGAACATACAAATTCATAGTAATTCCGATATTAGAGTGTCCCAGAAGAATCTGCAATGTTTTTGGCTTCATACCGGCTTCAATACATCTTGTTGCAAATGTATGTCGCAATACATGCATTGAAAAACGTGGTATTCCTGCCTTGTCGCATATCTTGAACAGAGCAGTATCATATGTACTGTTTTTTATAGGTGTACCTTTCCTGCATAGGAAAACATACTCACTCCATTCCATCTG
>JBGVKG010000023.1:0-3651 GCA_045123575.1 Lachnospiraceae bacterium
TTCACCCAAATATCTATAACTTCCTTTCCCGGCAAGGTAATCTTGAACAATTATTTTCTTAAATTCATAGCTATATTTTGCCATTAAAAAACCGACCTCCCAATCGTTAGATTTTTGGTCTAACTTTTGGGGGTCAGTTCACTCGGCAGGACTTTATTTCTATGTGTTCATCTGCACATGGCTCATTACTCGCGCAGATTGTACGTGGAAAAGAACAAGAAAGTTGTAATTTTGAACTTGTATACAATGTGCGTTAGAGTTATAATGATTATGTATGATAAAATGTGAAAAACCTGTTTTGCAATCAGTTTAATAGGTTAAAATTATATAAAAAGGAGATATCATTATGGCATTTATTGATGAAATGAAGAAAAAAGCTAAAATGAACAAGAAAACAATTGTATTACCAGAGTCTATGGACAGAAGAACATTTGAGGCTGCTGCTGAGATTTTGGCTGAGGATTATGCAAATCTTGTTATCATTGGAACTCCAGAGGAAATTGCTAAGAATAGCGAGGGATTGGATGTGTCTAAGGCTACATTTGTTGACCCAGCTACATATGAGAAGACAGAGTACTATATTGATCAGTTGGTAGAACTCAGAAAAGCTAAGGGTATGACAAAGGAGCAGGCTACAGAGCTTCTTAATACAGAGTATATGTTCTATGCTTGTATGATGGTTAAGTGCGGTGATGCAGATGGTGTTGTTTCTGGTGCTTGTCATTCAACAGCAAACACACTTAAGCCAGCATTACAGATTATCAAGACTAAGCCAGGTACAAAGCTTGTTTCAGCATTCTTCGTTATGGATGTGCCAAATTGTGATATGGGTTCAAATGGAACATTTATCTTCGGTGATAGCGGATTAGTACAGAATCCAAATGCTGAGGAGTTAGCTGCTATAGCAGTTTCATCTGCAGAGAGCTTTAAGGCACTTGTAGGTGAGGAACCAAAGGTTGCTATGCTTTCACATTCAACAAAGGGTAGTGCAAAGCATGCAGATGTAGATAAGGTTGTTGAGGCTACAAGAATTGCTAACGAGATGGCACCACAGTACAAGATTGACGGTGAACTTCAGGCTGATGCTGCTATGGTTCCAAGTATTGCAGCTTCAAAGGCACCAGGTAGTGATGTTGCAGGTGAGGCAAATGTACTTATTTTCCCAGACCTTGATGCAGGAAATATTGGTTATAAGCTTGTTCAAAGATTAGCAAAGGCTGAGGCTTATGGTCCACTTTGTCAGGGTATTGCTAAGCCAGTTAATGACCTTTCAAGAGGTTGCTCAGCACAGGATATTGCAGGTGTAGTAGCAATTACAGCAGTTCAGGCTCAGGCCGAAGATTGCTAAAGCAATCTTCGCTGAAAAGTGTAGATAAATAGAAAGCGTAAAAAGGCCAGACCAAGATTTTTGTTAGCAAAAATCTCGTAAAAAGCCTATATTGGTAAAAGTATAGAAAGGAAGATAAAACTATGAAGATTTTAGTTATTAATTGCGGTAGCTCATCACTTAAGTATCAGCTTATCGATATGGACCATGAGGAAGTAATGGCAAAGGGTCTTTGCGAGAGAATAGGTATTGAAGGTTCTAAGCTTACACATAAGCCAGCTGGTAAAGATGTATGTGTTATAGAGAAGGCAATGCCAGACCACAAGGTTGCAGTACAGATGGTTCTTGACGCACTTGTTGATCCAGTTTGCGGCGTTGTTGCAGATGCTAGCGAGATTACAGCAGTTGGTCATAGAGTAGTTCATGGTGGACAGAAGTATGTTGGTTCTGTATTAGTAGACGAGGATGTTATCAAGGCTATAGATGAGTGTGCTGATTTTGCACCACTTCATAATCCAGCAAATCTTATCGGTATTGAAGCATGTCAGCATGCTATGCCAGGTGTTAAGAATGTAGCAGTATTTGATACAGCATTCCATCAGACAATGCCAGAGAAGGCATTTATGTATGCTATTCCAAAGGAGTACTATGAGAAGTACGGTGTACGTAAGTATGGTTTCCATGGTACAAGCCATGATTTCGTATCAAAGAGAGCGATTGAGCTTGCAGGACTTGATGCAGATAATTCAAAGGTTATCGTTTGTCATATTGGAAATGGTGGTTCTTGTTCAGCAGTTCTTAATGGCAAGTGTGTAGATACAAGTATGGGACTTACACCACTTGAGGGCCTGATTATGGGAACAAGAAGTGGTGATATTGATGGCGGTGTAATACAGTATATTGCTAATAAGGAAGGAAAGGACGTAAATGAAGTTCTTAATATCCTCAATAAGAAGTCTGGTGTACTGGGAATGAGTGGTGTATCAAGTGACTTTAGAGATATAGCTAAGGCTGCAACAGAGGGTCATAAGGATTCTAAGATTGCACTGGAAGCATTCTCGTACAGAGTTGCAAAATATATTGGTTCATATGTAGCTGCTATGAATGGTGTAGATGTTATTGCATTTACAGCAGGCGTAGGTGAGAATCATTCGATGGTTAGAAAGATGATTTGTGAGTATTTTGGATACCTGGGTATTAAACTTGATGAGCAGGTTAATGAGGAGACAAAGGGTATCGATAAAGCCATTTCTACAGCAGATTCAAAGGTTAAGGTAATTGTTGTTCCAACAAATGAGGAGCTTAAGATTGCACAGGAAACACTAGCTCTTGTAAAATAGTTAAAAATTTTATTGACAAAGGCACAACATCTATGTATAATGGTCAAGGTGCAATTTGAAAGAGGTATTTTATGCTGATTGATTTACATGCACTCTTATCCGCAGAGGGTAAGGTGAAACAACTTGAGACTGACTTGGAGCTTCAGGTGTTCACAACTAAAAAGAGCAGTTTTACTATCATAGATAAAAAACCATTAGAATTTGTTTTTACAAATCTTGGTGGAGGTAAGGTTCAGATAGACTGCCACATAGATGTGACATTGTTGATTCCTTGTGATAGATGTCTTGAGGATGTTAAAACACAAATAAATATTCAAACTTCGAGAGAAGTAAACTTGAGCGAGACGGATGTTGAAGAAAAAGATTTTCTTGATGAAGCAGATTTTATCGAGGGAACAGAATTTGACGTAGAGAAGTTCGCTTACGGTGAGATTTTAGTGAATTTACCTATGAAGGTTCTTTGTAGTGAAAACTGCAAAGGAATTTGTAATAGATGTGGCACAAATCTCAACCATGAAAGTTGTGGATGTGATACCACAGAATTAGACCCAAGAATGGCAAAAGCCCTAGAGGTCTTTAATAGCTTTAAGGAGGTGTAAACCATGTCTATTTGTCCAAAGAATAAAACTTCAAAAGCAAGAAGAGATAAGAGAAGAGCTAACTGGAAGATGACAGCTCCAAATCTTGTTAAGTGCTCAAAGTGTGGCGAGTTAATGATGCCTCATAGAGTATGTAAGGCTTGCGGAAGCTACAATAAGAAGGAAATCGTAGCTGCTAACTAATTACGATTTTAAGGACTATCTTAGGATAGTCCTTTTTTCGTTATATAGGAAAGTTCTTTATACTTTCCTCGTATTATATAATCATAGCCTTTTTCTTTACCTTTTCTATAAGGTAGGCTATTCTATTTAAAGATACTGTGGACTTGTTGAACTTTCCTCCCACTTGATGGGTACGTATAGGCTCCTGCCACAGTCTCTTTGT
>JBGVKG010000024.1:0-13898 GCA_045123575.1 Lachnospiraceae bacterium
CTCCTCTGTATAAAATTTTAGATTTTTGTGAATTAAAAGCATGAATTATAGACCGATATAATTGGTCCAATTTAGATATATTGAATATTATCTAATGACAGGCTACCGAAGAGCCCTCAGAATATTATGCTTTGATATTATGATAGCATAGATATATATATTTGTAAATTGTGGAGTTTGTATGAAAAAGTAAAAGGCTTTGGTTATAAGCCAAAGCCTTTATGAGCTATTTCTCTTCAAATTCTATATCGTATTTTAATGCGGCTTCTTCTCCTAGCGAACCCTTTGGTGCTATTATTTTACCTACACAGGTTAAACGACCTATGGTCTTTAAGCTACCAGGTAAAACTAAAGTTTCCACATTCCCCCATGAACCATATGACTCGTGAAATGCGTCTTCATCTATATTCTCCACCCCTTCTTCTATGTACATAATTTGCGTATTCAAGCTTTCAAATGCATAATTTCCTATTGTTTTTACACTGCTTGGTATAGTTATCTTATCCAAATCGTAATAACCATATGCAAAAGCTTCTCTTCCTATCTTCTCAACGCTTCTTGGTATATTTACCTGTTCAAAATATTCGTCTGTTGATACAGAAGTATCAACTACCAAGCCTGTCCCTTTTTCATCATTAACATAATGTTGCATACAGGCTATACATTTTACACCATTTGGAATATTCATCTTTCTAGATTTTCCTTTATAACCTACAAGAATATCTCCTACAATAATATAATCTCCTGCTGTTTTTAAAATATTATTATAAAAAGGTGTGCCCCTGAATGTTTCAAAATCTAATTCCACTGTACCTGTTAGTGTCACCTTTTCAAGCTTTTCACAACCTTGAAAACAATTGTGAGTATAATGCTCGCCATGCTTACCAGTATGTTCAGGTGCAATTAGCTTTACATCTTTTGGCAAGACAATCTCTTCCAACCCTCTACAATACGCAAACGCTTCTTCATCAATATACTCTACCGTATCAGGTATCACAATGCTAGTTAATCCATTACAATAAGAAAAACTCTCTTCTCCTATTATTGATAGGTTCTCAGAAAATTCTACAACTTTTAATAAGGAACAACCATTTGCTATGCCGTTTATCTCTGTAACTTTCTCCCCTATTACTAAATGCTCTATGTGACGACTACTCTGTAATAATTTTTCATCCTCAATATTAGGACTATTAACAATAACCTTCTTAGGACATTTTTCTACTAATATTCCCTGCATTATTCTTTTTACATTCTCATCTATAACAAGCTCCTCTGCATTAGAGTCTATCTTGATGAGAACACCATCACCAACAACTGTATTAGATGGTACTTGTTCATACCACTTAGTACCTGTAAATGCATCACGCTCAATACGCTTAACCGTGTTTGGAATAGTTATATCCTCTATAAAATCACAGCCTTTAAATACGCGTGCTGCTATCTCTACAACGGGTTCTCCATTTATCTCTGATGGAATAACAACCTTCTTATCCGTATCCTTATATGCTACAATACGTTGCCCATCATCAACCTTAACATAGGTAAATAAATCATTTACCGTTTTTTCTTTTGTTTCTTGCTCTGCTGTTGTTTTCTCATTTCCATCCTTTTTACTTCCGCCACAACCCCACATTGCCATACATAATGCAACTAACATTAAGATTGCAAAAATCTTCTTACATGTTCTCATATCTTCTGTCTCCTTTTTATTATTTTTCTGTTAGATTATTCTCACCTTAGATACCTGAGCCTATATTAATTTATTAACACACTAACGACTTTTCATCATCATATCACAAGTTGCACGAGAGTGCAATTTATTATGCGTAAAATGACATATCCTACTTATAAGAAAGAGGTGGCAAAATGAAAAATAATAATAGCATAGACCGCGTGATACAAGTACAGGATATCAATATAGGAAGGAATATCTCTGCTCTTAGAAAAAAAGCTCTCATTAAGCAAACTGAGATGGTTGCAAAGTTACAAATACTAGGAATAGATATTTCCATCTACTCCTATAATAGAATCGAAAAAGGCACACAAAATCCAACTGTGTCCCTTTTGTATGCCTGCTGCCGTATTTTTGATTGTGATATGAATAAAATATTTGATTTTGTATCTTAAATATAACTATTCACATTCTTTCCTTTCTTTTCATCTATCATTTTTACAGAAAAAATGTTATTCTGTAGTTAATAACATATATAGATTTCGAGTGAGGAGGTTTTTATGAACGTAGACTTTTTAACTATGACTATAGGCATCAAAAAAAATATTGCCCTTATCGCCCACGATGGCAAGAAGCAGGAGATGCTTGACTGGTGCGAAAAGAATAAAGAAGTTTTGGCAAAACATAAGCTCTGTGGTACAGGTACAACAGCCCGTATGATAACCGAACGTGTTGGCATCCCTGTAAAGGGCTATAACAGTGGTCCTCTTGGAGGCGATCAGCAGATAGGTGCAAAGATTGTGGAGGGACAGGTCAATATGATTATATTCTTCTCTGACCCACTGGCTGCGCAGCCACATGACCCTGATGTAAAAGCATTACTTCGTATTGCACAGGTTTATGACATCCCAATCGCCAACAATAAAGCTACAGCAGACTTTCTTCTTCATTCATCCCTTATGGACGAAGAATATTCTCATCAAGTAGAAAATTTCTCCAACACTGTAAAGAAGCGTGCAGAAAGCCTGTAAATTCTGGTTTATCGTACTAAACACGACAGATTAAAAGTATATTTTGAGTTCTCGGTTACGAGTGTAAGATTATCTAAGGTCTTTGCTCGTAACCATTTTCTTTATATACGCGACCGCCTTGTACGGTCCATCCGTGTACCGAGTCAAATCGTAGTTGCATGCAACTGCGATTAAGCCGGCTTGTTTCAACATCGTGTTGAAACATCGCTATACTATTCAATTGCAAAGCCCTAAGGTAATCTACACACTATCCACAGGAACTAGAAATATGCCTTTTAATCTATCGTGAAGATACGTTAAACTAGAATAAAAATGTGTAAAATAGTGCATCTCCAAGCTTAGCATAAAGATATTAAGCTTGTGTATTATGTAACCAGCGGCATGGCTCATCATTTCTACCCATACAAGCTAAATGATATGTAAAAGTAAGAAAAAATGGTTAATTCAGCTTAGAAAGTCTACCTTTACAAGCTAAATGGTGTGAAAAGGTAAGATAAAATGGGATTTTCGGCTTGGAAATTCTACCCATACAAGCAAAAAGATGTGTAAAGGTAAGATAAAATGGGATTTTCGGCTTAGAAATTCTATCCATACAAGCTAAATGGCATGCAAAGGTAAGAGAAATGATAAATTCTACTAAAAAAAAACTTCAAGTAAGAATGATGCAAGTTTTATTCATGTGGAGAGTATGTAGATTTTCTTCATAATTTGTTTTAGAAATAGCAATGCCGGAACACGAGGTTCCGGCAAGCCTCCTCCGAGCCACGGATGGCGAGACTAATCGCAGTTGCGAAGCAACTACGATTTTATAGGAGGCGGTTGCATGTACATAAAATAATTATAGGCAAAGACCTTAGATAATCTTTTGCCTGTAACCTAGAATAAAACTATATCCTTAATACCTAGCCCTTAGTACGATAAACCATAATTTATCTCGAAAGACTATAAAGCCCCTTATATATTCCATCCATCTCCATCAATTCATCGTGACTTCCCTGCTCTGCGATACCATCCTCAGTCAGTACAATTATCCGCTCCGCATTTCTGATAGTAGACAATCTATGAGCGATAACAAATGTAGTTCTATTTTTAGCCAGCTTTTCTAAAGACTCCTGCACTACCTTCTCACTTTCATTATCGAGAGCAGATGTTGCCTCATCAAATATAAGTATAGGCGGATTCTTTAAGAACACTCTGGCGATAGACAATCTCTGCTTCTGACCTCCTGACAACTTCACACCACGCTGACCGATATATGTGTCATATCCATCTGGAAGCTCCATTATAAAATCATGAGCATTGGCATTCTTGGCTGCCTCTATGATTTCCTCATCTGTTGCATTAGGCTTACCGTAACGTATGTTATCCTTAACAGAACCTACAAAAAGATATACATCCTGCTGAACCACTCCAATATTCTGACGAAGACTCTTAAGACTTATATCTCTTATATCCATATCATCTATCTTTATAGAACCCTCTGTGGTTTCATAAAATCTTGGGATAAGACTGCAAAGCGTAGTCTTTCCAGCACCTGATGAGCCAACCAGCGCAATGTACTCTCCCTTCTCTACTTGAAGATTCACACCTGACAGTACATTTTCCAGGTCCTCCTCGTATCTGAAGCTTACATTTTCAAATGACACTCTGCCCTGTACATTTCCTATTTCTACAGCATTCTCTTTATCCTGTATATCCGGCACGATACTCATCACATCTAGGAATCTCTCATAACTTGTCATACCATTTTGGAACTGCTCTGCAAAATTTATAAGAGTTTTCACTGGCTCTGTAAAGTTACTAATATACAAAAGGAATGTAAGCAGATCAGTTGTGGCTATATCACCTTCACTC
Organism: Lachnospiraceae bacterium; assembly: GCA_045123575.1. Taxonomy (GTDB): domain Bacteria; phylum Bacillota; class Clostridia; order Lachnospirales; family Lachnospiraceae; genus SVEL01. The sequence continues at coordinate 4,558 of JBGVKG010000024.1, forward strand.
ATCAGCAATGCACCCACTACTATGACTACAACTGTAATCAATGTCACAAATGCACCAAGCCCTGAATGATATTGTCCCATATACCTATAACTATTCTTCTTGCTCTCTAGGAATCTATCATTTCCTTCCTTAAACTTCTCCTGCTCAATATCCTCATTGGCAAATGACTTAACTACTCTGATACCCGATAAATTGTCCTCTATATTAGCATTTATATCAGCTACCTTTGCACGGTTATTCTTAAATGCTCTCTTCATACGCTTATTCAAGAACAAAGCATACACTAGCATAATCGGTATAAGTACAAATGATGCAAGCGCCAGCTTCCAGTTGATGCACATAAGCACCACAAATGAACCTACAAGCTTAATAGCCGATATAACTACCTCCTCTGGTCCATGGTGAAGTAGCTCTGTTATATCAAAAAGATCATTGGTGATTCTACTCATCAACTGGCCAACCTTCTGATTGTCATAGAAGGAAAACGATAGCTTCTGGAAATGTCCAAATATCTCATTTCGCATATCATACTCTATCCTGGCACCCATCACGTGACCATAGTTTGATATGAAGTAATTGCTATAGCACTGTATTAGCACGAGCACTACCATAATCACTGCACATATAAGTATGCCCTCAAACATTTCCTGTCTAGGTCTATACACTAGGGTTCCTGTCACATATCTGATGATAAGTGGCAGAATAAGTGTTGTCACCGCCCCAAGAAATGCAAAGAACATATCTGCAAGGAACACCGTCTTGTATGGCTTATAGTAACTTATGAGACGCTTCCATTTATCTGGATACTTCTCTGCTACCTGCTTTTCCTGCAAGTCTCTATTCTTTGACATATAAAACTCCTTATCTACAATATAGTCTCCATAAATACCTTCTGTGGCTTTAAACCACACTTCTCATAGAACTTCATCGCTGACTCATTACAACTCCATACATTGAGCGTAACATTATAGCATCCATTTTCCTTGGCAAATGCAAGTACTGCCTCGTATAGCTCGCTGCCAATATGCTGACCTCTCTTATCCTCATCCACGCACAAGTCATCTATGTACAGAGTCTTGATGTCTGTCAGTATATTATTATCCACATACTGCTTAAAAACAAGAAATGCGTATCCACATACTTCATCAGCATCATCCACCGCTACCAGTATCGGTCTATTAACATCATTAATAATCTCTAACAGTTCCTCATCTGTATATTTCTTTGCACCATACTTGAATATATCTGGTCTACCTACATGATGCACCAAGCACACCTGTAGTAATAAATCATTTATCTTATCTATATCTTTCGCTACTGCTCTACGAATATTCATAGCTAATCCTCCTCGTATACATAATCGTTTTAACTAATACAAGTAATATAATATCATATATTTCCCTATGTAAAAAGAGTTTGCACTTCATTTTGTATTTTCTTCCTTGTCACGTTATACAAAAAAGAAGCCACTAATCTTAGTAGCTTCTTACCGCATATATCCCATTCATCTATAATATATCTACGAACAACTTTAATATAATTATATTTATCTATCCTTCTCTAACCTATAAGAATCTCTGCGTTTGTCCCATAGAAAATATCTTCTCTTCCACTGATTAGCTTACAAAATTCCTCGAATCTATCCCAGTTATTATTGCCTTCAAATTCATATGCATGTCCCCACACATAAAATATCTGTGGCTTGTCAGTATCCAGCTCTAAGAATTTTTCAGCCAGTTCAAACAACCTATCATCATCATGATGACATGTAGGCTTGAATACTAGAAGATTATCCTGAACATCAAAGTTATACGAGCTCTCCACCCCTCTAGCATACTTAAAACCATACTGGCGAAGCTTGTCTACAACTTTCTCAGAATATGCACCATAAGGATATGCCATTCCAACCGCTGTAGTTCCAAATATCCTCTGGATATTTTCTCTATCACCTAACACCTCCCTCTCCATAGCCTCATCATCCAGCATACAGAGATTTGGATGTGTCAACGTATGGACAGCTATCTCATGCCCCTTGTACGCATCTACATATTTCTCTATGTTCAGTCTCTTAACTTCCAAGCGCTCCTTATATATCCAACTGTCACTTTTATCATCTAAGCCTGTATTCAGATTAAAGGTTCCCTTCAAATTATACTTGTTTAAAATCTCCAGCAGTTGCAAATCCTGCTCTACGCCATCATCATAGCTGAAGGTTATAGCTTTTTTATATTTATTTGTCCAATTCATTTTATTATCTTACCTCACCCAACATCAATTGTTTGCCTCTCTATATAACTCAAATACTGCACCATCTGGAACTGGCTCTAACGCCACCGAACCTGTGCCAAATCCTGGGAACTCTGATGAAATATCTGCATCAAATACAAATTCGTAATATATAGAGTGAAGAGTATACAACTCTTTGCTCTTTTATTTTATGATGAAGGTGATTGGCCTACGAAATTTCAAATTGGGACACCACGCCCGGAGAAAAATGTGTTAGCCAGCCTTCATTATTCTGCATTCGATTCAGCAAGTTGGGACATCGCTCCCGTTTAACCAACGAATATGAATGGATTCTGAAGAGCTGTATCCAATCAAAATACTATAAGTTAAAGGAGGTACCTTTATGATTGCTGTTGGTATTGATGTTTCCAAGTCAAAGAGTACCGTTGCCATTCTTAACTCTGATGGCAGCCTACGAATCAAACCTTATGACATGAAACACAATCACCCTGAAATGAATGCACTTGTTAACTATCTAAATGAACTGGATGAAGCCCTCATCATCTTGATGGAGTATACAGGGCACTATCACTATCCAGTTCTCAAGAAACTTACTGATGAGCATTTTTCTGTCTGTTTAGTAAATCCGTATCAGATGAAAAAATATGGTGATACGGAGTTGCGTCGTAGTAAGACTGACAAAAAAGATGCTATCAGAATCGCTACTTATGCTTTGGAAAAATCTTATCAGTTAGTTCCGTATTCTGTTGATGACCAAAAGTATGTAGACTTAAAAATGTTATCCAGACAATACAGTCAAAGAATGTCTACACTCACTATCAACAAAGTATATTTAGCAAACCTACTAGACCAAACCATGCCCGGAATCACATCCATTCTTCCTTTAAGGAGCAGAGACCCTGAAACCAGCCTCAGCATGATGTTTATCAAGAAATACAAGTCCTTTGATTACATCTGCAAAATGGGAAAAACGCGATTCCTTGACAGTTACTCACGCTTAGTCAAAAAAGCCCGTAACCGAAATGCCTCACACCTTGGCCTTGCCATCTATGAACTTGCCACCAGTAGTATAACTACCAATGGAGAAAATGAATATACTGTATTAGCTCAAACTCAATGCATTGACCTAGTTGCAGAAGCTCAACGTTCAGCCGATTGCATCATATCACAAATGCAAACCATTGCAGAAACGCTACCAGAATACAAAATACTACGAAATATGCCTGGTGTTGGTGAACGTCTTGGTCCACTTATTCTAGCTGAAATCGGCAATGTCCGACGTTTCCATAGTGGTAAGGCACTTAATGCCTATGCCGGAAACGATGCCCCACCATATCAGTCTGGAAATTTTGAAAGCCACAATCGACACATATCAAAACGCGGGAATGCGGCTCTCAGAAAATACTGTTTTGAGGTTATGCAGGCTCTCAAACTGATAAAACCTCAAGATGATCCTGTATATCTTTTTCTGCTAAAAAAAGAACAGGAAGGGAAACATTTCAACGTTGCCAAAATGGCTGCCGTGAATAAGTTCCTTAGAATTTACTATGCCAGAGTAATGGAACTCGAACAGTAAATCTGATTACATTATTATATATTTTTCAAAAATCTACAATAGGTAGGTTTATTAAAGTTACCCTTTTTTAGGAGTAAAAATTTTCTCAAAAACTTTTAAAAAGTACTTGACTTACATTAGCAAGATTTATCTCCTACTCGCTTAAATATATATTTATATACACTTCCCTCTTGCACTCCCAACACTAATCTTTCGTCAGTTAATTCATACTCTCCAAATATCATAAAACTGCTAAGTGGTGAACAAGTACAGCTAAATGTATTGTCGGACTCATGCAACATAAATTGCGGTCCTAGTATTGAATCACCTGCACCATAATATATGTATGTAGAAGCGTATATGTTCTCCTCGTTATCACTGGTTTCTTCCTCTATGTGACTATTGTCTCCCTCATTATTATTCGATTTATCTGTTACATCCTTCAGTACGAATATGGCGCCCTTTGGAAACTTACCTAGTTCATTATGTTCCCCATCAAAGCCCTCATACTCAAGACCATCAGCTACCATACGGAAGTTATATGTATCTCCACCTCTTGATGTAATAACTATCTTATCACTGTCAATAACGAATTTACCTTGAGTCATATAGCTCATCTCTATCATTGGTGCAAAGCCACATGTATTATCCTCATAATCTAACCATAAGTATGCTGTAGACATTATATCCACATTTTTATATGAGCAATTATAGGTTTCTATAATATTTCCTTTTTCATCTGCACTATCTTGTTTTTCTGTCTTATCTATTTTAACTGGATTCGTTAAAAATCCAACGCTAAATATAGCACATACTATGCAACCTACAACTATCACCCAGAAAGCCGGCTTCTTATAGCTTAGCACGGACTTGATTCTACTCTTAACTGCTACCTCTCCAAAAGCAAGTGGGGTAACCATCACCATTCTACGGGATGTTGCACATGATAGCAGCACCTCCGAATACTGCTTCTTGAAGTCATTATCCATATCTTTAATAACTCGTTCATCACAAGCCAACTCTATGTCTCTGCACAATAAAATATACGCAGCCCACATCAAAGGATTAAACCAATATACTATAAGCAACATAAAGCCCAGTGGTTTCCACCAATGGTCTCTCCTTCTTATATGCGCTTGCTCATGAGCAGTCACACACTCCTTCTCCAACTCCGTTAGATATGAAGGAAGATATATTCTAGGTCTGATTATGCCCAATATAAATGGCGTATCAATCTTATCACATATATAAATATTGTCTTGAAGTTTAATTGACACCTGTACCTTTCTTTGAAGACGCATATAGCTTAAAATTGCATACACTAATACTATAACTACGCCCGCCATCCATATATAGCTAGCTACATCGACTGCCTGCGCTACTATATTTTCCGTAGTGCCATCACTTATATGTAACTCATCATTTACCATTGCATCCCCAGAAATAATAGGATTAACTGCGCTATTTATAGCATATATCCCGCTGTTAATAGTTGGCTTACTAGAATATAAGTTATGTTGTGGTATAGTCTCTGCACTAGGCACTAGACTTACATCACTCTCAATGGCAATGGGACATATAAGTCTTATGGCCACTAAAGCCCACAATATACACCTTATTGTCTTTGGCATATTTCTAAATATAAACCTCACTAAAACTATTGCTAATACAAGCCAACCCGCAGTTATACTCATATTAAATAAATGTAAAAAAATAACTCCCATTATTATTCCTCCCCATATCTATCAATCATATCACGTATCTGTTCAATCTCCCTTTCCGATAACTTTTTTCTCTTTGAAAACGCTGCTATAAATGCTGGCAATGAGCCATCAAAGGTTTCATCAACAAACTGCTCACTTTGTATAGCTGAATATTCCTCTTTTGAAACTAACGAAGTAACAATACTTTTCTCGTTCTTAAATAATCCCCTATCGCAAAGCTTCTTTAACACCGTATATGTAGTTGATTTCTTCCAGTTTAATCTCTCCTCACACAACCTTACTAACTCTCCCGAATTAAGGGGTTCATTTTCCCATATAATCTCCGCAAACTTTGTTTCTACAACGCCTAATCTCATATCTTCCATTACAATATGTTCCTCTCTTATCTATACCTATTTACTATATTATTGACTTTATAATAAAGCATCAGTCTATTGGCGATAGACTTTTTGTTCATCTTAAGTCTATCACCAATAGACCATATTGTCAATTAGTTTTAACAATAAAAAAAGAAACACTGATAAATTCAGCGTTTCTTCTTAAAATTATTATCAAAAATCGTAATGTGACTACTAGTGACGAAAACTAGTATTATTGTTTATTTCACATAGTTTTTTTAGGTTATTATGCAACATTATGTATTCGTTCTTAGAAATGCTCTTACTGGGTACACATATCCTTTTATCTGTAAATGATATCTCGATAACTTTCTTCTTTGAGAAAAATAGTACTATACCTAATACAATGCAGATAATCGTCATAGCATTAAGTGCCATTTCCATCCATCCTGGAAGGGATATTTCCTGACCAATCCACCTAAGATAGTTATTTGTTTTATCTACATACTCGGACAGCATATCAATACCTGACTTAATAGCGCCTAATATTGTACCTGCCAATACAAAAATTATACATTTGTTATAGGACCGCTTAGTAAGATATCCCATTCCTAAAAATTTACCAATGTCCCCAACATCCATACTGGCTTTACTCTTGTGAAACTCTTTATTTCTTAGATACCAGAATTTTCCTTCAAATGTTACTCTATCAGAATAAACTTTAATATCACATGCTCGCTTTTTGTTAATAGGTAAATGATATATTACATTCATTATTATTTACCTTTTGCTTTATTCTTCGCTCTGTGGATTTGCTTTTGAAAATCTCTTACATCTGCTATACCTACTATGGATGCATTAAAACTAATGCTTCCACCTGCGTACTCTATTATGAAGAAGGCTTTTCTGCTCAGGAAGTAACATACAATATCTACTATCAACGCTAAGCAAAAACCAATAATCGTAAAGTTTATATTTGGCACATAAATTGCTTCGCTTATTAACAAACCAATACATGTACCAATAATCAATGTAATAATGGACAACATAATACCGAATCCTTTGGTATATACAAATCCAGTGCCTGTAATATCCTCTACTTCCACGATTTTCTCACTTCTAACTTTATTAAGCTTTCTACCACTTCCTTCAAAAAATACACCTTGTAAATATACTCTTCTATCTGTCAATAAAGCATGACATTTTTTTACTTTTCTACGAAGTATATTTATCAAATATCCATTTCCTAATGTACCAAGTAATTTTTCATCGCTCTCAACATACACACTGCTATAATCATCCAAATACTGTGGTTCATCATATTGCTCACCCCAAATGTCCGTACCTGAAAGTACATTTTGTGGTTGTTGCATAATTGGCTGTTGCATAACTGGCTGCTCAAATGGCGTTATTTGATGTACGGTGCCACAATTACTACATATATTTGTGTTTTGCAGTAATTCATTTCCACATTTACTACATATCATATCTATATCCTACCTTTCATGTGCATACTTTTACTATTTTATCTTAACTACATTTTCCTCTCCGTATGTTTCTACAGCAGATTCCCATTCGCCCCAATAATCAAAAAACATATATGTAGTTTCATCAGTTTCTTTATCATATTCTTTAGTTATACCTATAGCTACTCCACCACCCATATTTATGATAATTCCGACCACAGAACCTCCATCATATGTAATAGCACTACTAAGGATATACTCCAATGGCTTCGGATTATTTAAGCCTGCATCTTTGTAATAATCATTTAAATCACTATACTCAGAAGGATTCGCAGGATCCTTGTCAGCTATCATTTGCATAACTTCTTCATAAGAAACTGCATCTTTGTTTGGTGCTTGTGGCTTTGTTGGCTCAGATAAATCAGAAGAAAAACCAGAGTTTGGGTTTTTAGTAGTTTGCTCTGTACTATTGCTTTCCGCATCATTTGTTGGTGCCACTGTTGAAGAGGTTTCGTTCTCCTTACTAGTTGTAGAGTTCTGTTCTGAAGATACAGGCGTTGTCGTTTGATTTGTTGCTTCTTTAGTACCTCCACAAGCTATTAAACATGCTGCAATAACTGTTACCATTGTCACTGTTAAAAAATTTTTCATTTGCATTTTTATTATTCCTTTCTTCTTTTTATTGAATAAATTTTCTCTAAATGGAAAATCGTTTACATTATACTCAATATATTGAGTATAGTCAATAGATTGAATATGATAATGTATTCAATGAGGTGATTAACTTGATATCATACAAACCATTATTTGAAACAATGCATAAAAAGAATATTACAGAATATCAGCTGATATTTAATCAAGGGTTATCTGCTAATACAATACATCGCATAAAAAAGGGGCTTCCAATTACTACTAAAACTTTAGATACTCTTTGTTTTATTCTAGATTGCGAGGTTCAAGACATCATAGCACATGATAAAAGTGAATAAGATACTATAATAAACGAAACCTGCTTCATTATATGAAGCAGGTTTTTCAGTCTTATCAAACAATTAGAGACATAAAAAGAAACGCTGATATATTCAGCGTTTCTTCATTGATTAAAAAGTGCCTGGTTCCGGAATCGAACCAGAGACACGAGGATTTTCAGTCCTCTGCTCTACCAACTGAGCTAACCAGGCATCTTTACGTAGGTAAACCTACGAGTTGCGGGGGATGGATTTGAACCAACGACCTTCGGGTTATGAGCCCGACGAGCTTCCAGACTGCTCCACCCCGCGATATTAACTTTTTTGTATGGAGCAATCAGTTATTTCTGATTGAATGGGCAGAGGTGGATTCGAACCACCGAAGCAATTGCAGCAGATTTACAGTCTGTCCCCTTTGGCCACTCGGGAATCTACCCATAATAGATTATAAAGTGCTCAGATGCACATATAAATATTTTTCGGAAGCTTGCTTACTGAAAAATATTTATGTGGGCAGATGAACATTTGCGAAGCAAATGATATCGAGAAAGTCGAAGACTTTCGAGATACCCACTTTACATTTAAAGTGATTTCTCACTTTTCTCTGAGGAATTCTCCTCAAAGCCGATGATCGGACTCGAACCGATAACCTGCTGATTACAAATCAGCTGCTCTGCCAATTGAGCCACATCGGCATATCTTGTTTACACAAGAAATGGGACCTACAGGGCTCGAACCTGTGACCCTCTGCTTGTAAGGCAGATGCTCTCCCAGCTGAGCTAAGATCCCTTATGCTGGATTATTAATATATAAAACGACCCGGATGGGGTTCGAACCCACGACCTCCGCCGTGACAGGGCGGCGCTCTAACCAGCTGAGCCACCAGGCCATTAAAGGTTTGCACCTTCAAAACTTCACACAAAATATATCTTCAAGACTTTCCTCGGAATAACATTCCTACAACCTACCGATTTGGTCAAGCCCTCGACCTATTAGTATTAGTCAGCTACACATGTTACCATGCTTCCACCTCTAACCTATCA
>JBGVKG010000025.1:0-2780 GCA_045123575.1 Lachnospiraceae bacterium
GCCATGCGCAGACGAGAACATAAAAACCACCAGATAAGAGTTTACTCTTAATCGGGTGGTTTTCTATGTTCTTGGATGTATACGGCGAATGCCGCGACAGCGAGCTAAAAGTCAGTTGTTTTGCAACTGACTTTTGCAAGCTTGTCGGCATGGCTCATTTATCTATCCATATGTACAAAATGTGAGGGATATAGGTAGAAAAATAGTAATAATCTAGTATGTCTTTCTATCCATATGCATTATAATTAGCTGTGTGAGTAAGAAAATGGCAGTAATAATTACTGTAATATCTACCTCATGTACTAAAATAATTGCCTATGGTAAGAAAAGAGTATATTTTATAACTCTGTTTTCTAACCATAAAAGTGTTTTGCTCATTAAGGTAAGAAAAAAGATTCAATGATGAGCCATGCCGACAGGCTTGCAAATTGCACTTGCTTCGCAAGCACAATTTAGCTCGCTGTCGCGGCATTCGCCGTATATAGAAAAATATAAAACAAGAGCCTGCTATGTGAGTAAACTCCCAGCAGGCCCTTATTTATATTTTTCTGCGCATGGCTCATTGCTTGCGCGCACAAACCAGAATTTATAGTTGCCCTTTGGCTGATTTTTTGCTATATTTATTGTGGTTTAGTGCCGCTTAAAATACAATGTGAAAGGGATTTATTAGTATATTATGTCAGATATAAATCAGAAGAATATAAGAAATTTTTGTATAATCGCCCATATCGACCACGGTAAGTCTACATTGGCTGATCGTATTATAGAGATGACAGGTCTTCTCACTAGCCGAGAGATGCAGGCACAGGTTCTTGATAATATGGACCTTGAGAAGGAGAGAGGTATCACTATTAAGTCTCAGGCAGTTCGTACTGTATATAAGGCTAAGAATGGCGAGGAGTATATTTTTAACTTAATCGATACTCCAGGACATGTAGACTTTAACTATGAGGTCTCAAGAAGTCTTGCAGCATGTGATGGAGCTATATTAGTTGTAGATGCAGCCCAGGGTGTTGAGGCACAGACATTGGCAAATGTATATCTTGCGTTAGACCATGATTTGGATGTAGTACCTGTACTTAATAAGGTGGATTTGCCTAGCGCAGACCCAGATAGAGTTCAGGATGAAATAGAGGATGTTATAGGTATAGAAGCTCATGATGCACCACGTATTTCTGCTAAGACAGGATTAAATGTTGAGGATGTATTAGAGGCTATTGTTGAGAAAATACCAGCTCCTACAGGAGATAGCAGTGAACCGCTTCAGGCGCTTATATTTGATAGCTTGTATGACCCATATAAGGGTGTTATCGTATTCTGTCGTGTGAAGAATGGTACTGTAAAGGTAGGTACACAGGTGCGTATGATGGCTACAGGTGCTATTGCAAATGTAGTAGAAGTAGGTTATTTTGGTGCAGGTCAGTTTATTCCATGTGATGAGCTGTCAGCAGGTATGGTTGGATATATTACAGCTAGTATCAAGAATCTTAAGGATACATCTGTAGGTGATACTATTACAGATAATAATAACCCATGTGCAGAGCCATTACCGGGATATAAGAAGGTTAATCCTATGGTTTACTGTGGTGTGTACCCAGCTAATACAGCTAAGTATCCAGACCTTAGAGATGCATTAGAAAAGCTTCAGCTCAATGATGCTGCTCTGTACTTTGAGCCAGAGACATCACTTGCATTAGGTTTTGGTTTTAGATGTGGTTTCCTTGGCTTATTACATCTTGAAATCATACAGGAGCGTTTGGAGAGAGAGTACAATTTAGACTTAGTAACTACAGCGCCTAGCGTTATCTATAAGGTATATAAGACAGATGGAGAGGTAATCGAGCTTACAAATCCATCTAATCTTCCAGATCCATCGCTTATCGAGCATATGGAGGAGCCTATTGTAACAGCAGAGATAATGGTTACAAGCGAGTATATCGGTTCTATAATGGAGCTTTGTCAGGAACGTAGAGGACGTTATCTTGGTATGGAATACATAGAAGGTACAAGAGCCCTTCTTAAGTATGAGCTTCCTCTTAATGAAATTATCTATGATTTCTTTGATGCATTGAAATCTCGTTCAAGAGGCTACGCATCATTTGATTATGAGCTTAAGGGATACGAACCATCTACACTTGTTAAGCTGGATATACTTATCAATAAGGAAGAAGTGGATGCATTATCATTTATCGTACACTCAGAGACAGCATATGAGCGAGGTCGTAAGATGTGCGAGAAACTTAAGGATGAGATACCTCGTCACTTATTTGAGATACCTATTCAGGCTGCTATTGGAAGCAAGATTATCGCTAGAGAGACAGTTAAGGCTATGCGTAAGGACGTATTGGCTAAGTGTTACGGTGGTGATATCACACGTAAGAAGAAGCTTCTTGAAAAGCAGAAGGAAGGTAAGAAACGTATGCGCCAGATTGGTAACGTAGAGATACCACAGCAGGCGTTTATGAGCGTATTGAAGCTTGATGAAGATAAGTAGATAAATTCTGGTTTGTACGACTAAGACTTTGATATTAAAGGTATAGTTTCGTTCTCGGTTACGAGTGCTAGACTATCTAAGAACATTACTTTTTACGCTATATAAATATACGCAACCGGCAGGCAATTCGACATCGTGTCGATGTCTGCCTTTTTCTGACATGTGACCTCGTTATGTTTTAGTTATATTTATGCTATTCAGCAAAATTTCTATGAAATTTTGGTCACGTTCGTGTCAGAAAATTGCTACACTATTATGTTGTAATGTTCTAAGATACTCTACACAC
>JBGVKG010000026.1:0-6909 GCA_045123575.1 Lachnospiraceae bacterium
TCATATAGGAAAGTTCTTTAAACTTCCCTATATGATAAAAAACGCTCCGCTAAGGGCTTAATCGTAGTCGCGAGCGACTGCGATTGATTTCGCACTGCGGCGGAGATGTAGATGTTGCTAAAGCAACCCGCCGCAGGCGGAGAATCTCGCAAGCGAGATTCTTTCTTGTGCTTTTTATTGCAAATATCAGTGTTTTATGCTATTCTGTAATTTGGAGTTGTTTTGACTTTCATAATATTAAAATATAGATTGAGGTAGTTTTATGTGGAGTAAAATTAAAGATTTTCATAAAAAGTATTGTCATGCTTGGGTGTTGCTTTACTTTTTCGTATATTTAGCATGGTTTTTCTGGTTAGAGGGATATGTTACACCAGACTCTGATTATATAAGAATGTATGTGCCACTGGATGATATGATACCGTTTTGTGAATGGTTTATGATTCCGTATCTTTTGTGGTTCCCATATATGGGTCTAGTAGTTACATTTAGTGTATTTGATGGTAGAAGTAACTTTTTTAAGGGTGCGGCATATCTTTTTATAGGAATGTCATTATGTTTACTTATTTGCACTATATGGCCAAATGGTCAGGATTTAAGAATAGAAGAGTTTTCTCGTGACAATATTATGACAAGAATGATAGCTACATTGTATTCAACAGATACAAATACAAATGTATTTCCTAGTATTCATACATACAATTCTGTTGTAGCATTTGTTATGGTTTGCCATAGTAATAAGCTTAAGGGAAATATACCGGTTAAAGTGATTTCATTTATACTTAGCTTATCTATAATATTGTCCACTGTATTTTTAAAGCAGCATTCAGTATTGGATGTTATAGGTGGTATAGGACTTGCAGCTATATTGTATGTTATTATTTATAGGATTAACTGGGGCTATTTATTTAACAGAGGAATAAAAAAGTCACAGGAAGAGATGGCATAGTATATCATAAGGATAGGAGGATGACTATGAGAATAGGAATGGGATATGATGTTCATAAGCTTGTGGAGGATAGAAAGCTTATAATAGGTGGTGTGGAAATACCTTATGAGAAGGGCCTTTTAGGTCACTCTGATGCAGATGTTTTGTTACATGCTATTATGGACGCATTATTGGGAGCAGCAGCTCTTGGAGATATAGGAAAGCATTTTCCTGATACAGATGAAAAGTATAAGGGTATATCTAGTATCAAGCTTATGGAGCATGTAGGCGAGCTACTTAGAGCCAATGGTTTTGTCATAGGTAATATTGATTCAACTATTATCGCACAGAGACCAAAGATGGCTCCATACAGAGAGCAGATGAGAGAAAATATAGCGAAGGCTCTTAAGATAGATATAAGCCAGATAGGTGTTAAAGCTACTACTGAGGAAGGGCTTGGCTTTACTGGTGCTGGTGAGGGTATATCTTCACAGGCTATAGCACTGTTAGAAACAGTTGAAAATCATCTTTATGTCGATGTTATGGCGGAGGATGCAAAATGCGAACGATGTTGCGGCTGCAAGAAGGAGCAGGCAGAATAATCATTAAGCATTTTGGAGGACATATGGGATTTATCAAGTATTTTAGGGAAGAAGCTGCGATCATAAAGGAGAGAGATCCAGCTATAAAGAGTAAGTGGGAGGTGCTTCTATATCCAAGCTTCTGGGCTATATGGCATTATAGAAGAGCCCACAAACATTACAAGAAAGGTCATTTCTTTAGAGCGAGATATATATCACAGAGAGCTGCTAGAAAGACTGGTATAGAGATACATCCGGGAGCAGAGATTGGAAATGGATTCTTCATCGACCACGGACATGGAGTTATCATTGGTGAGACTACTATCATCGGAGATAATGTTACACTGTACCAAGGAGTTACGCTTGGTGGTACTGGTAAGGAGAGCGGTAAGAGACATCCAACCATAGAGGATAATGTTATGATATCGGCAGGTGCCAAGGTATTAGGCTCGTTTACTATAGGTGAGAACAGCAAGATAGGTGCTGGTAGTGTAGTGCTCAATGAAGTACCACCAAACTCGACTGTAGTAGGTGTTCCAGGTAGAGTGGTTAAGCAGGATAATGTGAAGATACCAAGAGTTGATTTGGATCAGGTACATTTACCAGACCCTGTAAAGCTGGAATTAGAGGAAATCAGACGAGAGCTGGAGCAGCTTAAGCTTAAATAATATATTGTAACTGTAGAAGAGTGCTTGAGCTGAATAAGCTTAAGTGAATATATGTAATAGGAGCAACATTTATGGAGAATAAAGTTAAAATATTTAATACACTTACAAGAAAGGTAGAGACAGTAGTGCCAAATGTAGAGGGCAAGATAGCTATGTATACATGTGGACCTACAGTATACCATTTTGCACACATTGGTAACCTTAGAAGCTACATTATGGAGGATGTGTTAGAGAAGACATTAAGATACGCAGGCTATGATGTAAAGAGAGTTATGAATATCACAGATGTTGGACATCTTTCAAGCGATGCTGATACAGGTGAGGATAAGATGCTTAAGGGCGCTAAGCGTGAGAATAAGACAGTTATGGAGATAGCTAAGTTCTATACAGACGCATTTTTCAGCGATTGCGCTAAGCTTAATATCAAGACTCCTGATGTAGTGGAGCCAGCTACAAATTGTATAGATGAGTTCATAAAGATGGTAGAGAAGCTTCTTGAGAAGGGATATGCTTATATATCAGGAGAGAATGTTTACTTTGATACATCTAAGCTGGAGGATTATTATGTATTCTCTTCACAGAGCGAGAAGGAGCTTATGGTAGGCGTTAGAGATGACGTAGAAGAGGATGAGAATAAGAAGAATAAGAGTGATTTCGTGCTTTGGTTTACTAAGTCTAAGTTCGATAATCAGGAGCTTAAGTGGGATTCTCCGTGGGGAGTTGGATATCCAGGCTGGCACATAGAGTGTTCAGGTATATCTATCAAGCATCTTGGAGAATATATGGATATTCACTGTGGCGGTATTGACAATATATTCCCACATCATACAAATGAGATAGCACAGAGTGAGGCATATCTTGGTCATAAGTGGTGTAACTACTGGTTCCATGTGCATCATCTTAATGATAAGTCAGGAAAGATGAGTAAGTCAAAGGGTGAGTTCCTTACAGTGTCTTTACTGGAGAATAAGGGATACAATCCTCTCGTATACAGATTCTTCTGCTTACAGTCTCATTATCGTAAGCCACTTGAGTTCTCTTACGAGGTACTTGATAATGTGACAGTGGCGTACAATAAGCTTGTTAAGCGTATAGCTAGCCTCAAGGCTGATGGAGCGGTAGATGACGCTGCATTTGCTACATGGAGACTTAAGTTTGAGGATGCTATTGTAAATGATATGAATACATCTATGGGTATAACAGTTGTATACGATATGCTTAAGGCAGATATCAGTGATGCAACTAAGAAAAAGCTTCTTGCAAGCTATGATGAGGTTCTCGGATTAGACCTTTTACAGGCTGCAAAAAATCTTGCAAATCAGTCGAAAAATGACGGAAGTGTTGCAGAAAAAAGTGGAATCGACCCAGAATTGGAGCAGTTCATACTAGCTAAGATTGATGAGAGAAAAGTGGCAAAGCAAGAGAAGAATTTTGCAAGAGCAGATGAAATTAGAAACGAACTTCTTGAAAAGGGAGTTGCGATAAAGGATACTCGCGAGGGAGTAGTATGGGAACTAGTATAGAGATATACAATTTCATATGTGAAGGATTGAGTAAAGCAGGCTTAAATGTAGATAAACAGGACATTTGCTCATATTCACCCCTCACTCTAGCCTATATAGGTGACGGGGTGTATGAGCTAGTTATACGTTCTATGATACTGGCGGATGGCAATGCACCAGTCAATAAGCTCCATAAGAAGAGCAGTGGTTTGGTAAAAGCGGAGACACAAGCTCAAATAGTTAAGATATTTTTGGATGATGAGCTGCTGACAGATGACGAGATACGTATCTACAAACGCGGTAGAAACGCTCAATCCTACACAAAAGCTAAGAATGCTTCTATGGTAGATTACAGAATGGCGACAGGTTTTGAGGCGTTGATCGGATATCTGTATCTCTTAGGAAAAAGTGATAGAATGATGGAATTAATCGGGCATGGATTGAAGAAAATGCCATTGTAACAGGTTAATATATGACATAAAAGTCTACAACATGATGTTGATGTGTTTGAGTAGTATGAGTAATAAACATATCGATTGAAAGGAACATGACAATGAGATACGAAGAATTTACAATAGAAGGCAGAAATGCTGTATTAGAAGCGTTTCGCTCGGGAAAAACTATAGACAAGCTGTTTGTGCTGGATGGTTGCCATGATGGTCCTGTAAATAGCATCACTAGAGAGGCTAGAAAGGGAGATACTATCATCAACTATGTATCAAAGGAACGTCTTGATAACATGTCAAAGACAGGCAAGCATCAGGGCGTTATAGCCTATGCTGCGGCTTATGAGTATGCAGAGGTTAGCGATATATTAGATGCAGCTAGAGAGAAGGGTGAGCCACCATTTATCTTTATATTAGATAATATAGAGGATCCTCACAATCTTGGAGCAATCATCAGAACAGCGAATCTGGCTGGTGCTCATGGTGTAATCATACCAAAGAGACACGCTGTGGGATTGACAGCTACTGTAGCTAGAACATCCGCAGGAGCCTTAAATTACACTCCAGTAGCGAAGGTTACAAATATATCTGCAACTATAGAGGAGTTAAAAAAGGAAGGTTTGTGGTTCGTTTGCGCCGATATGGGTGGAGAAGTGATGTACAAGCTGGATTTAAAGGGTGCTATAGGACTTGTAATAGGTAATGAAGGTGACGGTGTGAGCCGCCTTGTAAAGGAAAAATGTGACTTTATAGCTTCTATACCTATGAAGGGAGATATAGATTCGCTAAATGCATCAGTAGCAGCAGGTGTATTGGCTTACGAGATAGTTAGACAAAGACTAATGTAATATTATTTTATGGTTTATTAGTGTTTTCATATAATTATCTAAATTATTTTCATATAATATTATGTTTTAAACATAACAAGTTTGAACTATTTGCATATTAGTATTGTGTTTAGTATTGTGTTTAAAATATTAACTAATATTATGTTAAAATATAAATTTGATGAAATAAACTATAAAACTAATATATGAAACTATAAAATAAGAAAATAAACTATAACTAAAAGAAAAAAGTTTAAAATTTGACTATAAACAACTATAACAGGACAACTTTAAAACTATAATCAATAAATTGCCCTAAAAAATGCAATGTTTTGCAGGAAGGAATAACATTATGAAAATAGGATTTGATAATGACAAATATCTAAAAATGCAGTCCGAGTATATCAAGGAGAGAAGAGGTAAATTTGGTGACAAGCTTTATCTTGAGTTTGGTGGAAAGTTAATGGATGACTTTCATGCATCGAGAGTATTACCTGGATTTGAGCCGGATAGTAAATTGAAAATGCTTCTTCAGATGGCAGATGAGGCAGAGGTTGTCATTGTAATAGGGGCAGATGCCATCGAAAAGAATAAGAAAAGAGAAGATTTAGGCATTACTTATGATAAGGATGTTCTAAGACTTATAGAAGAATATAGAAGCTATGGATTATATGTAGGAAGTGTAGTTGTTACAAAATATGCGGGTCAGTCATCTGCAGATGTATTCAAGGAAAAGCTTGAGAAAAAGAATATAAAAGTGTACAAACACTATATTATAGAGGGTTATCCTACCAATGTATCTCACATCGTTAGTGCAGAAGGCTTTGGTAAGAATGATTATATAGAGACAACTAGACCATTAGTTGTTGTGACAGCTCCTGGTCCAGGTAGTGGAAAGATGGCTACATGTCTTTCACAGTTATATCATGAACATAACAGAGGTATAAAAGCGGGATATGCTAAGTTTGAGACATTCCCTATATGGAATCTTCCACTTAAACATCCAGTTAATCTAGCTTATGAAGCGGCTACAGCAGATTTAAATGATTTAAATATGATTGATCCATTCCATCTAGAAGCATACGGAGAGACAGCTGTTAATTACAATAGAGATATAGAGATATTCCCAGTGCTTAACGCAGTATTTGACCAAATATATGGCGAAAGCATATATAAGTCACCTACTGATATGGGTGTAAATATGGTTGGTAACTGTATCGTAGATGATGAGATAGTAAGAGAAGCTTCAAATATGGAGATAATCAGAAGATATTATAAGTCACTTCTTCAGATGGCACAGGGTGAGCCAGTAGAAAACGATGTATATAAGATAGAACTTATAATGAAACAGGCAAAGATAACTACTGATGACAGAAAAGTAACAGTGGCTGCAAAGGATAGAGCTAAGTTACTAGGTGTACCTACTGCAGCAATCGAGCTTTCTGATGGAACTATTATAACATCTAAGACAACTGACTTTATGGGAGCATCAGCAGCACTTATTTTAAATGCACTTAAATATCTTGGTGGAATAGATGATAATGCGCATCTTATATCACCAAAGGCTTTTGAACCAATACAGAGCTTGAAAACAGACTATCTTGGAAGTAGAAATCCAAGACTTCACTCAGATGAGGCGCTTATAGCTTTAGCTTTGTCAGCGTTAGATGATGATAATGCTAAGACAGCTATGGAGCAGTTGCCAAAGCTTGCTGGATGTCAGGTGCATACATCGGATATGCTGTCTGATGTGGATATCAAGACATTTAAGAAACTGAAGGTTGACTTAACAAGTGAGCCTGTCAGAACAAGAAACAAGTAAATTCTGGTTTGTGCGCGCAAGCAATGAGCCATGCGCAGACGAGAACATAAAAACCACCAGATAAGAGTTTACTCTTAATCGGGTGGTTTTCTATGTTCTTGGATGTATACGGCGAATGCCGCGACAGCGAGCTAAAAG
>JBGVKG010000027.1:0-19290 GCA_045123575.1 Lachnospiraceae bacterium
TACGTACCCATCAAGTGGGAGGAAAGTTCAACAAGTCCACAGTATCTTTAAATAGAATAGCCTACCTTATAGAAAAGGTAAAGAAAAAGGCTATGATTATATAATACGAGGAAAGTTCTTCGAACTTACCTATTCTCCCAAAAAACGCTACGCTAAGGGCTTAATCGTAGTCGCGAGCGACTGTGATTGATTTCGTAACCGGTGGGTATGGCTCATCATTTCTAGCCTAATAAACTAAAAGGTATGCAGAGGTAAGAAAAAATGGTAAAACCAGCATGAAAAATCTATCCCTACAAGCTAAAAGGTGTGCAAAGGTAAGAAAAAATGGTAAAACCAGCATGAAAAATCTATCCCTAGCAAGCTAAAAGATGTACAAAGGTAAGAAAAAATGGTAAATGCTTCAAAAAACTGTAGCATGGTTACTTAAAGTTCTATTAGTTCGTTAAACCAGAATATTATATTCCTTGAAAAAATTATAAAGAAAGCATAAAATAAGGAATGCAACCTTAAGTTGCGAAAATGCAAAAGTAGGTTGGTGGAAATATAAATCTTAATGAGCTATTTTTTATTTGCAAGTGATTGCAATAATTATGAAAAGAGGATTAAATAATGAGTTTTGGAGAAAATCTTAAAAATGTTAGAAAGCAGAGAGGTGTTACACAAGAGGAATTAGCAGAAATATTAGGCGTTTCAAGACAAGCAATTTCAAAGTGGGAATCGGGAACTTCTGTTCCTGATGTTCAGTTACTTTTAAGAATAGCAGATTTTTATAATCTTACATTGGATCAGTTGGTACGAGATGATTTCGATTTACCTATATCTAGTTTGGATGAAAAGAAAATAGCAGATGATTTATCAAATAAAAGCAGTGTTTCAATAGATGATTACTTAGGAAGAGTATGTGATGTTTCTATGAATAGTTTTAGGTATAGTGTAATCAGAAATGTCAAAATTGTAGGAAGCTATAAAAACTTAATATGTTTTGAAAAGAATGGTAGATATGGTTTCTTTAATAAGGATAAGTCAATAGGTATTCTAAAAAAAAGAGAAGAAGATTATGTAGCTCACAATGACATTATTTATGGCAAATGTACTGTGTATGTAAATAAAGGAACTTATTTTGGTGGAAATACGTACGTGTTTAGTGAAATTGTCTCTTGTGTGGAAGATACAATTGAAATTCATACTGGCAAGTTTGTTGCTCAAGAATCATTGGATGATATCTCCGTTATTTTAATGAGTGATAAGATATAACATTCATATAATTTAGAAAATTGAATTCTATGTAAATGGAGGCCAACCACCCTGTAACATATTTGCCCGTAGCTGAAAAGTTAGGTAATAAAATGAACAAAATCTGTTAATAGTAAATAAGTTTATTAATAAAAAGTGATGATTTTGCACCTTGGAATTGATAAAGTGCAAATTTTGCACTATGATATAATTATAGGTGTAATATGGGCAAATTAAAGGATTAGAGAATTGAAAAAACTAGGTACGATAAAAACTTTTAGCGGAGGTTACTTAATGAAAAAGAAGTATATTATTGCAGCATTGCTTGTTATTGGCATTATTCTTGTGTTTACCGGTATTGTTCTGGCAGTAATTGCAACAGGAAACAAGGATATCATAGGAGGAGCAGATTTTCAAACGTTTAAATTTGTGTTTAAATATGAGAATGAAGGTTTGTATTCTACGCTTACATTTTGGGGCTTTGTCGCTATCATTGCTTCGATTGTAGGTATGGTAATAAAGAAGAGAACATAGTAGATAATGAGAATAAGGATAAAAAATAGAAAGTGTGTGAGTAATGACAGATAAGGAAAATACATGGGATAAACTATTGCAAATAAAAACAACTGGTCGAGATGCTTCAAACTCAGACATATATCGTTATCCATATGAGCCTACACCGTATAGTGTTTTAGAACGCTTAGCTAATAGCGGTTTTATTACTAAAAAAGATATAGTTTTGGACTATGGTTGTGGCAAGGGACGTGTAGATTTTTACCTGTCCTATCAGACGAAAGCCCGTACTATAGGAATTGAATATGATGCTCGCATCTACCAAAGTGTGTTAGAAAATCAGAAGACGGCTGTTTCTAGGGCGAAGTCTGAATTTGTGTTGATAGGAGCGGAAACTTATAAGGTGCCAACAGAAGTAAATAGGTTTTATTTTTTTAATCCGTTTTCTGTTGAGATACTGCGTAAGGTGATGGCTAGGATTATAGAATCATATTATGAGAAAACAAGGGAGATATTCTTGTTTTTTTATTATCCTTCAGAGTCGTACATTTCGTATCTTATGACGGTTGATGAGTTGGAATTTTATGATGAGATAGCTTGTGATGATTTGTTTGGAGGAAATGACCAGCGTGAACAAATTATGATTTTTAGAATAGCGAGCTGAGGAATGAGCTGACGCAGAAACTATAGAGATTTATTGTAGTTAATATAGGTAATTACCCTACTATATGTTATAATATGGTTATCTATTTAAATGGAGATAGGAAAATGACAGAAAAAGAGAAAATGTTAAAACAAATGCTGTATGATGCTAACTATGATGCTGATTTATTAAAAGAAAGACATCACGCGAAAGATTTATGTTATGAATATAATCATTTGCGCCCATCGGACGAAGAAGGTCAGCAGAGAGTTATGAAAAAGTTATTGGGAAAAACTAACGGTGCTTTCTGCATAGTTGCCCCTTTTTGGTGTGATTACGGATACAATATCGAAATAGGAGAAAATTTTTTTGCTAATCATAATACAGTTATTTTGGATTGTGCGAAAGTTACGTTTGGCGATAACGTATTTGTTGCGCCTGATTGCGGTTTTCATACTGCGGGTCATCCTATTGATTTTGAACGTAGAAATCAAGGGTTGGAATACGCTTATCCTATTACGGTAGGGGACAATGTATGGATTGGGGCTGGTGTTCATGTTATGCCTGGTGTGACAATCGGTAGCAATGTTGTAATCGGCGGAGGAAGTGTTGTTGTAAAGGATATTCCGGATAACTGTGTTGCGGTAGGAAATCCATGTAAAGTAATCCGAGAAATCACTGAAGAAGATAAGAAGAAGTGCTGGGATAAAAATTAAATACGGGGAACGGAAGTTCAAGGATTTAGGCAGTTTAAGAGGTGATGAAAAATGGATAATAAAAAGAGATGCAAATGGTGTAACTTAAAAAATCCTCTATATGTTCAGTATCATGATAATGAATGGTGCGTGCCTAATTTTGATGATAAATATTTATACGAAATGTTGATATTGGAATCTTTTCAGGCTGGATTGTATTGGGAATGTGTACTTAACAAAAGAGAAAGTTTTAGAAAAGCCTATGATGGTTTTGATCTTAATAAAGTGATTTCTTATGATGAGGAAAAGATAGAAGAATTGCTAAACAACAAAGACATCATAAGAAATAAGCGAAAGATATATGCAAGCATCAACAATAGTAAAGTTTTTAAGAAAATTACTGACGAGTATGGTTCGTTTTATAATTATTTGAGAAACTTTACCCATGATATAACGTTTTTTGAAACTGATAAAACAACAAATGCTTTATCGGATGATATTTCAAAGGACTTGCAAAATCGCGGAATGACATTTGTGGGATCAGTTATCATATATTCTTATTTGCAGGCGATAGGTGTAATATATTCACATGATAAAGAATGTTATATGTACAAAAAATATAGTTTTAGTGCAAAGTAAATGAATTTCTGTAGTTGTATTAAGGAGGTAATTGTGTATGAAAAAGTTACTAATGTTAGTGTTGGTATCGGCATGTATAGTAGGATTGCTTGTAGGGTGTACAAAGGGGTCTAACTATAAACCAGTACAAGTGGAAAATGTAAGCATAAGTATTGAGGATGTTTCCTCAACAGGTGGTATTGTTATAATAAAAGATACCAATGAAGAACCTTATACATATGGAGAATGGTATAAAATCGAAAAAAACTCAAATGGTAAGTGGATTGAAGTCGATACAGTCATAAGTGATTACGGATTTAACGAGATAGGATATCTTACAAATGAAGATGGTGAAGTACGTTTCGCTATAGATTGGCAATGGCTATATGGAGAGTTATCACCGGGAAACTATAGACTTTTAAAGGAAGTTGCGAATAAGTATATAGCTGTTGAATTTAATGTAGAGGCAAAATAGTGACAATAAGTGTTAGAGGTATTGTAGCTATACTTTAAAGATGAAATAAAAAAGCCTTAAAGCAATAGTGAAAAATAGGAGGAGTTTATGACAGTTAAATTATTTTTTCAAGCTCTAATGAAATTTTTGTTGGGCGCCATATTGGTTGGTGCTATGATATTTATACCAGCAGGCACATTACGTTATTATAATGGTTGGATACTGATGGTAATTTTGTTTGTGCCTATGTTTGCCGCCGGGAGTGTTATGATGTGTAAGAATCCTCAACTATTGTCAAAGAGGCTTGACGCAAAAGAAAAGCTAAAGGAACAGGGAATTGTAGTTAAGCTAAGCGGACTTATGTTTCTTGTAGGATTTATAGTTGCAGGATTAGGAGTTCGTTTTGGGTGGTATATGGTGCCAATATGGGTAGTTGTGTTGGCCGCGGCGATATTTGTAGTTGGATATATTATGTATGCAGAAGTTCTTAGAGAGAATACATATCTTAGCAGAACGATAGAGGTGCAGGAAAACCAAAAGGTTATAGATACAGGATTATACGGCGTAGTAAGGCATCCGATGTATAGTGCGACCCTGTTATTATTCTTATCTATGCCTCTTGTGTTGGGTTCTGTATACTCGTTTGTTATTTTTGTGCTATATCCACTTATTATTGCAAAGAGAATTAAGAGTGAAGAGGCCTTTTTGATAAAAGAGCTAGATGGTTACAAAGAGTATATGCAAAAGGTAAAATATCGCTTGATACCATTTATATGGTAAAACGTATATAAAGTAGCTATTAGAACGTAATCCCCCCCCCGCTTTGGGGGTGTTTTTATGTTCGGTATCAATGTACAATGCCACAGTAGTTGTAATTGCTACGTTAATCGTACAGAGGAGATTTAGATAGATGTCGATATATACACAGACGTGTGGAGTGGTTATCTTATTAGTATTGCTAGTATTATTCATGATTAATCGCCCAAAGATTTTTTTACATACAGAGAAATTGTTTTTAGGAACACTTGTTGCGTCATTGGGAGCAAATATTTTGGATATAGTGTGTCAGGTAATACTGTACAACAAAGGTACACCATATAGGATAAGTGTATTGTTTTGTGAATTATACCAGATATGTATATTGTTGGTTTTGTGTTTGACAATGGTGTATGTTAGTAGGGATATATACGATGACAGAAAACGATTTTTTGTAAGGACATGGTATTATCCAGCGATTTTTGTCGCATCAGCTATAGCGATATTTATACTTCCAGAGGAAATTAGCACACAAGAAGGAAGTCTATACGCTTATGGTGTGAGTGTAACATTTTCATATGCAATAGCTTTTGCATATATCGTGGCAGTACTTGTCAGAGTAAATGTGTTGGCAAGTAGGATGAATTCAGACCGTAGAGTTGCTATTAATCTGTGGATGGTTTTATGGCTTGTGGCAGGCGCATTAGAGATTGCATTCCCTAGCGTGTTTATGGCTGGGTTTGCTACAAGTATTGGTGTTATGATAATATATGTCAAGCTTGAAAATCCAGGTATGAATATGGATAGAAAGACCGGATTATATAATAGTAACGCATTTAATGAGTACATTCGCCAGTTGTTTGGTGAATATAAAAAATTTGCAGTCTTTGTTATGGTTTCGAGAAATTATGACGAACAGTTTAGAAGTCAAGACATAGATATGATTAAAATTAAAAGCATTGTAGATGCGAAAGAGGCTGTCATATTCAAAAGAGCAGAAAATGAAGTTGCGATTGTCTTTGAAGATGTTACGAAGGCAACTAAGTGGAGAGCAAATTATTTAGAGAATATAAGAAATAGTATAAATCCAGATATGGTGGCACTTAGAAATGCACTTTGGGTAAATATTGATAATTCCGAATTTTTTGATAATGCGGAGGAAATGATATACTTTACTAGATATATAGTAGGTACTGGGCAGACTAGAATAGATATGCAATACCAGCATTTTATTGATGTAGATAAAGAAATGGTAGAGAGCATGAGAAAAGAAAAAGCTGTGGAGAGAATGATAGAGAAGGCATTAAGAGATAATCGTGTGCTTGTATATTATCAGCCAATATTCTCTACGGAGAAGCAGAGATTTACTGCGGCGGAAGCCCTTGTGCGTATAAAAGATAGAGATGGAAGAATAGTATCACCAGGAGAATTTATACCAGTAGCAGAAAAAAATGGTAAGATTATAGATATAGGAAATGAAGTATTTAGACAGGTTTGTAAGTTTATTAAGGAAGAAAATCCGTCACAGTATGGAATAGAGTATATAGAGGTGAATTTATCAGTTGCACAGTGTGCCGACGCGGCTTTGGCTGAAAATTACATCTCGGCTATGAAGATATACGATATTAATCCTAAGCATATTAACCTTGAGATAACAGAATCGGTATCTGCTAAGAGTAAAGAGATACTTCTTGAAAATATGAATAAACTTATTGAATACGGAGTAAACTTCTCGTTAGATGACTTTGGAACAGGACAGTCCAATCTTAACTACATAGTGGACATGCCGGCTGATATTGTTAAATTCGATAAAGGCATGATAGATGCATACTTTGAAGAAAATAATAAAAAAGCAAAATATGTTATGGATGCTGCTATGCATATGATACATGGTATGGGACTTAAGATTGTATCAGAGGGTATCGAGACTAGTGAACAATACGACAAAATGCATGAAATGGGAATTTCGTATGTTCAAGGATATTATTTCTCACAACCTCTTGAAAAAAATGAATTTGTAAAATATCTTGCAGAAAATACTAACTAATAAGATAATGCTGAATAAGTTGCAGAAAATATCTGCCTGCTTATTCAGCATTTTTTGTCGTATAGGTATCGAGGAAAGTTCTTGCTAATGGTTACGCATATGTCCTAATTGCCAAAATGCTACAGCGCTGGCAGCAGCTACGTTTAAGGAATCAACGCCGTGTGCCATAGGTATACACACTGTATAATCGCAATTATTTATAGTTTCGGTAGGAAGGCCGTCGCCCTCATTTCCGAGGATGATGGCCAATTTGTCTTCAGCCATAAGTTTAGGGTTGTCTATATCTAATGAATCATCCAATAGCGCCATAGCAACAGTTTTGAAGCCCATAGATTTAAGTAGATGGATATAATCTGCTGATGATGTATCAGAGTCTATTTCATCTGAATATATGTATCCCCAAGGTATCTGAAATACGGTGCCCATACTTACACGGATAGCACGTCTATATAGAGGATTGCTACAGTGTGGTGTCAATAACACAGCATCTATGCCAAGGGCTGCTGCAGAACGAAATATAGCACCTACATTAGTTGGATTCATAACGTCGTGCAGTATAGCGATGCGTTTGGCATCTGAGCATACTTGTTCAAGAGAAAGAAGTGGTGGGCGGTGCATGGCACATAGAACGCCTCTAGTTAGTTGAAAACCAGTCAGTTTGGTCAGTACGTCAAAGGGAGCAGTATAGATAGGTATATTTTTACATCTTTCAATTATAGCTTTAGCCTCACCTTCTATATGCTTATCCTCTACTAATATAGAGATGGGTATGCATCCGGCATCTAAAGCACGTTCTACGACTTTTGGGCTTTCTGCTATAAATATACCATTATGTGGTTCATGGCGATTAAGTAGTTGTCCCTCGGTCATCCTAGCATAAATGTCAAGCTCAGGGGCATCAAAATCACTAATTTTTATAATATTATGATTATCCATAGAAAAACTCCTTTAAAATTATATATAAATAAAAAAAATACAATATTAATATATAAAATATATGTGATATTATAATACTATAGGGGCATTGTGTCAAAATATACAATCAGAATTTGATAGGAGAAGTTTGATGAGCATATTTAAAAGAATAAGTGCGGTAGTGTTGGCTACAGCAATTGTATTTGGAACTGTGGGATGTGATAAAACGCAGAATAAGAAAAAAGAAGAAAGTAATGATAAAGTAAATAACACGCCGATAGCTATGTCAGAAGATTTTGAAATAACTTCAGAGGATAAGAAGCTATATGATGATTTATTTAGTGCTAAGAGCGACATAAAGATACGTATAGATATACCGGAGAAGGAATTAAAAAAGATACAGACAGATTATGAACATTACAGTTCGTTTGGTTCTAAATCGCCTATATATAGAATGTGTACACTTTACATAGAGATTGAGGGCAAAGAGTATGTCCTTGAAGAAGTTGGTATAAGGATGAAGGGAAATACATCTAGAAGAGACTTCTACGATAAGAGTACAGGTGAGGTATATAATCTTATACATTTTAAGATAAGCTTCCAGGAAACATTTGATGATGAAAAATATTATGGAAGTGATGCAAAGGTATGGACAGATGAAGAGGCTCGTAAGGAGAGAAAAGATAGAACATTTGCTTCTTTGGAGGGACTCGAACTCAAATTTAACAGAAATGTAGATACTACTTATATGCGAGAGACGTACGCATATAAAATGTACAGAGATTTCGGTGTGCTTGCTCCAAATAATACATTAGGCAGACTAGAAGTAAATGATGTAAGTTGGGGCTTATACAAGATATATGAACCTGTAGATAAAGTGTTTATCAAGAGATATTTCGACAAAGAAGATAGAGATGGAGATCTTTATAAGTGTGCATGGGCTGGCTGGAATAATGCTGGATATACCACTACAAACCTTTCTGTTGGTATTGAAAATGAAGATGAATGTAAGTTTTATGCATATGACTTAAAAACTAATAAAAAGACATCAGATTTTTCATCTATCAAGAATTTGATAAAGGTTGTTGGCAGAAAAAATGTCACAAAGGAAGAAATAGAAGAAGTATTAGATATCGATAATTGGCTTAGATTTATGGCGGTTAGTTATTTCCTTGGAATGCCAGACGATATTAGAAATAATTATAATAACCATTATGTTTATTTTAAGAGTAGTACTGGACAGGCAGTATTTATCGCATACGACTGTGAGATAAGCTTGGGAATCGGAACATGGAATCCTACAGGAAACTATATGACAGATACCAATCCATTTTCGGGATGGGCTTATGGTATAAATGAGAAGCAAAAGAATCCTCTTATAAAGAAAACTGTATCATCAGATGGAATGTATGTTGATGAGTTCCGTCAGGTGCTTGATTCTGTTGCAAAGAGTAAGTGGATGAGATTTAATACATACGAAGTAATGTTTGGAGAATATTATACCAAGTATGCCAAGCATGCTGTACCAGATTTGAATTTAAAAAAGTTCGATGAAGAATATTTAGTTATGAATATAGATGATACTTATGATGATGGAAAAAAATCTAATGGAAATATGAATGTAAAAGAGTATTTGTCTCGAATGGTTGATTGCTATTATGCTCATAGAGATGTGGAATAATGCTCGCAAGAATATTGACATTTTACAATTTGTTTTCTATAATATTAACAAAATATTACGAGAAAAGAAAAGGGTACAGAGGAGGTTGCTTAAATGCCTGAGTTAGTTTATAATAGAAGCAGGTATCAGCGTTAAAATTTATACGAAAGGGTATTAAGATATATGAAACTTAATGAGTTATCACCAGATTGTGATATTCAATTAGAGCTATCTGTAGGAAAGCAGAAGGTGTATTTGGATGCAAGCATAGCTCAGGTGGCTAAGAGAGGATTAGTTCTCAATCCAGTTATATTTGATGGAAAGTCTATTTCGTTTAAGAATAACAAAGAATGTGTAAATCTTATAGTTAGGCAGCCAGAGGGAAAACCCCTTATATGGAAGAATGTTGCTGTGGATAATGCGGTCATTAGCAATAAGCCATATGTATTGGTTCGTTCATTAGATGATGCACAGGAATATAATAGAAGAAGAAACTTTAGATTAGAGTTAGATATACGAGGAAATGTATTGGGTCTTGGAGATGTTGTTATACATGATTTAAGTAATAGTGGTATTGGGTTTTATTTAGACCATGGAAAGGAATGTAAGATGGGAGAAACAGTACATATCGGATTTTCAGTAAGAGATAAAAACTACGGCGTAGCAGCTACGGTTGTTAGAATAGTAGAGGGAGACAGAAGAACACTTTATGGTTGTTCTATGATGTCCACACCAGCGATTGATAGTTTTATAAATGAAGAGCAAAGAATAAGAATCAAGGGTTATTAGTCCTTGATTCTTTATTTATCGAATAGGAAAGTTCTTCAAACTTCCCTATTCGACAAAAAACGCTTCGCTAAGGGCTTAATCGTAGTCGCGAGCGACTGCGATTGATTTTGCACTGTGGCGGAGATGTAGATGTTGCTAAAGCAACCCGCCACAGGCGGAGAATCTTGCGAGCAAGATTCTTTTTTATGCTCATAGCATAAGAAATAAAAAGGATAATGGTGTATTATTAATAAATCAAATATGAAGTGGAGGACAATTAAATATGGCACAAAAGATTAAGATATATGGTCAAGAATACCAATTATCAGAAGGATTAGAGAACTTTGGAAAGATTAAACGTGAATTCCAAGAACTTTCATCTGAGTACGAGTCTAAGTTTATTGAAGAGTTGATGAAAAAATGTGATGACGTACAGGATATGGTTGATAATGCTAGTAAGATTGCAAACCGATATTTTGAAAAAATTGAGGAAATGATATTAACCAAGCTGACGTCTAATGGTGTTTATACTGTCAAAAAGTCAGATGTAACAAAAGCTGCAAGTGAGTGTGGTGTATTCGAAGGATTTGAAAAAACTCTTAGCAATCTAGAGGAGGCGTGTTCTAACATAAATGCTAGAGTTAATTATGCTAGAGAGCAGCGAGAAATGAGAAAAGAATACAGAGGTCGAGTAATAGGTGGTGGCTTTGGTATAAGCAATGCTATGAAAGGTATGGTGCAGGCTAGCATTATTAATGGAGCGGTAGGCTTAGGTCATTCATTTGTCAATGCGATTGGAAACGCTAGGTCTGAAAGAGAAGCTAGAGAGCGATTAGAAGATATGTATCCAGTTGCTCGAATAGGATTAAAGAGTGCATTCAGTGCAACTATCAGAAATTATCATATTGTAATGATAGTGATGTTAGATAAGTATGAGATTGAAACTTTTGAGCTGCCATCTAATGAAGACAGGGAGACAGCCAAGGCTATGATGGAAAATCTGGAAGCTGGCAGAATACCTAAGAATAAGATGAAGCAAGTATTGTTTCAAATACTTAGCTTAGATCCGTTTAGTAAAGCACCATATTTTTATGCTTTAGAACAGTATGGTGATGCGAAGAAAGAACTTGAACAGTTTGCAAAAATACATGAGATGAATGTAGAAGGCATAAAAGAAAGTGTTGTAGGTAGAAAATACGAAAGATATATAAACAAATTAATTGATTTTTATGACGGGGAAAGCGACCCAGAAACACGTGAAAATGATTTAGTAAATCTTCAAGAGAACATAAGTAATGAAAAAGAAAAATTAGGCCTAGATACTATTACTGCAATGGAAAAACAAATCGAAGAGGAGATGAATAAACTAGAAAAGGCCTATAAAACGGTAGAAGGTATCGTATTTAAAAGTGTTAAAGAAGCAAATGCAGCAAAAAAGGATTTACGAAAGTTTTATCGTTTTATTAGTATTCATGGAGTTGACTCGGATTCAATTTGTGATGAAGTAAGAAAATTAGATTTTGAAACTTCAATAATTACGGATAAATTGGAAGAAAGAATAGCAGATCTTAAACTGTTAAAAAATGAAGCAGAGTTAGGCAAACGAATCAAAAAAGTATATAAAAATCATAATGTAAAACCAAGTTATAGAACATTTATTATTAGTAAATCAGGAGAAGAATATTGTGAGAATGCATCAAGGGCAAGGAGACTTGCAAAGATTCATGCAAACGAGAAAATCGCTATTATTTTCAAGAAGGAAAGCTATTGTGAAGGTGATTTTTTATGGTGGACGTTAACAAATTGCAATCTTTATATATTTGAAAATGATGGTAGTAGTGCCAAAGAAAAGATGGTTATTCCATATAGGGATATTGATACTATCTATGTAGACGAAAAGGGCACTGTTTTCACTAGAATCAGAGGAAAAGGAGATATTTCGACAAAACTCGATTTAAGAGAATTGCAATCAGATGATGTCAGCGAAGGACAGTTATCAGAAATACTAAAAGACATACTTAATCTTGTGGCCCCTCTTACAGAAGGACGAGATGCAGATAATAAGGAAAGAAAAGTAGATGTTGTACCATTGGAGATTGAACACCTAAGCAAAAATACATATTGGGATAGTATTAAGAATGATAGAGCCGCAAAAGAATTTGTATGCGTTAATGATGGTTCAGATCAGTATAAAAAATTGCTATATAAGGTAAAACAATTTTGGAGAAGTGATTTCGATGATGAAACTATTTATTTTATTATGCTTAGCTGTTCTTTAGGTCCTTCTATTGTATTTACATCAAAACAGATTTATGTTACAGGCATAATAAGGGGATATGATAAGAAAAAATATATATTTCCTATAGATAAGATAGATAGTTTTGAAAAAGCTAGAGAAAATAAAGAATATCAAATGTTTTTTGAACCAAAGTATTATAAAGAAAATTATTGGGATTATGTTCAGTCGCAAGTTACTTGGAATACTATAAAATTCAATATGTTTAATATTTCTGAATCTGTGGCGTCAATGGTTTGTAAGCTTTTGACTTCTTTAGGAGAAGAAATGCGTAAGCCAATGAAGGAAAGGGTTGAAAGAAAAAAATATTTCGAAAAATCTATTGAAAATGCAAGTGGTACTGTAAAAATTGGTAAAATTATATCAGAAATAGAAAACGACAAAATGTTGGACGAGGATGATAGAAAGGAATTTTTATTAAAAGCAAAGGAAAAAGAAGAAAAATGTATAAAGTCGGAAACTAATAAATTTGCGTTAGAACAACTAGTTTCATCAGTAAATAAAGAAGATGTATATTCAATAAATAAAGCGATTAATCAGATAGTATCAGATAAATCATTGGGTAAGAGTAGAACTAGCGCTATTTCTAAATTGGTAGATATGCAATTAGATATAGGTAATAAATTATATCGCCAAGAATTAAAGAAGTTCTTTGAACAAAATGGAGATAATTGTCGTCTTATATTAAATAAGCCAGTGTATATGAAGAGTTATAAGGGTGAAGCTGCAGAAACAATGAACAAAGAAATATGCAGTTTATTGATTACTAATTCGCTAATAGTAGGAGATGATGAGGTTATGTTGGTGCTATTTACAAATGATAGTCAAACTAAATCAGTTTCGTCTGAACTGCCGCAAGCAATTAGATGCTTAATTACTAATAAAAGGCTGATTGCTGAGTATAAGAATGGCAAATATGAAAGCTGTATGTTATCTGGGATGGATATAAATGCATCTGATATTAAGGTATATAATTGCATTCGAGATAAGGATGGAAAGAAAGTATCAATTTGCTTTCCATATGTAAAGGTAGATGAGATTGTAGATAAAACAATTAGAAGCTATCTCAGAGATAGATATGGTGATAAAGAGCATACGATAGTTGCTAATGAGCTGAAAGAATTAGTTGATGGTATATGTAAAAAAACAGTAGAGATAAACCAAAGTAATGTTATTATCGATGAAATAATTAAGAAAAGCGATAAGGTTTATACATTATCTAGACAAGAACTCGAGAAAGAATATGCCAATATTAGTAAGTATGCCAAGTATGGTGAGAAAGTTAAAAATTATTTAGAAATGCTAGAGGGAGCTATAAAGGAGGTCTATACAAAAGAAGCGAAAGAATTATGCGAAGGCATAGAAAATATGTCTATGATGGAGTTAAAAGAACTTAAGAAGAAGTTTGATGAGACATTCTCTAATAAGAAATTTGCAGATTTGGTAAATTCAGAGAGAAAATTTATAACAGATGAACTCCAAAAGAAAGAGGATATGGCTATAAAGGTAGAAATCCAAGCGGATGCTGCTAAGGTAGCCTCATTGTCTAGCGCAGAATTAGAGAAGATGCTAGATAAGTGGAGTGGACATACAGAAAAATTAGAGGAAGCAAAGGAGCTTACGAACAGTATCCATACTGCACTAAAAGCTGTATGTAAAAAGGAAGCACAAGATATGTGTGTTGGACATGAAGAAATATCCTTAAAAGAAGCTGAAGAGTTACTTGAGAAAATAAAGACTACATTCCGCAACAAGGATTATATCAAGGAAGAACTTGCTATGGTTGAGGAAACTATAGTGAAGAAACAGGAACTTGATATACAAATGTGGATGCCAGAAAAACTTGATGCTTTAAATGAAAAAGAATTAACAGACCTTATAGTTAAGCTTAAACAGGGACATTATGTTGCAACAACATATGATAAGTATGTGACTCCAGTGTTAGAGGCTAGACGCAGACGTATTGTAGAAAAAGCAGAGCAGATAGCGACTTACATTAAGCAGGAGGCAGCTTCGTTGCATATTCCTATCAAATTTGCCTCTAATCAGGAAATGTTATCTGATTTAAGTAAGCAAGTAGATATCCATACAGATACATTGGTATGTACGATGGGATTAATGCCATATGGCTGTCAAATATATACTAAGAAATGTATATTTGATAATAGGAATGTATATTGGGAAGAGATGCTCAATATAGAATATAAGAAGAAATTCTTCGGAAGCAGCATAGAGTATTGTAATAAGGCAGGAACCCGTAATGAGATGAAGATAGTACTTCCATCAGTGGATATGGCAGATGTAGCTGGGTTAATGAAGAAGATTCAAAGCTTCGTACTAAATTATGGAACTAAGGTGGCATTAAATGCTGCTCCACAACCTAAAGCTATGGAAATAACTACAAATATTGTGTCACAGTCACAAGGTATAGTCACAAACACAAGTACTGAGATGGCTAAGGAGATTGTTACATATCAGCAACCTGTAGAACAACCACAGGAATTAGTAATTGAAGTTCCTGAAAAGAGTGAAGTTTCTGGTGCATTATCAGTACCAAAACATAATTATGCAGATATGGTTGCGTTTGTTAATAAGTTCCCATCTGTGATAAATAAAACGGTTACAGGCAGTGCTGATTCAAAATTCTCAAAGAAGATAAAAAGTGCTGTGAAGGCATATGCAAGTACTGTGAGAGAGGAAGAAGTTTTTGCTTTATTTGACGATACATTATTTGGAAGCGGAAAAGAAGGTTTTATCATGACGACTAAAGGCATATATGTTAAGACTTCATTTACAAATGCGTTCAATTGTACATATTCAGATATAAATAGCATAAAGGTAATTTATGATATGTCGTTGAAACTGACAAAGGTTATCTTAGATACAAGTAAAGGAAAGGTTTTACTTAGTGCGTCTTGCGGTGATACAGGAAGTGACATGCTTGCAGAACGTATTAATAAAATAGTGCAATATTTATTCGGCTTAGAGGCACTACCATATGATGTAGAAAAATCTTCACAAGAAAAAGTAAACTTATATTAGTAATGGTGCACAGGGCGTCCCTGCGAGTTTATACTCGTAGGGGCGTATCTTTTGCATGTTGTTGAAAAATATCATTACATAAATGTTTAAGATATGTTATATTTAAGCTATATTAAACGAGTAGAAGGAACATGCTGTGAGTAAATTAGAATATAATATAATAGCGGAGATAAAGAAATCGAATAAAGGGAATGTATATCTTGCAGCAGTTGAGGGACAGACATTACCAGTTATCGTCAAGGAGATAAAGTATGGTAATATCAAGGTGTATGAGGCTCTAAAAAACATAAGCAATATCCATCTACCACAGATATTGCATGTGGAAGAGATAGATGAAGGTATTCTGATAGTTGAGGAATACATAGAGGGTGAGCTACTGTCTGAGTATATAAACCAGCATAAGTTAACAGAAGATGGTTGTCTCTATATAGCGGAGCAGATGTGTGATGTGTTAAAGATACTTCATAGCCACATACCAGCACTTATACATAGAGATATTAAGCCGTCAAATATTATCGTAGGCAAGGATGGAGCGATCAAGCTTATAGATTTTGATTCGTCTAGATTGTATAACGATGAGGCAGACAGTGATACTAGATTCTTAGGTACGGAAAAGTACGCACCACCAGAGCAGTATGGTTTTTCGCAGACTGATTGCAGAAGCGATATATACTCATTAGGTGTGGTATTTGAGAAGTTCACTCAATTCATGTCTCGGACAAGGGTAAAGAAGTGGAAGTCTATGGTAGAAAAATGTACTTTATTTTCGCCGGATAGTAGATTTCAGAATGTAGATGAGATACGTGTAGAATTAAATAGGATAAGAAAAAGTGTTGCTCCTGTAGTAGCGCTGTTGGCGTGTGCGTGTATAGGTGTTTTATGTATTAGTGTGTTGTTTATGAATACAGATAGACAAAATATGCAGGGGGATAAAACGTCGACTAGTAAGGTGGCTGTGGAGG
The DNA here is from genome assembly GCA_045123575.1 of Lachnospiraceae bacterium. Lineage (GTDB taxonomy): Bacteria > Bacillota > Clostridia > Lachnospirales > Lachnospiraceae > SVEL01. The sequence continues at coordinate 16,603 of JBGVKG010000027.1, forward strand.
AGGATAAATCAACACAGGAAGAAGAAACATCATACGATGCAGCGTTGGACCCACAATATATTAACGTGGCTCCAGAGTGGAGAGATTTGTCATCTGATAGCCTAGCATATGTTTCGTTCAAAGAAGAGCTTCGTAAAAATAATGGTATGGTAATATACTATATCAAAGACAGAAAGTATAGTGCTGATTTCTTATATCAGGAAGGTAATCTGAATGATAGTAGTACTGAACTAGTGGGTATGAGTCTTAGTGCTGTTGCAGATAATACTACATATAGCATAAATAAACAATATATAAAGGTGACTGACAATGTGATAGCGGTGTCTAGAGAATATATGGACAAGCTGGAAAATGGTTATTATATGTTGAACATACAGACTCGTAATTCTAGTGGTCAGATATTGGGTGGTAGTGTACCACTTTATGTTGCTTCTAGTGATGTGTATGAAGAAACAGGATGGCGATTGCAGAACACAACCTTTGAGTATAGCGGAGAAGATGATGAGAAGGTTAATCTATTAGTGCAAAACCATTGTGGTCAATCATTATTGTCATTGCAGGTATTTGAGGGGCCAGAAGTAGATGAGTCCTTGTATAATGTTTTGCAGGAGGGCCGAATTCTAGAACTGTCTAGTGAGTTATTGAATATGTATAAAGACCATGAAAGCATAGACTTTGAGGCGGTATTTGATGATGGCAAATGTGAGATAATAACAGTTTATAACAGATTATTCGGCAATTAATGACAATATTATGCTGACAGCATTAGATTTTTGAATAAGAATTGATTATAATTAGGAGGATTATGAGTAAAGAATGCTATGAGGTGCAATGCGATATGGAGAAAAGTACAGAAGAGCTTTTAAACGAGCTGAAGAAGGCAGAGGATTATTTTCAGTTTGTTAAAGAAAATGAGACTGAGCTGGAGTCTATATCACTTACAGAACTACTTGAACAGTTATTAATTAAATATGAAAAGCCGAAGAAAGATGTTATCAGAGATGCTGGTTTAGATATTACCTATGGTTATCAGATATTTGATGGAAGAAAGAAACCAAGGAGAGACAAGCTTCTTCAATTAGCCTTGGGTTTCCCGTTGACCATAGAGGAAGCAAATCAGTTATTCCGTGCAGGAGGTATGAGTAGCTTGTATATTAGATGCAAGCGAGATACTATCTGTATGTATTGTCTTCAGCAGGGAATGATGGTTGATGAATGCAATGAACTGTTGTATCAAGCTGGAGAAGAAACATTTTAAAATATGAATTATAGAACCCTGTTCAGTTAATGCTGAACAGGGTTTTTCTTAATAGTATTGGTTTTAATGTATTGTGCATTATTAACCGGGTAGTCTTTTACGACGTACTTTATATTTTTTATTATATAATTTTGATATAAAGAAAGCAATAAAGAGTGCACCAGTTAAGGCTCCAAAGCTATCTATTGCTACATCTAATACAGCAGGCACTCGTCCATCTACAAATCCTTGATGAATCTCGTCCGTGATAGCATAAATTACTGAAAACAATATCGCACCTGATATACTACGTAATCGGCACGCTTTGAATATATCTGAGTGTGCCTGTTTATTATTTACAGAGATATACCCGTCTGTGTGTCTTATCCATCTTTTTGTTAATATAGTAAGGAAGGAAAGACAAGAAAGGATAACATAAATGGTAAAATGCGCACATTTTCTAATGATAAAGCTTGCTGTATCATAGATTTCTTGTTGCTTTATAGAATCAAAGCTATCATAGTCTGGCACAAAAATATCTATAACAATATTGGTGAAAAAGCCACTCGTGTTTGCGGATGTATCACTAGGCTGGGATGAAAATATAAAAATAACTATCATCCATAATATTGTTAAAATAAAAAAAGTTTGATGTAATCGCTTCATATTAAAGTAAAACTCCCTAATGAGACGTCAACTGTTACCTAAGCTAAGTCTAACACATATAGGGTCTACTTGTAAATTATAAATTCTGGTTTGTATTACTAAGGGCTTGGTATTAAGGATATAGTTTTATTCTAGGTTACAGGCAAAAGATTATCTAAGGTCTTTGCCTGTAACTTTTTTTATGTATGCGCAACCGCCTCCTATAAAATCGTAGTTGCTTTGCAACTGCGATTAGTTTCGCCATCCGTGGCTCGGAGGAGTCTTCTTCTGACATCGTGTCAGAAGATTGCTAGTTTATTCAATTGCAAAGCCCTAAGATAATGTAATTGCCTTCCACATGAATAAAACATAACCTTAACACCTACGCCCAATCTACATAACCAGAATTTATCATTTTATCTTACCTTTACGTATGATTTAGCTTGTATGGATAGAATTTCTAAGCTGAATTCACCATTTTTTCTTACCTTTGCATACCATTTAGCTTGTAAAGGTAGAATTTCTAAGCTACGCTTACCATTTTTTCTTACTTTTTCATACCATTTAGTTTGAAAAGGTAGAATTTCTAAGCTACGCTTACCATTTTTTCTTACTTTACACATCTTTTAGCTTGTATGGGTAGATATAATGAGCCATGCCGACAGGCTTGCAAAAGTCAGTTGCAAAACAACTGACTTTTAGCTCGCTGTCGCGGCATTCGCCGTATACATCCAAGAACATAGAAAACCACCCGATTAAGAGTAAACTCTTATCTGGTGGTTTTTATGTTCTCGTCTGCGCATGGC
>JBGVKG010000028.1:0-18759 GCA_045123575.1 Lachnospiraceae bacterium
CAGACTATCATATAGCATAGTTCTAACTGGCATAGCATAATGCACCTTATCTTGTGCCTCTACCGCCAATACAGCTAGACTTATCTCCCCTTTCCAACTCATAACAACATCCCTATACCTCTGTATAGCTTTATCTTTCCCCTTTTTATCTGTAATGATAATGTCAGACTCACTATCCATATGACATAAATCCTGTGGTAGTACAATTCTCCTACCATTAAATAATACTCCATTAAACAAATCTGCAAAACGTTCCTTGTTTTTTAACCAATGTTTAACGGAAACATCCACTTTTCCCATTAAGATTTTTCCTCCTTGTGAAATTTTCTTTGTAAACTTTCTTAAAACACGGATTTTTCTTGGTAGAACTACCCAGAAATCCTTAGATAACGTTAGATATACGTTAAAATAATTCATCACAGACTCATTATATCACTAGAGTTACTATTGTCAATACCATACTCTTTACATTCCTTAGGGTCGCGTTTTTTATCGTATAGGGAAGTTTATAAAAATTTCCTATACGATAAAAAATGGACCTAGTTGGCACACCTACCAACTAAGTCCATATCTTACACTTCTATATCTCTATGTATCCACTCTACATCCTAGTAGTAGAATCCATAATCAACATCAATGCCTTCCTCTTCCAGTGCATCATAGTATCCTTCCATGAAGCCTTCCATAAATTCATTAGAAGCATCTTCACATGCAACACAACCTATGCACATTGCAGAGAATCCAATTATGTACAAGCCTAATGTAACGCTTCCTGTTATTATACCGGCTGTAGCCATACCCTGCTTAGCCTTCTTAGCTGCTATAATACCGAGTACAACAGCTACTACAGCTATAGGTATTGATAAATACCAAACACAGCAAAGAACAAGTGATACAATACCACATACCATTGCTGCTATAGCAAAACCCTTACCTGGTGTAGATGTCTTCTGTGGCTGAACATATGTATTGTACTGTGACTGACCATATGGCTGCTGACCATACTGTGGTGCCTGATTAAACTGTGGCTGACCATACTGTGGTGCCTGATTAAACTGAGGCTGAACAGGCTGACCCTGCTGCTGATTATTAAAGTTTGGATTGTAGAATCCATTATTATTGAAATTATTTCCGTTATCCATTTTTCATTCTCCTCTTATCTTATACTGTAATACATTAAAGTATCGTTATTACTATAACATTATTTTGTTTGTTATTCAAGCTAATTCGACATATTTCTTTTCAAAATATTTGACCTCCTTTACTTTATAGACTAAATGTGTTTTCCATTTTATTGAATTCCTTTCTATAATATAGTAAAATTATGGATATTATGTATATATGTACATGAAATGATTTGGACTAGGAGGACTTTATGAGTACAATTATAAAGAGATGCGATGTAAAAAAAGAACATACTTGGGCTTTGGAAGATATGTTCGCTACTGATGAACAGTGGGAACTAGAATTAGCCCAATTGAATCAACTAATAGAAAAGTTTTCATCTTTCAAAGGTCATTTGGCAGACTCTGCCGATACTCTGTACGAATATCTTTTATTAGACGAGCAGGCTGGTAAATTATTAGAACGTGTATATGTATATGCCAATCAATCTATGCATGTAGATATGACCAATAGCAAATATCAAGATTTCGCAGCTAAGGCAACCACTGTTTTAACACAATTAAAAAGTGCTACGGCCTTCTTCGTTCCAGAGATACTCGCCATAGATGAGCACATCATAAGAGGCTATCTAAATGAAAAGCCAGAATTACAGATATATAACATAATGTTTGACCGCATCTTCAAAGATAAGCCTCACACATTATCTAATGCGGAAGAAACATTATTAGCAAAAGCCAGCGAAACACTAGATGCAGCTGGAGACATATTCGCATTGTTCAATAATGCAGACATTAAATTTGACCAGATACAAGATGAAGATGGCAACACTGTTCCTATGAGTAACGGCAAGTACAATGTATATCTTAGAAGTGATAATCGAGATGTAAGAAAAGCTGCATTCACTTCTATGTATAAGGCATTTGGACAATTTAAAAACACATTGGCCGCTACCTACAATGCCAACGCAAAGAAAGCAAGTTTCTACGCAAAAGCACGTCACTATGACAGTTCCGTAGAAGCTAGCTTATCTCCAAAAAATATACCTGTAGCCGTGTATGATAACCTTATCGAAACCATACACACTCATTTACCAAAATTCTACAGATATATGGCTCTTAGAAAAAAGGTTATGGGGTTAGATGAGCTTCACATGTACGACATGCATACCTCTATGATATCTGGTGTCAATAAGAATATAACTTTTGAAGAGGCAAGGGACACTGTACTAGAAGCGTTAAAGCCTATGGGTGATGAGTACATTTCTATCTTAAAGGAAGGCTTTGACAATCGTTGGATAGACATATACGAAAATGAAGGTAAAAGAAGTGGTGCCTACTCTTGGGGTGCTTTTGGCACTCATCCTTACGTGCTACTCAATCACAACGACAATATGGAGAGTATGTTTACCTTAGCCCACGAAATGGGTCACGCTTTACACACTTACTACTCTAACAAAACTCAGCCTTTTACCTATTCTGGCTATGAGTTATTTGTCGCTGAAGTTGCATCTACTTGTAACGAATCCTTGCTTATACAGCATTTATTAAAGAATTCTACCGACAAGAATGAGCGCGCACACCTTATAACTTATTTCCTAGACAGTATAAAGAGCACAATATTACGACAGACTATGTTTGCCGAATTTGAAAAGATCACTCACAATATGGCTGATAACGGTGAATCACTCACAGCCGATAAGTTATGCGACATCTACTATGACTTAAATAAGCTTTACTTCGGTCCAGACGTCTATGTAGATGAGGAAATAAAATACGAATGGTCACGCATACCTCACTTCTATTCTGAGTTCTATGTGTACCAGTACGCAACCGGTTTCTCCGCAGCCATAGCATTATCAAAGCGCATCCTAGAGTTAGGTGACGTAGCCGTATCTGACTACATGAAATTCCTAACAGGTGGCTCATCAAAGTATCCAATCGACCTTCTAAAGGACGCTGGTGTAGATATGAGCACCCCTGCACCTATAAACGCAGCTATGGAGCTATTCGAAGAACTTCTAAACGAGTTAGAGACCCTCGTATAATCGCTCACAATTAACATTATCAGAAGCTTGAAGTATTTTCTTCGAGCTTCTTTTATGTCTTACAATACACCAATAAATCCCAACCACAAAGCTGTCTACAGGTATTTTTATGTGCCTTGAGAGGTTGCATTATTTCCCTTACGTGCTCTACTTGAAACAAAGCGCCTATGTGCACGGTCGAGGCAGACTGTGTTACTTACAGATGTTTGTGTGAAGAGGACCGCTTTTTCGTGCCTTTCTCTATGAAAATTTTACGCAAATTCTCAATGCTGTCCTCTATTCACACAAATCATCTGAAGTACACTGTCTGACATACCGTGCATATAGGCTAATAGGCTTGTTTCAAGAGAGCACTTAGGGAAATATGCATTCTCGAAAAGAGCGCTGAAAAATACGTACAGATAGCCTGTTGTCGTGAATTATTCATCCTTAAGGGCGTAAAATCGAGTACTTATAATATCCAACTTCGGATAATGATAATTATTAGTAGACTTACGGTATGGCGTCATAAGGTGACATATTCCATATAAGTTGCTTGCCGTCGGTTGTAACCACTATAGTTCCTTGCTTATCGGTTCTATATATAGGTATTTTATTTGATATGCAATAATTAAGTATGCTAGCATGTGGATGTCCATAGGAATTATCCTCACCACAGCTTATAACAACCACCTCTGGCCTAATCAATGCCAGCATTTCATCACTAGATGATGTTCTGCTGCCGTGGTGACCTGCCTTATATACCTTTGCCTGTATGTCTATGCCATTTTTAATTATATCCTTCTCTGATGTTTCTTCAGCATCTCCCGTGAATAGAAATGATTGCTGTCCATATCGCATTATAATGCCTATAGATGCATCGTTTGCATCATCGTACTTGTCGTTAGGTGCTATTATAGTAAATTTAGCCTCCCCTAACTCATAGGTAGTTCCTACAACTGGTGAGGTTATCTTGTAATGCTTATTCTTAATTGTCTGTATCACATCATCATATGTCTTCGTATCTTTTTTATAATCCGGCATCAATATAGTTTCACAGTCAAAGTTATATATAACTACATCCAAGCCACCTATATGATCCGAGTCTGGATGAGTTCCTATGACATAATCTAGTTTCTCTACGCCTTGTTTTTTCAGATATGCTCTTACCTGCATACCCTTATCATTCTCACCTGCGTCTATGAGCATATTCTTCCCATCGCACTGTATCAGTGTGGCATCGCCCTGCCCCACATCTATATAATGTATCTTTAACTCTCCAGATACCTGTTCTGTGTGTTTAGCTGGTTCTTCCTTCTTACCATCAAATATTCCAGTTCCTATAGAAACACCAGTAGCCGCGATTAACGCGGCTACTGCTATGGCTATTCTCTTTACAAATCTTTTCTTAATCATTGGTTATATCTCCGCTTTCATCAAGTGATATAGGGTCGCCTAGCACTGTGGCCTCTGGCTTCATTATACCATACACAATATCCTTAACTCTAGCAGCAATTTCACGAATATCTCTAGATATCTGTCCGTTATATGCTACCTTCTTTGCACACACACCATATGCCTTCATCCCCATAGCCTCTGCATCAGCTATGGCCCTATACATATGATACTCCTGCGTAACTATAACCAGACTGTTTACACCGAAAATATAGTCTGCTCTATACATGGAATCATAGGTAGATAACCCAGCATGATCCATAAATATAGCAGATGAAGGCACACCCTTAATCATAAGGTAATTCTTCATAACCTGCACTTCATTGTAATCATTCTCTCTATGGTCTCCACTTACGATTATCTTGTCTGACACACCTGCATTATACAGCTCTAGTGCTTTATCTAAGCGGTCCTTTAGCATAAGACTAGGCTTACCACCTGGACGTACTCCTGCACCTAGCACTAATATACAATCAACCTCTTCTAGTTGTGCAGCTTCATCTACAGACTTTATATCTGTAAATGTAGTGAAAAACATATATAGATTTAATACTACTACCACTAGGACTCCTGTGCCTATTACAGCACACAGCCCCAACAGTATTCTTTTCGCTATCTTTATAAACATATCCGTTACTTTCTATAAAATACCTTTGCCTTATATATCTTACCGGTAACTATTATAGCAGCTACTGATACTACAAGCAATAATACAAGTGATATTAAACCTTCCACCAGACTACACTTACCCAATACAAGGTTGGCTGGCAGACAGAATGCTGATGTAAATGGCACTATATTTACCACTGTATTGATAGTCTTATCTTCAAATATAGGTCCAATATATGCTATCATCCATCCAACCATAACTGGTAACTGGAATAAAGACATTACACTGGACATCTCCTCTATCTTAGATACAGATGATGATACCAATGCTGCCAATACACAGTACAATGTAAAGCCTAAAATAATAGCTACAAATGCCATAACAACTGATGTAAAGCTAAATGCTAAACCGCCCTCAAGCTTCATCATTTCTATAACTAATTCTACATAGTTAATATACTCAGGATATATCTCCTTGGCTATGATATCACCTATAAAATATCCACCTACAAGACATCCTATCCAGATAAATACCTGTATAAGTGCCATTCCTACCAAAGCTACAACCTTTCCAGCTATTAAGCCATAAGGTCTAACTGATGTAAGCATAAATTCCATAAGCTTAGATGTTTTCTCTGCTACTACACTCTTTGATATACTCTGACTATGCATTACTATCATAATATACATAACTGATGAAACTAACATAGGCACAAGTAAGCTTGTCAATGACACAGCCATACCATTTGCTTTCTCATCTGTTCTTAATGATTGAGTAAAATATGGTGCCTCAAGTACCAGTATATCAGCCTGTGCAGTTATACCTGCTGATATATAGCTTAGATTATTCATCATAGCAAGTACATTTTCCATATATACATCTACTACTTCATAGTCGATATTTGATGTATCATTAATATAAGCACTAAATGTAATATCATCCTCTTCCTCTATAGCTATAGTTACATACATCGCATTGCCATCTTTATTTATTTTATCTTTAGCCTCATCCTCAGTAGCCACAAGCTCTACCTTTATAGGATTCTCTATAACACCTGTAAGTGGCATAGCTGCATCTATAAGTCCCTTAAAATACTCTTCCTTTAGAGCATCTGTATTTACTAAATATACTGTTGATATATCTGCCAGCACTTCTGTCGAATCAGCATCGATGATAACATCCTCACCAGCACCATTATCAGAATCTTTCTTGTCTCCTAGCTGTACCACAGACATGATAATGCATATAGCTGCTGATATAGCTAAAAACAATAAACCTATAAGAATAGTCGATACCTTAAAACCACTAGCCTTGGCATTCTGATTGGCTGTAAATGATAATACATCCCTAAAGCCTACAAACAAGCCCTTCTTTTCCATCTTAATCTCTGTGTTTTCCATTACTTTGCCCTCCTTTTATCCTTAAAGATTTTAGTTAAATCCTTGAACTTTAAAGGATTGCCATTGTAATAAATAAGAGACTCAAATATGCTTGATACAAGGAACATAAGAATCACTATACATACTACCATAACTAAAAGTGCAACTGCTGCTATACCTGTAGACACCTTGCCTAACAAAATATACGCTGGTGTAATAAATACTGATGATATAGGCAGTATCATAATAACATCTGTAAATACACCCATATCTCCAACGCCCATAGTTCCGCCCATTATTAAGAATAATGGAATATACGCACCTATAAGCATAGTAAATGTAAACAGCTTCATACCTTCTGCCATTTCCTCTACCTTAGATACTGTAGCACCTGCTACACCGCCAAGGAATCCGTAGAAGATAAAGCCTCCTATAAATAACAATACTAATATAACAATATTAAGTGGACTAGCACCATTTAACACTCCTATATCAAGGAATGCCTGCAATATATCTGGTATAGCCATAGAACCATCTGGATTTTTAAACATTAATCCATTTACGAGTCCTGAAGCTATAAAGCTTACAACAACACATCCAATCATCACAAATACAGATGCTACAGAAGCCATAACCTTACCTGTTATAAGTGCCATAGGCTTTACAGAAGTCATAATATACTCTATAACCTTATTTGCCTTCTCATTAACAAGCTGCTCTCCAACACGGCTACCACCTATAGATATAGAGAAGATAGCTATCATAAGGAATGCATATGTTACCCAGTACTCACTTTGTGACAATGACATTGCGATGTCACCTGCGTCTATTATCTCGCCATCCTCACCTATAATCATAGTGTTCCATGCGTACTCCGCTGATACATATTTACCAGCTTCTGCACTACCAGCTACAATAGAAGTAAGAACATTCTGATGTGAGCTATCAATATAGATAGACAGCTCAGACGCCTCATCTTTTACATTCTTTGAATCAGGTCCGTAGTACACAGAATACATAAAACCATAATTCACATTGGTCATATCATTGTTATACTCAATATGCACCAACACATCACCATCTGTAGACTTTTCTACTGACTTAAATGTATCCTCATACTGAGCTTCATCTATAATAACTATTTCCTTGTTACCATATACATCGCTCTTTTTCAAATCCTCTGCCACAGCCTTAGCCAGTGCACCTTCCTTGAAATCTCCTTCGATGTAGATAGTGCCAATATGTTCTGCACCAGTAACCTGTTCCTTCTCTGTTTCATCATCATTACCAGATATAAGGCTCATAACCGGGAATGATGCCAATGCTACAATACAGAGAATAATAAGGGTTACTTTATATGCTGTTGTCTTTACAGTCTGCTGGTATGCAAACTTAAAGACATCTACAAAGCCCTTAAATTTATTTCTCATTTGAATCCCCCACCTTCTCTACAAAGATTTCGTGGAGCGATGGCTCACGAAGCTCATAACGAATAATAGTTACTTCATCTTCAACCAGCTTCTTTAAGAACTTTCCTGCCTGCTCCTCACCAGTTACCTTTACCTGTATGCCGTCTGGTGTTTCGTTTACAACCTTCATACCAAAGCTTTCTATATAAGGCATAACATCCTTACCCTCACACTTAAGGAGCATATTTACTCTTCCGTAAGACTTCTTTATCTCATTTAAGTCACCCTGAAGTACAACATTACCTCTGTTTAAGATAGTGATATCCTTACAGAACTCCTCTATAGTCGCCATCTGATGACTAGACATTATAACATACTTATCCTTGCTTATAAGCTCCTTGATAATGTTCTTAAATATATCAGTATTAACAGGGTCAAGTCCACTTAATGGCTCGTCTAATACGATAAACTCTGGGTCAGATAAAAGCGCTGCCATAAGCTGAATTTTTTGCTGATTACCCTTTGAAAGCATATCTGCTGTTTTAGGCTTATCCTTCTTCTTGCCAAATGCTGCTTTCTTTGCCTTAGCCGCATCTGCCTCTGTTGGAACAGTACTATACAGATACTCATTTACCTCAAGTCTGTCTGCCCAGTACTTAATACGCTCCTTAGCTAGCTTTTTTGGTACATTCTTAAGCTTAGCAAAGTATAATAACTGATCCATCAATGTATACTTAGGATACAGACCTCTCTCCTCTGCCAGATAACCAAGATTCATGCTCATTGGGTCAATTGGCTTACCATCCCACAATATCTCTCCCGCATCATAAGAAAGCATACCTAAGATAATTCTGATAGTTGTTGTCTTACCAGCACCATTTGTTCCAAGGAGTGCATATACTCCCGGCTTTTCCATCTTAAAGCTAAGATTATTTACAACTGTTTTCTCGCCATACTTTTTTACGAGATTTTTTACTTCTAATGACATATAAAACTCCTTTCGTCCCTTAGAAAAATGTATTTATCGAAAATGCGTCTCCGCATGCCGATTTCTTTGCTATCTTGTAGGTTTCTCCGTCTTTTTTATGGATACCTACTCTTTCTATCTGACCATCACTCTGGCACAAGGTTAAATCAATCCTACCCTTTTGCACCATTGGATGTCTCATGATTCTGCCTGTCGGCAATTTGCATGGTGTTCTGCTAAATGCAATGTATGAGAACTTTTCATCCTCATAAGGTACATCACCAGCCTTCACCAACTTATGTAGCTTACTACGTTGTACTCTGCATGTAAAGTGACACCAGTCATCATCTGACACCTGACACTTGTCACTATGTGGACACGGAGCTGCTATATAAGCGTCCTCTCCTAACAGATATTCTCTTATCCTTCTAATATTAGCTGAACCTATTGGTGTTCCAGGCTCTACTATAAGAAGCATCTGCTTTGTGTTATCCCACATAGCCTTAGCAGCCTTAAGCCTGTCATCCTCGCTCATTTCGTTAAGCACATAGGATGCTATAACTAAGTCTGACGCATATTCATCACCTATACCAGATGAGATGTCTTTTCTAACCCACGTAGCGCCAGCTAACGCCTTATCATCTGACTTTTCCATAAATGACTTACCTACACGTTCCATTGCTCTTTCTCTCTCAAGGCAAGTAATGTTATCCAAGCAAAAGAATGAATTAGCTGCCCATGAGCCAGCACCTGTACCTGCGCCTACATCCAATAGGCTTCTTGGTACAAAATCCGATACCGTACATAGTTGTTCTAGTGCAGATGATACCGCTCCAAAGGTTGCAGGCATACGCATAAGAGAGTATACAACAGCCTCCTTCTCCTCAGTAAGAAGGGACTTGCCTGTACCACTCTCTGTCATATAACGCGCACTCAAGCTCCTAGCACTGTTTATCATATCTGTGCTGGATAACCCTTGCGCCACACTCTCTGACATTATTCGTAATTCTATTGGTAATTCCATGATACTTATCCCCCTTCGGATTCGGTCAAAACTACCCTCTGATTTTATCGCACTAACGAGCTAATGTCAATACATTCCACTCGCACAATACTATCACGTTCCACCATCTTCAATTCCTAAAGCACCATTTTACTGTTCCACAATTAACATTATCCGAAGATACTTAAGCTTTTTCTGATTTTTATGCCGACAACTGTATATACTCCTGAACAACTTGGCTGTCTGTACATATTTTTCAGTGCATAGAGAGGTTGCATAATTTCCCTTACGTGCTCTGCTTGAAACAAAGCGCCCGTGTGCAATATCGAGGCAGACAACCAGCCAAGATGTTTATATGGTGAGTACAGCTGTTTCGATTTTCTATTTTCATTCGCCCCACATCACAAAATGCTTATTACAAGTAGCCTGCCTGCACAACTCAGTCGCTTGCCCTATAAAAGGGGCAAGCTCCCTCAAACAGGTTCGGCAGGCTGCATTATTTGTGAAGTGGGGCGATGAAAACTTCACGAAAATCTACAATGCTGTACTCATCCATACAAATCATCTTTGGCTAGGTTGTTCTGACCTATAGTGCATCACGGGCTAATAAGCTTGTTTCAAGAGAGCACTTAGGGAAATATGCATTCTCGAAAAAAGCACTGAAAAAATATGTACAGATAGCCTGTTGTCAGGAGGAAGAACTATATAGTGGCATAAAAATCAAGAAGGAGTTAATAGTATCTTCGGATAATGTTAATTGTGTATAGTGGCACGTACTTTGGGAATTGAAGATAAATAATAGTGCTCTCTTGCACTAAAAAAGTATTTGTTGTATACTACTCATTGTGTGGCTTTGATGTTGCCACATTTACAAATGGTTTTCAATGGTACATATAGGAGGTACGTATGAATATATGGCATGACATTAACCCTAATAGAATAGAGCCTACAGATTTTATGGCTGTTATTGAGATATCAAAAGGAAGTAAGAAAAAGTACGAGCTAGATAAGGAAACAGGCTTAATTATGTTAGACCGTATTCTTTACACATCTACACACTATCCTGCAAACTATGGTTTTATACCTAGAACATATGGTGATGACCACGACCCATTAGATGTATTAGTTCTCTGTTCAGAGCCTATCGAACCACTTACATTAGTTCGTTGTTATCCTATAGGTGTTATGAAGATGTTAGATAATGGTATGGGTGATGAGAAGATTATAGCTATTCCTTTTAACGACCCAACATATAATAGTTATTCAGATATATCTGACCTGCCAGCGCATATCTTTGAAGAAATTAAGCATTTCTTCAAGGTATACAAGGATCTCGAAGAAAAAGAAACAAAAGTCGACGAGTTCGGCGGGCCTAAGGAAGCTGCCGATATCATTCAGCATTGTATCAGCAATTATAATGTACGTTTCGGTGCACGTTCACCATACTAAAACAATCCCCAGAAACCTAAGTATGTTAGATTTCTGGGGTATTTTTTAAAACAAATCAAGCTTAGCAAGTCCGCCTGTTGAAGTCTCTCTGTAACGATGGTCAAGATCTCGACCAGTTTCGTACATAGTCTTCACCACCATATCAAATGATATCTTTCTTGTTCCTGTCAGGAAGTTTGCCATAGATACCGCATTTATAGCACGCATAGCTGCTACAGCATTTCGTTCAATACAAGGTATCTGTACCAGACCACACACTGGATCACATGTCAGACCTAACATATGCTCCATAGCCATCTCTGCTGCATACTCTATCTGGTCTAGTCCCATCTCATATAACTCAGCTAAAGCTGCTGCTGCCATAGCTGTTGCAGTTCCTATCTCTGCCTGACATCCACATTCCGCACCTGATATAGAAGCATTTTTCTTAACGAGGTTACCTATCAGTCCACCTACAGCCAATGCTCTTATTATCTGATCATCTGTAAAGCTTTTCTTTTCTTGCATATATTTCATAACTGCTGGAACAACAGCACAAGCTCCGCATGTCGGCGCAGTCACTATAGTTCCACAATCAGCATTATGCTCCGCTACCGCAAATGCATATGCACACACTATACGATGCTCTCTCGTCTCGCTTGTCTCATCAATATGACGGCGATTGTACAGTAACTGTGCTACTCTTTGGACGTTCAAACCACCTGGTAATGTTCCTGTATGAGTAAGGCCTGCATATACAGCCTCCTTCATAGTCTGCCAAACCTCCAATAAGAACTGTGGCAAGTTCTCATCTTCGTTTTCAAATACATAGTCAGATAAGCGAATATTTCTTGAGTTACACAAACTTATAATCTCTGTTAATGAAGATTCCTTATATACCTCCTCATATTCACTGGCTTCCTCACCCTCTATACGGATGTCACCACCACCTACTGAGAATATACGCTTACGCAATACTTCCTCGCCATTCTTATAAGCTATGAATTCCATAGTATTTACATGTGGAATATCCTCTGCCGCTGTATCTGTATCAAATACAACCTCACAGTTATGACCTGCCATGTTCTTAAGAATAGCCACATCAGTCTGATGTCCTTTTCCTGTAAGTGCCAATGAACCATACAATATAACCTTATAGCTATCTGCATCATCTATCTGCGATAAGAAATATCTAGTGGCAAATTCTGGCCCCATAGTATGTGAGCTTGAAGGTCCACTACCTATCTTGTACAACTGTCTAAGCGATTTCATACTTTCTATCCTCTACACTATTACCCATATATGCTAATGTTACGCAAGTCCCTTTTCCTTCATCATACGCCTAACTGTTGCCTTAACTGCTGCTCCACAGCTTATACCCATCACTATACCACCCAATATATCTGTTGGGTAATGTACACCAAAATACATTCTTGTAAATGCCATCAGTGCTGCAAACGCCAATGCCACTCTGCCTGCTGGCTTATTATGTCCATATATAGCCATAGCCGCTGCAAATGATGATGATGTATGTCCTGATGGATAGGAATATTCGCTAGGAATAATCTTTGGAATTATAGTCTTGTCCACCACGTATGGTCTTGGTCTTTGTATCATATTTTTGATAACTAAATTGCTAAGCAAGAAGTTAAGCACAATCGATAATATTATACAAATACCCATTGATCTTCTCATTTTTACATGGTCTTTAGATTCTTTTCCAATTCCAGGAATCAGTATAAGTAAAAATCCTGTAATTAACCATATAGCACCAATCTCTCCTAGATTAGTAACAAATAGCATTATCTTATCTAACACATCGCTGTGCATACTTTGCAACGCATGCAAAAATTCTATTTCCCATTCCATTTCATAGTCCTCCGTATAATTTTAATCCATAAAATTATACTACATTTCTACTCTAAAGACAATATTTTGTTCTTCTTCTACAAAATCCAATGACACTGTAAGAGTTCCATTATATCTCTCTGCTATTTTCTTAGCATTATAAAGTCCTACTCCATGTGTGCTAGTTAATGCACTGGCACTATCATGTTCCTTCGTACTATAACCTCTATCAAAGAAATGACCTATATCTTCAAGAGTCAACCCACTTACCCTATTGCTTATCTGAAATGCAAGCTTATGTCCTGCTGTCTCCAATAATATATCTACAGTATTTCTCTCCTTTGTACATGCATCAAATGCATTATCTACCAATGTACCTATAATCTCTATAAGGTCATGTTCTGAAACAGAGGAAAGTATATCTAAGCCTCGTACTTCCATATTGACATTTATATAATCAGGTGCAGACAATATCTTACTGTACAAAAAACCTGCCAGTATCTTATCGCTTATCTTTAAAAGCGATAACAGTTGTCTCGAATCATCTCTATACATTTCACTGATATACTGTGACTGCGCTGTTACCAAGTCATCATAATTGTCTATGGTATAATGCATATTTAAAATCGCATTCATATGATTATCAAATTCATGCTGACGCGCTCTTATCTCTTTTACCAATCCTTCAAGTGGTTTAATATACATCTGATATGTCTTTATTTCATTTTCAAGAATCTCTATCTTTTTTCGCCTATTGAAAAATCCCATATTACTGTCTCTCCTACACCATTAGATATTCTAGATAACAATCTAAAAAACTCTATAAGTCTATAAAAATTCCTTGACCTTCTGCTTATATGTTCCACCTATCTCTATGGTCTTATCCACTCCAGTCATCTGTATCATACGATTGACCAAATCAACACTTTCTATGTACTTTTTATTTATAACAGTCATACGATGACATTGTATAAAATCATCCTTTGGTAGTTGTTCCATCAGCTTAACGATGGTCAAATACGGAACCTTCATAGCTTCCTTTTTCAGATATAAACATACACCTCTAGGCACAGCTTCTACATAAACTATAGCATTGCACTTGATACGATAATTAATACCATCTTTTTTCACTACTATTGTCTTCTCTTCTTTAGTATTTTTCATAGCCTTAAGTTTGCCCATAAGGCTCTCTACATCTTCCTTAATGTAAGGCTTTAACAAATACTGATAACAATGTAGCTCTCTATACGCTGTCAATTCCATCTTAGCTATAGATGTCACCATGATTACAGGTGTAAATTCATACTTTCCCTTCGCTCTTATATATCTTGCCAATTCTATACCTGACTGATCATCCTCATTTGACTCATCAAGATTAATATCAAGAAAAAAGGCGTCGTATGTTACATTCATATCAACATACTGCACGCCTTCGTTATATGAGGCAGCAGAATCAACCACAATATCTTCTTCATTACCACATGCTTCTATTATCTGTGTTAATGCTTTTCGACTTGTTTCCAGGTCTTCTAGAATAAATACTCGTATCATCTGCTGCCCCCTATTTTGGTTTTCTACTGCCTACTTAACTGCTTCTACAATGCCATTAGCCATACCAGCAAAGCCCTGTATCTCTGATGGTATTATAATCTTTGTAGCCTGACCATCTGCTGCCTTAGCAAATGCTTCAAGACTCTTAAGCTTAATAACTGCCTCGTCTGCGCCTGCATCCTTGATAAACTTTATACCATCTGCATTAGCCTGCTGAATAGCCAAAATAGCTGCTGCCTGACCTTCTGCTTCCTTGATAGTAGCTTCCTTCTTAGCCTCTGCACGAAGAATCTGTGCTTCCTTATCAGCCTCGGCTGCAAGGATTGCCTCTGCCTTCTTACCTTCTGCTACAAGGATTGTAGACTTCTTCTCACCTTCTGCGATAAGAATAGCTTCTCTTCTCTCACGCTCAGCCTTCATCTGCTTCTCCATTGCATCCTGAATAGCTGCTGGTGGGATAATATTCTTAAGCTCTACTCTGTTAACCTTGATACCCCAAGGGTCTGTAGCTATATCAAGAGATGCTCTCATCTTTGTATTGATTGTTTCTCTTGATGTAAGTGTCTCATCTAACTCCAAATCACCTATAATATTTCTAAGTGTTGTAGCTGTAAGATTCTCAATAGCCATAAGTGGATTCTCAACACCATAAGCAAAAAGCTTAGGGTCTGTAATCTGGAAGAACACTACTGTGTCGATACGCATTGTAACGTTATCCTTTGTGATAACTGGCTGAGGAGCGAAATCAACAACCTGTTCCTTAAGTATAACTCTCTTTGCGATTCTGTCGATAATAGGAATCTTAAAGTGCATACCTACACTCCATGTATCCTGGTATCCACCCAGTCTCTCAACTACAAACGCTTGTGCCTGTGGTACAATCTTGATACATGATACTATCAACCACAGTATCAACACTGCAATAATCAATAAAACTACTAATAATTCGTTTGGCATAACTCATACCCATCCTTTCTTTTTTGGACCTATTTTGCTTCTCAATTTTGGTCACGTCTGACTCTTTTACTCTTTTCAACCATTTAAGTTGTTTAGCAAAATTGCTTCGCAATTTTGGTCACTAATCCTCATATTTTTTTACTATGAGCTTGACACCGTCTATATTTATGACCTGTGCCAATTCGCCCTGCTCAAATGTTATATTATCACTTTCTGAGCGAGCTGTCCACTCCTGACCATTAACTAATGCGCTACCTTTTCCGTCGATGTTGTCTATTCGCTCTGTTATACGAACTACCTTGCCTATGACGCCTTCATAGTTGGTTTTTGTTCGACTTCTATTAAGCCATCTACTTGCAAATGGTCTTGTCACTGCTAACAGTAGTAGAGATACTACAAAGAACGCTACTACCTGCACTACTACATGCACACCAGCCATATCAAGGAAACAAGCTACAAGAGAACCACCGGCAAACCATATGGAAACTAATCCAACTGTTCCTATCTCAACTATTATGCATATTATCATTAATATTAACCAGAATGTCATCATATTCATATAATTCACTTCCTTTCTTTGACCCTTTATACCCTCTAGTTATATAAGCTGTACACCTACAACATATATGAAAAAAGTGACTCACGCAATAGTTTTTGCGTGAATCACTTCTTTTTCGTCTTGAATATTACATTATCTTTATTTCAAGAAATTATCCTGTAAATCCTTTAAAGTTAATTCCGGTCGATTAAAACGATATCCTTGATTATTAAAGCATACAAAACCAACATTTGTAAATATATCCGTATCGATTAACACCTTATACAATCTATGGTAATTGCCCTCTTCTTCATCGATACTTACATAATAATCACCATACATATACTGACAGTCTTCCAACATCTTCTTGCTATCTTTTGTATCTGTCTCGATTTCAACTATGTGATGATTATCTCCGTTTGAAAGGAAGTATTGCACCATACTAGAATACTCAACGATTCTTAATGGCTCCTTTATAGCCAAATCATAATCCTCACTTAATACATGAGCCACATAATCCTCGACATAATACTTATCTTTGTCAAAATCATCTATGCTTGTAATAACCTGAAGTTCAATATCCTCTAATACCTTATTGATAGTATCCTTCTTCATCTCACTCTGTTCTATTACAATAGACATCTCCAAATAAGCTTTATGCTCAGCATATGGAACCATAATATTATAGTTCCATCTAGCCTTTTCGTCATTATATACAGGGTATACACGGTATTCGTTATGCTCCCACGCATTAGCCATAACTTCATCAGAGAATTTCTTATCTTTTTCATAATACTCGATAAATTTCTCTGCAGTTCTATCTGTGTAAATCTTTTTAAGCTCAATATCTACATCAAAGTCTACTTCAGCCTCGTCACCCTCTGGATGCGACCAGCCCCACGCTTCATTTCTAAGTGTCAAATCCATATCGTCATTAGTTTTGTTATATGTTTTCGATATAGAAGAATACACCTTAGTATCCTCATTTCTATAATGGCTAAAGAACATAGCGACATAGTTGCCAGTTGGGGAAATTGGCTTAAATCCCGAAACACCACTATAATCAACTGTTACAGTCAACCAAAAGCTAGGGTCTTCAAGTTCTGTCTGCATAACTGTTGTCCACTTAGTTGCATTATCATAATCAGTACGGCCAACATACGAAGTCTTAGAGTTACCTGTTATATTGTCTAACTTAGTTGACTGATTGTTTTCATCTTTGTTTCCTGCTGTCTCTTTGTTTGCATCATTATCTTCCTGGTTTTGTACAGGAGTTGTTGTCTTTCCTGTTTCATCTGCCTTTTCTGATGAACATCCCATCAAACAAACAGCAAGCAACGCTACGCATAATAATCTTAACTTCATTCTTCCAAATCTCCTATCCTTTTGTTTATCCCAAATCATCTTATGTATTTGTCTACATCTTAGCACTAATACTTTACGTCATCAAATACCTTAAATTTATCCCAATATGTGAATATAGCTTGTCCCAATATCTTATCCTTGTGAATGTAGATAATATCCTCACTATATGCACCATTAGAATTCGCAACTGTCTCCGACCAACCTCTAGCGTCATAAGAACTGTTTCTATTGTCACCAAACATTAGATAACAATCCTCTGGCACTTGGAATTTATATCCGTCAGCACGATTAGTCCACTGACCATTAATGTATGGCTCGTTAAGTGGTCCGAGCTTTAAGTTGCCCTCTGCATCATAGATATATACCTTTGCGCCCTCTACTAATACAGTCTCACCCGGCAAACCTATAACACGCTTAACATAATCTTCCTTCTCATTAAAAGGATTCTTAAATACTACTATATCGCCCCTCTCTGGCTCACTGAATATATATGATAATCTAAAACCTATCATACGACTACCTGTCGGTATAGTTCTCTCCATAGAGCCTGTTGGCACTACTGCATTGATTAAGATAAATGTGCTGATAAACCAAGCTATACCTACTGCCGATATAAGCATAACTATCCAGCTCATTATCTCCTTCTTTAAATCAAACTCTTGCTTCTCAAGCTTCTTTTTAGCTTCCTTGGACAACGTCTCTACATCATCCTGATATACCTCTGTGTCCTCATCTATATCGTAATCGATAAATTCTATCTCTTCATCGTCAACCTTTTCGGCAAACAAATCATCTTTTTCTAAATCCGACATTTCTCCCAAACCTTTCCAATGGTCAATAGCCTTTATCATAGCTATATTGCTTATAAGCCACGCTACAATGCTATCTTAACCACTATAAATATTACCGATATAGTTTACCACAGTGAACCAATTTATACAAGATATTAAATCTCCCAGCGATTGCGTAAATTTACCTTCGGAAATAATAAGACAGATTCCACCTAAGACCTTTAGATATAATATTAAGTTCAAACATCTTTTCTTACTCTACATCAATTCCTACTTTTTTGCAACACAAATAGCCCATATAGGCAGACTT
>JBGVKG010000029.1:0-25305 GCA_045123575.1 Lachnospiraceae bacterium
TTTGTGCGACTAAGACTTTGATATTAAAGGTATAGTTTTGTTCTCGGCTACGAGTGCTAGACTATCTAAGAACATTACTTTTTACGCTATATAAATATACGCAACCGGCAGGCAATTCGACATCGTGTCGATGCCTGCCTTTTTCTGACATCGTGTCAGAAAATTGCTAAATTATTCTGTTGTAATGTTCTAAGATACTCTACACACTCTCCACATGAACAAAACTTATACCTCCAACATCAAAGTCTATCTACATAACCAGCATTTATTGTGATGGGATGGTGCTACGCCTGTAAACAGATGAACATTATTAAGCAGGTGTATTATGCAACCAGTGGAATGGTTCAACATTTCTATCCATACAAGCCAAATCATATACAAAGGTAAGATAAAATGGTAAATCCAGCTTAAAAAGTCTACCTTTACAGGCTAAATCGTGTGTAAAGGTAAGAAAAAATGATAAACACTACTAAAAAAGAACTTTTAGTATGAATGTACAAGTATTCTTACTCGAAGTTCTTTTAAACAGTTAAACCAGAATTTATCATCGAGCTTCTTTTATGTATATGCAATGTTATAACATTCAAAACCAGAATATTTATCAAAAAAATGTAGATAATAGTAAAGCATTATGTGAAGTAAGGAGTGGATGTTATGATAATTACGGATGATATTAGATATGTTGGCGTTAATGACTTTGATATAGATTTATTTGAGGGGCTATACAAGGTACCTAGCGGTATGGCATATAATTCCTATGTTATTTTGGATGAAAAGATAGCAGTATTAGATACAGTAGATGCAGAGTTTGGAGAACAGTGGCTTCGCAATATTGAAAGGGTTATTGGAAATCTTAGACCGGATTATCTTATTATACAGCATATGGAGCCAGACCATTCGTCAAATATTCTTAGTTTCCTAGAAAAATATCCCAATACAACGATAGTAGCTTCAGTAAAGGCATTTGTTATGATGAGCCATTTCTTTGGAAGAGATTTTTCAAAAGATGGAAAGGTTGTAGGAGATGACGAAGTATTAGAGCTAGGTAAGCATAAGCTTATCTTTTTTAGTGCGCCTATGGTTCATTGGCCAGAGGTTATTATGTCTTATGATACTACTGAGAAGGTGCTTTTTTCGGCAGATGGATTTGGCAGATTTGGAGCACATGATATAGAGGAGGAGTGGATTGAAGAAGCTAGAAGATATTATATAGGTATAGTGGGTAAGTATGGTGTGTATGTGCAAAAACTTCTAAAAAAATTGGCAGGATGGGATATTAGGAAAATATGTCCGCTCCATGGACCAGTATTAGCGGGAAATATAGAGTACTATATAGAAATGTATAATACATGGTCTAATTACATTCCTGAAGAGGACGGTGTGATGATAGCATATACATCTGTATATGGAAATACGAAAAATGCAGTTATGTTATTGGAAGAAAAGCTTAGGTCAAGGGGATATAAAAGGGTTGTAATCTATGATTTAGCTAGGTGTGACATGTCTGTGGCAGTAGCTGATGCGTTTAAGTACAGTAAGCTTGTTTTGGCAACTACAACATATAATGCGGAAATATTTCCACCTATGAGAGAGTTTATTAATTGTCTTATAGAGAGAAATTATCAGAAACGACTAGTAGGGATAATAGAGAATGGTAGCTGGGCACCTATTGCAGCTAAGATTATTAGGGAAAAGATGGAGAGGTGTAAAGGCATAGTTTTTACTGATACTATGGTTAAGATATTGTCGGTGCCTAATGAAGAAAGCATAAGACAACTAGATATGTTGGCAGATGAATTGTGTAAAAGTTATTAAATTTATAAATAAAAACAAAACATATAGAGAAAGCTATTAAATGCAAATCAAATATATTGAAATATATGAATTTTATAGGAGGATATGACAATGAAATATGTATGTGATGTGTGTGGATGGGTATATGATGAGGAAGAGGGCGCACCTGATATGGGGATTGCACCGGGTACAAAGTTTGAAGATTTGCCAGATGATTTTTTATGCCCACTTTGTATGGTAGGAAAGGACTTATTTAGCAAGGTGGAGGAGTAATAACGGGTTGAGGTTATGGAAGGAAACAGGGATGAGTAAAGCGGATGTAATTGTAAATAGTTTGAAGGATTCTTTAGAAAGTGGAAGAGATTATTACGAGATTAGGCTAGAAAGTATAGGTGGTCTGGGAGCTAACTTATGTGGAAAAATGTTAGGAGAATTAGGTGTAAAATATCTGGATGTGAACAGTAGCAGTTTTTCTAGCTATGGCTCCGAAAAGACAGGAACGCCTGTAAAGGGATATATAAGATATAGTAGGGTGGATAAGGAGATAAGGGTTCATTCACCAGTGGTTGAGCCAGATGTACTTGTGGTGTTTCATCAAGCGCTTCTTAATGACAAATCAGTATTGAAGGGTTGTGGTCCTAATACTACGCTTGTTATAGCATTAGATTATAATGAAGATGAATCGTGTGATTTTGAGAAGAAATATCTTACAGGGGATGATAAGAGTTTGTGTGCAGGCGCATGTTATGGGGTGTATGCACAACGCATTGCTATGGAGACACATTCTAGGATAAATGTCGTAATGCTAGGTGCTATATTAAGAATTCTAGGACTTGAGAACACTATGGCTGGTGAACAAATATGTGAAGCTACATTGGGTAAAAAGTACCCTGATGTGCTAAAAGGTAATCTTGAAGGGATACGTAGAGGTTTTGAGGAAGTAAAGGAATTACATTTAGCTAAGACAGATGTATGTCAGTGTGATAAAAGCCATATAGATAATAGTGCTCCTGAATGGGGATATAATAACGCCCCTATAGGTGGAATAAATCCTAGGGTAGGTAGCACAGTTATAGCAGATTTATCCCCATCTAGACAAGGCTATATACCATTATTTATAAAAGAGCGCTGTATTAATTGCGGATTGTGCCATTCTACATGTCCTGATATGGTATTTCAATTTAATAAGGGTGAATATAAAGGTCGAGAGATGATGGTAAATAATGGGCTTGATTATTATCATTGTAAAGGTTGCTTACGTTGTGTGGAGGTATGTCCTGTAAATGCACTTGTAAGGGGCGTAGAGGCAGAACATCCACGTAAAGAATATTTCATGCCTAATAAAGAACTTATACGTATGCCTAAGTATTATGAGAAGTCAGGAGCGGATGGATATATTACATCAGAATCATATTTGACAGAAAAGAGAGTGGAGGGTGGAGAGGTATAATGAAAAATCAAGTAATGGAATATGCATCGGGTAATGAAATGGCAGCAATAGCTGTAAAACAGATAGGCTATGATTTGATGGGATATTATCCTATAACACCGTCAACTCAGATAGCTGAAAACCTTGATATTATGCGGGCCAATGGCGATACTGATATAGTGATGGTGGCTGCAGAAGGAGAGCACAGTGCGGCAGGTATATGCTATGGTGCATCTGTTGCGGGTGGAAGAGTAATCAATGCTACCAGTGCCAATGGTCTTTTATATGCTATAGAGCAGTTGCCTGTTCAGTCAGGTACTAGGTATCCTATGGTAATGAATGTGGTATGCAGGACTGTTTCTGGACCTCTTTCCATCAAGGGAGATCATAGTGATATAATGTATATATTAAATGCAGGATGGCCTATCTTATTTGCAAGCACGGTTCAACAGGTATATGACTTTAATATTATAGCTTTGAAACTGGCTGAACAGGTTAGATTGCCTGTAATCGTGGCGTATGATGGTTTTTTTACAAGTCATCAGAAAGGGAGATGCTATAGATTTGCGGATGATAATATCGTTAAAGAATTCGTTGGTGAAAAGATAGAGAAGTATCCATTTTTGGATTTGGAACACCCTATTACAGTTGGTTCTTATATGAATGAACCAGATATCATCAATAATAGGTATCAGATGCATTTGGCTATGGAAAATGCTAGTAAGGTGATACCTAACTTATTTAAGGAATACGGAGATTTATCCGGTAGATATTATGACAAAGTAGAGGGTAATGATTGTGAGGATGCTGAAAGTATACTAGTATTATTAGGTTCATCCTTTGATACTTCTATAGAGGCAGTAGAAGATATGCGTCATTTAGGCAAAAAGGTTGGTGCGGCAACTCTTCACGTGCTTAGACCATTTCCTGGCAAGGAATTATGCGATTTGCTAGATGGCGCTTCAAATGTCATGGTAGCAGATAGGCAGGATAGCTATGGTGCAGGTGGTGGAAATCTGTCTTTGGAAGTTCGTGCCGCTGTGCAAAGATATAAAATTACGACTGATGTTAAGAGTTTAGTATATGGATTAGGCGGAAAGGATTTCTTTAAGGATGACGCAAAGAATATGCTTTCTATGGCTAACGATGCGTCAGCAAAGGATTTTGGGTACTATGGCATAACTAAAGGTGTATGTGATGAGCATAAAGATGGAGATAATGATGATGCTTGTGGCCAACCATTATTTGAAACATTAACTGGAAAAGATACAAAAATCGGAGCTACGAAGATAGAAGAGAATCAATCTGGAGAGGTTAAAGTCATAGGAGCTAATTTAAATACTGTAACAGCTATGCCGGCCCGTATTGCTCCTGGTCACGGAGCTTGCCCAGGATGTGGTATACCTGTTAATCTGAACCTTCTTCTACGAGGAATAGAGGATCCGGTTGTATTTCTATTTCAGACAGGATGTGCGATGATAGTTACTACAGCATATCCAAGAACCAGTTTTAGGGTGCCTTATGTTCACAATTTGTTTCAAAATGGTGCAGCGACTCTAAGTGGTGTAGCTGAGGTGTGTTATAGAAAACAGCAAAAGGGAGAGATACCACCAGGGGACATTATGTTCATAATGGTAACAGGTGATGGTGGTATGGATATTGGTATGGGCTCAGCATTAGGAACAGCGTTAAGAGGTCATAGATTATTGATATTTGAGTACGACAATGGTGGATATATGAATACGGGCTATCAGCTATCATATTCTACGCCTATGGGTGCTAGGAGCGCAACATCACACATTGGTAAGGAACAGTATGGAAAAACATTTTTTCACAAAGATATGCCACGTATTATGGCGTCCACAGGTATGCCTTATGTGGCAACAGTAGCAGAGTCTAATCCTGTTGATTTTATGAAGAAGGCAGCTAAGGCAGCTCATTATGCTAAAACAACAGGTACAGCCTATGTTAAGGCAATATCTGCTTGTCCGCTCAACTGGAATGATAAGCCAGCTACAGAGAGAAAGGTCATTGAGGCAGCAGTCAATAGCTGTTATTTTCCACTGTATGAGATAGAGCGTGGAAAGGTAAGATTATCCTATGAACCAGATAAAGTAGGAAAGAAAGTGCCGGTTAAGGATTGGCTTGTCATGATGGGTAGAACTAAGCATCTAGGAAAGCCTGAGTATACTGATATAGTTACAAAGATTCAAAATGAAGTTGACGACAGATATAATAGCTTGAAAAGATTATCAGAATTGGGATAGTGTCAGAAATGATATTTAATGTAACAACTTTGAAACTTTAGTGCAATAAATCGTTGACAAAAATAGAAAATTTGTATAAAATAGTGTAGATAAAAATTAGGAGCACTGGAAGGAGATAACTATGGAAAATAGAAGAGTTAATATGGATACACATACAAACCTGTTGAGATTGGAGGAGCCTATCTATCATTTGGTAGATGTGAAAGAGCCAAATACTTTTAGAAATCTTTTTCCATATACAGAAGTACCAAAAATAGCATTTAATGATAGAATTGTTCCACATTGTATGCCAGACAATATATGGATAACAGATACAACATTCAGAGATGGTCAGCAGTCTAGAGCGCCATATACAGCAGAGCAGATTGTAAGATTATTTGATTATTTCCATGATTTGGGTGGCCCAAAGGGAATTATCAGAGCATCAGAGTTCTTCCTTTATAGCAAGAAGGACAGAGATGCAGTATATAAGTGTATGGAGAGAGGATATGAGTTCCCAGAAGTTACTAGCTGGATAAGAGCAAGTAAGAAGGATTTCGAGTTAGTAAAGGATTTAGGTATTAAGGAGACAGGTATCTTAGTTAGCTGTTCAGATTACCATATATTCTATAAGATGAAGATGAGCAGAAAAGAATGTATGGATCATTATTTAAGCGTTGTAAGAGAATGTCTTGAGACAGGTGTTGCACCTAGATGTCACCTTGAGGATATTACACGTTCTGATATACACGGATTCGTTATTCCATTCTGTTTAGAGCTTATGAAACTTCAGGATGAGTATGGTATACCAGTGAAGATTCGTGCCTGTGATACAATGGGTTACGGCGTTAACTTCTCAGGAGCTGTTATCCCACGTTCTGTTCAGGGTATTATATATGGTCTTAAGACACATGGTGGAGTGCCTAGTGAGCAGATAGAGTGGCATGGTCATAATGACTTCTACAAGGCTGTTACAAATTCAACAACAGCTTGGTTATATGGTGCCAGCGGAGTTAACTGTTCATTATTTGGTATCGGTGAGAGAACTGGTAATACACCACTTGAGGCGATGGTATTTGAGTATGCACAGCTTCGTGGTACAATGGATGGTATGAAGCCAGAGGTTATCACAGAGATGGCAGAGTACTACGAAAAAGAAATAGGATATAAGGTACCTTCTAGAACACCATTTGTAGGTTCAGCTTTCAATGTAACTAGAGCAGGTATACATGCAGATGGTCTTTTAAAGAATGAGGAGATTTACAATATCTTCGATACAGAGAAGATACTTAATAGACCAGTACTTGTAGCGGTATCTAACACTTCAGGACTTGCTGGTATTGCACACTGGATTAACACATACTTTAAGCTTAAGGATGATAAGAAGGTGGACAAGCAGTCAGAGCTGGTTAAGGAAGTAAAGAATTGGGTAGATGAGGAATACGAAAGTGGTAGAGTAACAGTTATCACAGATGAGGAGCTTCTTGAAGTAATTAGTACAACATGTGAGCGTATCGGCATTACCCTCTAATATGAATAAAATTGCACCCGTCATAATGACGGGTGCTTTGTTGTTAAATATAGTCGCCAGTGTATTCAATAAGCATAGCGGATTCTACGCCTTCAAGTTCACTAATGCGGTTTACAAATTCTGTATTGGAGTGCTTACTTATAGATACTTGCAAGGTTAGCTCTGTCTTTCCTCTGTGTGAAGTTTTACTTTTTAAGGTATTTTTTATATCAATTAGTTCGTTTCTAACTGATTCATCTGCGGCATCAAAGTACTTGATTACAAGAAGGTATGTATGTGAACCTGTGGAAAGTACACAAAAGAGCATATATACAGCGGCAACCATCAATGTAGAAATAATAGCAAATGCATATAATCCAGCTCCAGTAGTGATTCCAGCTGCTATAGACCAAAATAAGAAGCCGATATCTAAAGGATCTTTGATGGATGAGCGAAATCTAACAATAGATAGAGCGCCTACCATACCAAGGGAAAGAACGATATTTGAACTGATAGTAGTTATAACAAATGCAGTAACTAAACAGAGCATTACATTTAGTATATTAAAATTGTTGCTATATACAGCACCTCTGTAAAACAGTTTATACATTATAAAAATAATGGAAGAGCATAGCAAGGCTACAACCAAAGTAGTGATAATGTAAGGTGTTGATAGATTAGGTGAAAGCGCTCCTTGTTTAAATATTTCTGTAATAATATCTTTAAAACTCATAGTATCCTCCTATATATTAGTTAATTGTTTATAATCTGACTTGATTTGGTGTTAAACGTTTTGTTAGATTTAATGTTGATAATACGTCTTTGCACATACCGAATTTTGATAAAGATGTTTTCTCGCCTGCGATAGTACTAAGGATTGATGAGATATGTGCAGGGAGTACATTATCATATTTTATTTCCAGTATTACGCTACCGTTTGGAAATATGGGATATGTATATGCATCTTCATCAAATATATCAAAAGAGTCTATAACTGCACGTAATTGGCTATCAAAAGTAATTCGTGTATTAGACAGTGGGTGGGTTAATGCCACTCGATTGTATTCAACCATTATGCTGGGCTGCAAATTAGTAGATGTATGTAAGCCGTAGATTTCTGAAGCTAATGGTATATTCATCTGTTCTAATATATCATAGTTTTTAGCTAAAATCTGTTCATATTGATATCTTCTAAGCTGAAGAGCAGTTTTACTTATCTTATTATTAGATTTTATTTTCTTTTCAAATAAGATAATGTCATCAGACATATTGTAAGCGCGTATTCTATATTTAGTTTGGTTATTTTCACCATTTTTCTTTGAACTATAGGCCGAATTATATATGTTGTCATAATATATGCTACGAACAAAGTACTGACCGTTTTCGTCACAGTGTTCATCTTCGCACATAATAAATTTAAGTTTATTATACAGGTCTATAGCGTCAGCTTTTGTAATGAGGTATTTTATTTCATATCTACTGTTTGTCATATATACCTCCTAATAGTGATTACGCTTGCTTTTTATATGTTTTATAAAAAAGCAAATAGACATGATACCGAATATTGCAGCCAGTGTTAAGGCTATTTCGGAGTAGACATTTGTAGTTGTTTTTATACCTTCTGGTAAGTTTAGCATTGGAAATATTTTTGCTATATTATTTATTGTCATACTCACCTCCAAATAGACGGTAGTTTGTTAATTTACTTATATAATCATTCGTTGTGTCTTTTCCAAGTAATACAACGATATTGGTCATTGTATTGTTGATTTTGTCAGTTGTAACAGTTGCAATACCATTTGTGACCTTGGCAGTAAGTACATTTGTGCCATTGATTAAAAAGGTAATAGCACATACCTTAATATCATTAGTAGAAGCAGTGATAGTATAGGTACCATCATTGTTTTCTGTTATACTTTTTACTGATATATTATTAGAAGCTTGATATGCACCTAGTGAATTTATCAGTGTGTCAAAGGAAGCAAACTGTGCATCTAGCCATAATATTCGAGTGGCGATGAAATGGTATAAATCATCAATTGCCGCTGTCGTAGATTGTACATTTAATTCTTTGTTATCTCTTAGGGAAGCTTCATATAAATATGACTTGTACTGGTCAATTGAGCCACCTTTTTTTATCATATCCTCTATAAGAGTAGGGCGTATGGTATTGTATCTTTCGTATACCTTTAGCAAAAAGTAAGGGTCTTTAATAAGATAACGATTCCATTGCTCAGATTGTGAGTAGTTATCTATAGTAAAGTAGTTAAGGCATGTTTGCCATTCTTCAGGGAAATATATATCTGTGGAAGGAACGTTTTTATTGCCAAAAGCGCTATCAAAGTCCTGTAGGGTACATATATATCCGAGAGCGTCAAGGTCCTTTGCTATATATAAATCATGATTCATAGCTCTATAATTCATAGATAACTCGCATAAGATCCAGTTATCTACCAAAGAATCTAATTGGATGATGGAGCTATAATGAATGTTTTCTCGGTCAGTATCGTTGTATTTGACTAAGGATTGTTGTCTTACCCAGCCAGTATTCCAGTCGTAGTACAGACCAGTTCCTGAATAATGATTGTCATTATTGCGGTAAATGAAATCAGGACTATGTAGTGCGTATTCAAATGTTTGTATGTATTTATTTATATAGTTATATAATTCTTCATTTGTAGCAGCATTTTCTGGTTCAAATATTACAAAAGGTTGCTGATAGTTGGTAATAATAGGGGATTTTGTCCTTTTTATACTATTATCCAAAGAAAGTATAAATCCACCTGTTAGGTTTGGTATGTCTACATATTTTCTCATATCATATGTAGCATTTTGATAAGTAAACTTATATGGAGAGGAAAGCCAACTTAAATCAGCCATTAAAGCGTAGGCTAATTCAGTTTCTATAAAGTCTGCAGTGACATCATTTATAATAGAGGTTTCCTTCTTGGCAGCAACAATCAGTTCGGCAGCTTTTAGGGCTAAATGCTCCCAATCATATATGTCTACCTTAGTTTCGTCGATTATAGTAGGTTCGCTTAGTAGGTAAATGCCTTTGTATGTATTGTTGTGAATTAATACAACATGCATCATTTCTTTAGTGTTTTTCATATTTAACTTAGATGATAGGTCATACATAAGCTTGCTACGTATAAGGCTTGAATCTATATTTTTGGATAAGAGTAACCAATTCTTTCCAGTGCCCATATCAAGCATATTGCAGGATTTGTTTAATGATATGGTGTAATTGTCTTTATTATTATTTCTTGTGGAACTGTTCTCTGACTTTATGGAAGCATCACCATTGTATAGCTGAGTACTGTCGTAGGAGTAAAACGGAGAGCCTTGCATATTTATGTGCGCATCTTCACCAGTCGTACTAATGGATGAACCATCTGTGCTAATATAGATGACAGGCAATTTGCTACAGTAAATGGAGGTACTTATAGATTCTGTCTCGTTATATGTAACTTTAACCGAGATAAATTTCTCTAAATCATTTGTTGCAGGAATGAAAGTATTAGAGTCGTTGTTAATTACTCTTCCGTCTACAGTCCATACATAACGTATAGAGTTGGGATCGTAGTCTGCATTATGAATAGAGACAATTAAAGGAGACCCTACTTTAGCGTAGCTAGTATTGAAGCTAAGGTAAGTAGAGTTATTAGATTGGGAATCTGTATAAACGGTCACAATATCCTTTAGAATAGTCTGCGACATAACAAGTAGGATAATGGCTATTGCCATAGAAAAGACACTATATGTAAGCCATTTGGAGCTTGAAATAAGTGACTTTTGGCAAACCATTTTAACTTTATTTTTCATAACGGCTCCTGCTAAATATCAACATAAAGTATTCATTAAACTCATTTTAGAGTACCATATTTTCGCCATAATGTCGAGAAGATGCGTTAATTATTTGACAATCTGAAGTGATAAGTTTATAATTAATGAAGATGTAGTTGTAGGAAGGGGAGGCAGGCTTGTAGCCTTTAGGAGGATATATGACAGAGAATAAGATTTCTAATGCGGTTATAAAAAGATTACCTAGATATTATAGACATTTGGGAGAATTGATAGAGATAGGTGTGGAGCGTATTTCGTCGAAGGAACTTAGTAGACGTATGCGAGTTACAGCTTCACAGATACGTCAGGACCTTAACAATTTCGGCGGTTTTGGTCAGCAGGGCTATGGTTATAACGTGAAGATGCTATATAATGAGATAGGTAAGATTCTAGGCTTGGATAAGAAACATACAGTAGTTATAATAGGAGCTGGTAATCTAGGCCGTGCGATAGCTAATTATGCCAATTTTGAGAAGAGAGGTTTTATCATCGAAGGTATATTTGATATAAATCCTAAGCTGAAGGGGTCTTCTATAAGAGGTATAGAGGTTAGAAATCTTGATGAAATAGAAGAATTTGCGATGGAACATCAGATAGATATTGTGGCACTTACCATACCTAAGACACAGGCAGTTAATGTGGCTGAAAGATTGGCCAGATTGGGTGTTAAGGCTTTTTGGAATTTTGCCCATACAGATTTAAATGTTCCTGATAATGTTATAGTTGAAAGTGTTCATTTATCAGAGAGCCTTATGCGTATATCGTATATGTTGGAAAATGGAGATACCTTAGATAGTTAAGGAGGTGTGCGTATGTCTAGAAAGAGGGATAGAGAAGAATACATAGATATAGATGATATATTGGAGAAGATAAAAAGATGTAAGTTGCCTATATTGACGTTGGATGTGAAGTGGCAGGCCATTTTTAATAATGAGGATAAATCTGACGAGATAGCTAAATTAGAGAAGGAGCTTAACAAGGTTCTCAAAAGTCAGGGAAGAATTAACAATGATATGAAGGACTTGAAAAAGCTTAAAAAGCAGCTTATGGCTGAGATTATGGCAAATATGGATTCTCCTGATGAGAGTCGAGCTAGAAAAAAAGTGCAAAAAAGTAAAGAACTTATAGAGGAAATCAATGATAAGCTGATTCTTTTGGAGGATGAGGAGTTAGATATTCCATCAAGTATGGCAGATATTAATGCTCGACTTGCCCTTGAAAGTATGAGTGAAATGATTGATGTGTTAGATGATAGTCAAGAAGAAATAGACGAGCTTGAGGAATGGATAAACGAGACGAGAGCTGAATTAAAAGAGCGTGTTCTAATTCTACAGAAGAAAAAGGAAAATAACGCCAGAATGGAAAAGTACTTAAGCGATATGTTTGATAGTGATATTATCAATGAATATAGAAAATATCGCGAGCAGGAGTAGTGAATGATATTAGGTATAGGAAATGATTTAATAGAGATTAAACGTGTAAAAATGGCTTGTGAAAAAGAGTCTTTTTTGAAGAAATACTATACAGATGCGGAGATTTCTATGTGTTCGGGGAAGGCTTCTAAACTTGCTGGGAATTTTGCAGTAAAGGAGTCTGTGGCAAAGGCTTTTGGAACAGGCTTTCGTGGTTTTGAAGCTAAGGATATCGAGGTTCTTAGGGATGAATTAGGTAAGCCTTATGTCAATCTGTATAGAGGAGCAAAGGAAAAATACGATAATTTACAAGCAACATCAGTACACGTAAGCATATCTAATACAGATGAGTTGGTAGAAGCAATAGCTATTGTAGAAGGTTAGTATTACAATTAAAAGAGGTATGAAGCTATATGAAAAGGATTGTGTATGGTAGCAAAATGAAAAATGTAGATAGATATACTATAGATAAGGTAGGAATACCATCTATGGTATTGATGGAGCGAGCAGCCTTTTCAGTGTGCCAATATATATGTGAGCATATAGATAAAAGCAAAAGCTTCGTATGTATCTGCGGAACAGGTAACAATGGCGCCGATGGAATAGCATTGGCTAGAATGCTGAAGATAGAGGGATATAAGGCTGATGTGCTAGTAGTTGGCAATGAAGATAAAGCTACAGAAGAATGGATAAATCAGAAAAATATAGCCATTGAATGTAATGTGCAGATAGATAATCTGACTATATGTGGTAAGTCCACAGAGAAATATGTGACAATGGACAAAAATGGGTCATATATTATGGATAGGGGTGTATTGATATCAAAACTCTCACAATATGAGCTAATAGTTGATGCCATGTTTGGTATTGGTCTGACAAGACCGGTTGAAGGCATATATAGAGATGTTATAGAAGCTGTAAATGGAACTGGAAAAGTTGTATTTTCATTAGATATTCCATCGGGATTAGAAGCTGATACAGGTCAGGTGTTGGGAGTTGCCATTCATGCGACAAAAACTTTCACATTCGGAGTAGAAAAAACAGGATTATGGCTATATAAGGGAAGGGAATATGCAGGCGAAATATTAGAAAAAAACATTGGTTTCCCTGAAAAAGCGTACCAAATAGGATTAGAAAAAAGTGATATATGCTATAGCGTTGAAAATATGGATATAGCTGGTATATATGAGAGAAAACAACGTACCAACAAAGGAAACTACGGTAAAGTTTTAGTGGTGAGTGGTTCAAAAAATGTGTATGGAGCTGCTTATTTTGCTGCGGCGGCTGCATATAGGCTTGGTAGTGGCTTGGTTAGGTTGGTAACACATGTTAATAATAGGAATTTAATATATGAGAAACTACCAGAAGCTATGATATCTACATATAGAACTGAGGAGGAACCAAGTTCGTTGGAAAGTATGATAGCAAATGATGTCGCATGGGCAGATGCAGTCGTTATAGGACCGGGGCTATCTAAAACAGAGGAGTCTTATGTACTCTTAAAGGCATCTATGATGTGCACAAAGGAAAAAAATAAACCAATTATTATAGATGCAGACGGTCTTAATATTATATCTGAGCATAGAGAATTAGAGGATTTGTATCATGATTATACTATATTAACGCCACATATAGGAGAGGCAGCTAGATTGGTTGATAAAACTCCAGATGAAGTAGCCAAGAATGTAGTGGGCATTATGGGTGCATATGCAAAAGCTAATCATGTGACTATGGTAGTAAAGGATGCAACCACGGTTACATTTGGTATTGAAACTTATGATGATAAGTGCCATAATAGGGTGTGCATAAATACTACTGGTAATGCTGGAATGGCAACAGGTGGCTCAGGAGATATACTGGCAGGTATGATAGGAGCAGCAGTGTCAGGTGGAATAAATATTGGCAATATACCAGAGTATGCAATCAGCAATGAAAAGGATGCAGACAGGATGTATCTCGGTGCGGCTGTAGCTGCTTATCTACACGGAAGAGCTGGAGATATGGCGACAGACGAAAAGGGACAGACTGCTGTAAACGCATCAGATATATTAGATAAAGTAGGAAACAAGTATATCTAAGTAATATAGAGTGAATTTAGATACAATAAGGAGCCATAGAAAATGGAAAGTATAGACAAGTATTATAGAGTGTATGCAAGTATTAATCTTGATAACATATATACAAATGTTAAAAATCTTAAGGAAAATACAGTAGCAGGCACACAGATGGTAGCGGTTATAAAGACAGACGGTTATGGTCATGGTGCAGTGCCTATCGCAAGAATCATAGATGATCAGGTAGCAGCATACGCAGTGGCTACAATAGATGAGGCTCTAAATCTCAGAAGGCATAACATTAAGAAGCCTATATACATATTGGGATTTATCTATGAAAAACGTATTGAGGATGCAATCTTAAATGATGTGCGTATGACTGTATTTCAATATGAGATGGCAAAAGCTATATCAGATGTGGCAGTAGGCATAGGTAAGATAGCAAAGATACATATAAAGATAGATACAGGTATGAGTCGTATCGGATTTGGAATATGCGACGAAAATATAGAGGTTATAAAAAGTATTTCTAAGCTTCCTAACGTGGAGATAGAAGGTATATTTACACATTTTGT
The DNA here is from genome assembly GCA_045123575.1 of Lachnospiraceae bacterium. Lineage (GTDB taxonomy): Bacteria > Bacillota > Clostridia > Lachnospirales > Lachnospiraceae > SVEL01. Next base: position 14,867 of record JBGVKG010000029.1, read on the forward strand.
ATCATCAGATAGCGCAGATAAAACAAAGGCAAATAGTCAGTTAGAAAGCTTTGAGGCATTTGTGCAGAGTCTTAAGGATAATGATGTGGATATAAAGTTGGTGCATTGTTCAAATAGTGCAGGTATCATAGATATGCCACTTGCTAATAAGACAGAGGTTCGTGCAGGTATTGCATTGTATGGATTATATCCTTCAGATGAAGTGAATAGGGATGCTGTCAAGCTATATCCAGCTATGGAACTTAAAAGTCATGTAATATATGTAAAGAATGTGCCAGCAGGTACAGGAATTAGCTATGGTGGAACATTTGTAACCGACAGAGAAACTAAGGTTGCTACTATACCTGTAGGATACGGTGATGGATATCCTAGAAACCTGTCAAATAAGGGTTATGTGCTTATAAATGGTAGAAAGTGTCCAATACTGGGTAGAGTATGCATGGATCAGTTTATGGTGGATGTGACTGGTTTGGACGTAAAAGAAGGTGACGTAGTTACTCTGGTAGGTAGAGATGGTGATGAACGTATAAGCGTAGAGGAGCTGGCAGAACTGGCGGAAACTTTTAACTATGAATTCGTATGTAACATAGGAAAGAGAATACCTAGAGTTTATTACCAAGATGGTAAAGTAATCTGTATGAAGGATTATTTTATAGATGAATATGAGATTTAATGTAAATATAAGTGTATAATATTAAAATACCCGGAGATAATGAGTATAACAAAACAAATATATACATATTTATCAGGGGTGTTAAGGTGAATATAAAAAGAGGCGACGTATATTACGCAGATTTAAGACCAGTTATAGGCTCTGAACAAGGAGGCGTTAGACCGGTACTTGTTATACAAAATGATACAGGTAATAAGCATAGTCCGACTATCATCGTGGCTGCAATAACTAGCAAGATGCACAAGGCAAAATTGCCAACTCACATCGAATTGAATTGCCAGGAGTATGATATAGTAAAGGATTCGGTTATATTACTGGAACAACTTAGAACGATTGACAAGAAGCGTCTGAAGGATAAGGTATGTCATCTTGATGGGCAGATTATGGACACTGTAAATAAGGCATTGCTCATAAGCTTGGAGCTTAACTAGGGCAATGGTTGACTTAATAGGACAAAATATGGTATAACTATTCAGAAATCAAGCTAAGTAGGTTTGATTTTTGGATAGTTATTTCTATTTATAATCTAAACATGAGAGGAGACTGAGTGTATAATGGACAGTAGTCCCATACCAGGGTTAATTTTATTTGTAGTTTTTTTAGCAATCAATTTTATAATGTATTGTTTTGGTGAGGCGACGCAGGATTTAATTCAGGCTGACCTTGAGAATAAGGCTGGAGAAGGAGATAAATGTGCAGGCAAGCTTCTAAAGATAGTAGATAAGCCTAGAGCATTTATAACCACAGTACAGGTAATGAGCACTGTGTTCTCAGTTATAGTAGGTTTATATCAGGTGCCTATATATAGCAAGCTGCTTATTAAGACTCTGCTAAACAATTTCCAAGGTGCAAATGATATGGCTATAAAATGTATCTCGTATACGATAGTTGTATTGATACTGCTTATATTGCTTATATCTATCGGCATAATCGTACCACAGATGATTAGCAGAAAAGCGCCGGAGAAGTGGGCGAGAAGACTTGTGAATGTAGTTAATGTATTTATAGGGGTATTCACGCCGATATCAGCGACAGTTATATTTGTAGCGAAGCTTATTTTAGCTATATGTCATATTGATTATAGTGAAGATGTGGAGCATGTTACAGAGGAAGAGATTATATCTATAGTAAATGAAGGTCAGGAGCAAGGTGTTTTAGAAGAACAGGAAGCTGAGATGATATCAAACATCATAGAGATGGATGAAAAGGTAGCTTCTGAGATAATGACACATAGGACTAATGTCGTTGCTATAGATGGTAATATGACATTGTCAGAGGCTATTGAGTTTATTATCAGTGAGAATAATTCAAGATTCCCTGTATATGATGAGGATATAGATAATGTTATAGGTATTCTTCATATCAGAGATGCATTTACATGCTACAAGATGGGTGGCAATGAAAATGTGCCGGTAAAGGAACTCAATGATATTATCAGAGAGCCTAAGTTTATACCAGAGACTAGAAGCATTGATGCATTGTTTAGTGAAATGCAAAGTGAGAAGAACCATATGGTTATAGTCATAGATGAGTATGGTCAGATGGCTGGTATATTGACTATGGAGGACATCTTAGAGGAAATCGTTGGAAATATCTTCGATGAATATGATGAGGAAGAACATAATATTGTACATCAGGAAGATGGAACGTATATTATCAAAGGTATGACATCATTAAGTGATATAGAAGACGAGTTGGATGTATCGTTTGATGAAGAAGATTACGATACGTTAAATGGATATCTCATAAGTAAGCTTGAGCGTATTCCGTCTGAGGATGACCATATAGAGCTGGTTGTGAACCAGTTAAAATATGAGGTACTTGCCATAGAGGGCAAGATGATATCTATTGTTAAAGTAACAAGGATTGAAAATGATATTGAAGAAAAAGAAGAATAAAGGAGACTAGAGAAATGTCAGGACATTCAAAATTTGCAAACATTAAGCATAAGAAGGAGAAGAACGACGCTGCAAAGGGTAAGATATTCACAATCATCGGTCGTGAAATCGCAGTAGCAGTTAAGGAGGGTGGTCCAGACCCTGCTAATAACTCAAAGCTTGCAGCAGTTATCGCAAAGGCTAAGTCAAACAACATGCCAAACGATACAATCGACAGAGGTATCAAGAAGGCTGCTGGTGATGCAGGTTCAGTAAATTACGAGAACGTAACATATGAAGGATACGGTCCAAATGGTACAGCTATCATCGTAGAGGCACTTACAGATAACAGAAACAGAACAGCTTCAAATGTTCGAAACGCATTCACAAAGGGTGGTGGAAATGTAGGAACATCAGGCTGTGTATCTTATATGTTCGACAAGAAGGGCCAGATCATCATAGATAAGGAAGAATGCGACTTAGACGCAGATACAGTAATGATGACAGCTCTCGATGCAGGCGCAGAGGACTTCGCAGAAGAAGAGGATAGCTTCGAGATCTTAACAGCTCCAGAAGATTGCGAGACAGTACGTCAGGCATTGGAGAAGGAAGGCATCAAGATGGTATCAGCAGAAGTAGCTATGATTCCACAGAACTATGTAGAGCTTACATCAGATGATGATATCAAGAAGATTAACAGAATATTAGACTTACTCGATGAAGATGACGATGTGCAAAATGTTTGGCACAACTGGGACGAGTAGCAAGAAATGAAAGCAAAAAGAAGCCTTTAGAGGCTTCTTTTTATTTGCATTTTTATAACACTTTAGTTAACAAATTATTGCACAGACCACTTAATTATGCTACACTAGTAAAGTAATAAATATAGGGATAAACGGAGGATAAAATTATGGAAAATACTATATTTGAAAAAGTTGGTCAGACAATTAAGAAAGTATTTAAAATACTATTCTATGTCACATTATGTATTGGCATTATAAAGATTCTGCTTGGTATTTATAACTTCTTGTTCCAATCACCAGGAGATTTGGATTGGTATGGTTTATTGGTTTATGACAATACACAAGCTGCAATAGAATGTGATGCACACTTATTCGGATGTAAACTGTACATAAATTCAGGTATAAACACTATCTTAACATCACTTTTATACTTATTAGCATACGGTGTTGGCGAGATAGTTGAATGTGCACAGGCTATGAGAAATAAGATGTGCGGTATGCCAAAGGTAGAAGAGAAAAAAGAAGAGAAGCAGGAAGAAATATACATAATGCCTAAGGAAGAAGTGAAGAAAAACAGTGATGGAAGCTGGGTTTGCAATAAGTGTGGTTCTACAAATGAGAACCATACTCAGTATTGCAAGGGCTGTGGAAAATATATCTAATAATGAGTAAAAGATATGGCAAAACAATGAGCAAAAACTAGTTGAAAACGCCATATTGATGTGTTATATTGAAGATGAAAGAAGTGCTACCGAGTAGAACGGTTGCCCTGAATAATAAGTTATTTTGAAAATAACCGCTTAGTTTCCAGGCTAGGGCGGTTATTTTCGTTTACTGGAAAGTTTACCTATAGTAAAACCTAAAGCATAAGCTCCACCAGTAAATGTTGCAAGAACAAGAGAAAAACTTAAAAGAATTTCAATAGTTACCATGCAATCATCCCTCCTTTACAGTGCATTTCTCCGAAGAGATTTCTATGTAATATATAGAGTTCAGTCTCTCTAGAGGAGGGCAACCGTCCTACCGTACTTGATAGCACTTCATAAGAATATTATACCATATTATGGGTAAATAATCAAACACTTGTTTGTTATAATGAAAATGCACGAAAAAATGTTCGAGAATAATAATTTCAGCAATCTATAATTTCTGGTCATCCTCTGAAGGAATATATCTGATAATACCCTGAACATCACAATTTTACTAGTATAAGTATAGGCTACTTTTTCTCTGTCTAGAATTATCATAAAAAATATGATATAATGAATATAACTATGAACGTAAATCAAAGGAGAAAATGAATATGGAACAGAAGACGACAAAGAAATTCTGGCTGGCACTGACTATATTTGGATTGATAGGTCAGGTGGCTTGGGTTGTAGAAAATATGTATCTAAATGTCTTTATATACAAGATGTTTAATGCTACAGCGTCAGATATATCCCTTATGGTAGGGGCTAGTGCAGTGGCAGCCACACTTACCACAATACTTATGGGAGCATTGTCTGATTATCTGCGTAAGCGAAAGCTGTTTATGTGTGGTGGTTACATTTTGTGGGGCATATCTATATTAGCATTTTCATTGGTGAGAGTAGATGTATTAGAGCCTATGACTGGAAGTGTTGTAGGGGCTATGTCTTTAGGCGTGACCTTAGTTATACTTCTTGATTGTCTCATGACATTCTTAGGTTCTACTGCCAATGATGCAGCATTTAATGCATGGATGACAGACTGGGGCAATGACAATAACCGAGGTAAGATAGAAGGCATTAATGCAATGATGCCACTTGTGTCCATATTAGTGGTATTTGGCGGATTCATGGCATTTAACCTAGATAAGAAGGAAAGCTGGACACTTATATTTATCATCATAGGTGCAGTAGTGCTTATAGTAGGAGCTATGGGCATCTTCCTTATAGAAGACAAGGAAGATATAAAAAAGGAGAAAAGAGCCGGATACTTTGAGACTTTGGCATATAGCTTTAGACCGACCGTTATAAAGGAGAATAAGCTATTATATGTAGTTTTAGTAGCATTTGCCGTATTTGGTATATCTATTAACATATTTATGCCGTACCTTATATTGTATTATGAAAAAGGCTTAGGTATGGCGGACTATGTTCTGATAATGGCACCGGCTATTATAATAGCAGCGATTGTAACAGCAGTGTATGGTAAGCTATTTGATATGCTAGGCTTTAAGATGTCAGTGTTGCCGACTATCGTAATGCTGATGGCTGGTTATGTGCTTTTGTTTATTGGAAAAGATACATGGATAGTATTTATAGGTTCACTTCTTATGATGTCGGGCTATCTGACTGGAATGGCTATATTTGGAGCTATGATTAAAAGTAAGATACCAGAGAATAAGGGTGGCCAGTTCCAAGGTGTACGAATTATAGCACAGGTGCTTATACCGGGTGTTATAGGACCTGCCATAGGTGCAGCTATTTTAAAGGATGCTAAACAGATTGTGAATAATGATGGTACAACATCATTCCTTCCAGATGAGAGAATATTTGCAGGCGCATTTGTATTGGCGGCATTATGCTTATTAGTTTTGTATTTCGTATTTAAGATGATGCGAGATGGCCATTATGATTTGTATACTGAATCAGGAGAACGTATTAAAAAAGGTGATGATAGCTGGGAAAGCTACCCAAGACCACAGATGAGAAGACGAGAATACAAACTCTTAAAGGATGGTTGGACTCTTAATGACAGCTATATAAAGATGCCATTTCCACCACAGTCTCTATTATCAGAGTATGGAAAAAAGGTAGGGAATAAGCTGGTATATAAGTGCAGTTTTGAAGAATATAAGACAGAGGGTAAGAGAACTTTAATACATTTTGGCGCAGTAGACCAGCTTGCAGAGGTATATGTAAATGGACAGCTTGTAGGTAAGCATGAAGGTGGATATTTGCCATTTTCTATGGATATAACAGATGCGATGGATAAGGAAAATCAGTTGATAGTAAAGGTAACAGATACATTATCCAAGAAATATCCATACGGCAAGCAAACTAAGAAGCGTGGTGGTATGTGGTATACACCTGTCAGTGGTATATGGCAGAACGTGTGGATGGAGCAGGTGCCAGAGCAATATATAGAGAACATAAAGCTTACACCAGATATGAAAGGTATAAAGGTGGAAGTGACCAGTAGATGTAGTATAAAAATGGCATCAAATCATGCAGTTACAAACGAACTTATAAAAACTATCCAGATAGAGTTAGATGATGGTAATATCATAACGGAGAGCTTCACTGGAAATGAGCATTATGTGGATATGTCAGCATATAACCCTAAGCTATGGAGCGTGGAAGAACCACATATATATATGGCGTGGGTGCAGATGGGACAGGATCAGGTAGAGACATATTTCGGACTTAGACAGATAGAAGTTAAGGAAATAAACGGAATAAACAGGGTGTGCTTGAATGGTAAGCCTATATATATGAATGGTGTACTAGACCAAGGGTATTATCCTGATGGAATCTTCTTGCCAGCTGAGGAGGAAGAGTACGAGAGAGATATCCTTCGTATGAAGACACTTGGTATAAATATGCTTAGAAAGCACATAAAGGTAGAGCCTGAGGCATTTTATTACTATTGTGACAAGCATGGAATGCTAGTTATGCAGGATATGGTCAATAATGGCAAATACAGTTTCATAAGAGATACAGCTCTACCAACTATAGGTATGGATAAGAGCGATGACACAAAACGTATGGTGTCAAAAGAAACAAAGGAAATCTTTGTTAAGCATATGACAGATGAGATACATCATCTGTATAATCATCCATGCATAATCGCATATACTATCTTTAATGAGGGCTGGGGCCAGTTTGACAGTGATAAGATGTATGCCTTAGCAAAGGAATTGGACAGTACTAGATTGTATGATTCGACATCGGGATGGTTCGCACAGAAAGACAGTGACTTTGATAGCTATCATATATATTTTAGCGATAAGCGTCCACAACCAGATAAGAGACCATGGTTTTTATCAGAGTTTGGTGGTTATACATATGCAGTAGATGACCATGTATATGCTAAGTATGCTAGCTATGGATATGGTGGATGTAAGGACACAGATGAGCTTACAGACTCTATAATAGCTCGATATGAGGAACTTGTAGTACCATTGGTAGAGAAGGGGGCATGTGGTTCTGTGTATACTCAGTTAAGTGATGTGGAGGATGAAGTAAATGGTTTCTATACATACGATAGAAAGGTATGTAAGGTAGATGAAACCAAGATGAAAGAACTGGCAGCTAAGATAGATGCTAATCTAAAGACTGTAAGTAGCAATGAATAGGCATAGCTAGTAAGCGAATCACAACATATTACAAACTGCATAGTATATATAGAAAGCATATGGAGCTATATATATATGGCAGAATATTTTGGAAATATTTGTACCTGCAGAAGATGTAATGGTATAGTACACACTATAAAAAGGGGAGATTCGTTGTACTTACTTAGCCGTCACTATAATGTGACTGTAAATGATATTATGCGAGCCAACTCTAATGTAAACATTTATAATCTGCAGATAGGTGACCAGATATGTATACCAGTAAATAGACCTGAACCGATGCCAATGCCAGGGCCAGGTGGAAGACCAATGCCAGGACCGGGTGGAAGACCGATGCCAGGACCTAATCCGGGAAATAGACCAGGAATGGATAATAGACCAGGGCAAATAGGTAGACCAACACCTATACAACCAAGAGAACGAGATGAAGATGCAGAGGATAGGTTAGAGGGACTTTTGGATGAAATACTAGAAACTAGTGCCGTAGTTAACGATAGAAATGAAGATATGGAAGTATCATCTACATGCTGTGGTGGCATGAGAGTAAGAGATATTCTTCAGAATGAAGATATGACTATGGAAGAACTGGCAAAGATGATTAAAAACATGTAAATATCTAGAATAACGGAATATTTATCTAAAGTGATTAAATCCTGGGAGTCTGTGTAAACGTCTTCCAGGATTTATTATTGCTTTAAAAGGACGAAAATGTGTGGTATGATGAGCATATTAAGGATACATTTGATAATAAAAGGCAGAGGTAAAATAAATGAAGATTACATTACTGACAGTAGGAAAGATAAAGGAAAAGTACTTCACTATGGCTATAGATGAGTATGCAAAGCGTCTTGGCCGCTATGTGAAGCTTGATATAGTAGAGGTGGCAGATGAGAAAACGCCTGATGGTGCGTCTGAGACAGAGGAGCGTATGATTAGGGATAAGGAAGGCAAGCGTATACTAGCTAATCTGAAGGATGATTCTTATGTTATCACTCTTGAGATAGAAGGAAAGATGCTGGATTCAGTGGAGTTGTCAAAGAAGATAAATCAGATAGGTGTATCTGGTAAGGGACATATCACATTTATCATAGGTGGTTCTTTGGGATTATCTGACGAAGTGAAGAACAGGGCTGACTATAAGCTTAGCTTCTCGAAGATGACATTTCCACATCAGCTTATGAGAGTGGTATTGCTTGAACAGATTTATAGAAGTTATAGAATATTGGGAAATGAACCGTATCATAAATAGATTGCGCCGGGAGGAAAAGGAAGCACGAGCGAAGCGAGTATTTACTTTTCCTGGCGCAATCCTAACAGAATCAGAAGTAGCGTAAGCTACGACAGACGCGAAGCGGATGGATTCTGGAAGGGGAGCATCAAAAATAAGGTTCGTTGGAGTGTATGTAAAGGATGGTAATTGTACCATCCTTTTAATATATAGCAAAAGCCCTGCAAGTGAAACTATGCTCGCATAAAGTTTCATTTGCAGGGCGCAAGAATAGCGAAAAGCTTGCTTTGAGCTATTCGGTTGCGTAATCGAGTATGCTTTAGCTTGCTCGATTGTAAGTCACTTGGCAAGTCGATAGTCGGCAAGTGGGGTATAGGTGTCTTTTGATGATGATTTTCATAATAGGGGAATTTCTATAGGATATGATACGGTTTTTCAACAGAGGAAGTACTTCTGTAGAGTAGGGGAAAAGAAGAGTACACAGAGTAAAGACTTAAGTAGACTGCACAGAGGAATTGAAAAATTGAGGTAAAAGTTGTATATTAAATGAAGAATTGAAAATGATATCAGTTCGATAAATTTGAATTTTCCTAAATAAATTACAACTCTACGTGGCGTAGAAACCGCTAAAATTCACCATATTCTACGTTCCGTGGGTGTAAAAACAAAATGGAAATCCATACAATAAATCCGGAAAGGAGGACACGAACCTATGGATCAAATTAAGATCGGTAAATTTATTGCTGAAGAAAGAAAAACAAAACAATATACGCAAAGGGAGTTGGCAGATAAGCTTAGTATCAGCGATAAAACAATTTCAAAATGGGAAAGAGGTAATGGTTTCCCGGAAGTATCATTGTTACTTCCACTTTGCAATGAATTAGAAGTTACAGTAAATGAACTTCTATCCGGTGAACGATTGCAAGAGATGGATTATAAAAAGAAAGCGGAGGAAAATATGGTGAATTTAGTAAAAGAAGCTCAAGAAAGTAAAAAGAAAATTATTATGTCCGTAATGGTTGCAGCATTAGTGATTATTGCAGCAATGCCTTTGTTTATGATTGCAGGATTATTGGAAATGCAGGTGTGGACCAGAATACTATTGCTGGGAATTGGATTTGTAGTGATGGCAATGGGAATTGCTATTGCATGCGTATTAGATAGAGATGCAGGAGCCTTTGAATGTCCTGAATGCAAGGAGCGTTTTGTTCCGGATATGAAATCCTATGTTATGGGACCTCATACAATTACCAAAAGAAAGTTAACTTGTCCTAAATGTGGATGTACCAAATACTGTAAACATGTTTTAACTAGGTAAGGTGAATTAACTTTCTGTTTGTCATCGTTCATGGAACAAGTTCGAAAAATGCTATGGATTTTCCTCACTGACGATGTACTTTCTTCGAAAGTTCCGCAACTGACGTTGCGAATCGCTGATGGCGATTGTATCGTCAAATTCCAATATGTCAATCTAAAATAGCAAGAAAAAATCCCGCCCATTTTATTAATGGACGGGAATTCTTTTTTAAACTCTTAACTTAAAGGCATTGATTAACTTAGATATCTCTTTTTGTAAAAAACTATTGAAATTAAT
>JBGVKG010000030.1:0-28299 GCA_045123575.1 Lachnospiraceae bacterium
CTCAATGCTGTCCTCTATTCACACAAATCATCTGAAGTACACTGTCTGACATACCGTGCATATAGGCTAATAGGCTTGTTTCAAGAGAGCACTTAGGGAAATATGCATTCTCGAAAACAGCACATAAGAATATCTGTAGATAGCTAGTGGTTGGGGATATATTCAGATTCGAGACATAAAAGAAGCTTAGTAAACTTTGTTCACCAAGCTTCTGATAATGTTAATTATGTTATTTAAAATTCGTCTTCTACAAGTTCTAGTTTGCTTACAGATACTTCATATGCTGTATGTTTCTCTATCTCTTCCTCACCTATTTTCTTTACATAGTCTCTACTTTGAACGCGTCCCCATATTTGGATACGACTACCCACCTCAAAAGATGATGCAAAGCGTGCATTACGTCCCCATGCAATACATGGAATATAGTCAGACTTGCCATATGGTCTATTCACTGCAATCAGCAGGTCTGCTATCTCTCTACCAAGAGGTGTCTTTCTGTATATAGGCGCCTTACAGATAAATCCATCGAGGAATATCTGATTAGTCTTTCCTGCCTCTGGATTCTCATCTACAAACTGCCATTCACGAACGAATATTGATAACATAAGACGGTTCTTACCTTCCTCGTGACGATTGTAGGAACGGAACTGTCCAGATGCCTCTACCAACTGACCTACATAGCTCATAGTTACATCAACTAAACGTTCTGACACCATCATAGGTATTATATCTGCCATATCACTTAAACGACTTACAGCCACATCTACCATATAGAAGCCTTCTCCATATACCTGATGGCTGTATCTAAAGTCAGATACAATTTCACCTATTATGCTCACTCTGTTATTTTCAATCACCTTATCTACCATTAGTATTTCTCCCTTCAAATCTTAGTATTTTGGAATGTTTTTAATATTTTTATGCGATTGCGTAGTAAAATATAACTTCCAAAAATATTGGTTATGTAAAGCAAATGTGAAATCTGTGAAAATATATTTCTTAATCACAAAACTTTTTAAATTACCCTTGCTTATTTGTATAAAAATGCACAGCGCACTCTCTTTTATAATGAATAAAAGCTTCAGGACATAATCCCAAAGCTTTAATCAACTTATAATATATTAGTTAGCCTTTGGCTCAATGTAACCCATAGCCTTAAGTATCTCTGCTGAAAGTACCGCACCACCTGCTGCACCTCTTACTGTATTGTGTGAAAGACCTACAAACTTGAAGTCATATACACTGTCCTCACGAAGACGACCTATAGAAACACCCATACCATTCTCGAAATCAACATCTAAGTTAACCTGTGGACGATTATCCTCCTCAAGATACTGGATGAACTGCTTTGGTGCGCTAGGAAGCTCAAGCTCCTGTGGCATACCCTTGAAGTTTACAAGCTTCTCGATGAGCTGCTCCTTAGTTGGCTTCTTGTTAAACTTTACAAATACCGCAGCTGTATGTCCGTTAAGAACTGGTACTCTGATACACTGTGTTGTAATAACTGGTAATGAAGCCTTCTTAATTACACCATCTTCAACCTTACCCCAAAGTCTAAGTGGCTCCTGCTCACTCTTCTCTTCCTCGCCACCGATAAATGGAATAATATTTCCAACCATCTCTGGCCACTCGCTAAATGTCTTACCTGCACCTGAGATAGCCTGATATGTTGTAGCTACTACTTCAACTGGCTCGAACTCCTTCCAAGCTGTAAGAGCTGGTGCATAACTCTGAATAGAACAATTAGGCTTAACTGCTACGAATCCCTTCTTTGTACCAAGTCTTTCCTTCTGGAACTTTATTACCTCATAATGCTCTGGATTAATCTCTGGCACTACCATAGGTACATCTGGTGTCCAACGATGAGCGCTGTTGTTAGAAACAACTGGTGTCTCTGTCTTAGCGTATGCATCCTCGATAGCCTTTATCTCATCCTTTGACATATCTACTGCAGAGAAAACGAAATCAACCTCTGCTGCAACCTTCTCTACTTCATTTACATTCATAACAACAAGCTTCTTAACAGCTTCTGGCATAGGTGTTGTCATCTTCCATCTATCACCTACTGCCTCCTCGTATGTCTTTCCTGCTGAACGTGGGCTAGCTGCTACTGTCACTACCTCGAACCAAGGATGATTCTCAAGTAATGCGATAAAACGCTGACCTACCATACCTGTTGCACCTAATATTCCGACTCTTAATTTCTGATTCATATTCTCAATCTCCTATTTCCATTTTGTGTTTGTCTGTGACGTACATTTGTCCGTCAAACAAAATATATAATATCACATTAAATAAAAATTGCAAGCTTTTCTTTTGAAAAAGTTTGCAACTTTTAAAATATCTGTATTTCTTGACATTATAGTAATTTTTTTATAATATATTCTATGCACGTTTGTGCAAACGCTTCCATAGTTCAACGGCAAAACAGGTCACTCGTAATGTCCAGTTGTCGGTTCGATTCCGACTGGAAGCTGTCCAATTACCTAGAACTGCGAGAAAATGCAAAAGAAGACAAGAAGGAGTGCTTGCATTCCGTCTTGTCTTTTTTTGTGTTTTTTCATAGGATGGGTTTCCACATCGAGTAAAATCCGAAGGATTTTCGAGATAGGAAAGCCATCGCAGTTCGTACTATTTCTCCATCGAGCGAAAAATCTGAAAGATTTTTGCGAGAGTAGAGAAATTCGTCGGTCCTAAATTTTTTCGAGATGGGAAAGCCATCGCAGTTCGTATGAATTCCTTTTCTTACACCGCCACTATAATTCCACCATCATTTGCATACAGTGTAGCAACACCAGCGGTTTCAGTGATAACGATGTCTTTAAATCTAGCTAACTTAGCTAATTCTTCCTTTACGCACTTTGCTCTCTCGATACAATTTACATGAGCGATTGATAAAACCTTCTGTTCTATATCCTTTGTATTTTTAACAATATAATCCATCATTTTCTTAAGTGCTCTCTCTATACCTCTAACCTGCTCAAGCTGTATGATAAGTCCCTCATCTGAAGCACTCATAACAGGTTTGATATTAAGAACTGAAGCCATCAAAGCCTTTATATTCGATAAACGTCCATTTTTTCTAAGTGGCTCTAGTGTCTCTAATACAAAGTATGTCTTCATCTCTAATGTATAAGCCTCTACCTTCTCAACTATCTCCTCGTAAGTAGCACCAGCCTCTGCTAATTCATATATCTTCTCTGCAATATTTCCCTCTCCTGGAGATGCCGAGCAAGAGTTGAATACATATATCTTCTTTTCATCATCAGGATACTCATCACGATACATATCTACACCAGCCATAGCACTGCTATAACATCCACTGAGATTAGCTGACAGCGTGATAACAAATACACAATCGTAATCGCCTTCATATGCTCTCATAAATCTCTCTGGAGACGGACATGCAGAACGAGCGTAATCCTTAGACTTCGCTACATGTTCTATAAACTCCAACTGATTAAAAGTTTCATCATCTATATATTCCTTGCCATCCAAGCTCAATGTAAGTGGTATCTTTTCCACCTTATCATAACACTTGTACGCACTACTTATGTCGCAACAACTATCACCTATAATCTTATATTTCATATTGCCTCCTACAAAACATAGTTTCCATTACTACATATCATAACATCGAGTATATTCATTGTCAACCTTCTGTAACAGTATTAAGTATCGCCTTATCGACTTTTTTCTCTTGTATTATTTTCCATTTAGCATTACACTAAACATAATATATACCTTTTATAAAAAATATATAAATAAAAGTTAAATAATAGCTTTAGATTAAAACCCTAAAAGCTCTATTCATAAGACATTATACTAGAAAGGCTGGTACAATTATGACAAATATACACAATCTACAGAATATGGACACTATAAATATATATAATCTTGAGGTGTACGCGTATCACGGTGTATTGCCTGAGGAGACAACTCTAGGTCAGAAGTTCATTGTATCCGCCACTATATACACTGATACCTCTATAGCTGGCCATACTGATAACCTTACAGATTCTATAAACTACGCTTCTATATGCAGTCACATCACACAGTATATGACGGCCCACACCTTTAAACTCATAGAGGCAGTAGCTGAAAATCTAATTAAGGACTTACTTTTAACATACCCTCTCATAAATGCCATCTCACTAGAGATAAAGAAACCACAGGCTCCTATCGGTCTGCCACTTGACACTGTATCAGTTAAGATAACAAGAGGTTGGCACACTGCTTATGTAGCATTAGGATCTAATATAGGCGACAAAGAAGGATATATCAATGCTGGTATTTCTGCTCTAAGCAATGACATTTGTTGCAAAGTATTAAAAGTATCTGACTTGATAACTACAACACCTTACGGTTATACCGAACAGGAAGAATTCTTAAACGGAGTTTTATGTTTACGTACACTTTATTCTCCACAGGAGCTATTAAAGCTTCTTCAACAAATAGAAAAGGATGCAAATAGAGTGCGAGAAATCCACTGGGGACCACGCACTCTTGATTTAGACATTATATTCTATGACAATATGATTATATCCGAGGACAACCTTACAGTCCCTCACCCTGATATGATAAACAGAGATTTTGTATTATCTCCTCTGAATCAGATTGCTCCTTATCATATACATCCTTTGTATAACAAATCTGTACATGAGCTATGGCTTAATCTTCATCAGAACTAACAAAATCCACCTTTCGTGTGATATTTCCGTTAGTTTCTACACAATATAATGGTTTTTCTGCTGCACTTACATACTTATTGTAGTAAGTGTAGTTTTTTGTTATATGTATATTGCAGTAATCACCCTCTGCAATAGTTGTCTTATTTGTTCCAAATATATCCATTCTTCTAAGTCTATGGCCATCTTCATCCTCTAACTGATAATAGATAACTCCATATTCTGATGACACATTATAGTTAATGCAACGACCCTCATCTAATATAGTTACATTGTTAGATGTCAGGCTCATTCTGCATAACTTCATATCATTACTCAAATCTATATAGTAGAAATATCCATCACTAAATGATGGCATAAAATAATTACCCTCTGATGAGGTGTGTATAGCATCACTTCCGGCATTGACATATTTCAATTCTCCGCCGCCATTTGGTGTTGTGAAATACACATCATTATTCCATACAGTAAGAGCGTCATAGTCCTCGCTGCTGACTACCGACAGTTCCTTTCCATCCACCTTAACCTTTTTGAACTCCACAAGATTTTTCTCATCATAAGCCTTAAAATATATGTAATTGCCGCATACCACCATAGAATCTACTATGCCATTATATATTGTCACAGGATGACTGCTGCCTATCTTCAATCTATATATTCCATAAAGAGTTCCTCTGATAGCTTCTTCTTCCGCTGCATCATTTGTTCTCACGTAATATATATACCCATTTATCACCTGTATATAGGAAGCTGTATCATCATACAATTTCTTTATATCAGTGCCATCTTCATTCATACTATACAGCGTTCCATTATCCGCTGGATTGGCAAAATATATCTTATCCTCATACTGACAGAAGGTTCCGCCATTAAACAGATTACCTGTCAGATTTCCCACTGCACCTTCTTCGTTATATCTAAATTTATTATTTTCAGCCATAAGCATGCCTACAACTATGCACACCACAACAACTAATATGGCACCTACACCAATTATTATGTTTTTTGCTTTATTTTTCTGTCTGTTTATTTTTCTTTCCATTCTTCCCATATGCACTACCCTCTCCTGCTTAGTATCTTCCTAACATTGCTTCAGTCATTTTTAGCGCTCTGTAATTCTCTTTTACATCATGTACTCTTATAATGGAACAACCCTTCATTATACCATATACTGTTGTAGCTATGGTTCCTTCAAGTCTCTCTGTAACTGGCAAATCAAGTGTCAGCCCTATAACAGACTTTCTTGATGTTCCTAAAAGAATAGGATATCCAAGCTCTTTTAAGCGCTCTATTTCTCTTAAGACCATAATATTTTCTTCGTATGTTTTAGCAAATCCAATGCCCGGGTCCACTACAATTTTATCCTTATCTATACCGGCCGCCATACCATTTTGTATACTTGTACATATATCTGATATGACATCATCCATAAGATTTACATATGGTTTCTTTACATTATCTCTATTGTGCATAATGCAGACACTAGCATTTGCTTTGGCTACAACATCTGCCATTCCATCTACTTGCAAGCCCCAGATATCATTTACCATATCCGCTCCTGCTGCCAGTGCCTCTTTAGCCACTACAGGCTTGTAAGTATCTATAGATACAGGCACATCTATTCGACTCTTTATCGCCTCTATAACAGGCACGACTCTAGCTATCTCTTCCTCATCACTTACCTTCTCATAACCAGGTCTGGTAGATTCGCCACCCACATCTATTATGGCAGCTCCATCTTTAACCATCTGCTCTGCACATCTTAGAGCTGCATCCACATTTTCATAGCTTCCTCCATCAGAAAATGAGTCTGGTGTAGCATTTAAGATTCCCATTATATGTGCTCTTTTTTCCAAATCAAATATGTTATTTCCTATCTGCATATATCCTCATCTCTTCCTTTACCGCTGACATATACGAAAGCGAACCAAATGCTAATATAAGTCTTTTCGCACCTATACTATCATATCTTTCCACCGCAACAGCTACCGCTTCTTTTATGTTTTCTGCTGCCATTACATTATCATCCTGTATATGGACACATTCTCTTATAGTCTGTGCTAGTTCCCTGGCAGGCAGTGCCCTTGGATTGTCCGGAGTAATAGTTATAATACTCTTAGCCATATCCACTATAAGCTTCACTTCCGTACTATAATCCTTATCTGCCAACACACCCATTATGAATATATATTCATATCCTGCATATCTCTCCTGCAATGTTTTCTTTAGCTCAAAAACTGCATCCGGATTATGAGCACCATCTATTATCATAAGTGGATTATCACACACTATCTCAAATCGGCCAGCTAACTTAGTATGACTCAAAGCCCAAGATAATGCCTCATCTGGTATATGATAACCCAATTTCGATAATACATCCACAGCCATCACTACTGTTGCCGCATTTTTACGCTGATATGCACCCTTTAATGACAATTCTATATCCTTTGGCAATTGACCCTCTTTAGCCACATAACATCTGGTATTCATTTCCATTGCACGCTCTGATATAGTATCAAGCACACACTGGCTTTGATCACTGACCACAACAGGACATTTATATTTTATAATACCTGCCTTGTGACCAGCTATCTCCTCTAAGGTATCCCCTAAATATGAGGTATGGTCAAGACTAATAGATGTTATAACACTAAGCAAAACACTATCACATACATTAGTAGCATCCAGGTCGCCGCCCATACCAGTCTCTATGATAGCTATATCACAATTAGCCTCTGCCAGATAATAAAATGCTATAGCTGTATCTACCTCGAACTTCGTAGGTCGTCTGTGTCCCTGCTTTTCCATAATATCAGCAGCTTCGCACACTATTTTACTTATCCTGTCATAATCGCTAACACTTATATTAGTATCATTTATCTGATACATCTCCATCTGGTCAAATACAGCAGGCGAGGTATATTTCCCAACCTTGTAACCAGCTCTTATAAGTGTTGCCGACAACATCCCTATGGTAGAGCCCTTCCCGTTGGTACCAGCCACATGTACAACCTTAAGTGCAAATTGTGGGTTACCTAACCGTCTTAATAACTCTTTTATAGTGTCTAGTCCTAATTCTATATCCATAGATTTACCTCTACCTTGGCTTTACACCCTTACCATCTCTCTTAGTAGTCTTTATTTTTCTAAGTTCAACCATCTTACCCTTGCACTCTACTTCCATGCTATCGCCAGCATCCAGTACATATACATTGGTAATATAATCATCCTTATCAAGCTTCATACCACGAACACCTACAGCGCCCTTCTTCTTCTCTGGGATTTCTCTAAGTGGGAATCTAAGGAATACGCCCTTTGCTGTCTGTAATACTACTATTTCATTTGTAAATACACCTTCATCGCCCATATCTGTCGCTTCTGCATCACCAAAGTTCATCTGCATCTGCATATCATTGCCCTGGAATAAGTCATCGAAGCCGCCACCAAAGCCACCGCCAAAGTCGTCTCCGAAGCCATCTCCAAAGTCACCACCAGACATCATATCTTCACCGTCGAAGCCACCACTTAACATTACAGGCATAACTGCATCATCATTCATATCCATAGCCGCTTGCTTCTCCATGGCATCTGTTACAGTGATACTTATAAGCTTATCCCCATCTGCAAGTTTTGTAGCAGCTACAGTTTTCTTGGTTACGTCAAACTCTGACGCATCTACAAGCTTCATCATACCGCCCTGAGTTGTGAATAATAGCTTGCGACCTCTTATATCGCCTGCTGGCACAATATATATAAGATTCTCTACAGAGCTGTCATAATTACTTACATTGTCGATAGGAGTTCCCTTATCTCTGAACTTTACAAATGGCAGGTCTAATACCTTTATCTGATGAAGCACACCTGTATCTGTAAATAAGCACAACTTGTCTGTATTCATACATGGGAATATATACTTATACTCAGTATTTGCCGCTTCCTTGTTTCTCTCATAAGTAGCCATATCTATAGTCTTGGCATATGAGAAACGGTCCATAAGGAACATTACCTGCTGCTCCTCGATCTTCTTCTCTACAAATACTACCTCTGCACCATCCTCTATAACTGTTCTACGCTCTACAGCATAGTTCTTCTTTATCTTCTCAAGGTCCTTCTTGATAGTCTTTGCCATAGACGAAGGATTATTCAATATATCCTCGTATTCAGCTATTCTGTTTACGATATCCTCATAGTCCTTCTGTAATGCTAAGATTTCTAAGCCTATTAACTTATACAAACGAAGCTCTAAGATAGCCTGTGCCTGCTTGTCTGTAAAACAAAGCTGGCTTGCGTATATCTCTGACTCCTTATGCTTAAACTTTATCTTAGATGTATCGCCCTGTGTCAAACAGGCCTTTGCATCCTTAAGACTCTGCGAACCTCTAAGTATCTCTATAATCAAATCGATAATGTTACAAGCCTTTATAAGACCTTCCTTTATCTCCTTTTGCTCAAGCTCCTTGTTAAGAAGTGTTGTATACTTTCTAGTAGCTAATTCAAACTGGAACTTAACATTATGCTTGATAATGTCTTTAAGTCCAAGTGTCTCTGGTCTGCCATCTACTACAGCCAGCATATTTACACCGAAAGTATCCTCTAACTTAGTCTTTTTGTAGAGCATATTTTTAAGATTCTCTACATCGGCACCCTTCTTAAGCTCCAATACTATACGGATACCTTCCTTAGATGACATATTAGATATATCTACGATATCCTGTGTCTTCTTTGTCTCTACGAGCTCGGCTACATCTGATATAAACTTTCCAATACCTGCACCTATCATAGTATATGGTATCTCTGTTATAACTAACTTATCCTTCTCAGAACGACCCTTGCCTTCCTCGAATACAACCTTACCACGAAGCTTTATCTTACCTGTACCTGTCTCATATATGTCAGCTAATTCGCTCTTGTTTACAACTATACCGCCAGTTGGGAAATCTGGACCTGGAACATACTGCATCAACTGTTCTGTAGTGATGTCATTGTTGTCCATATATGCCATAACTGCATCTAGCACCTCTGACAAATTGTGAGGTGGTATATTGGTAGTCATACCTACTGCAATACCTTCTGCACCGTTTATGAGAATGTTTGGAACTCTTACAGGAAGGACTATAGGCTCCTTCTCTGTCTCATCGAAGTTAGGTGCAAAATCTACTACATTTTTATCAAGGTCTGCCAAATACACTTCCTGAGTAAATTTCTTTAGCTTAACCTCTGTGTATCGCATGGCAGCAGCTCCATCGCCCTCGATAGAACCAAAGTTACCATGACCATCTACCAACGCCATTCCCTTCTTAAAATCCTGCTCCAATACTACAAGTGCCTCGTAGATAGAGCTATCACCATGTGGATGATACTTACCCATTGTATCTCCGACGATACGGGCTGACTTTCTGTGTGGTTTATCATAATTAAGACCCAGCTCGTCCATTGCAAAGAGCACTCTTCTCTGAACTGGCTTCAAGCCATCTCTGATATCTGGAAGTGCTCTGGCACAAATAACACTCATAGCATAATCTATGTATGATTTTTGCATGACGTCTGAGTATTCAGTTTTTAATATTTGCTCTGCCATATTATATTTCCTCTCTTTTCCGAAATTTACTATGTAAATTTCGGTCTGACTACGTTACTCTTTCTTTTTATATAAAGTACTCATCGAAATTTGTTTCACAAATTTCGGTCTATGACTTTGTTAAGTTTTCTATATATCTACTCGTTTCATCAAAGGTTGCTACGCAACCTTTGGTCACAGGTCTAACTCTGCATCATTTGCATGCTCGTATATAAACTGTCTTCTTGGTCCTACCTCATTACCCATCAGCATCTCAGTTACCTCCGATGCCATTCTTGCATCTTCGATTTCCACCTGCTTTAAGATACGTGTTTCCGGATTAAGAGTTGTCTCCCAAAGCTGCTCTGCATCCATTTCTCCAAGACCTTTGTATCTTTGAAGTGTAAATGATGTTCCCTGATGTTTCTTTCTATACTTCTCTAATGCCTTGTCATCATAAAGATACTCACCTTCACCCTTCTTTGGCACTACCTTGTAAAGTGGTGGTGTTGCCAGATACACATGACCTTCATTTATCAAATCAGGCATAAATCTATAGAAGAATGTCAGAAGCAATGTAGCGATATGAGCACCGTCGACATCGGCATCTGTCATAATTATTATCTTATTATAACGAAGTTTAGTTATGTCAAAATCATTACCATAGCCTTCTGAGAAACCGCAACCAAAGGCGTTAATCATAGTCTTTATCTCTGCATTGGCAAGGACTTTATCTATAGTTGCCTTCTCTACGTTAAGTATCTTACCTCTGATAGGAAGGATAGCCTGAGTCTTTCTGTCTCTAGCCGTCTTTGCCGAACCACCAGCCGAATCTCCCTCTACGATGAATACTTCGCACTCCTCGGCATCTCTGCTCTCACAGTTTGCCAGCTTACCATTGCTGTCTATGGAGAATTTCTGCTTAGTCAGTAGGTTTGTCTTAGCCTTTTCCTCAGCCTTTCTTATCTTAGCTGACTTCTCTGCACAAGCGATAACCTGCTTTAAAGTCTCAAGATTCTTATCAAAGAAGAACACAAGCTCCTCGCCTGATACTTCACCTGTCACTTTACCTGCATCAGGATTGTCAAGCTTAGTCTTGGTCTGTCCCTCGAATCTAGGGTCAGGGTGCTTCACTGCTATAACCGCTGTCATACCATTTCTTGCATCAGCACCTGTAAAATTACTGTCCTTATCCTTTAATATACCAAGCTCTCTAGCATACTGATTTATAACCATAGTATACTTGGCCTTGAAGCCTGTGATATGAGTACCACCCTCCTGTGTGTAGATATTGTTACAGAAGCCTAATATATTCTCCTGGAACTCATCTACGAACTGGAATGCCGCCTCTATCTCTATACCATCCTGATTTCTCTTATAGTAAATAACATCATGGATAGTTTCCTTACCTGTATTAAGCTCTCTTACATATGCCTTGATACCATCTGGCTCATGGAATACTACCTTCTCCTCCTCACCATAACGCTTGTTCTCAAATGTTATAGTAAGCTCTGGATTAAGGTATGCTGTCTCGTGAAGGCGGCTCTTAATGGCCTCCGCCTTGAAATATGTCTTCTCGAATATCTCCTTATCTGGCAGGAATGTTACGCTAGTACCTGTATCATTCTTACGACATGTACCTGTCTCCTTCAAATCATACATAATACGTCCCTGCTCGTAGCGCTGATTGTACACCTGTCCACCTGTCTTAACTGTAACCTCAAGCCACTCTGATAATGCATTAACTACCGACGCACCTACACCGTGAAGACCACCGGATATCTTATATCCGCCATCACCGAACTTACCTCCGGCATGAAGCACTGTAAATACTACTTCTACAGCTGGTCTACCAGTCTTTTCATTGATACCTACTGGAATACCACGACCATTATCTTTTACAGTACATGTTCCATCCTTTTCCAATGTTACTGTTATCTCACTACAATGACCTGCTAAATGCTCATCTACAGAGTTATCTACTATCTCATATATTAAGTGATTAAGTCCCTTGGTAGATACACTACCTATGTACATTCCTGGACGTTTTCTAACTGCCTCAAGACCCTCTAAAACAGAGATACTATTGGCATCATATTGTTTCGTTACTTTTGTATCTAATTCCTTTGCCATTTTTCATTCTCCTTTAGCAAATTTTGTTACAAACTCTTTTTAAAATATCTTCTCATAAGCTCTGGCTCTGCTTCTATATGAGCGTAATCATTGACACGCTCCACTATGTACTTATCATTTTTATCATCATAATCTATCTGTGTTATACCACAGTTCTCTAATTCTTTCGCCACACACAGTTTCTTGGCAAACTCAGCCCCAAGAACACCTGCCACCATAGTTCTTATAACTCCTCCATGAGTAACTATGGCTATATTTTCTATACCATTTTCCTTAGCTTCCTTTATTATCCTCTCTATAACCGGAAAAGCTCTATTGTACACGTCCTTACCTGTTTCGCCTCCTGGGCAAGGTATATCTTCTATAGCTTTACCTCTCTCTTTAAGGAATTCACTATATTTATCTTTTATCTCCTCATCAGACAAGCCTGTCAGTTCTCCAAAGGATATTTCTTGAAACGCTTCCTCTATGCGATTGGTCAACGAAAGTTCTTCACCTATAATCTCCGCTGTCTGTATAGCTCTTATAAGATTGCTAGAATACAATGCCTGAATATCATACAGCTTCAGCCTTTTGGCAACTAGCTTTGCCTGACGAAATCCAGCTTCTTCTAATGGCACATCTACATTACATAAGGGACTATTCTGTCTACCATGACGAATAAGATATATTCTTATCATACATTTCCCCCTTCTTCGTTATTGCAGTACAATATCATACCAGGTCCTAGGTTATCTGTAGGTCGTGGTATAAAGCCATACCTCGTATAGAAGGACTCTCTACCCTTAGCACACATTAGACACAACATAAGTTCTGTATCTGGCATTCTAAGGCTCTCTGCGTAAGCTATAAGCTTCTTCATAAGTCCATCACCTACACCTAAGCTCTGATACATAGGATGTACCACCAAGTCTTGTATATAACATATAACTGCTCCATCTCCAACCATACGTCCCATACCGACTACCTTATCATCTATATAGGCTACGATTGTATAAATACTATTCTTTAGAGCTCTTATAGCCTGTTCCTCCGAAAGTTTCTTCCAGCCTACAGCAGCCCTCAGACTTAAGTACGTATTTAAATCTAGGCAGTTTTCTTCTATTCTTAACATAATATGTTACCTTTCGTATATAGTTCCACCAACCATTATAGCGTATAAGCTTTCATTTTCTTCCTCTAGAAACTTTTTCATTAATAGAAGAGTTGGCATAATAAATCACTTTAGTATATATCATTTTGCTAAGAAAATCAATGGTTCTTATGGTATAACCAACCACTAAAGATAACAATGCAAAAAAGGCAACATAGCTTATAACATACCCTATACCATAGGTATCTATATCCAAGAAAAAGTACGGATATCTAACTACTCCTCTACTAGAATAAGTTGACGTAACCTGTTTAGCTCTAATCATAATAAATATAAAATACAGTATTGGTGCGCACACCCATTTTAAAGGGTCCCATTTGCAGAACTTACCTTTTATTTGAAAAAGTATATAATCAAGCCAAATCATTACAGGCACTATCACATGCACGATAATATCCCTATCCGTTTTGCCCATATCTGCTATTATACCATATTCCTCCACCATATAAAAACCTAAGGGTGATAGGATATAATTATACGTCATACAGGTAATGGTGATAACAAGCATGCCAACACCCTTCATTTGATAATACAGGTTTGTATACCTACATTCCTTACCTTTCGTAATATATCTAAAGTCTTTTCTCGCTTCATAAAACACTATAAAAAAACATAACATATTACTAAGTATCGTAAAAAAAGCTAATGCATTAATATTTTGCACCGCATTATCTATACTTAAATGTCCCAATATCCCCATTGCGCACAGCACCAGAAATACAGTTCTAAATCCCAATCTAAATATATGTTTTTTCATAATTCTGGCACCTCCACATCATATTTATCACACTGTTAATGTGTCCTTTCGTGCCAAAACAATTCCTTGTATTAAATTCCAAAAAAATATCACCCCATAAGAGGTGATATTTCTCATTTATTCTATACATTTTCCTGTCGAAGTGCATCTATTACATTAGCTTTTTTTATTTTTTTTGCTGAATATAACATAGTTACACCGATTACTATAAACACTCCCAAGATAGCTATAACATACCCCATCCAAGGCACTCCTAGAGTCATAGTATAACCTTCACTGATAGACATCCTCACTATCAACATAACAAGTGTACCCACCGGCAGACCAAACAACAACGCCTTTATTCCATAAAATGCACTTTCGTATGCTATCATCTTGTTAAAAGCTTTATCTGTCATTCCAACAGACTTAAGCATCGCAAACTCCCTTTTTCTAAGAGCCAGACTCGTGGATATAGTATTTACAATATTAGCCACACATATAAGCGCCATCAGAATTATAAATCCGTATGCAAATACTGATATAAGAAGTATAGCATCCTCCATCATTCTTTTTGCCTCAGACATATTATTCATATCAAATGTCGGTAACATTTTGTTTGGATCATACTCGCTCTCATATAATTTTATGAGCTTATCTGCATCAGTAGCCTCTATAAATGTTCTATATTCAAAGCCCGATGCATCACATATGCTCAATATCTCTGCCATTGCTTCCTTATTGACCAAAATATACGTTGTAAAACTATACATTCCACTTAGCTTGTCACAATTAGACAACACCTTATATTCTATATATTTTTCCATAACCTGCTCAGAATCGTAGTCTGCAAATTTAACTGTTATGCTATCAACATCTTTTGGTAACACACTGCCCTCGAATACATTTCTGCCACCTTCTTCACTATACTGTACTTCTCTGATATTATCAAAAAATATCACACTGCGTTTGTCCTTTGTAAACGCATCATAGTTTACTCCTATATCCTCTAAGAATGTCTTTAAATCATCGTCATTCATAGTCAGTATACTTAATCCCGGCGAAATATACTGCAAAAGTTCTTTATCACTATAGCCTTCATATCCCTTCCTACAGAACTTAAGATAATCCTTGTTAAAATCCTCCAAGCTATCCACATTTATAGATATGGTAGCCATAAAACTTGGCGCAATATAACTATTATGGTTAGCAGCATATTGAGACTCTTTAAGCTTTTTAGTGAGTGTCTTATAACCTTCAGAGCTCAATTCATTATTCTTTACCTTATCTATCACCTGCTCCTTATCATATCCATCACCTGATACATCAACAAATTCTACCATCCCCACATCATATCCTATATCTTCCATTTCGCTAAAATATGTCTCCTTTACGTAGAATACTAGCGAGTAAATAGATATAAACAATGTCAAGCTGATAAATAGCGAAAATACTGTAACTCTGTAGCGTTTCTTATTTCTCTTTAGATTTTTTAATGCCAAGTCGCCCTCAAATCCAAATATCTTTCTTGTAATGCCCATTGTCTTTACTGTCTTACCAGTTATCTTCACATCCCTAGCCTGTCTTACAGCATCTATAGGCGCTATCTTAGACGCTCTTCTAGCTGGAATATATGCCGATAAAAAGATTGTTAAGCACGAAAAAGCCACAGTCCACAATATAACCTGCCAGTTGACCACAACCAAAAGTTTCACATCAGAATGGGATAACTCTGCCATAAGCGGTTGTATACACATAAATGTGATAGCAATACCACCTATACCCACTAATATTCCAAGAGGTATACTTATAGCGCCTTCAACAAGTCCCTCAAAATAAACACTACTTCTTTTCTGCTTCTTTGTGGCACCTATGCTGGCAAGTATGCCAAGCTGCTTGCTTCTTTCTGATAATGATATGGCAAATCCATTTACTATAAGCGAAATACTTCCCACCATAACTACGATAATAAGAATAAGCTTTATAGTATCCATTATCATGTTAAGATTTGTGTATTCAGATATTCCATAATACTGTAGTACAGAATAATTAAAATCTACTGTCGCCCCATTACAATACCAGCCATCCTTAGCAGCATCTTCATACGTTGGCAAATTGTCATTGGAGCTTATGAAGTCTAGCGTTTCTTCCACTCTTGTTTCAAAATTATCCTTTATACCCTCTGAATAATAATATCCACTGACAATATCCTCCTTTGATAAGCTACCAACATCTAAATAGGTGTACATTGCAAAGGTTCTAGCATCTGGCAAGCTTATATTCTTTGACTCGCAATCTAGTCCAGCTATAAAGCCACATATGGTATACTCCTTATCTCCTATGATTATCTTGTCACCTACATTTTTTCCATAACACCCATTTGTCATCATCGGTTCAGATACCAATATCTCATCACTATTAGCTGGATAGTTGCCACTGGCAAGTTGTATATCGTGCATCTTATAGAATTCCAAATCCACTGCCAAAACTCTCATAACAGAGATTGGTTCATTATACGTATTTTCATCTTCATCAAACACGTTATCCTGTGTTTGCTTCTTATCCTCCAACTCTTTTAACTTTTCCAGATAACTAAAAGTGCGAAGATTTCCATCCTCATCTAATTCATATCCATAATCACCTACTACCTGTGTGAGACAATGTCTGCTTACTCTCATTTTATCTAGTATTGTATCATTGTCCTCATACAAGAAATTCTCAAACTTTACGTGATAATATCCATTATTTTCAAGAGATGACCTACCCATATAATCCATAAATGAATATCCAACCACCGATACAGCCGTAATCATTGCAACAGATATAGCTATACCCAATATAGTCACCAAGGTTCTTCTCTTGTTTAACCTCATGTGTCGTAGCGTTAGCTTGTGTATAATGTTCATTATCTAACACCTACTTCCTCTGAAAACGCAAACGCTCTTATAATCTCATCCTTAGCTATTTTGCCATCCTCTATTGTTATGACTCTGTCAGCCTGTAAAGCTATACTCTCATCATGAGTTATCACTATAAGAGTCTGATTATATCTTCTGTTTGAATCCTTAAGTAGCTGTACTATCTCCTCACTATTTTTAGAATCCAGATTGCCTGTAGGTTCATCAGCCAACACTATAGAAGGATTATTAATAACTGCCCTGCCTATACTCACTCTTTGCTGTTGACCACCTGATAGCTGATTTGGAAGATGCCCCCTTCTATCAGATAACTGCAATATATCTATAACCCTATTAAGCTGCTCTTTGTCTGGCTTCTTGCCATCTAAAAGCATTGGCAGTACTATATTTTCCTCTACGTTCAATACTGGTATAAGATTATAAAACTGATATATCAAACCCACATTTCTCCTTCTGAATATGGCAAGATTTGTCTCATTCAACTCGTATATATCTGTTCCGTTGATATATACCTTGCCTCCATCAGGTCTATCTACTCCACCCAATAAATGAAGTAATGTAGATTTACCTGAACCAGATGGTCCAACTATTGCCACAAATTCTCCCTTTTTAACCGAGAAAGATACATTATCCAACGCCTTTACCTTTGTATCTCCCTCTCCATATGTCTTACATAGATTTTCAACCCTTAATATCTCCATGTCTGTTACTATTTCCTCTCTTTATAATATTTTTCTTGTTACAACTCTTATATTAAAATGTCAATATTACATTAAAGTGAAAAGGAATATTACAATTTTGTAATATTCCTATCTATAAAACTTTATCAAGAAGCTGCTGCCTTCCTCTTCTCTAGATGTAACCTCTATGGTGCCATTTTCCATATTTATAATCTGTTTAGCAAATGCCAAGCCTATTCCTACACTATCCTTGCCTGCATTTTTCCCTTTATAAAATCTCTCAAATATATGTGGCAAATCCTGCTCATTTATACCCGCACCATTATCCTTTATAGTAATATAACTATACAAAGGATTTTTACCATATGAAATGCTTAACATACCACCTTCACCAGTATGCTCCATACAGTTTTTAACTATATTAGATATGGCCTCCACTGTCCAATTCTCATCTACATTCAACAATAACGGGCTATCCTTATCATTGTCATCCCTACCTATGGATATAGTCTGATTTTTAAGCTCTATAGGTATCAAAAGATGCTGTACTGATTTTTCTATAAGTCCTTTAGCTTCCACCTGCTCTATATTTAGCTTCATAGTACCCGCATCCAGCTTAGACATACGCAGAAGTGTTGTAAGTAACCACTCCATTCTTCCCAATTGATTCTGAATGTTACGAGTAAACTCCTCTCGTTTCTCGTCAGACAGCTGTCCATCATTTAACAAATCTGACATAACCATCATAGATGTCATAGGTGTCTTTAATTGATGTGATATATCTGCAAGGGTGTCCGCAAGATATGTTTTATCCATCAGCAATCTCTGATTTAACTCTATCATACGTACTGTCACCTTGTGTATCTCATTTTGCAATATACTAAGCTCGCCCTCCGTGTATTCATCAAAACGAACTTCGCCATCATTTAACTTCTTTAACTCTTCTACATAGCTAGATATGGTATCACTATCATTTCCTTGTAGCTTAAACAGCCATCCTGAAAACTTACTAATCTTTTTGTATCGTTTTACAGTAAATGCTATAACATACACCACATACCCAACGATAATCATTATACTGCCTGCTATATATACACTTTTTCCTGTATGTGCGCCTATATAGATAATGTCACCTATAATCAATGCCATAAAAATCTCTATGATAATCACAAGTATAGATATGTATATTAACTGCTTAAATTCTCTATTCCTAAACATCTTTTCCTACCCTGTATCCCATTCCTCTCACCGTTTCTATAATATGTGGCTCTGCTGGATTATCTTCTAGCTTATCCCTTAATCTTTTTATATATACTGTAAGAGTATTGTCATTGACATAATCACCTGCCACATCCCATATTCCTGATAATAACTGATTTCTTGATAATATCTGACCTCTATTCTGTATAAAGGTCAATAAAAGGCGATACTCTAATGCTGTCAATTCTACATCTGCGCCCTTCTTATACACCCTTGCATCATTTAATGACACAGTTACATCTCCAAGCTTTACTATACCTTGCTGAACATCTGTGGT
Organism: Lachnospiraceae bacterium; assembly: GCA_045123575.1. Classification (GTDB taxonomy): domain Bacteria; phylum Bacillota; class Clostridia; order Lachnospirales; family Lachnospiraceae; genus SVEL01. Next base: position 19,403 of record JBGVKG010000030.1, read on the forward strand.
ATCAGAGGCGCCTTGACTTATACCATATCTTCTAAGCACCATACGTATTCTGGACATAAGCTCTCGAACTCGAAATGGCTTGGTAATATAATCATCAGCACCCATATCAAGACCCATTACCACATTCACTTCCTCATCACAAGCAGACAAGAAAATAACTGGCTTCTCTGAGCGTTCTCTCACTCTCTTGCATATATCATAGCCAGAGCCATCAGGCAGAGTCAAATCAAGTAAGTACAAATCCGCACCATCAATACGCTCATAAGCCTCCTTAACAGTAGCCGCCCTGCTAACTACATACCCCTCCTGCTCCAATGAATATTCAATTCCTGACGCTATAGTTGCATCATCCTCAACCAATAATATCTTCATACGACGATTAACCGTCCTTTCTTGCCCATTCTACACCTTACACATACTGCAACTATCTACCAGCTACCATATTTACTACCCATATCTTAGACTTCAATAAGACGTAACCTATAACTGCTTTTATCAAGTCCAATGCCTGACATATAAAATATACCAACACAATACCAAGCCCACTAAAGCCTGTCAAAAAGTAAGCTGCCGGTATCGTTACCCCCCATACAAACACACTATCAAACAGGAATGTAACAAAGGTCTTTCCTCCTGTTCTCAATGTAAAATACGCTGAATTCACAAATGCCCACAATGGTATGAATAAACCTGCTATCTGCAAAAACGAAGTCGACATACTTCTAACTTCTTCTGTCGTATTGTATATAAGCGGAAAGTATGGTGCTACAAATATAACCACTACTCCCAATATAGCACTGCTAAACACTGCCGTAAATGTAAGCTTTCTATTTGTATCCACAGCCTCTTCCATCTTACCAGCTCCAAGTAGTTGTCCTACTATTATAGATATTGCACTACCTATTGAGATAAATATTACATTATAAAAATTCATAAGAGTATTTGCTATATTCTGCGAAGTGACAACTGCCGCCCCTCTTGTAGAATATATCTGTACTAAAAATGTCATACCTAGAGACCACATCATCTCATTCATCATAAGTGGCGCTCCCTTAACAACTATCTGACCTATAAGCTGTCTAGGTATATATAAGCTTCTGTATGCACCGTTGATAAACTCATATTCCTTACTGTGTGTATGTGTCCAAACTATAACTATAATAGTTTCTATAGTTTTTGCAATGCAAGTGGCTATAGCCGCTCCTGCTACTCCTAGTTTAGGGAATCCTAACAGTCCAAAAATAAGTACTGTATTAAGTGCAACATTGATAAATACAGCAGTTACGCCAGCCACCATAGGTACAACTGTCTGACCTCTTTCTCTAAGTGTACTAGAATAAGCCTGTGTTATGGCATTTGGTATAAACTGTATAAGCATTATAGCCAAATACTGTTTGCCAAAGTACAAAGTTGCATCTAAATCTATGCCCTCACTACCCTCATGTAAAAATAAGGATATAAGCCCTTCTCCCAAGAACCAAAACAATGCTATGGCAAATACAGAAAACAATATACACGATATCATCTTAAATCTAAATGTATATCGTATACCTTCCTCGTCGCCCTTTCCGTAATACTGTGCACCAAAGATACCTGCACCAGACACCAATCCAAATATAGTAATATTGAACACCATAAAAAGCTGATTGACTATGGATACACCTGTCATCTGCTCTGTTCCAATACTTCCTATCATTATATTATCTATAAGACTTACAAAATTAGTAATGCCATTTTGCACTATTATAGGAAGCGCCACCATCAGCAACATTCTATAAAATCTTCTATCACCTATATATCTTTTAATAAACTTCATAAGCTATCTCCTTATTCATTCCTAAAAGTACCACCGATTATATCACTTTACATACAATTATTCCACATCTTTCACTTTTTACTACGCCACATAATTATCATTATCCCAAGCAGTAGAAGTTTATCTCTGAATTTTTATGCACTTACTGTACACACTTCTAAACAACGTGGCTGTCTGTACATATTTTTCAATGCATTGAGGGGTTGCATAATTTCCCTTACGTGCTCTGCTTGAAACAAAGCGCCCGTGTGCAATATCGAGGCAGACAACCAGCCAAGATGTTTGTATGGTGAGTACAGCTGTTTCGATTTTCTATTTTCATTCGCCCCACCTCACAAAATGCTTATTACAAGTAGCCTGCCTGCACAACTCAGTCGCTTGCCCTATAAAGGGGCAAGCTCCATCAAACAGGTTCGGCAGGCTGCATTATTTGTGAGGTGGGGCAATGAAAACTTCACGAAAATCTGCAATGCTGTACTCATCCATGCAAATCATCTTTGGCTAGGTTGTTCTGACCTATAGTGCATCACGGGCTAATAGGCTTGTTTCAAGAGAGCACTTAGGGAAATATGCGTTCTCGAAAAAAGCATTGAAAAATATGTACAGATAGCCTGTTGTTAGGAGTTTGATAGATATAAGTGCATAAAATTCAGTATATCTATTTAGAAGTTGGGATAATGATAATTATGTGTTGACAAATATTGTATTTGAGAATATACTTTGAGAGTCAAAGTATTTGTGATGTTTTTACATTGATTTATGGATTGGAGATTTTATGAAGATATTAGGAAGTGGACATTATGTGCCACATTCAACAATTACAAATGATGATTTATCAAAGATTGTAGATACAAATGATGAGTGGATAAGCTCTAGAACAGGTATAAGCACACGCCATATTTCTGATGGTGAGGAAGCATCAGACTTAGCTGCCAAAGCTGCTATAAATGCTATTGCTGATGCGCAAATAGAGGCTACTGATATAGATTTAATATTATTGGCAACTATGTCGCCAGATGCTATGCTACCTAACTGCGCATGTACAGTACAGGCAAAGATAGGTGCTACGAACGCTACATGCTTTGATATCAATGCTGCATGTTCTGGTTTCCTTTTTGCTTTAAATACTGCCAATGCTTATCTAGCATCAGGTATGTACAAGACTGTACTAGTTATAGGTACTGAAACCTTATCTAAGGTAGTAGACTGGACCGACCGTTCTACATGTGTACTCTTCGGTGATGGTGCAGGTGCTATGGTTGTAACTGCTGATGATAGCAAAGCCTTTTACTCAGTAACAGGCTCAGATGGTGTTAAGGGTCCTGTTCTCACAGGCTCTGCTACTCCTCTCAAAAATATGCTTATAGATAAGACTGATAGCGATTCCTTACATAACTACTTCCTCCACATGGACGGTCAGGAGGTATTTAGATTCGCAGTAACTAAAGTGCCTGAATGTATATGTCAGGTCTTAGATAAGGCAGGGCAAAATCCATCAGATATCGATCTTTTTGTGTTACACCAGGCAAATACTCGTATAATTTCATCAGTTGCTAAAAGATTAGGCGTAGATGATAGCAAGATACCTGTAAATCTTACGCATTATGGCAATACTTCTGCTGCCAGCATACCTCTTTTATTTAGTCAGTTAAAAGAGACTGGTGCGTTAGATAATGTAAAAAAGATTGTATTTTCTGGTTTCGGTGGCGGCCTAACATGGGGCGCAACATATATAGAATTGTAAATTGTTGAGTTTTCGTAAATGCTATGGTAAAATGCTCCTATCTTATCTTTATGTCAGAAAGGATTACTATGGCATTTAATGATTCTCAGATAAAAGCTGTGGATTTTAAAGATGGTGCCTGCCTCGTTCTAGCAGGACCCGGTTCTGGAAAAACTACAGTTATTACCCACAGAACAAAAAAACTTATAGAGGATTACGGTGTAAATCCTTCAAATATACTAGTTATAACTTTTACTAAGGCTGCAGCAAGTGAAATGCAGTCTCGTTTTGCTTCTCTTATGGGTGGCAGGTATTACCCTGTTACCTTCGGCACTTTTCATGCCGTATTTTTCAAGATATTAAAATATGCCTACAATTACAGTGCTGATAATATTCTACGTGAAGAAAAAAAGAGCGAGTATCTCAAAGAGATTATCGAAAAGCTTCATCTAGAAATAGATGATGAGGCTGATTTTTTGCGTGATATTATATCTGAAATCAGTCTTGTTAAAAGCGAATTGATAGATTTAAATAATTATTACTCAAAGAATTGCTCGGAGGATAATTTCAGGCAGATATATAATATGTACAATCAAAGGCTCATTAGCGAAAATCTGGTAGATTTCGATGATATGCTTATTATGTGCTATGAGTTGCTGACTAAAAGGCCTGATATATTAAAGCTTTGGCAGGACAAGTACAAGTACATTCTTATTGATGAATTCCAAGATATATGTAAGGTTCAATATCTCATCATCAAGCTTCTTGCCTTACCTGAAAATAATCTCTTTATTGTAGGTGATGACGACCAGTCCATTTATCGCTTTAGAGGTGCCAAACCAGAAATAATGTTAGGTTTTGGACAGGATTACAAGGACGCTTCAAGGATATTGCTAGATACCAATTACCGTTCTACTGCTTCCATTGTAGAAGCTTCTAGCAAATTAGTTTCTCACAATAAGAAACGCTATGAAAAGAACATTAAACCTAACCGTATGGGCGGAACTCCACCTAATATATGCACCTTTAAGGATGAAAAGGCTCAAACGTTGTATACTTTGAAGCTGATAGAAGATTACAAAAATAAGGGCATTGATTATAATGATATAGCTATTCTATTTAGGACGAATACCACGCCTCGACTGCTGGCAGAAAAGCTGATAGAATATAATATTCCTTTCAAGATGAAGGACGTTATGCCTAATATTTTCGAGCATTGGATTGCAAAAGATATTTTTACATATATCCGTATAGCTCTAGGCAGCAGAATGCGTGGGGATTTCCTTCAGATTATCAATCGCCCTAAAAGATATATTGCCAGAGATGCCTTTACAGATCCAGAGGTTTCTTTTTGGGACTTAAAGGATTATTACAGTGATAAAAGATATGTGGTGGAACGTATCGAAAGACTTCAATATGACCTGCAGTGGTTAGAGCGCATGACTCCTTTTGAAGCCATCAACTATATAAGAAATGGTATAGGATATAATGATTATCTGCAAGAATACGCTGCATACAGGCGCATTAACATAGAAGAACTGTCTGAAATATTGGACGAATTGCTCGTATCCGCAGCTGACTTTAAAACATACGATAGTTGGTTTGAACATATCGCATCCTATGGTGAAGAGCTAAAAAGACAGGTCAAAGAAAGAAATGACGCAAAGGAAGGCATCTCACTTTGTACTATGCATAGCTCCAAGGGACTTGAATATAAAGTTGTTATCATCATCAGTGCCAATGAAGGCATCACTCCTTATCAGAAGGCCCAGCTACCAGAGGATATAGAAGAAGAACGTCGATTATTCTATGTAGCTATGACAAGAGCTAAGGACCATCTTCATATTCTTGCTATGAAGGAGCGCTTTGGTCGTGGTATAGAACTATCTAGATTCTTAGGTGAATTGGGATATGTAGATGAGGGAGCTTCCAAGAAAAAAGCGAGTTTTTTAGGCAATATCAAAAGTACGAAAAGATAATCTAATCAGATTGACTTTTTCTTATAATTTGGTACACTTAGAATGTATAACTAAGGAGTAAATATTTTGAAATCGCAATTCTATTATTGAATAGTGATTTAGATATTTCAAATTATATTTATATATAGAAAAGGAGATTTTTATGTCAAACAAGAATTTAGAAAACGATGACGAAATGTACGTAACACTTACTTTAGATGATGACTCTGAAATCGAGTGCATAGTTATTACAATATTTGAAGCTGGCGAGAGAGATTATATCGCACTTCTTCCAATGGATGATGCTGAGTCAGAGGATGGTGAAGTTTTCCTTTACCGTTACAGCGAAGATGCAGAAGGCAATCCTATCCTTGACTCTATCGAGAGCGATGAGGAGTACGAAATCGTTGCTGACCGTTTCGATGAGTGGTTAGATGAGCAGGAATACGAAGAGATCGCTGGTGAGGATGAATAATTAAGTAAAGTTTACGAAGCAGTTGCTATCTAGGTATAAAAGCCTGATAGCAACTGTATTAACGAAAGGAATGTTAATATGAGCGGAAAAATCAGAACTAGATTTGCTCCAAGCCCAACTGGTAGAATGCATGTAGGTAACTTACGTACAGCTCTGTATGAGTACCTTATCGCTAAGCACGAGGGTGGAGATTTTATATTAAGAATAGAGGATACTGACCAGGAGCGTCTTGTTGAGGGTGCCGTAGACATCATCTACCGTACAATGGACAAGACTGGCTTACACCATGATGAAGGTCCTGATAAGGATAAGGGCTTTGGTCCTTATGTTCAAAGTGAGCGTCAAGCAACTGGTATGTACCTTGAATATGCCAAGAAGCTTATAGAGAAGGGTGAGGCTTACTACTGCTTCTGTACAAAGGAGCGTCTTGAGTCACTTAAGACTTCTATAGAGGGTAGCGAGGATGGCAAGGAAATCACAGTTTATGACAAGCACTGTCTCTCACTTAGCAAGGAAGAGATAGAGGCCAACCTAGCTGCTGGCATCCCTTATGTTATCAGACAGAATGTACCAAAAGAAGGACAGACAACCTTCCATGATGAGATATATGGCGATATTACAGTTGAGAATTCAGAGCTTGATGATATGATTCTTATCAAGTCAGACGGGTTCCCAACATACAACTTTGCTAACGTTGTAGACGATCACCTTATGGAGATTACACACGTTGTAAGAGGAAATGAGTACATCTCTTCTTCTCCAAAGTACCAAAGACTGTACGATGCATTCGGTTGGGAGTCACCTAAGTATGTTCATCTTCCATTGATAACAGATGAGAATCATAAGAAGTTAAGCAAGCGTAGCGGCCACTCTTCATATGAAGATCTCATCGAGCAGGGCTTTATCTCTGAGGCAGTTGTAAACTACATCGCACTCCTTGGCTGGAGCCCAGAGGACAACAACGAAATTTTCTCATTGGAGAAGCTTATAGAGATGTTTGATTACCGTCACATCAACAAGTCTCCATCTGTATTTGACATCGTTAAGCTTAGATGGATGAACAGCGAGTATATCAAGGCTATGGACAACGAGCGTTTCTACGAGTTAGCTATGCCATATATCAAGGAAGTTATCACAAAAGATTACGACCTTAAGAAGATACTCGACTTAGTAAAGACTCGTATTGAAGTTCTCCCTGATATAAAGGACCATGTAGACTTCTTCCAGGAATTACCTGACTACGATATCGAAATGTACACACACAAGAAGATGAAGACAGACTCAGCTATCTCTCTTGAGGTACTTAAAGACTTGCTTCCACTTCTTGAGGCTATGAGTGACTTCTCTATGGATGCGATCCATGATGTATGTATGCAGTATGTTGCAGACAAAGGTATCAAGAATGGTACTGCTCTATGGCCACTTAGAACTGCTGTATCTGGTAAGCAGATGACACCAGGTGGTGCATTTGAGATTGCTGAGATTTTAGGCAAGGATGAAAGCATCAGACGTATCAAGATAGGTATCGAGAAGCTTGAGAAAGCATTAGCATAAGAGATAAAGACATATATAAAGGTGTGCCAATGTGGCACACCTTTTTAGTTATTAAATATACATTTTTTGCTCAAATTCCTCTACTGAAGAAACACGGGCAGATAACTTAGTCCATTTCCTTAAGACTTCTATATCTGTTTCGCTAGATATCTTATCCTTCAAACTATCTGATACTATTCCATAGTCCGAAAGGAAGTCAAAAATCGAACCTATATTTCCTTTCATCTCGCCTTCTAATACGCCATCATTATATAAGTCTTCTAAAGCCTTACACATATTGCACTCCTCCTTATTTTCATTTCGAACCATGTCCGCAACCTTGCTATAATGTAACATTTCAGACATAGCTTGTGCAGTTTCTATATCCACAGAACTAAAATAATTGCTGTTTGAATTTATGTATTCGATTATTTTTTTCTTATCCTGTCTACATTTTAACACACCAAACATCATCTGTAAATCCGTTTTAAACAGGGATAATTCCTCTATTTTCGCAGGTTGTAAAAGATTAATCCTATAGTTTGGCACATAATTCTTCAATACCTCCTTATCGGCATCAGATGAGAACTCAAACATATCATATAGCTCTATGCATCCATCCCACGCCTTTGTTCCATAATAAAACACAAGAGTAATAACAGGCTGTAGTTTATCCTCCTTTCTAAATCTAGAGAAGAATTCCTCATCATTTACACTTTTCCTCTCTTCCTCACTTAAACTATTCCAAATCTTTTTCATTTGGTTAGTATATGACAAACTGTCATAGAGCATATTTTTCACCGGCATAGCATAATGAACCTTATCCTGAGATTCACATGCTAGCACCATCAGCACTGTACTGTTCTTCCATAGCATAACAATATCTCTAAAACGTTGTACCGCTACATCTCTACGTTTGTCACTTTTATCTCTTGCAATTATGTCTGACTCTACATTCATAACTGTAAGCTCATCAGATGAAATCACCTGTCTGCCGCCAAACACATAGCCATTAAAAAGGTCCGCAAAACGTTCCTTATGACTTAGCCAATTCTTGACAGCAACATCTGGTTTACCCATTAAACCACCATCCTTTGCTAAATTGTTATTTTGTAATGAAAACTTTGGCGACACCGCCTTGAATATCAATCACTTATAGAAAAAGTGATTTCATAATATGCCACATCTTGTTAATGTGCATAGATTGATTATAACACTAATTGGTAGGGTTGTAAATATGACCACACACTTAGATAGAGTAAATTTACTGTCAGTTAGAAAACAAAAGAGAGCCCCTAAGACATAAGATTTCACTAATTAGTTTTCACAAGTTTACAACAGTTTGCTACTTTTGTCAAAAGTGGCTTCATAGCACTTTTATTCATCCCTGCT
>JBGVKG010000031.1:0-27335 GCA_045123575.1 Lachnospiraceae bacterium
GGGTAGAATTTCTAAGCTAGATTCACCATTTTATCTTACCTTTACACATCTTTTAGCTTGTATGGGCAGAATTTCTGAGCTGAATTCACCATTTTTTCTTACTTTTACACACCTTTTAGCTTGTAAAGGTAGAATTTCTAAGCTGGATTCACCATTTTATCTTACCTTTACACATCTTTTAGCTTGTATGGGCAGAATTTCTAAGCTAGATTCACCATTTTATCTTACCTTTACACATCTTTTAGCTTGTATGGGCAGAAATGATAAGCCATGTCGACAGGCTTGCAAATTGCACTTGCTTCGCAAGCACAATTTAGCTCGCAGATGTTTGGAGCCTCATCCGATGCATAGCATCGTTTCCTCCAAACTAATTCGCGGCATTCGCCGTATACATCCAAGAACATAGAAAACCACCAGATTAAGAGTAAACTCTTATCTGATGGTTTTTATGTTCTCGTCTGCGCATGGCTCATTGCTTGCGCGCATAAACCAGAATTTATACTGGATAATCTATACGGTGTAGTCAAAACGCATACCCGCATTCACCTGCTGTTCTGCCTTTACTTCATCCCAATTCAAGTTTCTTATTAATTCAAGCAACTCTTCTGTTGTATCTGCCTTCAGAGTTGTAACCTTTCTTGGCTCCTTATACGGATTATCTGCTTTCTCCAGTTTTTTGGCTTCTGCTTCCTTTTTTGCAGCCTCCGCTTTTTCTTCTTTCTTCTCTTCTCTTGCCTTTTCGATGCGCTCTCTCTGACGTTCATTCATTTTTTCAAGAGTAGCAAAATATGTAACCTTACCATTGGCATCTATAGACATTCCAATACTCTTTACTTCTTTAGTTTCATCGTCACTGAGTTGCTCACGCATACTCTTTATATTTCCTGTTGCCTCATCAATGATGCCTAAATACTTCTCTTTTGTAGCTTCATCTGCTGCCATCTTTTCTAAAAGTTCTGGCTCAATAAGTACACTGTACTCCTTTGTTCCACGAGACAGCATTGCCTGGGCTTCTTCTTCACTACTATAATTAGCAACCATGAAATCCATATTGCTATATTTTTCCTTTAATTCTTCAAGTAGCTTCTTTGCAGCATCACTTAAATTAGCATACGCTGATTCAGTTTTGTTGGCTTTATCTGCTTCCTTTGCCTTATCTGGCTTTGATTTTGCCACAGTTTCATTGTTCAGCTTGTTTCTCATCACATTATCATACTGCTGATATACGTTGTAACCATCAATCTTGTTCATAATCATTCCTCCTTGAATGTGTTGGTGCGAAATCCTTTTCTTGTTACCACTGTAAAGAGTTATACTCTATACGTATATATTACTATATCGACTCAATTTATGCAATTATTAATAGCTACCCAACCCTATTTATTACTATTTATTTATTGCTATTTTATTGCTAATGGTTGTAGCACGTGATAAAATCAATTAACAACATTTTGTAATACATCACAAATCTTAAAGGAGGCAAACATTGATATACCCAAAATATTTAACAGGTAATAACAAAATAGGCGTTACTGCTCCATCTGCAGGTGCCACAAAGGACACTGATATATATCGTTTCAAAAATGCCTGCTCCAATTTAAAGGATAGAGGCTATGATGTAATATTTACTGACAATGTTTTTACATCTGATGAATATGGCAGAAGTTCTGACAAAACCATTCGTGGTCAGGAATTTATGTCTCTTATAAATGACTCAAGCATTGATTATATAGTTTCTGCAAAAGGTGGCGATTACCTTGCTGAAATGTTACCTTATATAGACTATGACGCCATTAAACTTAATCCAAAGTGGATTCAGGGATATTCTGATAACACAAGCATATTATTCTCTGTCACTACCTTGTGTGATATAGCTACCGTATATGGATATAACTTCGGAAACTATGGTATGAACGTATGGCATAAGAGTGTAGAAGACAATCTGGCTATTTTAGAAAACAAGCTTAAGGTACAAAATAGTTTCCAAATGTATCAGGATGATTTTAGCGACAATACCAACGGTTTTAATTTTACACAAAATGTCCTGGTAAAAAATAGCCGTAATAACAAACATGAATGTTTCGAAGGACGTTTAATCGGCGGTTGTCTAGATGTTCTCTATGATATATCTGGTACAAAATACGAGGATGCCGCTGGATTTGCGAAACGATATGCCGATGATGGAATTATATGGTATCTAGAAAGCTTCGATGCAATGGGTGAACGTTTCATTATTATGTTATGGAAGCTAAAGGAACTTGGCTGGTTTGAAAATGTAAAAGGCTTTATATTTGGACGACCTTGCTTCTACAAATCATTTGCTGACATTTCCTATATGGATGCCGCTATGACTGTATTGTCCCAGTTCAATGTACCTGTAATCTTTGATGCTGATATAGGCCACAAAGAGCCACAGTGGACTATCATAAATGGTGCAAAAGCAAGATTTGAATATAATGACGGTAAAGCAACTTTAACCTATTTAGAATAATATTTTCTATACAACAAGAAAGAATCTCGCTTGCGAGATTCTCCGCCTGCGGCGGGTTGCTTTAGCAACATCTACATCTCCGCCGCAGTGCGAAATCAATCGCAGTCGCTCGCGACTACGATTAAGCCCTTAGCGGAGCGTTTTTTATCGTATAGGGAAGTTTAAAGAACTTTCCTCGATAAAATAAGGGGTCACTAATACGTGATCCCTTTACTAAACTCCTCATTTATCTGTGCTATCTCTTTCTCTCCATTAATATAATCCCTATACATATCCCATAGGTCTATATCACAATCGTCTAGTCCATCATCGTGTGGTATCCATTGCCTTATGATAGCGATTCTTTCTTCCTTTGTTGTATCTTTTATAAGTACACTTTTCATTAACTATTACCTCGCAAACATTTCCTCTGCTATATCTTTATATACAGCTAATTTTTCGCATTTTCGTATCTTCTTTGCCTGCTTGTCCGCATCATCAAACATATCTATCAGATAACACCATAGTTCCTTCATCTTGAATAGCACCGGGCGTTCTCCTGACATTTCCTCGATATATGCTTCCAAAAGCAAGTCATGGAACCGCTTTATGGCACTCATATCTGGATTTCCTCCATCTACTATCATATTAGCAAGTGATGGATTACGAAGAAATCCACGACCAATCATAATTGAATCAATCGTTGGATATTTTATCTCTATATCCTTAAAATGCTCTACTGTCAGTATATCTCCATTATATCCCACACTAGCGAAATCTTTATCTACTGCCTGTTCAAAGCTATCCATATGCGGTTTCCCCTTATAGAATTCACTTCTTACACGCGGATGAATAATCAGCTCAGATACAGGATATTTACTAAATACCTCCAGTATTTCCGGAAATTCCTCTGGGGTTTCCTTGCCTATTCTTGTCTTTATAGACACCCTCATATCTGTATTCTCATATATTTTATCAAGCATCTTGTCAAGAATATCTAATTCTCCTAGCAAACCCGAACCTTTTTTCTTAGCCACTACCGTTCCAGAAGGACAACCTAGATTTAGATTAACCTCGTCATATCCAAGCTCTTTTATATATCTTGTAGCCAGCAAGAAATCATCTGGATTATTTGCCAATATCTGCGGCACAAGATACATATCCTTATTATTGTCTGGGTGGATATCTCTAAGCTCTTTAGGCGTCAATGGTTGATTGACGCCTGGTGATATAAATGGTGAAAAATATTTATCTATCTTTGGATTAAATGCCTTATGAAATGCATTTCTAAAAATATATCCTGTTATGCCTTCCAATGGTGCAAAATACAACTTCATCGGTTAATTACCACCCTTCAATGCATCAGCAAGTTTCTTTGTTGCCTCCAACTCACTCTCTACTATTGAACTATCTAAGCCCATCAAATAATCTATGACTTCTCTTAACTGAATTATCAATTCTTCTACTTCGTTTCGCGAACGCTTTATTTCACCTAATGCAGCAAAGTCCGTAAAGATGTTATCTAAGAATATATCAACTACCCTCATATCATTAGAAATGTTTATAGATATATGACTATCGATTTTTATATCCTTTAATTCTTTTCTAAGATGATACAAATCTGTATGTAATGTAGATAAATTATCCTCTGCATGGTTAATACAATCATACTTACCCACATCAGCTATAAGACCACCTGCAATCACATCATATACACCCCAGCCATGAGCATCAGCCAAATCTCTCGAAACCCTCTCTGCAGTAGCAACTGCTTTCTCTGCTGCTCGCCTAGCCTCTTTTATTTCTCTTTTTTGATTCTGTATAGCTGCCAATTCTCTCTGACATTTTTTTACATACACAGTCTGTTCCTCAGATAGATTTGATGCAGTCATCTCGGACAACCACTTTTTCAAAGTCTCTTCATAATTCTTTTCAGCATTTACATAGCATTCCAAATCTAGCTCCATTTTGTGAATATCCTTTTTCACTTCTTCCAATTCAGCTAATGCTACATTATATTTTGCTGTTGCCTCATATGCCTCTCTACGTTCTTTATCCAGTTGTTCTTCCTTTTTCCCTATTATTGCATAAACAAAAGCCGCCAAACTATGACCTTCCAAGCGCTTCACATCTTCGTCTTCTACAAGCTTTTTCTTCTCCAGATCCCCGACTCGCTTCTCTAACTCCCAGCACTTATCCTTAAGTTCTGGCAATCTTGGCTTAATATAATTTTTTCTAGCTATCTGTTTTTCATACCTTTGAAGTTCCTCATAACAACTCATATCCATACCTCCTTTATTCTATCATTTCTAGTAATTTCTCTAAAAATGCTTCTTCACCCCATGTATTTATCTTATAAAATATAGCCGAACTTCCACCTGATGTTATACCTGTAAGATATATAACACCATCATTTTCAAATAAGGTTACATTCATACTCACTCGATTCTTGCCCGCATAGCTATATCTTTCAAATACCATAACGCTACATCTCGCGTTGCCGATTCTAAAGTCACTAGAATCCTCTAATGTAGCCGACATACTACCATTTAGAATACCCTTGCAAATCTTAGATGCAATTTGATCAAAATCTCCTACTAATTGTCTCTCTACCTTTGCCATACTTATATCCTCCATCCAAGAATAAATCTTATATATATACTATACTATTTTTAGCCACATTTAAATATCAATTTATTTATATTTTCTTATATATTATGTTGATTTTAAAATGATAATACAATATAAGTTGCAAAAAAGTAGTTATCAACATAACCCACTAAAAACACTGGTCGTTTTATAACTACTTTCATGGCTATTTTATAGATATTTTCTTAAGATTCTCATACATTCCTTCATATCTAATGGCTTTGTTATACATTCATCCATACCACTTGACTTGCAATTTTCTATATTATCACTAAATACATCTGCTGTCATAGCAATTATAGGAATGTTTCTGTCTTTTCTATTCAGGCTACGAATATTCTTTGTCGCCTCATAACCATCCATTATAGGCATATGAACATCCATAAAGATAACATCATATGCGCCCTCTGACGATGTACTAAACATTTCAACACAATCTTTACCGTTTTCTGTTCTAGTAACTATCGCCCCATAGGCTGACATAATCTCTTCGACTATTTCTGCATTTATATCATTATCTTCAGCCAGTAAGATTTTCTTTCCACTTAGATAATCAATATCCTCATCTTCATTCTTAAGCAATGTTTCGTTGCCTATATACTGCGCAAGATGCTCATACAGATTAGATTTAAATAATGGCTTCGATATAAATCCTGCTATATCAGTCTCATCAAGCACCCCTTCCACATCAGCCGGGCTATATGCCGATATCAAAAACACTGGTACATCTGCACTTATATGTTTTCTAAGCTCTCGTATAGTCTCGATTCCGTCCATATTAGGCATCTTCCAGTCTACCAATACAAAATGGTAGTCGTCATTCATCTTGTGATGCTCTTCAACCATTCTTATAGCTTTCATTCCATCTTGTGTCCATTCCGCTATAAGACCTAGCTCATTTAATGTATTGGATGCACTTTGACACAACTCCTCATTATCATCTACTACCAAAGCTTTCCATGCCGGAAGCTTCATTTCTTCCTCATAAAGCCTTGATTTTTTTGTATCCAATACTACTTTAAAAGTAGTTCCCTCATTTATATTGCTCTGAAGTTCTATAATTCCTTCCATCATGTCTATAATTGACTTTGTTATAGCCATGCCCAATCCGCTTCCATTTATATTTCTAACAGTTTCCGTCTCTTCTCTTGAGAACTTCTCAAATATTCTCTCCGCAAACTCTTTGGACATACCGATTCCATTATCTTGCACTTCAAAAATAGTTCTAATATGTTCTCCATTTATAGTTGATGGAGTCTGATATACTCGCAGATGTATCGTTCCGCCTTGTGGTGTATATTTATTAGCATTAGACAAAAGATTAATAAGCACCTGCTCAAGTCTTATACTATCACTGTATATATGCTCTGATATAATATCTCCTATAAATACATCAAAATTCTGCTTTTTTGCTCTTATCTGTGACTGCATAATGTTTACACACTCACTTGTAAGCTGATGTAGTGATACATCTCTGTTCTCTATAACTAACATACCGCTTTCTATACTAGTCATATCCAATATATCATTGATTAAGCCTAACAGATGTTTACTTGATAGCTGAACCTTCTTCAAACAATCTGTTGCCTTCTCTGGATTGTTGATGTTTTTAACTGCTATGTCTGACATACCTATAATAGCATTCATAGGCGTTCTAATATCATGACTCATACTTGTAAGGAAATGGCTCTTTGCCTTATTTGCCTTATCGGCACTCTCTCTTGCCTTAGCTAATTCTTTCATCTGTCTATGTGTCAATCTATAATATCCTGTGAATATACACAACATAATAGCTATGATAATCAACACAACCACAAGCATAGTTATGTAACGAGTTTCATACAAACCGTTGATTACATCACCTAATTCCTCATATGGCATAACAGTAAACACATACCAGTCGATTTGATCTGCTATTTTCACCAAATATAGTCTTTTTACATTTTTGCCTATCTTATATAATGAGCTATAATCCTTATCCTGTTCAATAGCTTGCTTTATCTCTGTTATATATTCTTCTTTATCTTTTCCATTTACACCTATTACATCATTGGCTATTCTATCATATAGATTTGTATATTTTGCTGCCGAACCATTTGCTATGATATAATTTCCTTCTGCATCTATTATGTGAGATGTGATTTTTGTATCTGGAGCAGACAGGAACATCGCCTCGTTAAAATAATCAAATGGAAGAACTGCAAATAAAACATCGCTTTTTTTCCCATCCTGCATCTCATATCCTACAGTTTTGCCTAATATAAATAATCGTTCTCCCTTTTCATTGTATCCAGTATGTACCATATGATTATTGGCTGCACAATTACAATTTACCACCATCTTGTCTTCAGGAGTAATATTATCTCCATATATCATCTCAATAGTTCCATCATATCGATACAAACCCAATGCTATAAAATCTCTAACACCCGCACTAATCTCCAATTCCTTATACATCTCATCACTCCAACCTTCCTCAGTTGATGGATTTCTCTCTATAAGGCCTTCCAATTGTTCTACTCGTAGATTCACGATAGTGTCAAACTTTTGCTGAAGCTGAGAACTTATTTCTCTCATATACTGTCGGCCAACCTTGTCGATAACATTCTCTGTTGCATCAGTTAAATGCATTCCCATAAACACAAACAATATTACACATACGATTGCGCTAAACAAAAAGCTTATCTTTAAATAATTCTTAATTCTATTACCATTGCCTGCCATATTTCTTCCCTTTCCTTTTGCCAAGTGGCTTACGTAAATACTAGGCAAGCATATCATATTTATGTACTTCATTCAACTTTCATTTTACTGTGTTACAATTCATAATTTGCCTTCGTCTCTTTTATGAATATTGGCATCCGCCCAATATGACGACAGGATAAAAAATATGCAAGATGAAAAGCTAGCTTTCCATCTTGCATATTTTTTACCCTGTCTATACAGTTCATCTTGCTGACATTACGTTTATACGTGGTTTCCTTTTTTGTTCTTACCAAGATAACAAAGTGCTATTACGTCTGGACCTGTGTGTGCACCTATAACAGTACCTACATATCCTATAACCACCTTAGCCTGTGGGAATTCAGTTTCAATCATACTCTTGAGTGTATCTGTATCCTCTAAGCAATCTCCCTGAGATATAAATACATATGGGAATTTATCTAAATCAGCATTAGCCTTAAACTTGTTAAATATCTCCTGGATTGATGTTTTTCTACCTCTTACCTTACCTACATTCGAGAGCTTACCTTCATTATCTATCATAATAATAGGCTTAAACTTAAGAACTGAACCTATAATTGCTGTAGGCGCATCTATTCTTCCACCTCTCTTTAAGAAGAATAAATCATTAACTGTAACCTCTGCGTGAACGTAATCAGATATCTCGCTTACTTTCTGATATACCTCTTCGATACTTAAGCCTTCTTCTCTAAGAAGTGCCGCATAATACACTATAAGTCCCTGAGCCATAGAAGCACTTAATGTATCATAATGGATAAGCTTTCTATCAGCATAATCATCCTTAATATCTTCCATAACCATTACACCATTGGCATATGTAGCCGATAAACCTGATGAGAATCCAAGATATAATATATCCTTTCCTGCATCTAGAGATTTTCTCATATTGTCCTCAAACTGTCCTAATGGTACTGCATTAGTCTTTGCCATCGAACCTGCACGAAGCTGGTCGTAAAATTCCTTAACGTTTATCTCATTGTTAAGAACTGGCTCTGCATCATCAATTGTTACCTCAAGTTGCATTACCTTAAGGTCGTACTGATCTATCATGTCCTGATTTAAGTCACATGATGAATCTGTAAAAATGTCAAACTTATACATTTTGTTTTCTCCTTTACTTTTTGTTTTTCATTTATATCCTACTTGGCTTACACGAAAAGCCTACACCTAACGCTCCTGGGCCCGTATGACAACATATGCTAAGTGCAAGATTGCCACTTAAGACCTCCATACCTGGGAAGAACTCTTTTATCTCCTCTACCCATTCTCTAGTTGTTTCTTCATCTGCACTAGACGCAGCCAACATATATAACTCATTTTTTTCAAGAAAGCTTTTATACTTTGTCTCTATATCATTCTTTATAGCTTCTAACATAATAGTTCTTGCTTTCTTCATTCCTCTGCACTTAGCAAATGTATCTAAATTCTCTACTCCCAAGCTAAGAATAGGCTTTATATTCAATACTGTTCCAAGTGCCGCTGTAGCCGGTGTGATACGGCCACCCTTTTTCAAAAACTCAAGAGTTTCCACTGCGATATATATGGACATATCTTCCTTTGCTGCCTCTAGCATATTCCTTATATCGGCAGCTTTATAGCCTTCCTTAACCATTTCTTTAGCATCCATCAATGCTCTAATGGCCGGTGTTGATACTCTACCATTATCTACCACATATACCTTGCCCGCAAATTCATCTTCATTGGCAAGCATTTTTGCCGTATCGCACGAGCCGCTTAATCCGCTACTCATAGGCATATATATTATTTCATCATATTCTGCTAATCCTTCACGCCATATATTCATAACTGACTCTGGCGAAGGCTGTGATGTCGATACATTTTCTCCGTTTCCCTGTCTTGCAAAGAAATCATCTCTAGACAAAGATACATTTTCATAATAACATTCCTCTCCAAAGTAAAATGGCATAGGTTGCACCTTAATATCCATTTTCTCCGCGTCAGCTTGAGATATACCGCTATTGCTATCTGTTATGATTCCAACTGGCTTCATATCGTGACTCCTTCCTATACCATTCATTTGCAATACATCATATCACATTTATGAACGATATTCTTATATTATTTTATTATCAAAGTATTTTTTATAAAGTCAAGTACTTTTTGCTTTTTTACTACAATAATGGTGATAAAATTCTAACCAACGCACTTATAAAACGTTGTGTTATTGTGTTTTTTATATGTTCATCACCAATAACAATACTCTGGTCTAAAGTTGCTTCTATATCATCCTTTACCTGACTTAACACCTGATGATTGTAGAGCCAGATACCATTTTCGAAGTGGTGTACTAGGCTTCTATAGTCCATATTTATAGTTCCAACTATACCGTACTTGTCATCTGACATATATACCTTTGCATGAACAAAACCTGGTTCAAACTCATATATTTTTACGCCTGCATCCATAAGTCTCTTATAATGACTCCTAGTCATAAGGAAAATAACCTTCTTGTCTGGAATGTGCGGAGTGATAATTCTTACATCTATTCCACGGAGTGCCGCATTCTCTATACACTGGCACAACTCGTTGTCTATGATAAGATACGGTGTCATCATATATACATAATTCTCTGCCTGATTAAGCATATTCATAATAGCTATCTTAGCCACACGTCGCTTATATATAGGTCCTGGTCCATCTCCAAATGGAATCATATATCCACTATTTTTCACAGAAACTCCATCTGTAAAGTATGGCTCAAATGACTCGACAGCTGTACGAACATTCAGCTCATAATTGAATAAGAACAGTGATGTTAATTGCTTTACAGCATCACCCTCTATACGGATACCCACATCTTTCCATACACCATGCTTTTCTATAGTATTAATATATTCGTCCGCCAGATTTATACCACCTGTATATCCAACTTTTCCATCTATAACTGTTATTTTTCTATGGCTACGGTTATTAAACTCATTATCAGCTTGTCCACGAAGTCTCGAGAAACATACTGCCTTGATGCCATATTTCCTTAACGTCTTATAATAATCCCCTGGCAAGGTACACATACAACCTACATCATCATATACCACTCGGACATCTACACCATTTGCTGCTTTTTCTTTTAACACTTCGAGAATAGTATTCCAAAACAAGCCTTCCTCTATGATAAAATACTCCATAAAGATAAACTTTTCTGCCTTCTTTAAATCCTCTACAATTGCAGGAAATAATTTTTCTCCCATATCAAAATACTGCGCGTCAGTATTTTTGTATAAATGACTATAGGAAATCTTACACAACTGGTTTGCCTGCAAGTATGCCTTTTTATCCTCACTCTTAAGCTCTGATAATGTCTTCATATCCTCGGTATCTACCTGCTGGCTAAATATCTTTTTGATACGCTTTATCTGGCCTCTATCTAGCTTTCTATTATAGAACATAAAGTAAATCATAAATCCAGCCACTGGCACTACCAGTACAAATAGCAGCCACGGAACCTTATAATCAGGATTCTCTGGAGAGTTAATAATCTTAAGAACACAGAAAACTTGTGTAAAAAAAATTGCTATATAAAAATAAGGAATATATAACGCACACAATATAACTATGCCTATAACTGCTGCCGTCTCCATTATAATCAGGGCTATAGCTATCCAAAAACGAACTGGAATATAATTGTTACGCTTTTTCTTATTTGATTTTTCTTGCAATTTACTTCTCTCTTCCATAGACAGCTCCTTTAATATGTACCTTATATTATGACAAAAACAAGATAACTTTATAACATTTTATATAACTACCTTTTTAATCATATAAATACACTTTTATTAAGTTGTGAATTATCAGTGAAATTTTTGTGTCTTATATATATCACTACACCAAGCTTGTTTTCTTTAATACTGCATTACTAATAGTTCCAAATCCCAGTCCAAGTAATACACTACCACCTATACACATGATCACATTCACAATAGTAGAATCAAGTGGTGTCAGCATAGGTATCATCATAAAGAGGAACATACCTACCATAAATGAAAGTATCATAGAGAGCCACGCCTTCTGCTTAGCTATAACACTCATAAGTAAATAGATTGGAACAAACACTCCAACTAAAAGCATCTTTGACATAAGGCACATAACCATGCCACTCACTCCAGCTACTCCTGTATCAAATGGTAAGCCTGAGATAGCACCACCAAGGATTGTTCCAGCGAAGAACGCCAGTATTATAAGACCTGCACCTACATTACATACCAATGTCTTAGATATAACATAGTCCGTCTTCTTTGCTCGCACTGTAAAGAGATTTTTTGAATATCCACTTCTAAAATCAGCCGATACAAATATACACACAAGCACTGCTATGATGAAATATAACATATTAATGTTACACATACTTGTCATATCCATACTCATAGCCGCACCATTTGCTATATCGCTACTAGTAGAACCTATGATCTGCCATGTATTATCAAAACCTTCTATAACTGTTTCCTCGCCTGTCTGTGGGTTGACAGAAACACTTCCATCCATCATAGTTGTCATAACTAGTATAAGGATTGGCATAACAAAGCTGATACCCACCATGATATATAAAAATCTCATAGTAAACATTCTTCTAAAGTCAACTGCCAACATAGTTTTCAGCCTTTTTCCAAAGCCTACCTTTTCGAACTTCATTTCATTGTCCATGTTATCTGTCCCCCTTCTCATTCATCAAATCTATGTAATATTCTTCCAAACCTATCTTATCTGTCTTAATCTCGCTAACTAGGATATCTTTTTCATAAAGATAAGTAACTATATCCTCTGGTCATATAGCGTCATACACACGGATATAATCACTCTCATCCTCTTCCACGCGAGAATACTTA
Organism: Lachnospiraceae bacterium; assembly: GCA_045123575.1. GTDB lineage: Bacteria > Bacillota > Clostridia > Lachnospirales > Lachnospiraceae > SVEL01. The sequence continues at coordinate 12,706 of JBGVKG010000031.1, forward strand.
CAAGAAAGAAGTGCCTTTGCTTTGCTCTACTCATATCCTTCGTCTGAAGTGCCACATACGTACGGCATCCTGCCTCAAGCTCCTCGGCAGTCATCTCCTTTATCATCTTACCGCCGCGGACAATTCCATAGTGAGTTGCTATCTTCTCTAGCTCACCTAAGATATGAGATGAGATAACAACGATGCATCCGTAATTCTTTGTCACATCTATAAGAACCTCTCTCATGATTCTCATACCATCTGCATCCAGACCATTTATTGGCTCATCAAGGATAAGTAATGCAGGATTGCCAAGAAGCGCCATCGCAATACCTATTCTTTGCTTCATACCCAGCGAACACTTCTTAAACTTTAGGTTGGCATGCTCCTCCATACGAACTATCTTCAATACTCTATGTAACTCTTCATCTTGATTCTCTAGATTCAGATTGATAGCCTGCATCTTTAGATTCATATATACACTTGAATGTGGGAAACAACCTGCGTTCTCTATAAGTGCTCCAACTCTTACCCTCACCCCTGGGTCTGTATAGTCTCTATGGAACAATCTTATCTCACCGCCATCTGGAACAAGATGTCCACAGATAAGTTTCTCTGTTGTTGACTTGCCGCTTCCGTTCTCGCCTATAAAGCCATATATGGCTCCTACTGGAACAGTCATATTGAGATTATCAACAGCATACATTCCGTGAAAGCTTTTTGATAAGTTTCTGATTTCAATAGCGTTCATTTTACCTTCTCCTTTTCTGACTTTTGATGAAAGAATAAAATTTTTGTTTTTTAGAAATGTTTGTGAAATGTTAATGTTTTGTTAATGTGCTCAGATTCTTAGCGGAGCGTATTTTTATCGTATAGGGAAGTTTGAATAACTTTCTATACGATAAAAAAGAGTTTGTTTCCAAACTCTTTTTTCTATCATATATGGCACTCATTATAGCATTATAAAATCTATTTCTTTACAAACCCTTTTCCTTTTTGCTTTTTAAAGAAGTTATCTACTTCCTCTACTATCTTCTGCGGTTCCATAGTCTTTGATATAATTATCTACTATCTTAGCTGTAACCTTTACATCTATAGGTCTTTTAAAAATGCTCTTTAATATGCACTCTGGCATTATATCCTTTATATCTTCTGCATCTTCACCTAGATAAAATACTGGAATATTCTCCATTATAACAAGTATGTTTTGCCTATTTATATCCACTTCTTTCGTATGATATTTATAGTCTATTATTCTTGCACCTTATCTATCTCGTCACACATAGCCTTTGATATCCTCATAACATCTTCCATAGCTACATCTGCCACATAAGCGCCAAGCTCCTGACACATATCCTTCAAGTTATCTGGCAGCTCGTAAGCTTCCAACTCCTCCATAGCCATATCAGCTCCATCCAAGTCAAATGAATCCATAGCATCATGTATGCGCATCAATACATTTTTAATATCATCATACGATACTGACTTAGACTCTTTCACCTCTTTTTCGCCATACTCTTTAAGCTTGTCCTTATAACTTCTGTAAAGTTCAATATGCTCTGGCGACTTTGACTTAATCTGTTCTATATCATTTGCATTTCCTAGCTGTTCTAACTCGTACGACATTTCAGATAACTTCATTGCTCCTATCATACGTGCTGTATTTTTAAGTGCATGTACCTCTATAGTGTAATCCTTTATCATATTATCTGCAAGACACTTTTCCATCTTCGAACTCTTTATATCAATGAGTTTATAAAAATCACCTAGTAATTCATAAAATAATTTTTCTGAGCCACTATTTTTTATTCCTTCTAAGATGTCTACACCTTCTATAAACGGTAAATCCTTTTTACTTTTTTCTTGAATATCATCGCTATTTGCTTTAACATCCATATCATCTAAAACATCTTCTATCATTTCCTTTGGAAGCCATCTTCTTAAACATTTTGAAATCTCTCCCATTTGGATAGGCTTAGCTACAAAATCGTTCATCTGCTCTTTTAAGAACATTTCCTTTGCCTCAAATGTAGCATTAGCAGTAAGAGCTATCATAGGTAAATTTTTATAGTATTCGTCTTCTAGCTTACGTACTTCTCTAGTAACTTCTATACCATCCATCTCAGGCATCATATGATCCATAAATACTAAATCGTACTTATTTTCCATTATCATATTTAAAGCCTCTCTACCATTTGTAGCTATATCGATATTCATCTTGAATGGCTCTAATAAAGCTATTCCAACCTTTATGTTCATCTCATTATCGTCTACTAATAAAATATGCGCATCTGGTGAAATGAAATTCATGCTATATATTTTCAATTCATCACCACTAGCAGCCGTTTCATTAGCTATTCTTTGCGGAACTGTAAAACTAAATGTACTTCCTTTTCCATACTGACTTTCAACTCCTATGCTACCATTCATTAAACTTACTAACTTTTTTGATATTGCAAGTCCAAGACCAGTTCCTTCTTTTTTGTGATTTTTCTTCACATCTAGTTGCTCAAATGAATCAAACAATTTAGGCATTTCTTCATCCTTAATACCTATTCCAGTATCCTCTACTGTAACTGTCAATTCGATATTTTCGTCATCTATTATTTTCGATGATACACTGAGCTTGACATATCCACAATCTGTAAATTTAATAGCATTATTTACAAAGTTGATAATAATCTGTCTCAATCTGCACTCATCACCATATAAGTTTTCTGGAATACTTTCATCTACACAATATATCAATTCTATTGGTTTACCCGATGCTCTGTTTTCAAATATCATCTTCATATTATTAACCATAGATTTAAGGTTATATACACTCTCGACAATATCCATCTTTCCAGATTCAATTTTGGAAAAATCAAGAATATCATTTATTATAGTAAGCAGTGCGTCCCCAGACACTTTTATGTTATTAAGATATTCTACTGTTTCTTCTGAATGCTCACCTCTTAATAGAACTTCAGTCATTCCTACTATAGCATTCATAGGCGTTCTTATTTCATGCGACATACTAGACAAAAATGTCGATTTCGCTTTATTGGCTACTTCAGCTTTTTCCTTTTCCATCTCTGCTTTTTGTATTTCGAGGTTTTCTATTTGGGCAAGGTGTGCTGCTTTTTCCACACTCTCCTTAATGATTCTGAAAATAGTATTACATGCACCAATAATTGCTACTTGTACCAAACATCGTGGAATAACAAAAAATATCAAAAGTGTCAACGCTGGATTACTATTAACAGCAGTCCACGTAAAGATTCCATCTACTACATAATTTTGCATTCTAGAAGTGGTAAGCAAAACCATATTTGCATCACATACTCCAAAATAGTAGCCTGCATATACATTAACTATTGTGCTTATTACCGTCAATCCGTACACATACCACATCATTTTTCTACTTGAATACAAAGTAGAATAGAGAATCGGTAATATTGATATAATTACAACATGATATGTAATAGTAACACCTATAAGTGTAAATACAGCTACTATACTAAAAAGAATAAAATATTTTATTCTACGGTTTGACAGTGAAAATTTTTTTATTACCAATAAAACCACCACATAAATAATGATAGATGGTATAAACCCTGTTGCCATTATATCGTTATCGATAATAAAAATGTTTAATACGTTCAGCAAATATGCTATAAAATACACTATCATACCTATCGTAAAACATCTCATAACATATAAATTTGCTATATGTTCTTTATTTTTGACATATCTCATTATGTCTCTTTTTATTCTGGTAGATTCTCTCATATTAATTATCCCTTTTCTCTTATGCTTACCAAACAACTAATATTATGCAATTATATCACATAATCTTTTTTTTGAAAACTACCCTCAAAAAATCAACATAACCTTTCGAATCTCTATTCTTTTAACGTATATTAGATATTTTATTTTTGCTTAGCCTATGTTGATTTTTTCTTTGACCTAAAGAATATATTGATATAAAATAAGAACAGATATTAGATATAAAAGGAGGATAATGTATCTATGGATGAACAACGTGTACGAATTTCTGATATTGCCGAAGAGCTCGGTTTAAGCACTGCCACCGTTTCTAACGTTATACATGGCAAGACTAAGAAAATCTCTGATGAAACTGTACAACGTGTTACAAAGCTTCTTGAAAAGCGACAATATTTCCCTAATATGGCAGGTATCCTACTAGCACAAAATTCCTCTAAAATCATAGGTGTATTTATAAATGACCATAAAAAATATGAGGGACATACCCTAGAGGATTTTTTTATCGCGTCTTCTATTAATTATCTTTCTACGGAAATTGAAAACAATGGACAATTTATGATGATTAAGAAGGCTAAAAGTCCTGAAGAAATTATAAAGTTTTCCTCTATGTGGAATATGGATGGTATTGTTGTCATCGGTTTTTGTGAACATGACTATATGTACCTTAGAAACCATATGAAGATTCCCTTTGTTATATATGATGGTATCTGTAAAAATCCTGAAAAAATCTTAAACATTACTATTGATAATTTTGATGGTGGATACCAGATGGGATGCCATTTTAAAGAATTGGGGCATATTAGAGCATTATGTATATCCGACAATAATATAGGCGTTGACCATCAGCGAATAAATGGCTTTAACGCAGGTTTTGCCCCTAGGCAGATAGACTTTCTATTGATTCCTATGTGTAAAGAGGAGCGTTGGCAATTTTACCAAGATCACTTAGAAGAAATAAAAAAATGTACAGCAATATTTGCTGTCTCTGATTATTATGCAATAGATATAATGTGTTTCCTTGAGGAGCGTGGCCTCTTAACACCGACTGATATTTCTATTGCTGGCTTTGATGATATACCAATGTGTCAAATGGTTACACCTACGCTTACAACTATCAAACAAGACGGAGCTTTAAGAGCCAAGATAGCTATAAATACACTAAAAGACCTAAAAAATAATAAGGAAGTCTCACCTGAAATAACCTTACCAGTTTCGCTGGTAGTTAGAAATAGTACAAGAAGCTGTATTTAGCAATATTGCACAAATACAGCTTTCTTTTTTTGTTACAGGTTACATACTTAACCTTTGAAAGTATCTGTATGAGGAAGTAAAATTGTCATATACAATATCAAGGAGGTTTTTATGAAAGAAAAAAATAATTTTCTAAAGGCAGTATATACACTTGCAATACCTGTAACATTACAATCGATGCTTCAATCTTCCTTTAGCATAGTCGACCAAATTATGATAGGACAATTAGGAAGCGTAAATGTATCTGGTGTTGGATTAGCAGGCAAATTTTCATCCATATACACTGTTGTTATTTCGGCTATCGGTGCCGTGGCCGGTATTATGATTTCACAATATTTGGGGCAAAAGAATAAAAAAGAAGTTCGCCGTAGCTTTTTTATCAATCTTTTACTAGGATGTGGCATTGCTGCACTGTTTGCCATCGTATGTTTCTTATTTCCTTGGGAGATTATGGACTTGTATACAAATGATAGTGAAGTAACCCTAGTTGCCTCATCATATTTATCAATTATTGCTGGTTCATTTATTCCATTAGCAGGAGCAACCATGCTGTCCACACTACTTCGATGTGATACTAAAGCTCATCTTCCTTTATTTGCAAGCATCGTATCCGCCGCATTAAATACAATACTTAACTATATCTTCATATTTGGAAAATGTGGATGTCCTGTATTAGGAATTAAAGGTGCTGCACTTGCAACAGTTATCTCTCAAATAGTTAATTTTATTATAATGCTTATTATGATATTAAAATGGAATTCTAGCTTAAAAGCGAAACATGATGCCCTACTAGCGAATGTTGTTTTCAATTGGAAACAATATATCTATATGTTACTTCCACTTCTTGTTTGTGAAGTTGTTTGGAGCTTAGGTGAAAATGTATACGCTATCATTTATGGACATATTGGCACAAAAGCCAATGCAGCTATGACATTGACCCACCCTATACAAGGTTTACTAATAGGTGCATTATGTGGCTTATCCCAAGCTGCCAGTGTTCTCATCGGCAAAAAATTGGGAAATGCCGAATACGAAGATGCATACTATTCTTCAAAAAAATTGATAAAATATGGTGCCATAGCAGCATCCATTCTTTCCATTATAGTTATCATTACAAGTAGCCTTTATGTGGAGATTTATCATGTAGAAAATGAAGTCAAAATTCTAACTACTCAAATTTTATTTGCCTATGCTTTAGTTGCTCCATTTAAGGTTTTGAATATGATTTTAGGTGGCGGTATAATAAGGAGTGGTGGAAAAACAAAATATGTTATGTTTATTGATATAATAGGTACATGGGGCTTTGGTGTTCCTCTAGGTTTCATATCAGCTTTTGTACTTAATCTATCAATCCCCTATGTTTATTTCATACTTTCTTTGGAAGAATGTATTCGTTTTGCCATATCTTTAATTGTATTTAGAAGAAAAAACTGGATGAAGCAATTACAAGCCACTGCTAAGTGAAAATAATCAACATTTTATTACTTCCACTATCGTTGTACTACACTGTTTAGTTGAGCAGATAATCCCTTTATCTGCTCAACTATCTCCACTAAGCTTTGAGTTCCAGCACTACTATTTTGTGTAGACGTCGTTACCTGCTCTAACGCATTACAATTAGACAGGGTATTATCACTTATCTGTTTCATAGCTATCGCCACTTCATCACTATTGACAAACAATGTTGGGAGTAACAAAAATATACTGCCTCCTATAAACGCCAATGTCATAATCACATTATCTACAACAAATATACCGACGACATTCATCAAGTATATCAGTATGAATATGAGAAATGTTACTCTCATTACCTTCGTTGCTATTTTGTTTGCCTGTGTCTCATTCTCTCTTAGAACACTACTTTATCTTGCCATAATACTTACCTCCTACATAATAAAAAAACCGACAAATTATGACTATTCATACATATCTTAATCACTAATCTGTCGGCTCTGCGTCTATTCCCTTTTCTCTTGCCAATTGAAATGCACCCCAAGTTTTAGACATTAATCTTACATTTGAAAATACATTTTATTTTGACTCTCTCTTACATATCTTGTAATATTACAGCTTCTTAAGTCTCCATGTCTTACTCGTATAATCGCCCCACATATCCACTATCAAGCCTATCTCCATAAGCTCATCTCCAGAATATCTTATATTCTCGCCTACTATTTCATAAGTCGCATCTGGATCTAAGGCTACGAATTTCATACGATATATACCTCCATTTACTATGCACGACTTTCTAAAGTATGCAGCAAATATATCGTTACCATCCTCTGATATAACCATCCAAGCCGTATCATTTCCGTCATTGTATGCTGTTCTAAATGGACTCTTTAGTCTATACATATCTCCTGACTGCACAAATGTACGAAGTTCCTTATACTGCTCTATCTGCGCCTTAACTTCTTCCTTTTCCTCATCAGTAAACTTCATAAGGTCAAGCTCGTAGCCAAAGTTTCCACTCATAGCTACATCACCACGAGTCTTTAAGGATGTCACACGGTTTGTCTGATGATTAGGCACCGCCGAAACATGGGCTCCCATAGTACTAATAGGATAGCACATACTTGTTCCATACTGAATACGAAGTCTCTCCATAGCATCTGTATCGTCACTGGTCCATATCTGTGGCATATAGTAAAGTATACCTGGATCAAAGCGTCCACCACCACCTGAGCAGCCTTCAAATAATACATCTGGATGTGCTGATGTTATTCGTTCCATCACATCATACAGTCCTAACATATATCTGTGTGGCATCTCCTTTTGTCTATCGTTAGGCAATGCAGCCGAGCCAAACTCAGACATATTTCTATTCATATCCCACTTGATATAAGATATATCAGACTCTTTTAATATGCCACCTATGGTATCTACAATGTAGTCACATACCTCTTTTCTACTAAGATCCAGTATCAACTGATTTCTAGCCTCTGTTCTTATTCTATCTGGCACATGAATACACCAATCAGGATGTGTTCTATAAAGGTCACTATCTACAGAAATCATTTCTGGTTCCACCCATAAACCAAATTTGAGGCCAATTTCATTTACCTTCTTAGATAACCCCGTGATACCATTTGGTAGCTTTTCTTTATTTACATACCAGTCACCAAGAGAACAGTTATCTCCATTTCTTTTGCCAAACCAACCATCATCGAGGACTAGCAATTCTATTCCCAACTCTTTTGCCACTTTAGCCAGGCCTATTATCTTTTCTTCATTGAAATCAAAATAAGTCGCCTCCCAATTATTTACCAGTATTGGTCTAGGTTCATCACGATATTTCCCTCTTACTAGCCTTGTTCTATAAAGCTTATGATATGTTCTAGACATCTCTCCAAAGCCTTTTTTTGAATACACCATAACTACCTCTGGTGCCTGAAACTCCTGTGTTGGCTCAAGTTTCCATGAGAAGTCATATTCATTTAAACCCATCCACGCTCTTGACTTATCTGCACAGTCCACCTCTACACCACCAGTGAAGTTTCCACTGTACACAAAATTAAAGCCGTACACATCACCATATTCCTCGTTAGCCTCCTTAGATGCCAACATAAAGAATGGATTAAGCTGATGACTAGATGAGCCTCGCTTGCTATCTATAAGCTGTATTCCATGTCTAAGCGGTGTACGCTCCATAAAACGTTCCTTTCCCCATCCACCATGGAAATCTATAAAGTCATAATCATAAGTTTCAAAATCAACGGAAGCACTAAGCACCTTCTCTAATATGATGTTATCTGTACTTTCATTTACAACCTTGACTGTTCTCGTTATGACATCAAGCTTATTAAACACCGTATACATAAGTATAACCTTTAAGCCTTTTAGCTTATCCACTAAGGTTATATACAAAGTTTCTGCCTCATCCTCGCTCTCCACATAGGTTGCTGGCAATCCCTGAAGCTTTGGCTTGCCTTTCTCTATCTTATATCCATCGTAGAGTAGCTTCACATTTCTACTGCCGTCAGCATATATAGCTGATATAGCAGGTACACGATAATCAGTTCCTAGTCCTGTTGGATACTCTTGATTCATGTAATCTAGCGAATAATCCTCATTATCTGTGTTTGGAGTAAATCCACCTGTTCTATTTACTACAGCATTAGATATATCTGGTGTCTTTATCTTCTTTCCCCAATACACATGCATAAGATACTTTCCACGCCATATATGTATAATGTAGCTTGTTTTCGGTGTCTGTAGATTAAACGCCTGTGCCTCTTCATTAAATGTTATAGACATATTGTAATTCCTCCTAATACTTATCTTAATATTATTTTATCAATAGGTTCTTATTTCACTACTTATAAGTTTGTCACCTTCATATTTCACCTTCAACGTAAAAAATCCTTTATCCTCCTCTAACAGTCTAAAGAAAATCTTATCCCCTTCCCACAGATTAAGATTATAGACCTCATCCTTAGGTATCCATACTAGCTCACCCTCATCACATTCTGTCATCTGACCCTCATAGCCGGTGGCTGTAAACAGATGCATATATTCATCCTCCCACATATCTGATACAAAGGTTACTAACCCTCTATACCTATACTCTGTAAGCGTTAACCCTGTTTCCTCAGTGACCTCACGCAACACGCACTCCTCTGGGCCTTCGCCCTCTTCAAAATGACCTCCTACTCCCAGCCATTTATCCTGACTCTGATCATTCTTCTTCTTCACTCTATGGAGCATCAGATATTTATCATTCTTTTCTATATAGCAAAGTGTTGTTAGCTTCATACAGCACACCACTCCTTCCCTCTTATATTTTTCCGTTCAAAATACTCATCTATTATACCATTTATACCAAATCATATCAATTATTTCCAAAACATATCTGAATTTCTAGATTTTTTCATAAAAGCATTCCTAATATATTAAAAATGTGTTACATTATTATTAAGTTAAATACGACTTAAGATTATTGGAGGTAAATACAATGGCTAAAACAGTACAAGAATTGATGGATATTATCAAAGATAATAATATTCAAATGATTGATTTTAAAATCGTTGACATCAACGGACAGTATCGTCACGTTACTATCCCTGCTGAACAATTTTCAGAAGAGACTTTGACTGACGGTATCGGATTTGACGCATCTAACTATGGATATGCAGTAGTTGAGAAGAGTGATATGGTATTTATACCAGATTTAGAGACTGCTATGGTTGACCCATTCTGTGGTGTTCCAACATTATCTATCACAGGTAATGCTATGATTATCGATTACCCTAACAACCGCCCACTTGACCAGTATCCTCGTAATATCGTACTGGCAGCAGAGCAATATATGAAGGATTCAGGTATCGCTGATACTATGTTAATTCTTCCTGAGTTTGAATTCCATTTATTCGACAATGTAGGTTGGTCAGTTCAGCCAAATGAAATCGCTATGTCTATAGATGCTCGTCAGGCTTACTGGAACAGTGCTGTAGAAGGCTCAGGCTGTATCGTTCCTCATCAGAAGGCTTATCACGTAGCTAAGCCTCTCGATACTTCTTATGAGTGTCGTTCAGAGATGTGTATAGAAATGGCTAAGGCTGGTATCCCTATTAAGTACCATCACCCAGAGGTAGGTGCTGCAGGTCAGTTCGAAATCGAGCCTATGCTTGGCCAGATGTCAAAGATGGCTGATAACACTATGATGATTAAGTACATCATACACAACGTAGCTATGAAGCACGGCAAAACAGCTACATTTATGCCAAAGCCTGTTTACGGCGAGGCTGGAAATGGTATGCATGTTCATATGCTCCTCCTCAAGGATGGACAGCCTGTATTCTCTGATGACAATGGCTACTCACACTTAAGTGAAACAGCTCATTACTTTATGGGTGGTCTCTTAAAGCATATCTCATCACTTTGTGCTATCACAAACCCAAGTACTAACTCATTCAAGAGATTAGTTCCTGGCTTCGAGGCTCCTGTTACAGTTGGATATGCTACTTCAAACCGTAGTGCCGTTATCAGAATCCCTGCATACGCTAAGACTCCAGCGCTTAGACGTTTCGAGATTCGTAACCCAGATGCTACATGTAACCCATACCTTTGCTACGCTGCACTTCTTATGGCAGGTCTTGACGGTGTTAAGAACAAGATTGACCCACATGCAAATGGTTGGGGACCATACGATATGAACCTTTACTCTTTATCTGATGAAGAGAAGGCTAAGTTATCATCTCTTCCAACAAACCTTGAGGATGCTCTTGACGCATTGGAGGCAGACCACGATTACTTAACTGCTGGCGGAGTATTCCCAGAGCATCTTATCAAGAACTTTATCGCTACTAAGAGAAAGGAATGCCGCGAATTAGCTGCTATTCCTCATCCAGCAGAGTTCCAGAAGTATTTTAACTTATAAAATAAGTTGATAAATATAAAGCAAGGTCGCAAGTTAATTTGATATGATACCTCCTAAGTAGACAAGATAAATAATCAAAATCTACTTAGGAGGTTTTTATGTCCAAATCACCGTATACTCCAGAATTTCGAGCAAAGGTTTCACAGGAATATCTGGATGGACTTGGTTCTTACAATTATTTAGCAACTAAATATAGTTTGAGTAGCCGAGTGATTAAAGAATGGGTTGCAAAATATAGACTTTACGGAATTACTGCATTTACTAACAAATCAGGAAATACTTCTTATATGTCTGATTTTAAGACCATGTGTGTAGAAGCTGTTTTGAATAGGGAAGGCAGTGTAGATGAAATTGTTGCAAAGTATAACATTTCCTCTAGTCGTGTACTCAGAGCTTGGATTTTACGTTATAATGCCAATAGAGAACTTAAGGACTATATTCCTAAGAGGGAGGTCTATATGGCAGGTGCAAGACGAAAAACAACTATTGAAGAACGTACTGAAATTGTCAAATACTGTATCGAACATAATCGTGACTACAAAGGAACCGCAAGTATTTATGATGTTTCATATAATCAAGTTTATTCTTGGGTAAAAAAATATGATGTTAACGGTGAAGATGGGTTAACAGATAAGCGGGGGTGTCATAAAACGGATGATGAAGTTAATGAATTAGAGCGTCTCAGGCGAGAAAATGCTCGGCTAAAAAAACAACTTGAAGAAAAAGATATGTTGACAGAACTGTTAAAAAAAGTTCAAGAATTCGAAAGGATGTGAGGCTTGGAAAACTTCGCTACGATTCAAAGTTCATGGCAGTAAAATTTTTCCATAAAACAAAAGGTTGGAGTATTAATTGGATGTGCAAACAGCTTGAAATATCGAGAGCCGCGTATTATAAATGGCTACATCGCGAAATTCCAAAACAGGAATTAGAAAACACCAGACTAGCTGAGCTTATAAAGGAGTATGATGAACGTTTTAATCACATTTTAGGTTATAGAAGAATGACATCATGGATCAACCATTTCAACCACACCAGTTATAGTAAAAATCGTGTGCATAGGATTATGAAAAAACTAGGGATTCATTCTGTGATTCGAAAGAAAAAGAAGAAATACACTTCTTCAACCCCAGTTGTTGTAGCAGAAAATAAACTCAGTAGAGATTTTTACGCAACTGCACCAAATGAGAAGTGGGCAACTGACGTGACTGAATTTAAGATTCCGGGAGAAAAAAGGAAGTTATATTTAAGCGCAATCCTTGATTTATATGACAGATATCCGGTTGCATATGTTATCAGCACTAGAAATGATAACAAGCTTGTATTCAAAACTTTTGACAAAGCTATTGCTGCAAATCCAGAAGCCAAACCATTATTTCATAGTGATAGAGGATTTCAATATACGAGTAAGGTTTTCCAAAAGAAACTCAAGGATCATGAAATGGAACAATCTATGTCCAGAGTTGGTCACTGTATTGATAATGGTCCTACTGAGGGATTTTGGGGAATTATAAAATCAGAAATGTATCAGATGTATGAAATCTCTGACGAAGTTTCATTAAGATTTGCAATAAAGGATTACATCAGATTTTACAGTGAAGAACGTCTTCAGGATAGATTTCATTGTAAAACACCACTGGAAGTTAGAAATGAAGCGTTGCACTCAGAAAGCCCGGCAGAATATCTTATTCCTCGAAATAAACGAATTGAAAAATATAAAGAAAAATGGTGTGCATAGAAAAATGACCGCACATTTCGTACGGTCATTCACTAGTGCTTTGTTTTAGATATTTGACCTGTCTACTTGACAGAGGGCATATCAAAATTGTGGAAAGGTTTCTTTTTTTCTATCCCTTTAACTTAATGACATTGACTGAAATAGTTCCCCGTTTCGTTCATTTTTCGTTAACAAATTCCACCGAAAATAGAAAAGCGATGCGTAGAAAACTTTCAGTTTTCGTGTGATCAAATAGATGATCATTTGATGGTTATGTAAAGTTTGCATTTTCGTCAGTAACAATTGATGTGAAACGGAATGTTTGATTTAGCATGTAGAAGTAAAAGTTTAAAATTACAATGATATATTATTTATATGACTAGTAATACAGCGGTTAGGTTTAACGACCTAGCCGCTATTTTTGTGTCCAAAGGAGGGAATAACAATGAAAAAGTTATGAAAAAAACTGTAATGAAAGTTTAAAACAAATTATAAAAAACAAGAAAAAGGAGAATTTGCAATGACAAAAGACAGAACATTTTGGGATTCCAGAAAAGCATTATGGAAAGGTATTGGAACAGAATTTGATACCAATTATTCTACAGAGGAAGCATTACAGATGGCGGGATTGGATTGGAATGTAGTGCAGAAAGAGTTGTTCACAGAAAAAGGTGATAAGATTGAAGGATTTAAAGCAAATGTGAAAGAAACTGATGACACAGTATTAGGAATTGTTTCGGATAAATATTCCGTAATTCAGAACAGAGACATCTTCAAATTCTGTAATCAGTTGTTTAAACAGGGACTTAAGTTGGAAACTATGGGGAGCTTTAGAAATGGTCGGAACGTGTTTGTAGTAATGAAGTTACCTGAATCATATTTTGTGAATGGCGATCAGATTAATTCTTATGTGGTTGCAGTAAATTCGCATGATACATCGACTTCACTGCGTATCTTCATTTGCCCGTTGAGAATTTCTTGTTCTAATATGCTTCCGTTAGCAATGAAAACTGCCAAGAGAAGTTGGAGTTCAGTTCATGCAGGTGTATTGGAAGATAAGCTGGATGCTGCAAAAGAAACTCTTCGATTGGCAGAAAATTATATGAACAATCTGGGGAAAGAAATTCATGAGTTGCAGAATAAAGAAATTTCTGAAAGCAAAGTAGTTGAATTGGTAAATGAATTGGTTCCAATTCCGGAGAATGCAAGCGAGCAGCAGAAAAAGAATGTGGAAAAAATTCGTGGAGATATTCTTTATCGTTACCGTTTTGCACCAGATCTGACATGTTTACCGAACTCAGCATATAGATTTTTAAATTCAATCAGTGATCACATCTGTCATAGTCGTCCTATTAGAGAAACGAAGGATTATCAAAGTAATCTTTTTCAGAAGATGGCAGTAGAAACACACCCGATGTTTGATAAAGCATACAGATTGTCAATGGCAGCATAAGGAGGAAAATTTATGGCACTTAAACGCTATGCACGTGTGCGACTAGAAATGGTACGTGAGAAAAATTTATATACAGATAT
>JBGVKG010000032.1:0-35237 GCA_045123575.1 Lachnospiraceae bacterium
TATATAAGCGACAGATTAAAATGTATATTTTTAGTTCCTGTTGAGAGTGTTTAGATTACCTTTGGGCTTTGCAGCTAAACAATATAGCGATGTTTCAACACGATGTTGAAACAAGCCGCGTCGGTCCACGGATGGACCGTACAAGGCGGTCGCGTATATATAGAAAAGGTTACGAGCAAAGACCTTAGGTAATCTTACACTCGTAACCGAGAACTAAAAATATACTTTTAATTTGTCGCTTTTACTACGATAAACCAGAATTTATTCACACAATTGGAGCTGGTACAACTTTTTGTATAAGCCATCTTGCGCCAACAACTCTTGATGATTGCCTTCCTCTTTTATTCTACCTTTATGCATAACGATGATTTTATCAGCATGCTGGATAGTTGAAAGTCTGTGAGCTACCATTATAGTAGTTCTACCTTCCATCAATTTCTCCAATGCCTTTGTGATAAGACTTTCTGTCTCCGTGTCTATATTGGCTGTTGCCTCATCTAAAACAAGAATTGTTGGCTTGTATGCCAAAGTTCTTGCAAAGGATAAAAGCTGTCGCTGACCTGCTGAAAGGGTGCTTCCTCGTTCTGTAACTGGTTCATCATAGCCATTAGGCAGCCTATCGATAAATGTATCTGCGCCAACGATATGCGCTGCTTCCACGATATCTTCTCTACTGATATTTTCATTGTTAAGGGAAATATTACTTTTGATATCTCCTGTAAATATGAATACATCCTGTTGAACCTGACCTATGGCACTTCTAAGTACATCGGTATCTATATCCTTCACATTTACGCCATCTATTAGTATTTCTCCTTTTTGTATATCGAAGTATCTGCCTATGAGATTTAATATAGATGTCTTTCCTGCTCCTGTCGCTCCTACAAATGCAACCTTTTCGCCTGGCTCTATAACGAAGCTTACATCCTTTAAGATATAATCTTCATCCTCGTATGCAAACCAAACATTCTTAAACTCTATACGTCCTTTTATATCTACAGCTACTGGATTCTCTGGGCTAAGTATCTCTGGTTCTTCATCTAAGATGGAGAATACCTTTTCTGCCGATGCCAATGATGACTGCAAGGTTCCAAACTGCTCTGCCAACTCCTGTATAGGTTCAAAGAATGAGCTTATATAACTGATGAAGATGTACAGCGTACCCATAGAAATAGCTCCACTAAGAACCAAATCGCTTCCTGAACCGATAATAACTGTAAGAGCTACTACAGACAGCATATATATAGCTGGTCTAAATATGGCAAATGTCATAGTTTCACGCCAGTTAGCCTTGAAAAGCTCCTTAGACTTAGTCTTGAACTCTTCATACTTCTCCTTCTCTCTGGCAAATATCTGGATTATTCTCATGCCTGACAGGTGCTCAGACAGGAAAGTATTTATCTCTGTTATCTTATTTCTAGTTATACGATACGCCTTTCTCGATAGGTATCTAAACACAAATGTCAAGCCTGCAACTATAGGCAATAATGCAAATGAAAACAATGCCATTCGCACATTTTTTGACAGCATAACTACAGCAAAGCCTGCTATCTTAACTATGTTTTTAAATAACTTAACCAATATAGTTGAAAACAATTCGTTTACTGATTCTGTATCATTTGCGACTCTAGTTACAAGCTTACCAACGGGTGTCACATTGAAGAAACTAAGAGATAGCTTGTGTATATGAGAAAATACTTGTTCTCTCATACGGTATATGATGCTCTGTCCCATCTTCTGAAGCATCCAGGTATTAACCATATTTAACACAAAGCCCGCCAACAATATACACAAGTACACTCCCGCTGCTGTAAGTATGCCTGAGAAGTCATACTTTCTAAGTTCCTTTAAGTCACCTTCATTAAGTTTATCTGCACCAGCATCCACGTATACTTTAAGAGTATCTGCAGTGGCAGTCTCAAGCATTTTTGTTTCCTCAAAAGACAAGGCTGTGACCATATAATAGTCATCGTTATAGAGTATAATCTGATAGTAGTTGTCATATTTTTCACTCTTATCAAAATCTCTTGTAATCCACTTATCTCCGTATAAAACTGCGCCTGCACCCTCTGCTGTAGTCTCAACATAAGGATAATAATAACCATTAATATAATCATCTATGGCATCACCTATGATAATAGGTCTATATAACTCCACAACTATAATAAGTAGCACCACAACTGACACTATAGCCATAGTCCATCTATGAGGTTTTAGATATGATAATAATCGCTTCATCTCTTCACACTTTCCATTAGCTGTTGTTTCTCAAACATATCTCTATATATACCACCAAGCTCCATCAACTCACTGTGATTTCCTATCTCTGCTGCCCTGCCATCATCTAACACCATGATGACGTCTGCATTCTGTATGGTAGATATACGATGTGCTATGATAATTGTTGTTTTGTCTGATCTATTTCTCTTTAGATTGGTAAGTATCTGCTCCTCTGTGTCAGTATCTACTGCCGATAGTGCATCATCTAATATAAGTATAGGTGCATCCTTCATAAGAGCTCTCGCTATAGAGCTTCTCTGCTTCTGTCCACCAGATAAAGTAACTCCTCTCTCGCCTACGATAGTTTCATAGCCTTCTGGGAAATCTACAATATTGTCATGGACGCAAGCATCCTTAGCTGCTGCCTGTACTTTTTCTATATCGTCCACTGCACCGAATGCAATATTGGCTCTAAGTGTATCTGAGAACAGGAAATTATCTTGTGGTACATAAGCTATGTTTTCACGAAGAGTTTTAAGAGGTATCTTTCCTATATCATAACCATCAAGCAATATCATATCTGGCTTTGTATTGTAAAGACGAAGAAGCAGATTAACCAGCGTTGTCTTTCCACTACCAGTTCGTCCTATGACTGCAAGAGTTGTTCCTGCCTCGATACGCAAGTTTATATCCTTTAAGGTTGCATCTGACGCATTCTTGTGAGTATATGTCAAATGTTTAAACTCCATCTGTCCGTGAAGTCTATCTACATCTACTGTTTTACCCTCATCATTAACCATCGGCTTAGCATCAAATATATCCTGTATACGTCTTATAGACGCTCCGCCCTGAGAGAACATAGTTATCGCTTCACCACAAGCAAGCATAGGCCAAACAAGCATACCTATGTACTGGTTGAATGCTATGAATTTTCCCAATGTAATAACACCTGTAAGCGCAAGATATCCTCCATACATAAGTGTTATAAGACTGCTTATACCTATAACAACATCCAAAAGTGGCATAACAACAGCCTGTATCTTAACCACTCGAAGATTCTTATCCATAGCATTTGCATTTTTCTTGGCAAATGCGTAAAGCTCCGCTCTCTCCCTAACAAAGGACTTTATAACTCGCACACCAGAAAAACTCTCTTGAGTATAATCAGTAAGACTTGAAACAGCCTCCTGTCTCTCCTTAAATCTTACCCTTATAATCTTGCCATAATATAATTCACCTATAGCTATAAGTATCATAGGTATCATAGCAAAAAGCGTCAGCTTCACATCTACATAGAACAACATCTGGCATATAACCATAATTGCCATTGCAGACGCATCGAAGGATGATATAACCGCTGGTCCCAGTGCCATTCTGACAGAGTTTAGATCACTTGTGAATTTACTCATCAAATCGCCAGTTTTGTTTTCATTATAATATTCAACATCCATCTTCTCTAGATGTTCAAACATATCATCTCTAAGCTCCTTCTCTATAGAACGAGCTCCACCAAAGAAAAAGAATCGCCAAAAGAATCTACCTGCTGTAATAACAGCTCCCACTGCCAAGATACATCCGATATAGTACCACACATCATCCATAGTTATAGCGTGTGCTGTGAGTCCATCTGTAACCGATGCTGTCAAGCTCGGTATAAATAGCAACGCATAATCCACCACAAAAAGCGACAGTATGCCCAAAACAAACTGCCACTTATGACGCTTTATGTACTTCCATATAAATTTAAAATTACTCATAAGACTCCTTATAATATATAAATTATATTATTCTGCAAGGTACATTTCCTGACCAATTATAATGCCTTTGGAATCTGTCCCATGCCCTATATCCCTTGTAACCGCTACGGGCATATCTTTTCCTACTATCTTTTTAACAAGTGTTTCAATATTAGGTATGCAATTTTCCGTTTCCATCTCTGTAAATGTCCCTAAAATAATTCCTGCGACTTTATCACAAATTCCCATTTGTTGTAATTGGCATAAATATGTTTCCATTTTAGCCACAGTTCCACCAAAACTCTCTAAAAGCAATATCTTATCATCTAATTTAGGCATATATTCTGTTCCAGCCAATTTTAGTAAGCATCTGACATTTCCACCTACAACAATTCCTCGCATTTCGCTTTGCTGTATAAACTTATAATTAATATTAAACAAATCATTTCCATCATGCATAATAGTGCTTTTAAAATTTGCTATTTGTTGCTCTTTATAATCATATATCAGATTTCTTATTTGGTACAAAACTGATGCCTTTCCCGTCTTTTTATAAATAGCATTAATAATTGTTGTTAAATCACTGTAGCCCCAAAACATTTTGGAACTATTTGCTATTAGCTCATAGTCAAGATATGGAAGTATACCATTTGCAACATCTCCTCCTGAAATATCAAATATTCCTTTTATCTCATCATCTTTATAAAATTTCATTAGTGCATTTGCACGTTCCTCTACAGTGCCACTAAAAATACTTTCTTTTTCATAGATGCAGTCACTAAACACAGGTTGCAAGCCAATATCTATCAATGTATTTTCCAAACATTTGATTTTTTGTGCATAGGCCATTTTTTGTCCATTGGAACAGCAAACAATTCCTATTTTATCTCCATATCTGAGCATTCTTATGACACCTCCTTAATTTCTATTTTCCAATTTCTACAAAACTAAAATTTACACTTTACAAATATGAACTCCTCCGTCAATAAACACTCCCTCACCGTCGTTTATGCGAATAACATTAACATTATATTCTTTGTATTCATTGTCTGCTGTCACTACTAATGCAGATGTCTTACAACCAACTATTTTACTACGAATATGTGTCAATAACATTTCGCTTGATAATCCATTTGAACATAAAACAAGCACCTTAGTCACCTCATCTAGTACAAATATATATATTACACATCCTTTTAAAACAATTCGCTACTTCGTACAATGAATTCTCCATTAAAATGACTTTCGATTTTAAACACCTTATAGCTTTTGCTTTATATTCCATAAACAACAATACCCGTCATCGCTGATAATACAATCAACATTATAGGTGACAATTTCTTTTTTCCTATATGCTTATATCCAACCATAAAAGCAACCAAAATCACAGTAATAACCATTGCCTGCATATTTAGTTTGATTGTTGAAATCCCCCCGAAACAATTTCCAAAAACCATATAAATACCAGTAGCCATCACAATGCCAATAACACACGGTTTCAAACCACCCAAAACAGCCTGAAAATATTTGTTCTTCAATGCTGTTTTAAGCAATGCTGTTACGAGCAGGATAAACAAAAAAGACGGCAATACCACTGCAAAAGTAGCAATAGCTGCACCCAATAACCCTGCTTGACTACCACCGATATAGGTTGCAAGATTGACCATAATAGGTCCTGGGGTACTTTCACTAACTGCAATCATATAGGTCAACATATCATCACTCAACCAATCATATGACAATACCACATCACGAATCAATGGAATTGCGCCATACGCTCCACCAAATGCAAGGCAACCAACTTTCAAAAAGCCCAGAAACAGTTCAAGATAAATCAATTTTCCGCACCTCCTTTCTGTTTAGGTGCGTCATTCAAAATAAAAACTGTCAGACTAACAACTGCCGCAATTATCATCAAACTGATAGCCGAAAAGTTCCATGCAAAAATATTGATACAGAGCATCACGATACAGGAACAAATCATAATTACTTTCGGAAGTTTCTTCTTGTGCATTTTCTTTATCATTGTGATTGCAGCATCCAAAATCAAAATTCCAACAGCAATTTTAATGCCCTTAAAGGCATTCGCAATGAGATCCATTTCCAAAAAATTATCCAAAAATTTTGAAATCAAGAAAATAACAACAAAAGACGGAACAACTATACCCAATGTTGCTACTAATGCACCGACAAAACCTGCTTTCTTATATCCTGTGAATGTTGCACAGTTGATAGCAATGGGTCCCGGAGTTGATTCTGCAATAACAGTTACATTCATCATTTCATCATGCGTAATCCATTTTTTTCGCTCAACACAGTTATTTTCAATCATTGCAATCATTGCATATCCACCACCAAAAGTGAATAGACCAATTTTAGCAAATGTCAGAAATAAATCTAACAAAATGTTCATTTTGCTTCCTCCATAAGTTCTCTATTAATTTCATCTATCTAAATCTATTTCAACTCGATATTCATCATCAAGGATTACGCAATTTACATTATGATTTTGACACACCTCTAAAGTCCGCGCATTATCTTCTAATACACTTTCAAATGTACAACCATCATCATCCAATCTTTTTTCAATAACACTTGCATATTTCTTTATGTCTTCAAAGTGATTTCTTATATATTTCTCACTCATTACAAGGCAATAGCACTTTATACTATCAAGATATTCCTTGGAAAAATTCTTCTCCCAATCCAATGGAATATAGCAACCCTCAACAATAAGATTTTGACCATTCTCAATAGCTGTTTTTATCATTTCAGAAACAATCGGCCATAAATAATGAGTCAACTCACTATCGTCACTCATAGGTGTAAGTTTCGTATTTCCACTTCGTATCAATCCCATCTTTAAATGATCTATTGATAAATATGGGTATTTATATTTTTCGAGCAATCTTTGTGCAAGGGCTGTCTTGCCTGTATGAGATGCTCCAGTTATTAAAATAATCATATTTCGCTCCTTTGTTCACTTATGCAATCCTTTATCAACAGTAATGTTTTGTATTCACGTTGATTACAAGGCTGTTTACCTTCCTTTTCCAACATTATCTTATTTTTCTCCAACGCTTCATCCAATGTATATAGCACTTGTCTAAATCCATATTTCTTTTCATTCTCTGTATATTCACACATTCCTTGTTCCGGATATACATCACACATGTAAAGACGACTAATCTGATGCCATATCATCCGTATAATTATGTTCATCCATTATTAGTATTTTTTCCATCTCAAACCCCTTCACCTCTCAAAATATTAGCCTACCTATTTGACTTATTACAAACCAACTTTTTTACTCTGCAATTTTTAGTCTATGTTTTCTTGAAACAAACGATGTCACTCCATCAAATTTGGTATGTATTTCATCTTGTTCATAAACAAATCCGCACTTTCTCATTACTGCTCCAGATGCCGGATTTTCTTTGGCATGCCATGCTATAAACTCTTTTTGATTCAACTCCTTGATAGCAAATTCAAGAATTGCTTTGGCCGCCTCTGTTGTGTAACCCTGGTTCCAATACTTATGCATGATATTGTATCCTAACTCAAACACACCCTCTTTTTCATTATAATTAACTCCACCACATCCAAATAAATATCCTGTATCCTTTACGGTAAATCCCCACTGATATACTTTATCACTAAGAATATTTTCTTCTTCCATTTTGAGCCATCCTATTGTGTCATTTACTGAACTATGTGTACACCATCTAACATACTGTGAAACACGGTCATCTGAAGTCCATCTTTCATATATATCCTGCGCATCCGCAACTGACAACGGTCTTAATATCATTCTTTCTGTTTCTATAATAGGTGTTTTCATATTCCCAACTCCTTTTCCTATTCTCAATCCTACCACATATTATATCACATTATAACATTATCTGTTTGACATTTTGATTTATTTTAGTATTGCTAATTAACTTGCAATAATATAAACTTGTTAAATAGGAATAAGCAACAGAAAGGTCGAAAACTATGAATTACGAAAAACTATGGCACAATTTTAAAGGCCATTTAAAAACTATAAATGCCCACAAGCTAATGGTTATGAAGCATTGCTTCAGAGTAGGATTATACAAACAGGGTCTGTTACATGACCTATCCAAGTATTCTCCTGTTGAATTTATCCCTGGAGTAAAATACTTCCAAGGTGATAAAAGTCCTAACAACGTTCAACGTGAGACAGAAGGATGCTCTACCGCTTGGTTACACCATAAGGGGCGTAACAAGCACCACTACGAGTACTGGATAGATTATGCTGCCTCTGAGGGCACTTCTCTTTCAGGTATGAAAATGCCAGTAAACTATGTTGTAGAAATGTTCTGTGACAGAGTTGCTGCTAGTAAAATATACTACGGCAGCGCATACACTGACAGAACCTCTCTTGACTACTACAATAAGGGACACGACCACTATGTTATTCATCCTGAAAGTGATGCTCTGTTGAAGAAATTGTTGACTATGCTTGCCGAAAAAGGTGAGGATTATACGTTTAGATATATACGAAAAAAGGTTTTAAAAACAATGTAATGTATATAAAAACAAGCCAGACTAGATATAAATCCCTAAACTGGCTTGTTCTTTTATTTTGTGCTAAAACATTAATAACCTTTATGTTTTATATAAAATATATTACCGACATTATTACTATATATATTATTGTTGGCAATATGTATATTATATGAAACTTTCTTTTTACTTTATTGCTTTTAATATCGAAAATTGCTAACATGGCTAACAAAACAATAAATATAGTTAGTAACACAACCACTATTGGCCAATACGCACTGCCTATCATTCCTATAGCCATCAGCAATGTCATAATTAATACCGCAACTGATATTAAAATCTCAGTAAAAACTAAAATTTTAGAACATAATCCTGTTTTCATAATTACATTTTCTTTCCTTTATATTTTACGATATCATAATAATGTTGCGCATCTAAATGATAACTATACGAATCAACTAAGTGCTTAACTGTAACACCCAATCCTCCGACCAGCGCAACAATTATCGATACCAATCCAGCTATAGGAACAGTTACAGATAAAATTATTATTAAATCAATTATAGCAATAACTGCATCCGCTCCACTCGATGCCAAAGCTTTATTATATGAATTATTACACTTATTAATACTTGATACATAGTTATTCATATATCCTTGATATGTAGAATCCAATTTATTGTAATTAAGTTCATATGTTGCTACACAACCAATTCTATAATACAAAGCGGTTGAAGTTGAATTCTTACTATACCAAAACTTATGCTTCCACGCATCATATACTTTTTTTCCGTACGCTTCTGGATTAACATCCCTTTTTTTTAATAGATCCTCATCCATATTGTCATACAATACATTTTCATCATATTTGTAAGAACCAAAAAATGTCCTACCTTGATACTCTAATTGTTCCACAGTAATCCTCTTACCATTTCGTTCCAATTTAAGAATATCATTACTATCATCAGTCCTTATAGATATATCCACTTTATCCCCAAGATATGTATAAACAATTTTATATTGAATTCCATTTTGTTCATAACATTCCGTTTTTACGTTGGTTGTATCTGCATACGATATTGAATATATATTCACGATAGACAATACAGCACCCAACACATATGCACATATTTGTTTAAGTATTTTTTTTGATTTCATTTTACATTTCCCCTTTTATTTGTTACAATTCGACGTTGTAACGCTTTAGCACCGCAATCAATTCTAGCATAGCTAGTTTAAATTGTAAAGTTTGAATTTCAAAGTATTATAAAAAAAGGAATGACTACTATGATAAAAAGATATCTTTTACTACTTATTAAGCTTTTTATTACTTTATCAATATTTGTATCCTGTAAAATTTAAGTTAGATAACATGATAGTCGTTGCAGATATGAGAAGCGACGGGAAACTGAGTGAAATTTCAAACTGGGGAAATATATCTGTAGATATTGCTGCCCCTGGCACCGACATCATTAGTACCGCTCCTAACAATCAATTTATTTATTCAAGTGGTACTTCCTTCGCGGTTCCATATGTAGCTTGCGAAGCAGCCCTATTATATCAACATGCTACCGAACAATTAAATTCTCTACAACTAAAAGAAAAAATACTTGATAACGTTACATACAATTCATACTTTAAAAACAAAATCCTCTCTACTGGATATATTAATATTTATTCAGCACTCAGTTCCTGTGAATAGACATTTTTAGCCCAATAACAAATATGATTTTTTATAATATCTCTATTAAACACCACAGCCCGAACTCACAATTATGAGTTCGGGCTTCTTTATATTCATTTTATAACTGTACAAGTACAAATATATCGTAAATAGCCTTGATAGCTGCTTCGAAATCCTTATTCTGTACACCGATGATGATATTAAGCTCTGACGAACCCTGGTCAATCATCTTAACGTTTACATTTGCATGAGCAAGTGCTGAGAAGATTCTACCAGCAGTACCCTTTACAGCCTTCATACCGCGACCAACTACTGCGATAAGAGCAAGGTCTGACTCGATTTCGATATGGTCTGGATTTGTCATTCTATGAATGTCAGCAAGTACCTGCTGCTCCTTACCCTCGAACTCTGGCTGATGAACAAATACTGTAAGTGTATCTATACCAGATGGCATATGCTCAAATGAAATATCGTGCTTCTCAAATGCCTCAAGCACCTTTCTACCGAAACCAACCTCTGAGTTCATCATATCCTTCTCTATATTAAGTGATACGAATCCCTTCTTACCAGCTATACCTGTGATAGTGAACGCTGACTGCTTGCATGTGCTCTCTACGATGAGTGTTCCTGGATCCTCTGGCTTATTAGTATTCTTGATATTGATTGGAATACCAGCCTTTCTAACTGGGAATATAGCATCCTCATGAAGAACTGATGCACCCATATATGCAAGCTCTCTAAGCTCCTTGTATGTGATAGTTGTGATAACTGCTGGGTCCTTGATGATTCTTGGGTCAGCTACTAAGAAACCAGATACATCTGTCCAGTTCTCGTAAAGGTCAGCCTCTACTGCTCTAGCTACGATAGAACCAGTTACATCAGAACCACCTCTTGAGAAAGTCTTAACCTTTCCATTTGGAAGTGCACCGTAGAAACCTGGGATAACTGCTCTCTCAATATTTGCAAGCTTTGCGCTTAAGATCTCCTGTGTTGTTTCTGCATCAAAGTCACCATTATTGTTAAAGAAAATAACTGTTGCTGCATCTACAAACTCATATCCTAAATAGTTAGCCATAATGATACCGTTTAAGTACTCACCTCTAGAAGCTGCGTAATCACTTCCTGCCTTAGCCTTAAACTGATTCTCAATTGTAACAAACTCATCATCAAGAGAAAGCTCTAACTTAAGTCCCTTGATAATCTCGTTGTAACGTGTCTTTATAGTCTTTAATGTCCCAGAAAAATCCTGTCCACTCTCTGCCTCACCGTAGCACTTATATAACAAATCAGTTACCTTGATATCGTCAGAAAATCTCTTTCCAGGTGCAGATGGCACTACATATCTTCTATCTGCATCTTCCTTTATAATCTTTCCAACCTTCTTAAACTGCTCTGCACTTGCAAGTGAGCTTCCACCGAATTTAACTATCTTTTTCATATCTATACCTTTCTGAAATGACATATTTCTTCATTATTATATGGATTTTTGGTCCTTTTATAGGAAACCATATTTCACGCAATTTTTCAAGTATTTTTTGCATAAATTACACTATTGCTCTATTAATTCTTCTGGCAGATACGACTTTATTACCTGCTCCAATTCCTTAGAATCAATAGGCTTCGCCAGATAATCATCAAAGCCGAGATTTAAGTACTGTTCCCTTGCTCCTACTATAGCATTTGCAGTAAGTGCTATAACTGGGGCATCCTTTGACATATTGGCACTCATAGTTTTCAAACGTTTAAGCACTTCTACACCATCTATTTCAGGCATCATATGGTCTAAAAGTATTATGTCATACTTGATTTTCTGTACATTTTCCAAACATTCATAACCACCAGACGCTATATCTATAGACATTTTAGTGCTCTTTAGAAGTCCCTTAACTATCTGAAGATTAATCTGGTTATCATCAACCACCAATACCTTAGCATTAGGCGCTGTAAACATTTCCTTATATTCCTTAACCTCAGTAGAATACTCCATATCAATATTGCCTACTGGAGTGCTATCAACTACTACCTGCGGTATTCTAACCGTAAATTTCGAGCCTCTTTGATATACACTCTTTACATCAATAGAACCACCCATCATCTCTAGCAAGCTATACACAATACTTAGTCCTAAACCAGTTCCTTCTACTCGATGATTAATATTTTCATCCAATCGCTGGAATCTATCAAACAATTTTGGCATATCTTCCTTCTTAATACCTATACCAGTATCCTCCACAGAAGCCACTACCGTTATATTTCCATCATTTTCTTTCTCATGTGTAATATATATCTTAACCCAACCAACCTTTGTATATTTTATAGCATTGTTTATTATGTTTGTAAGAATCTGTCTTACACGAATCTCATCGCCATATAATATGCTAGGCATAGTTGGCCCTATATCAAACATAAGCTTCAGACCCTTCTTTTTTGCACGGAAAGTTACTATGTTATATAACTCTCTGACCTCCTCAGCCACTTGATAATTGCCTGGTGCCAATGTCATCATACCAGATTCAATCTTCGAGAAATCAAGTATATCATCTATTATTGCTAATAATGACTTTCCTGCGTCCATAATACCTGCGGAGTGCTTATGAATCTCTTCTATGTCATTCTCTCTCATAATCATCTCATCCATACCAAGCACCGCATTCAGAGGGGTTCTTATCTCATGACTCATACTAGCTAAGAAGGCGCTTTTTGCCGCATTAGCTTTATTAGCATTATCCTTCGCTACATTCAGCTCTTCTATATATTTCATACGCTCTGTCAAATCTGTAGCCGACACAACATATCCTATAACATCTCCGAAATCATCTTTAATTTTCTCAACAGCAAGATTACACATTACTCCATTTAATTTACACATACTATCCAACTTTGTAGCACTGGTAATATTATAAAATGTTTCTGTTTCACACTGGAACACATCTTGCATTTGATATTTTTTATCCATCTCCATGCCCATAAATCTCTGAGTTGAGTCACTCGCAAAAGACAGATTAAGTAAACTGTCAAAAGCCAACATATATACCTCTGTCGACTTATCTATGTATGCCGCAATATTATCTACATCTATCAAATTTCTTCTATTAAAATCTACACCAGCGTATACGATAAATATACCAATTGCTTGGCCTATAGTGCTACTAGGCACTGCTACAATACCAAAGGCTGGCAATATAGTATCAAATAGCATACCCACAACGATAACAACAAGCGCCCATAATAAACGAAAACCTACAACTTTTTTTCTACGTTTATTGGTAGTATTTATCATCCATATAACCATTGCGAACATTATAAGCGCAATAACCACAGAATATATAAGATAAATATCAGTCCATATACCACCTTTAAAATGGTAAGACATACCTATATCTGACTGTGAAAACTCTATATTCTCACGACGTTCATTAAAGAAAAAGATAATTATACCAAACAAAGAAAATCCTATTGATGTATACTTTATCCATTTATTTACACGTGTCCATTCTGCTATAAGTGCTGTCGCAAATATTAGTGTTCCAAACGTTCCTATCATACCAAAGCATCTCATAAGAAAGGCATACTCTGGTTCCTGTTGAACGAGTATTGCACCAAATCCGATACTCCATATCGAACTGCATATACCTAAAAATACAAATATTCTAGACAGTCTTTTTGACGAGCCTTTATGCTTTGCCGCATTTAATGATTGCATAAATGTTATAGTTGCAAACACTGATAATAAAAGAAATAAAAATGTACTCATAATATCACCTCATACTGCCCGTCTATCCCCTACGCAGTCCCTTTGGATAGTGATTTTTAAGGACACTGTTTTGTGCTTTTCCCCATCCTATTGAAACGCCATCTACAGTTACAAGAGTCCACCCTTTATCATACATACATTCTACTGTTTCGCCTCGAATGTATTTTTTTTCATCTACAAGCTCTACACTTTGCTTAACATCCTCTGGTTTGAGGGCTAACGCCAGCGCATGGTCTGGCTCGAATCTATTCTTCTTGTTATATCCTAGTTTCAAACCTGCTCGCTCTATCTTTAATCCTTTTAAATCTATCATCTGACTTGGCACAAGATACAAGCTATCACCAAATAAAACTATCTCTCCTGCAAGTTCTATATTAAGTGTAGTCTTGGCAAATTCCTCATAGTACTTTAATTCTTCCTTTTTCTTTGTGCCAGTAACATATTTCCTTCTATATTCATCAGCACCATCTTTATTGCCGCCTTTTACCAATCTAACTGCAAAATGGCCTTCACCTTGCAGTTTATGCGGCCACAATCTATACATACCATCTACTTCAGTTTTTTCACCATCACTAGATGTTATATAGCACTTTGTAAATCCTGCTTTCAATAATTCTTCATGGTTAGATGGCTTATCTATGTAAAACTCTGGATTTCTCTCTATAAATGCTGCCACAGTTTCCTCATTTTCTTCCTCTGCGAATGTGCAGGTGGAATATACCAAAACTCCACCTCTTTTCAAGATTCTTGCTGCATTATCAAGTATCATTGCCTGTCTGTCTGCACATACCTGTACCTGTTCCAAACTCCACTCATCCCTTGCCGCTTCATCTTTTCTAAACATTCCTTCACCAGAGCATGGTGCATCTACCATTACCTTGTCGAAAAACTCAGAGAAATAATCTGCTATACGGTCTGTAGATTCATTTAGAACTACAGCATTTCTAACACCCATTCGCTCAATATTCTGGGACAGTATCTTAGCTCTTGAGCTATAAAATTCATTGGCAACTAACAGTCCTTCCCCTTGAAGCTTACCTGCAATCTGCGTACTTTTACCACCAGGTGCTGCACACATATCACATACTATCTCTCCTGGTTTAACCTCCAAAAGCTCTGCCGCTGACATAGCACTTGGCTCCTGAATATAATACGCTCCTGCTTCATGCAAAGCTGCTTTACCTGGTTGCGTATCTTTGTCATAATAATAGCCCTCGCTAGCCCATTTCACTGGTTTTAGAGAGTTATTTACTATCTTCTCATTTACAATCGCTTCAAATCTATCTCTGCTTATCTTCAATGTGTTATAACGCATACCATATGCTCTATCCATATCATACGTAGCTATAAATTCTCCATACTCACGCCCCAACATCTGCTCCATGCGTGAAATAAAATCTACTGGTAAGCTCATCTATTTTCCTCATTTCCATTTTTCTTCATTACGTTTTATTATTCATATTTTACTCCAATTTAAATGTAGTTGCAATGTTTCTTTTATTACTTTTCCAGTTGTTTTTATGTCATATTGTTGGTATTATGTATATATACTTATGAAAATGTGTGAGGATACTATGTACGAGATAATTTTTAACCCAGGTAGCAAAAGCAATAACAGCAACCTTATATGGGAAACTGTCGAAAAATATCTATTAAAAAATGAGATTACTTATCATCTCAATAAAACAAAAGGGCCACATCACGCCAAGGAATTGGCTCATAAAATAACATCTGATGGCAATGAGCACACTATTATTGTTATAGGCGGCGATGGCACCCTAAACGAAGTAGTCAATGGACTTTATGATCCTGACAAAGTAACACTAGGTCTTATACCATCTGGTTCTGGTAATGACTTTGCCAAAGCAACAGGCATATCTACCATTCCAGAGGAAGCTATAACAACTATATTGAATTGTACTGAAGAGCAAAAATCACTTGTTAATTATGGCGAAATGCACGCAGCAGGAAGATGTCACCGTTTCCTTATCAGTTGTGGTTGCGGTTTCGACAGCGATGTATGTGTAGATGTTCAGACTTCTAAGCTTAAGCCTATGCTTAACAAAATCGGTCTAGGAAAACTTACATATACCATAGTTGCTTTAGCTAAGCTTATTAAAATGTCTGTATTCTCAGCTCATTTTAATATCGACGACAACAATGAATATGAT
Source organism: Lachnospiraceae bacterium (assembly GCA_045123575.1). Classification (GTDB taxonomy): domain Bacteria; phylum Bacillota; class Clostridia; order Lachnospirales; family Lachnospiraceae; genus SVEL01. Next base: position 16,096 of record JBGVKG010000032.1, read on the forward strand.
ATGGATAAAATGTTTTTCTTAACTGCTATGAATACCATATACGAAGGTGGCGGATATATGTTCTGCCCAGATGCTTCACCATGCGATGATAAGCTTGACTTATTAACAGTACATAGTATGACCAGAAAACGTATTATTCCTTTGTTACCTAAGGCAAAGAAAGGTAAACATGTAGGTGCAAAAGGTATTGATATTCAACCGATTTCTTCTGTAGATATGAGTTTTTCTAAGCCTGTCAACGTCCACACTGATGGAGAGGTTATCGGTTCTTTTGATAAGGTCAGAATCGAATGTGCAAAAAAACATATTAAATTCTGCTTACCGGAGATAAAAAAATATGATTAATTACAAAATAGTACTTGAATATGATGGTTCTAGATACAATGGTTGGCAACGTCAGGGCAACACTGACAACACCATACAAGGTAAGCTTGAACAGATAATAAGCCGATATTTTGACCAAACTATTGAAATACATGGCTCAGGGCGTACTGACGCAGGAGTCCATGCCATTGGGCAGGTGGCTAACTTCAAGATTAATCCAGACCTAGTACCAGTATTTATAAACGTTCATAATCTGTCTACTATACGCTGTGAGCTCAACACATATTTGCCAGAGGATATACGTATCACAGATATATCTATTGTGGACTCTCGCTTTCACGCTAGGCTAAATGCTGTATCTAAAGTATATCAGTATCGCATAAGCCTGACAAATAAGAAAAATGTCTTTGATAGAAAGTATTGCGCTACCGTACCTGAAGCTCTAAATATAGAACTGATGAAAGATACTGCTAAATCCTTCTTAGGTCAACATGATTATGCACCTTTCTCAGATACAAAGACAAAAAAATCTACTGTGCGATATGTGGAAGATATAAGTTTCAATGAGATAACTTCTTCTACAGACCACTACTTAATAGTGGATTTTACCGGTAATGGTTTCTTATACCATACAGTAAGACTTATGATGGGCACTTTAATTAAAATAGGAGCCGGACAATGTCCTCCATCAATTATTGAAGACATTTTTAATTCCGGTAATCGTAAGCTGGTTCCTTTTATGGCACCTGCTGAAGGCTTAACACTTGTCAAAGTAGAATATGATTCTTAAACATAATAATGTCCCACGAAAACACTTTATCTTGCTTTCGTGGGACATTATTTTATATACAATACATTTATATATCTAATATAATCTCTCTTGCGATTTCCTCTTCTATAGGAGTAGCGAAAACGCCATCAGCAAATTCGACCACATCCCCGATACCCTTTTGTATAACAAAACGCAACTGACCATTTTTTACCTTTTTATCTGTATATAACTTCTTAACCAATGCTTCTCTATCGATGTAAGCTGGAATACTGATTGGCAAATTAGCTTTTTTTAGTAAAGCGATAACTGCTTCTCCCTGTTCTCTAGTCATATATCCTAGTTTATTTGCCAGCTTAATCTCCGCTACGAGACCTATGGCCAACGCTTCTCCGTGAAGTAGTTTATAGTCACTAACAGTTTCTATGGCTCTACCTACTGTATGTCCTAGATTTAAAATCTCTCGAAGACCACTTTCTCTTTCATCCTTCATAACTACGTTATACTTTATTTTACAATTTTCATTGGCAATATGCTCACAGGCATCCTTATTAATAGCCAGTATCTCCTCTATGTGAGCCTCGATATATGCAAAAAATTCCTCATTAGCTATACAGGCATGCTTTATAGTTTCAGCCAATCCACTAGCAATTTGCCTGTCAGGCAAGGTTCTCCAAGTAGCTATATCTATATACACCTTTTTAGGCTGATTAAACAGACCTATAAGGTTAGTGGCCAACGGTGTATCTACTGCAGTTTTTCCACCTACCGAAGCATCAGCTGCCGCTAAAAGTGTAGTTGCATAGTTGATAAATGGTACTCCTCTGCCAAATGTTCCTGCCACAAACCCTGCAAGATCTGTAACGACACCACCACCTACAGCTATGATACAGCAATCTCTACGATACCCTTTTTCTAGCATCGCATCCTCTACCAATTCCTTGGTCTTTCTAGTTTTGCTTAATTCACCGGCTTCAAACACAAACAAATCAGCCTTATAACCTGCGTCTACTAATTTGTTTATTATATTATCTGCATACAATTCCTTTACGTTAGTATCAGTAACAACTGCAAATTTACTGATACCGCCGACTAAGCCGTTTCGAATGTCACTTAACAGCTTATCTTCCAAACCAAATCCAATCTCTATCTCATAGCTATCATCAACTACTTTTTTTAATTCGACATTAAAAACTCCCATAAGCAACCTCTCTTTGTAGAAAATATATTATTTATTCTTTTTAAAATATTCTCTTGTTTCCTTAGCCACTACACCACTTAACGCAAACAATGCAATAATATTAGGTAATGCCATAAGTCCATTAAATATATCTGCTATAGTCCATACTGCTGATACAGTCATATATGGTCCAATAAATACTGCCAAAATATACAACCATCTATACACCTTTACAGCGCCCTTGCTTCCGTTTGACAGATATTCAAGGCATCTCTCACCGTAGTAGTCCCAACCTAATATAGTTGTGAATGCAAAGAATACTAAGCAAAGCATAAGGATAAATGAAGCTGCCTGTGCAGGTATAAAATCAAGTCCCTTTACAAATGCATCTGTTGTTATCTGTACACCTTCTAAGCTTTCATTGGCCCATGAACCCATCATAATAATAGATAAGCCTGTCATTGTACATACCACTATAGTATCTATAAATGTTCCTGTCATTGTTACAAGACCCTGTCTAACTGGGTCGCTTGTCTTAGCTGCTGCTGAAGCTATAGGTGCAGAACCCAAGCCTGCCTCATTTGAGAATATACCTCTGGCAACACCCTTTTGCATAGCTATCGCCATAGATGCCACTGCTCCGCCTGCTACTGCCTCTAATCCAAACGCATCTCTTACTATAAGGCCTAATGCATCCGGAAGCTTATCAACATTTGTTATAATGATAACCAATGCTGATACAATATATATAATGGCCATAAACGGAACAACTACCTGAGATACGCTAGATATTCTCTTTATACCACCTATAACAACCAAACCTACACATATAGTTAATACAAACGCTGTTATAACGATTGCAATAGAATACTCACCACCAAATATATTGATAGTATTGCTCTTATTAGGGTCAAAGAAGTTCTGAACAGCAGATGCGATACCATTTACCTGTGTAAATGTACCTATACCAAACAGACCTACACAAGCACCAAAAAATGCAAATACCTTAGCAAGCCACTTCCACTTTTGGCCCATACCGTTTTCTATGTAATAAAATGGGCCACCTAATACATGACCATCTTTATCTATCTTTCTATATCTTATAGCAAGGAAACCTTCTGCATACTTTGTAGCCATACCTAAAAGAGCCGCAATCCACATCCAGAAAAGTGCTCCTGGACCACCTGCAAGTATACCTACAGCAGTTGCAACACCTACGATATTACCAGTACCGATGGTCGCTGAAAGCGCTGTACATAATGCCCCAAAGCTTGTTACCTCGCCTTCTCCACCTTCCTCGTTTTTCACCATGTATTTAAGCGCTTTTATCAAATGTCCTAACTGTATTCCTCTTAATCTAAATGTTAAGAAAAATCCTACCGCCATAATAAGTATGATTAATGGCAATCCCCACACTATTTCATCAATTTTTTCAAGTATTGCTGTAAATTCTTTCATTTCGCTTATTCCTTTACACTAGTTTATTTTATATTCATATTTATATGTAATGTCTCACTTTGATAGTTTATTCCTTTAAAGTATTTTCGTCAATATATTTTTACAAATTTCAAAAAGAACAGACAATCAATTGCTGATTATCTGTCCTTTACTTAATTATTATTATTATTATTATTAACTACAACACTTTCAAAAGTCTTACATAGAACTCTACAGTCTTAAGCAATGTAGCTATAGGTATACGTTCATCATTTCCATGAACCATAGCACGTTCTTCCTTTGACAATCTCATAGCTGAAAATCGATATACTCTATCCGTTATACGACAATAATGTCTAGAATCACTGCAAGCCATCATAAGATACGGAGCCACTATTACTCCCGGCCAGCTTTGTTCCACAACACTTTTAAGCATATGCCACGGCTCACATGATGTGTCAGAATACTTAGACGGATTCATACCATTCACCACATTTATCTTGATTTTATCATTCTTAATAACTTTCCTTATGTAATCACATGCCGAATCTACCGTATCATTTCCTAGTAGACGAACATTAAGTCCTAAGGTCGCCTTAGGTGGCAGTACATTATACGCATTACTACCCTCCATCTTAGTTACTGCTACCGTGGTTCTCATCATTGCATTCATCTCTCCACCTGTAATTTTACAGATAAAGTTAAGTATCGGCATAAAACACCACAAATTAGCAAATATCACACGATGCATGAAACTAGATTCTCTGCCCAACGTATCAAACATCTCTTTGACAGGCTTAGTGTATTGTGTCTTAAAAGGTTTATTTTCAATAAGTGTGACTGCCTTACTAAGTTGTCCCAAGGTACTATGTGGTGGCGGTGTAGATGCGTGACCTCCATTTGACTCTATTATAAGATCAAGGTTGAGGCTACCCTTCTCTCCTATACCTATCATAGCGGACTCTTTATTTACTCCAGGGAATACATTAGATACTACAGCTCCTCCTTCATCAAGCACAAATGCAGGTCTAACGCCTATCTCTTCGAAGTAAGAAACAATATCTGGACATGTACCACCATCTATCTCTTCCTCGCCTGAAAATGCAATATACAAATCCTGCTTAGGCACGTAGTCACCTTCCAACAACTGTTCTAAGGCTTCCATCACTCCACATAATGTACCCTTAGTATCCAAAGTACCTCTTCCCCATATATATCCATCTTCTACTATTCCATCAAAAGCTGGCTTAGTCCATCCATCATCATGTGCCGGTACAACATCATAATGAGCCATACATACAGATGGTTCATCACTTTGCAAACCTTTTAAGTGATATAGTAAACCGGTCTTTCCTATTTTCTTAAAGGTACATTTTTCATTTATTCTTGGAAAACGTTCTGCCAATACTCTTTCAAACTTTTCAAATTCGTTTCTGTCTACTAGCTTCTCATCTCGATATGATACAGTCTTGCATCTTATCATTTCAACCATATCATCAACTATCTTTTCCTCGTTAAGCTCTATTTTCTCTGAAATGACATCATCTCTTTTATATGGTCTAAAAAGAATAGTTCTAATAAGTATAACCGCTATAAAACATATGAGTATTCCTAATATAATATATATCTCCATACCTTATAACCATCCTTTTTTATACATTATACGCGCTGATATCAAAGTAATAACAACACCCACTGGTACCATTATTCCTACAGATGGTGCCAATGCTGGTATACATAAGAATAGTACTATCATTGCTGTAAGCGGAACCACTGATATCTTCCAGTTTTTACTAACATATACTACTGCAAGCCCACCAAAAAGCGCTGGCAATACATTGTCAAATGCTGGTTGCAATATTTCTGCTTCTAGTATAGGTCTTATAAAGGACAGTACCACAACGCCCAACACAATAATAAGTGTTGTAACAATACTCGATGTAGCTATAGCTATAGTCGATATAACCTCCCCTTCCTCTGTATCCGCTGTAACACCTGCATTCTCCATAGCATTTAATGCACTAGGAGCTTTTAAAGTTGTAAGATTACCTGTAACAAATGATAAATATGTTCCTGCAGTTCCAAGCATAGGTGTATATGTAACCACCTCTATAAAGCCCACTGTCCAAAATATAGGTGCTACACCTATAAGTCCTTTAAATAAACCACTCATCTCAGGCCATACATTATAATATAAGCATACAGCCAATGGCACCATAAGCACCACAATCACAGCAGTCCAAATCCACAACTTACCGTATCTATCGGTTTTATTCATATATTCACTCATCGTCACACCTCCTAACCTATAAGCTCTGTAAAGCCTACCGCACTAGCCATAGCTGCTATCATACTAATAGGAAGTGCATAAGTCTCAAGCCAATTAGCCTTAAATACCTTGATAATCAATCCACATATAGCCATCACACCTGCAGACACTAACAATACAAAGACTGGTATCCAGCCGACCAATCCTACTCTTACGTCAGCAAATACTACACCTAGAAATGCCGATATCATACCAAGGAATATAGATGTAACAAATATATTTCCCCACTTCTCATCCTTACTCTTTATCTTTACTATACCACCCTTTATCTTTTTCATAAGTAATGGTGGGAATATGAGGCTAGGAAGGATACCTATTGTCATAACCCAAGCAATCGTTACATAGGTCTGTGGATCTGTTAAAAGATTCTGCGTAGACACTAATAACGCTTTTGCTGTTGCCTCTGCCGCTGTCAGTTCATAGTTTAGTGAACCTACTACACTTAAACGTATCCAAGGTAACGGTATACCCAAGAAATTAGATAAGGCTATAATGCCTATAAGTATAGATACTGCTGGGGCTATAGTAAATATAACCGTAGAAATAATAGTTTTGTTTAGTACCTTCTTATCCATTCCTAGCTCTTTGCCTCTTCTGTAAGCACGCACCAAGAAAAATATAGCCTGTGCCAATATGAATATAACGACACATATAGCTATAACATAGAGAAATGTACTGTTTGGATTAAAGTTCATACATATACCTCCATATATAATTTTTATTCACAAAATATATGGCATTATTATATCACACTTCTGTAAACACAACAAGGGCTTGGTTCAAACGAACCAAGCCCTCATATATATTTACCTTAAGTATATGCTTATTATAACTGTGGACCAGCACTTACTAATGCCTTACCAGCCTCATTGCCTTCGTACTTAGCAAAGTTCTTTACGAAACGGCTTGCAAGATCCTTAGCCTTTGTCTCCCACTCAGAAGCATCAGCGTATGTATCACGAGGATCAAGGATACCTGTGTCAACGCCTGGAAGCTCTGTTGGAACTGCAAAGTTGAAGTATGGAATATTCTTTGTTTCAGCCTTCTCGATATCGCCGTTAAGGATAGCATCGATGATACCTCTTGTATCCTTAATAGAGATTCTCTTACCTGTTCCATTCCATCCTGTGTTAACAAGGTAAGCCTTAGCACCGCTAACTTCCATCTTCTTAACTAACTCTTCTGCGTACTTTGTTGGATGTAACTCCAAGAATGCCTGTCCGAAGCAAGCTGAGAATGTAGGTGTTGGCTCTGTGATACCTCTCTCTGTACCAGCAAGCTTAGCTGTGAAACCAGATAAGAAGTAGTACTTAGCCTGCTCTGGTGTAAGAACAGATACTGGAGGAAGTACGCCGAATGCATCTGCTGAAAGGAAGATAACATTCTTAGCTGCTGGAGCTGCTGAAACTGGACGTACAATATTGTTAATATGATCGATTGGGTAAGAAACACGAGTATTCTCTGTTACACTACCATCGTTGAAATCAATCTTACCGTCAGCATCTACTGTAACGTTCTCAAGAAGAGCGTTTCTCTTGATAGCGTTGAAGATATCTGGCTCAGACTCCTTATCAAGGTTGATAACCTTAGCGTAGCAACCACCTTCGAAGTTGAATACACCATTGTCATCCCAACCATGCTCATCATCACCGATAAGGAGACGCTTAGGATCTGTAGATAATGTTGTCTTACCTGTTCCTGAAAGACCGAAGAAGAGTGCTGTGTTCTCTCCGTTCATATCTGTGTTTGCTGAACAGTGCATTGAAGCGATACCATTTAATGGAAGGTAGTAGTTCATCATAGAGAACATACCCTTCTTCATCTCACCACCATACCATGTGTTGAGGATTACCTGCTCCTTGCTTGTGATATTGAATGCAACTGCTGTCTCAGAGTTAAGACCTAACTCAGCGTAGTTCTCAACCTTAGCCTTTGAAGCGTTGTATACGATGAAATCTGGCTCGAAGTTCTCAAGCTCAGCCTCTGTTGGCTGGATGAACATGTTCTTAACGAAATGTGCCTGCCAAGCTACTTCTACGATGAAACGAACTGCCATTCTTGTGTCAGCGTTAGCACCACAGAATGCATCTACTACGAATAATCTCTTGTTTGAGAGCTCCTTCATAGCGATTTCCTTAATTGTGTTCCATGTATCTACTGACATTGGGTGGTTGTCGTTCTTATATTCGTCTGATGTCCACCATACTGTATCCTTAGAATTCTCATCCATAACGATGTACTTATCTTTTGGTGAACGACCTGTATAAATACCTGTCATAACGTTTACAGCATTAAGCTCTGTGTTCTGACCTACTTCAAAACCTTCTAAGCCTGCCTTAGTCTCTTCCTCGAATAAAACTTCGTATGAAGGATTGTAAACTATCTCAGTGCTACCTGTAATACCATACTTCTCTAAATTGATCTGTGACATATACTTTAACCTCTTTCTTTTAATATTAATAAATTACTCTCCTCATCCTATGAATACATTCTATGAGTAGATTATATTCAAAGTACGCCACTGTAATTTATTTTCCCTATTATACAGGATAGGAGAGCATTTCGTCAATAATTTCACAAAATATTTTACTTATTCTTCTAGTGAATCGTATATTACTCTATAATAATCATTTCCTATTATCTGTAAGGACATTTCAAACTTGTTCTTCACATATGTAATGCATGCGTCAACATATTCCTTTGACACGCTTTCCTTATCTACCAGATATGTTATCTTTCCATTAGCCGTATTATATTTTATCTTGTCCGTTATAAAACTTTGGTTATACAGCATCGCTATATGAAAAGATTTATCATCCAACACATCAGTTCCAGCTAAAAGTCTTGAGTCATAGTCCACACCAAAGAGATTTAAGATAGTAGGAACTATATCCACTGTACAGCAAGGTTGCTCTACTACCACCTTTTCTGTCATACCAGCGTTGTAGCATATAAATGAATTCTCATACATTCCGTATGTAGACTCTACTTTCTTGCCTGTAAATGTTGCCAATTCCTTAAACTGCTTATCCGTCAATCCATATGGATAGTGGTCATTAGTCAACACTATAACCGTATTATCAAGGCAGCCTGCTTCTTCCAAACCTTTCAATAACTGTGTCAACATATTTTCCAATTCAAGATTCGCTGCTATATATGCCTTTACACTACTGCTTACAGGCAGATTATCAACTATGTCTCTATTTTCGAATACCATAGGATTCTTTGTCTTATCAGTCACATCTACATCGTAATATGGATGATGTCCACTATATGTCATATAATACGCATGGAATGGCTTTACGTTACCATTCTCATCCTTATCGCTTAAGTAATCTGACATAGTCTGCAATATAGTCTCTTCATCGGAATTTGGTCGCTTAGTTGTGTATTTTAACTTAGCATTTTTGTCGAATACTCCATCCACATACGAGCCATTTAAGAATCGCAACACATCATATCCCATATTCAGATGTGTTTTCTCACGCATATAATAATCACCATTGTTACTATGATATGCATAAGTCCTTGCTCCCATATCTTCGAAAACATTACCCATACTATATGGTAAATATTTATCCATAGACAACATAAATGTTGAATTTGTCTTCAAATCATTTGTCTTTCCTACTGTATTTGGCATAAGTCCTGTGCAGAATGCATATTCACCATTAGTTGTAACGGATTTAAATGTTCCATAGAAGTTCTCAAACACGAAACCATTGTTTGTCATCTTGTATAGTGTAGGTGTTAACTCCTCACTTATCATATATGACGTAAAGCTCTCTGCGCATATCATTATAAGGTTATATCCTTCAAAGTAGCCTGTATACTGATGTGTATTTGTACCTGATTGGGACTTAACATACTGATGTACTGCTGATATAGCCTCATTATCCTCTGATGCCAATAACTTATCAAAATCAATATTCAATATGTTTTTCATCTTTGGTGGAATCACAGGCTCCTCTGGTTGTTGGCCTTCACCTTCATTATCTGTTGTAGGTTTTTCCCCTGTTGTCGGTTGCTCTGTGTTATCTCCTAACAAAGCGGACATATCATCCTCTTTCAACACATCTTTTGCACTGTCTTCCCCTCTAGGAAATAAGAATTGCGCTATATCTATTCTCGTAGATGTCAACAACCCAAAGTTTTGCATATTATTATCTAGTATGGCTGGATTGGTATTATACAAATCTATCGGTGTATACGCTCCAGTTCCCTCTATATGCAACAATCCAAAACATACTAATTGGAATACCACTGCCAAAAGCATACCTACTATACATACTCTTGGATCTCTCTTCTTTGGTTTAGCTACCATTATAAGTAATACTGCAAATCCTACAATCAACCCTACAAATAAGGCTATACTTGGTATATTAGTAACTATAGCATCTACAAGCTCATTGCCAAAATTATTGGCCACATCTCCACCCATAAATATCTTACTTATCTCCATATATGTCTGGAACACCCAAGAATAACATGTCTGGACTCCTGCCCAAATAGCAGCTACAACCATAGCTATAATGCTTAACACTATATTAACCTTCTTTGGAAATAGCGAATTCACTGCTGTAAAAAACATTCCTAGCGGTATACAAAATATAACTGGATATATTATTCTATGAGATAGTTCAAAACCTTGCATAAAGTGGAACAATAATTCCAGCACAATAAAATATCCCGACATCACTAATGCCTGCAATAAGAGGCTTGGCATTCTCTTCATATATTCCTTGAATAACTCTTTCATATCTATTCCTCATCTTTCGTAAAAATCTGCTTCCACTTTCTTATATTATAGTATCACAGTAGCTACTATTCCGCAAACAAATTTATGCTTAATAAAACAAAAAGGCAAACATATATACATGCTCACCTTTTTATAGAACTTATCTATTCTTATTTATTTGGAAACATTTCATCTACTACCTTCTTAAGTAGCTTTGGATTATCTGTCATGATACAATCACAACCAAGCTTTATAAGCTTTCGCATCTCGTTCTCGTCATTTATAGTCCAGAATTGAACAGCTATATTTCTTCTGTGTGCTCTGTCTATATATGTCTTCTTATCAAGCTCAAGTTCTATACCTACATCATAGCTAGTTGGTATCTGAAGACAAGCGAAATCTCCACCATCAAATAGGTTTACCAAAAGCATCTGTGTAACAATAAACGATGCTGCACTTCCTGTTGGTGCACCTCTAAGCAAATCTGGGTACTTTGTCTTAAGTTCTTCCTCTATCTCATCATTAAAAGTTCCAATAACTATCTGATCTTTGTATTCTGGATATTGATTTAATGTATCATTTAATATCTTACAAGCCTTGTAGCCCTGCTCTCCACCATTCTTTATCTCTACTATAAACATAAGCTCTGGATGTGACTTATAAAACTCCTCAAACAGCTGCTCCACAGTTGCTATCTGTAAGCCTGCTGCCGCTATATCCTCTACATCCTTATATATTCTTTCTCCCTTTTCATTCTGGAAATAATATCCAAAGTTATACTGCTGCAACTCTGCCAAAGTCATATCAGCTATATAATGTCTATTCTCCTCTTTCTCGCAAAGAGCCTTTACCTCTTCCAATGATATGTCACCATTCACATTACAAGTCTCATCAATATAATCATCATGATTATATACCAAATAGCCATCCTTTGTCAGATACAAGTCACTCTCTATAATGTCTACCTCTATAGTTTTTACTGCCTCTCTAAAAGCTAGCATAGTGTTCTCTGGATTATTCTCTCCTCCACCTCTATGGGCTGCTATATGAGGTCTTGAACCTTTCTCTATAACAAATGGATTATTCTCTACATTTTTCTTAGGTGGAATAATATTAATAATCATTATAAACACTGCTATCACAGCAACTGTTATTCCAAATATCTTTAGTTTTCTATATTTCTTCATTACCTTTCTCCTTGTAACTTTTAATCTATCGCTTATTATACGACAAAACCATCACTTACTTCAATATATTTTTGACTATCAACTCTTTCTATGATAGAATCTAATAAACTTTTCGTTATGATTACAATGATATTAACATAGGATAAATTATGAAATTACAGGAATTACTAAAGAACAAAAGCTCAATTGTATATAGACTTTTCGTATGCTTAACTCTGTTTAGCTTTTTATTTTTGTGCTTTATGAGCTTTTATAATAAATACGACGCTGTATCCTACGTAAATGATTTCCTGTGGATACCTATTTTGTTGATAATATGTATCAATCTACTGATAGGCGCATATTCACATAGAAAGCTATATTTATTCTGTTTTATCTTTTTAATATGGATTATGCTAACCTACATATTTAGAGGCGAATCACCTTTTGCACAAGATAATCTATATGTCTTTCTAAACAGATGTCTTTTTTGCACTATAGCTATACCATTTGCCCACCTTATGAAAGATACAAAACGACACTTATATCTGAACACATTTCTTATAGTTACTATAAGTCTCCTTGCTATCTCTCTATGGCTATGCTTCATAGGCGTAATAGTTGGTGATAATATTTCCCTTTTTAATGGTAAGCTGGAATTCGGTGCTTCATATACCATCACTGGACGCATCAAACTAAAAGTTATGAATCTACACTACTACCACTTAGGCTACCTAAGTTTATTTTGTTTCTTCAGTAGCCTTTATCTAGCTGTAAAGTATTGGTTCAAACATTTGATTCCAGTATGGATTTTACTATTAGCTACATTTGGTGCAGGTATTATATTTACATATTCTAGAGGTGCAATTTTTACATTAATTGCAAGTTTACTTCTTATACTTACTATACGTTTAAAACACCTAAATTTTAAACGTTCTCACCGCATAGTCATACTTTTAGTAAGTACCGTTGTGCTATCAATAGTAACTGTTGTAGGATTTAACACTTTATATAAGCTTGTGAACTCAATCCGTGATATATGGTATGGATTATCCACATTATCTAGCCGTACTACCATTTGGACTTCCGTTTTATCTGTCTATGGACACTATCCACTGGCAGCTTTGTATGGTTTGCCATTACATAATATAATGGATATAGTAAATAGTCTTTTACCAGACTTAGAATGGGTTAATCACATGCATAGTGGTTATCTGCAAACACTTATGTCTACAGGTTTTCCAGGATTGATTGCCGTAGTCAGCTTCAGTGTTTATGTCATTAAGCATTGTATTCGCGTGTTCTTTGCACCTTCTGATAGTGGTATCTCTTCTTCAGATAAAATATTGACCATACTACCTGTCGCTAGTATGGTCATCGGAATATTTGAAAGTATTATATTTTACAACCCAGTAAATATCGAGATATTCAATCTAATAACTGCCGTTGTATCTGGTTATATTATAGAAATGTCTATAGATATTAAGACACGTAAAGCCTCTCATTAGGCTTAAGTTCCAATACCTTATTATCTATGTCAAACCACAAGCTTATGTCACTGTTATTTTCAATGTATTCACTTGTGTATGTAGCTTTGTCCATAGCCTTAAGATAATCTACTAATTCAATAGTTGTCATAGGAAGTATATCACTTTGCTCGCTAATCATTTTAAATATACCTTCCATCATATCCCACTTACCCTCTACATCAAGGTCATAGCTATGGCCAACTATCTGAAATACTGCCATTTCTTCATCCGTTTTAACAAACTGTTTAGTTAAATCTTCAAGCTTGCCATCACAATGGAATATAGTCGCTTTTAAATTATAAAAATCATTTTGCGGACAGAACGATAGACTCTCCTCTGATATACGTCCGTATTCAAATCCACATTCCTTCACACATTCCTCTATAAGCTTGCTATAGTAAATAAATGGCACAGCAAAGCCTTTTATCTCCCTGCCAAATATTTTCTCAAGATTAGCTTTATCTGTAGCTAATTGGTATATGAGTTCTTCTTTTGTTAGCTCTTCCATATATGGATGCATAAGTGTATGACTTGCCACCTCATGACCTTCATATAGTTCCACTACTGCATCTGCTTTAAGCCTTTTAATAACCATCCCACACTCATGTGTCCACTCAAACCCATTCTCCATCAAACCAGAGTTAAGATTAAATGTACCTTTGAGATGATACTTATTTAACAAATTTACAAACTTAACATCCTGCAATACACCATCGTCGTACGTAACATTAAATGCTTTTTTCTTTCCATAAGGATATAATTTATGAATCATAAGTACCTCTTTAACTATATATTAACCTAGCAACCTTTCATTCCACTCAGCTTCCTTAAAGCCCACTAGTACCATATCGTCGTTTACAAGAATTGGACGTTTTACAAGCATACCATTTGTGGCCAGCAATTCTAACTGTTCCTCTTCACTCATAGTAGGAAGCTTGTCCTTAAGTTGCTTTTCTTTATATAACAAGCCACTTGTATTAAAAAACTTCTTCAACGAAAGACCACTGTTTACATACCATTCCTTCAACTCATCATAAGTCGGATTATTATCTGCAATATGACGTTGTGTATACTCTATATTATGTTCATCTAACCACTTTTTTGCTTTTTGGCATGTAGAACATTTAGGATAACATACAAATTCCATTATTTTTACCTCCATATATCACTATTAATTCTTAACAAGTAGGCAACAACATTCTGCGTGGCTTGTCATAGGGAACATATCGAAAACCTCGGCCTCCACTGCCTTGTAGCCATGCTTAGTGAAGTACTGTAAGTCTCTAGCTAGTGTCTGTGGATTACAAGAAATATATACAACCTTCTTTGGCGACAACTTCACAACCGAGCTCATAAATCTCTCATCACTTCCAGCTCTTGGTGGGTCCATAAATACTACGTCCACACTTTCCTTACCCTCTGTTATGATTTCATCAGCATACTTTACCATAAAATCGCCTGCATCATCATTATAAAAGCGAATGTTTTTAATTTCATTTATCTTGGCATTAACTATGGCATCTTTAACTGCTGCCTTGTTCAGCTCAACACCTATAACATTCTTAGCATTCTTGGATGCTATTATACCGATTGTTCCTATACCACAATATGCATCTAGGACATTTTCCTGGCCTGTTAATCCAGCCAACTCAATAGCTCTATTATATAACTTCTCTGTCTGAACAGGATTTATCTGGTAAAAAGACTTGGAAGATATCTTAAATGTACAGCCGCACAGCACATCGCTTATATATCCCTTGCCATAGATGACACTCTCCTTATCGCCCAGAACCATACTAGTTTTCTTGTCATTTACATTAACGATAACAGTTGAAATCTCTGGATGTTTTTCTCTAAGTGCCTTCACAAAATTGTTCTTAGATGGCAATATAGGCGAACCTAATACCAATACAACCATTATTTCTCCGGATTTAAATCCTCTACGCACCATTACATGACGAAGTAACCCATATCCAGTATCCTCATCATAAGTTTTTATCTTAAATGAACGAAGCATACCTCTGATAGTGCCTATGATTTCATCTGCTTTTGCATCTTCTATCTGACAATACTCTACTGGCACAACCTCATGGGTACCTTCTTTGTAAACTCCCGATATCACCTCACCACCTCTAGTCATATCAAAAGCTGCATGCACTTTATTTCTATAGTTGTAAGGATAGTACATACCTGTGATACCTGATACCTGACAATATTTGCCGATAAGTTCTTTTACATCAGCTAACTTCTTGTCTAGCTGTTCCTTATATGGCATGCCCTGATAATCACAGCCACCGCACTGCTTAGCATAGATACACTTCGAAGAATTGGTCTTGTCTACAGACTTTTTCTTACACACAGGTTTTTCACTTTTTTTATTTTCTTTATTCTCAAATGGTTTCTTATGATTTTCCTTACCATTCTTCGTCTTTAAACCTTTTCTTGTATCTTTATAAGCCATTTTTATTACTCCTTACTTATCCTTATACATCTTTGCTATACTCTTAATATACTTTCTATAATCCTCAGCCACACTAGCAGGCTCCACAATCTTTACATCTGTACCCAATCCGCATAGCCATCCAAAAAACTGGTCAGACACATTTACTTTCACCCTAACTCTACACTGTTTGTCATCAACAGGTATAACCGGTATATCCGTGCCAAATCTGTCGAAAATTACACCTATAAGCTTATTGCTACAGTTAATCGCCAAATCCTGCTTTTCTCCTGCAAACATACCGAATGTCTGCTTATCAAACTGTGCTAAATCGAAATTCTTAAAATCCTCTTTACCATCACGAGCTTTTGTTGTAACGTCCATCTTAAGCATCTTATCCACTCTATAATGCTTAACCATCTTTTTCTCTGAATCATAGCCTATCATATAATAGTTTTCATCATTCCAAGTAAGTGCCCAAGGACTTATCTCATAACGCTTACCATTCTTCTTCGGCTCAAGTTTCTTTGCTGCTGTCCACTCTGCATACTGGAATGTCACCTTAACATTCTCAAGCATAGCCTGATGAATCATATCAACATTGATTAGACAACTAGCATTCATAGACTTAACTCGGTTTGCAACAAGCACATGTCTTTGTAGCTTTGACCCGTCATGAATACTTGCTAATCCTTCTATTTTCTTTATAAGCTCTCTAGATTTACTCTCTGTTATAAACTTTGAAGACTGTACAGCATCAACTAACAGCTTAAGCTCTGGCAATTCAAAATCACGATCTGCCAAATAGTATCCTGCTGGTTGCTCTCTAGTATACTTTATATCCATACCAAATCGTTCGAGCATCTCCATATCTGAATAGATACTTTTTCTCTCAGCCTTGATATCATGTGCCTCTAATCCAGCTAATATATCCTGCATCGATAACGGATGACGATAATCCGATCTTTCCTCCAACATCTTTCTTATGTACATCATTTTTAATTTTTGATTGTCTGACTTTGCCATAAAACTCTCCTTTACCTTTGCTCACGTAATCTATATCCACTTGTCCGTACCCAGACTCAACTGATTAAACTATACATATTTTACACCATTTTTAGACATATTTCAAATACATACTAGACTTATAGAAATTTTATGTAAAGCTAAATAAATATTTAAATTTTGCAAGAATTATATCAACTTTCTCAGAAAGTCTTTGAAAAATTTTTTTGTTATTGTATAATATACCTATATAAAGGGGCAATACTAACAGATACAGGAGATAGTAACTTGATAAAAAGAAGAATGCTACGTACAAGAGAACTGAAACCTGGTATGAAAATCGATCAATCGGTTGTTGACCGACTTGGTCGTAATCTTGTTGCCCGTGGCTCAATTTTAGATGAATATGTAATCGAATCTCTATTAAAATTGGGCGTTATGAATATTTATATTCAAGAAGGCGAAGAAGATGAAACTGATGAAGAAGTTAAGATATCAGAACAAGCTCAGCGTACAATAGATAAACTCTATACCGACGACCGTTCAAAAGTTACTCTGTCTGCCAGTGTTCGACAAAGAGTAGCAGAAGGTATTCAGTACATTTACAATAATGCTGATTCAGACAATCTAACAGAAACAACAAACATCATCGCTAACGACCTGCTAGATGCTATAGATGCAAATGATGCTATCGCAATAGATATTAGTGCCTTAAAGACAAGTGATGAATACACTTTTAAGCACAGTGTAGATGTAGCAACAATTTCTATGATACTAGGTAAGCAGCAAGGTATGTCTAAACAGGAGATACGTGACCTTGGTATAACGGGACTTTTACACGATGTAGGTAAAACTAAAGTTCCACTTGAAATTCTAAATAAACCTGCCCGTTTGGACACAGATGAATTTGAGATTATGAAGCAACATTCTGTATACGGTTATAGAATGCTACAAAATAATCCTAACTTTAGCAAATCTATTCTTATGGGTGTGTTGCAGCACCACGAAAAAATAGACGGTAGTGGCTATCCAATAGGTGTAGCCAGCGATAAAATAAGTGATTTCGCAAAAATATTATCCGTTGCTGATATATACGACGCACTTATCACAGAGCGCCCATATAAACCTGCTTTCTCACAACGTGATGCTGTTGAAATGATTATGTCTATGACTGGTGAACTAGACATGAAGGCTATGAAAAGCTTCTTAGAAAGTATGATTTTATATCCAGTTGGCTCAGTTGTAGAACTAAGCAATGGTGAAAAAGCTAAAGTTGTAAAAAACAGTCCTCACTACATCCTTAGACCAACTGTAGTAGGTCTAACTAGTGGTCGAGTATACGACCTTGGCGAAGATTTGGGCTGCGCCAACATAATTATATTGTAAATTTTGGTTTCTATTACTGAAAGAACTTCGAGTAAGAATGCTACAGTTTTATTCTAGGTTACGAGTACTAGATTTTCTAAATGATTTGATAAAGATTTTCAAATAGCACGCAACCGCCGACTACTTACCGTCCGTGGTTCGGAGTCGGCTCGTCGGCAACTGACTTCGCTATGCTATTGATATATTTATTTGGTATAGCAAAATTCCTTTGGAATTTTGGTCACGCTCGTGTTCCAGCGTTGCTATTTCTAGAACAAATCATTAAGAAAATCTACATACTCTCCACATAAATAAAACTTGCATCATGCTTACTTGAAGTTCTTTTTTTAGTAGAATTTATCATTTCTCTTACCTTTGCATGCCATTTAGCTTGTATGGATAGAATTTCTAAGTTGGATTCACCATTTTATCTTACCTTTACAAACCATTTAGATTGTAAAGGTAGACTTTCCAAGCTGGATTCACCATTTTTTCTTACTTTGGCACACAATTTAGCTTGTAAAGGTAGACTTTTTAAGTTGGATTTACCATTTTTTCTTACCTTTGCATGCCATTTAGCTTGTATGGATAGAATTTCTAAGCTGAATTCACCATTTTTTCTTACCTTTGGCACACAATTCAGCTTGTAAAGGTAGACTTTCTAGGCTGAATTCACCATTTTTTCTTACCTTTACGTATGATTTAGCTTGTATAGATAGAAATGATGAGCCATGCCGACAGGCTTGCAAAAGTCAGTTGCAAAACAACTGACTTTTAGCTCGCTGATGTTTGGAGCCTCATCCGATGCATAGCATCGTTTCCTCCAAACTAATTCGCGGCATTCGCCGTATACATCCAAG
>JBGVKG010000033.1:0-14840 GCA_045123575.1 Lachnospiraceae bacterium
AAGTTTCTAAAAGTGCTATAATATTCATGAGAGCGACTCCTCCTTGGTGTTAGATTTGTAGCAAAACCATTATACCTCAGAGGATGTTCACTCTCATCTTTTATTTTCTTATTCAACCAACAAAATCTTTACTCCGTAACACACTTAACTACACTCGATATATAATAAATATGATTAAGCCTCAAGTGATTCTCTTGAGACTTAATCATATTTATTCTCCCTGCGGAACATTTTCATTTAAACTCTTGTTTCGACTGCTCCGTACTATTCCAAAGTTCATAGATTCCATCATAGTCATCTATGGTAACATGTCTAATTGTAATTTTCATAAACCAGCCTCCTCGTCTAAAATTCTTCGTAGACTATAGCATCTTTCATCTACTACTACACCTTTATTTCATCTGCAGCATCAATTCTATCCATAACAAATATTTTGATGTTTATGGTAAGAAAAATCACTATCATTTATCCTGATTTTCTTACCATACAACATATAAAATGCTCCTATGGATAGAATTTTTCTTCTGATGTTGCTGTTTTTTCTTACCATAACATACTTTTTCATTTTATTTAGGTAGAAAAGCTCTTCAGATGTAGCTATTACTTCTTACCATAGCATATATTTTCATATTATTTAGGTAGAAAACATTTCAAAATTCAAACAAAACTCTACCCATAATACACTTCAACCGCCCTTATGGTAAGAAATCACCACAAAGCCTAATTCATCTATCCCTCGATTATGTATTTTTGTATATTTTTCTACTTACTCAATGAAAGCAACTTAATTACCCGAACTCTTATAATATTTAACGCTAAATCTCCAAAAGCCATACGCCAACATATACATCACCACTCCTATAGTAGGTGTCAGATACATAAAAATTTCTGGATACTGCATCATATCTGGCTTTCTTAGTAGATACTGAGCAGGAAAGAAATTTACAAAAGCAAACGGAACAACATATATCATAATAGCCTGTATTCCCTTACTAAATATACTAATAGGATATCCTGCAAATTCACGAGCATTAAAGTAAAACAACTCCTTTATGCTTCTTGTTTCCAATAAATATATGTTCAGTGTAGCAAGAAATAAGAATATTGCTCCCTGAATAAGCACTCCACCTATAATAGCTAGTAGATAGTATACTACTGTTGTCACATCCCAGTTAATTCCTACTTTACCAGCAGATATAACAAATAGAACTATTCCCAAGCCACCGTGACCTATAGCTGCGAACCAATCTGCATTACAAAATATAAGCTGAAATAACAAACCTCTCGGTCTAAGTATAAATCTATCGAAATTTCCCGTTCGTACTGTATGTCCAAAGTCTCTTAATCCTGTAAAAAATAAAATCAATATTCCATAAGTAACGAACAATAAGCTAACTAAGAATAACATTTCGTATATATTCCAGCCATTTAGATTATCAAATTTGAGCAATGTAAAACAAATGACAAATATACCTGTGGCTTCTCTTAAAAACACTGCTAAAGAACGTAAAACAGCGTCTACCTTGTATTGAAACCAAGCCTTCATTATATGCTTTGCATACACACCTGCCATATGCAAGGTGTCATTCTTTATATTGACATTTTTTATACCATCATTTCCCATGACCTTAACCTCCTTGCACTACAAGCTTCTTTTTACCCTTCATCCATAACAGATGTCCAATCATATAGATAATCCCTATCCACACTAACTGCAAAACATATTTATGTGCTATCTCACCATAAGATAACTGTCCTAAATAAATTTGCACAGGTGTAAAGTATATAGATGAAAACGGCGAAAACTCCACTATAACGTTCATCCAATCAGGCATAAACCACAATGGTATCATAGAGCCTGACAGTACATTTACAAATACATTTTTGATGGTCACTACACTCCATACATTTATAATCCAGAAAGAGCACATCTGTACCACAAAACTTATAGTCCACAAAACACCATAGCCTAAAAATGCACTTATTATAAATAGTACCAGCATAATGCCACTGGCCGGTTTTTCTATACCCATTATAAGCACAGCCAACACAAGGGCTGGCACAAAATGGTATACAAGCTTAAATGCCGCTACGCCAAGATTGTCTGCTATCATTCTGCCCTTTACGCTTATAGGTAATAACAGCTCTGTTGCTATACTTCCATTTCCTATCTTATCTGGCAAATAAAAATCATTTACATAAAACACTGCCTCTAAACCAATAGACAATATAAAATTAGTAGTTACCATTGACATAGTGATGCCATCCACCTCTGTATTAGTACCATACAGTGCCTTGTATATCTCCCAAAATATAAAAATCCTCACAAGAGTGTTCAATATTCCCATAAAATGGTCGAAGCGGTAGGCACTTTTTAGCATAAAACTCTTTTTTCCAAATGCAATATACGGAGTCATACCTACACCTCCCCACCATATATTTTCCCGATAATTTCCTCGATTTCTGGCTCAGATATGTTAATATCCTTTATACTGTAATTCTGTAACAGATGGTTCATAAGCTCATCTATCTGAACATCTGTGTTATCAAAGATAAACTGTCGTTTTCTCCCCTCTGAATCAGCTACATTCTTTATCTGAATATTCTTCATACTATTTGCAGGCAACAATATATCATAGTTTTCATTAAACTCTACTTGAAGCTTTCTAGTTGTTCCATACTGCTCCTTTATACCCTGTATCGAACCATCGTATACCTTAGAACCTTTATCAATGATAATCAATCGGTTGCAGGTCTTTTCAATATCCTGCATATCATGAGTTGTAAATATCATTGTTACCTTGTCCTCTGCGTTAAGCTCCTTTATAAAACTTCTTATCTTCTCTTTTCCAACCACGTCAACGCCTATGGTTGGCTCATCAAAAAATACTATCTTAGGTGAATGCAAAAGTGCTGCTACTATATCCGCTCTCATTCGTTGTCCTAAAGATAACTGACGAACGGGTCTATCTATAAACTCCGACATATCTAACATCTCTACGAATCTATCAAGATTCTTTTTATACATAGGCTGTGGTATTCTATATATAGCCTTCAATAATTCAAAGCTGTCTATTACTGGCAAGTCCCACTGAAGCTGTGATTTTTGTCCAAACACTACACCTATACTTCCCACATAATCTTTTCTCTGCTTGTATGGTGTATATCCATTTACTGATATTTCACCACTATCTGGATACAAGATGCCTGATAGCATCTTTATAGTGGTACTCTTCCCTGCTCCGTTAGGTCCTACAAACCCGACCATTTCCCCCTGTTCAATAGAGAAACTTATATCCTTTACCGCCTTTTTCTCTTCATACTTGGGCACAAATAGATTGGCGATATTTCCAGGTATACCCTTCGGCCTCTTGCTTACCTTAAACGACTTACTTACGTTTTTCACTTCAATAAAACTGCTCATCTGTCATCCCTCTTTCAATTTTCATGATTACATCAGTCAAATCAGGCTTATGTATACTGACCTCCTTTATAGATGTCTTTGATAATATAACCTTCAATATTTCTGCTGATGTAATGTAATTGGAATTATAGATTAGCTTTAAAACATTACCCTCTATCTGATATCTTTTCACAGGCAAATCTTCTATATCTGGTATCTTTCCCTGTAATGTAACCTTCATAATATCAACAGGAGCATATTTCTTTAGTAGCAATTCCTTGCTACCATAGTAACATACCCTACCTTTATCAAGTATACATATCCTGTCGCATACATCTGTAATGTCTGCCATATCATGAGATGTAACAATAGTTGTTAGTCCACTTTCCGACCTTTGCTTAATCAATCTTCTAACAGCATTCTTTCCACCTTGATCCAAACCAATAGAAGGTTCATCTAGAAGTAACAGTCTAGGGTTATGTATGAATGTCGCACCAAGCTCCACTCTCCTTCTCTGCCCCAATGATAAATCGCTCAACTTCTCATATTGCAACTGCTCTATGTTAAGTTCCCTGCTTATACCCTGATAGCTTTCCTCAAAGGTCTTTTTATCCAGCCTATAAATATGTCTTATAATATCAAAATTATTAGCCACATTCTCCTCTGGCTGTAGCGCTGACATATCTGCAAACAAAACCCCTATGCTGGTGTCTTTCTTTCCTAATGCAGACACTGGCTTGCATCCCATCACATAAACCCTGTCAGCTTCAAGCAAACCACAGCAAAGCTTAATGAATGTAGTCTTACCCGAACCGGTGGCCCCTATGATACCTAGCGTTGTGCCTTCTGGTATATGTATGTTTACATCTTTCAATATGAATTTGCTAACATTTTCAAAACTAATCATAATTGTTTCACTTCCTATATCACATTACTCCAATGATTCTCAAGACACAAGTAGGGTGGGATAAACGACTCTTATTCTGGGATAAACACCTTCACACAGAAAAATCCGTCCTCCTCATAGATATCACACATCCCCTCACAACTATCCACTATTGACTTTATTTTGCCTACGCCTATACCATGAATATCCTTATTATCCTTTGTAGTATTCAAATTTGGATTACAATCAATAACTGACTTCTTAATCCTATTTTTAACACATATAGTATCATATCCTCTCTGCTTTGTTATAAAGATATGTAACTCCCTATCCTTTTCTTCTTCCATCATAGATGCCTCTAATGCATTGTCCATCATATTGGTCAGTAATGCTGAGAAATCTATACTTTCAAGGGTTTTAAACTGCAGATTTTCTATTTCTGCCTTTATAGCTATACCATTGTTCCTTGCCTGCTCCAGCTTTTCATTTATAACATGATTCATTAAAGAATTGCCTGTTTCTATGTAGCTATGGATAGCATTTAACTTTCCTATTATTTTTGATGCGTAGCTTTTAGCCTCTTTATAATCCTCATCATTTATATATGAGGCTATGACCATAAGATGATTCTTCATATCATGCTTTAACTGTCGCATGCTTTGATGAAGAGCTTGTATCTCATTGTCCTGTTTCCTTATATATTCCGCATTTTCCTTAAGGGATGACAGCTCATATTCAAGCTCTGACTTTTCCCCAAAGAGCTTCATATATTTCTCTTCTAGTTGCTTGTACTCATTCTTTAATCTCTTATTTCCTATCATCTCATATACCTCATAAGCTTGTCCTTCGCCTCATCCACATAGGTTTTTCCCATAGGCAAAACTGTTCCATCAGTAAGACTAGTAACATCACTATTTAAGCTCTTAACATAGGCTTGATTTGCTAAAAATCCTTTGTGAATGCGAATAAAACCTTGATGTTCCAAAGCATTTTCAACAGCGGTCATTGTACTTCTGAAGCGGTATTCCCTATCCTTTGTATATATCTTTAGATAGTTACTGTCTGCCTCAAAATATTTAATATCTGACAATAATAATCTTGTATCTAATCCTTCCGAACGGAATGTAAAATGTCTGACATTACTCTCTAATTCCCCTTTACAGTCCTTCAACACCTTTTTTATCTCTTCATCAAAATAATGCTTTCTTATAAATCCAAAAGGATGATACTTAAAGCTCTCATACACCAATTCATCATGGCTGGTGACAAATACAAGAAGTATTTTTTTAACATCGTTACTACTTTTATTATCATTAAGTATTCTTGCAATATCCATCCCACTTATTTCAGGCATATCTATATCTAATAACAAAAGATCACACGTCTCATTTTCTATATGCTCAAGTAATTCCCTACCCGATGTATACGTATTTATCTCACTGTCTGGTTCATATTCTAGAACCTTCCTATGTATATCCTCTAATATCTTTGCATCATCATCACACGCATATATTTTCATAATAATTCTCCTAGCATAGCTGTTCAGTTCAAGTTTTCTTATATTCTATCACAGATTTACCTAACGAAACAGTCATATCGTCTTCGACATAATATAATGTCATTTCTACACATATAAATAGGACAAAAATGTACCAAATTCCTATTAGAAATAGTACAAATTTGTCCTATAACTTTTTATGACCTGCTATCTCACTCCTGCAGCATCATGCTCTTACCCTGCCAACTGGGTCACCATCATTCCACGTCTTCCATCAGGAAGTTCCACATAATATGCAGTCCTTTCTAGGTCAGCCTTTACGAGCACTATCTCATCTCCAGCCTTGAGCGTTAAATATTTTTCTATGTCAACAATATCATAAACCTTATCTAAATCTGTGTCCTCTGTCTCTGCAAAAGCAACAGTCATATCGTACGCCATCTTATATTTCTTTCCGAGAGCATTGCTATAATCCACATCTATCTCCTTGGCTTTATTATCAGGAGTAATCTGATACTGTACAACAATCTGTTTATCTAAGAAATCTATGTAATCTGATGCCTCGATAACACCGCCCTTGCTATTGAATAGAATAGCGTTATAATCGTATCTTCCATAGAAGCATCCCACTTCATATATTGTACCATCCACATATCTAAAGATAATGACCTCTGGATCATCACTCGCACCAGCATCGTACACGACTACATCCTTGTATACATCTGACTTATCTACATCTATGATAGCAGCACCTTCTATGCATTCCCCGAAGAAATCACACTTTGCATCATTTATCATGATACTGCCATCTGATGTACTCATATCAAATTCAATAGTTATTGTATCATTTGCACCTGCCGATAATGGATACTCTGTTTTGAATGCTATCATCTCCATAGTAGAGCTAGTCGTATCTTTTCCCCAACGAATCTCTTCAAATGAGTTATCCTCGATAATATCCTTCAAAGGTTTATACCCTTCAGTAGTCATATAATTGTTATCAAATATATCTTCGCTAGAATTCTCTGTACTACTGGTTTCTGTACTACCAGTCTCTGTACTACTGGTCTCCTTATTACTTGTCTTTAACTCATCTAATGTAGTATCTTTTGTATTACAAGCTGTTGCTGAAAATAATGTCATAGCCACCACAGCTACTGCCAATGTTCTTGATAATGTCTTTCTCTTCATACAGCTATTCCTCCTTCTTTTTAAATATTTTAGCATATTATTACTTAATTAGAAACAAAAAATCCCTGAGAAATATCAAACTAGTCTCCTAAACACCAGATTATTATCTATCTTTAGAAAAACGTTTAATAACATCTCAGGAATCTTTCCATTATTTTACCTTAGCCACTAATTTTTCATCTTCGACATCTATCAAAATAGTATCACCTTCTCCTACGCCACCAGCCAATATCACTCTAGCAGCAAGGGTTTCCACATTTTTCTGAAGATATCTCTTAAGAGGTCTTGCACCATAGGTAGGGTCATATCCCCTCTCTACCACATAAATTTTAGCTCCATCTGTTAATTCTATACTAAGCTGTCTATCAGATAATCTACGATTTATATCCTTTATGAGTAGCTGTACTATATTAGATATATTATCCTTTGTCAGAGGCTTAAACATTATTATCTCGTCCAGTCGATTTAGAAATTCTGGTCTAAATGAACCTCTAAGCTGCTCCATTACCAATGCTTCATTCTCTGGACGTATATTTCCTGCTTCATCTATACCATCTAGCAAATATGAGGAACCAATATTAGATGTAAGGATAATAATAGTGTTCTTAAAATCAACAGTTCTTCCCTGTGAGTCAGTTATACGACCATCATCTAACACCTGTAGCAATACGTTAAACACATCTGGATGAGCCTTCTCAATCTCATCAAACAAAACTACTGCGTATGGCTTTCTACGAACCGCCTCTGTAAGCTGACCACCTTCATCATATCCTACATATCCTGGAGGTGCTCCTACTAATCTAGATACAGAATGTTTCTCCATATACTCAGACATATCTATACGCACTATATTCGCTTCATTATCAAATAAACTCTCTGCCAATGCTTTAGCCAACTCCGTCTTTCCTACACCTGTTGGACCAAGGAATAAGAATGAACCTATTGGCTTACTAGGATCCTTTATGCCTGCTTTTGAACGGATAATAGCTTCTGTAACCATCTCTACACCTTCATCCTGACCCACAACTCTTCTGTGAAGCTGTTCTGCTAGATTAAGTGTTTTCTGTCTCTCTGATTCTGTAAGCTTTGTCACTGGTATACCTGTCCATCTAGAGATTATCTTCGCTATCTCTTCCTCTGTTACACTCTCACGTATAAGTGATAGGTCACGATTTTTCACAGCATCCTCCTCTGCCGCCAATTGTTTTTGTAACGCAGGAAGCTTACCATATTGTATCTCTGCCACTTTTTCTAAATCATAGTTTCGCTGAGCTATTTTCATTTCATTTGTTACATTTTCTATCTCTTCACGGAGCTTACTCAACCTATCCACAGAAGATTTTTCATTTTCCCACTGTGCCTTCTTTCTATTGAATTCATCTCTTAGTTCAGCCAGTTCTTTGCCTAAGCTCTCTAATCTATCATGGCTCAGTTTATCTGTTTCCTTCTTTAAAGCTGCCTCTTCTATCTCTAGCTGCATAACTCTTCTGCGCATCTCATCTAGCTCTGTTGGCATAGAATCAAGTTCTGTCTTTATAAGTGCACATGCCTCATCTACTAGGTCTATGGCCTTGTCTGGCAGGAATCTGTCTGTTATATATCGATTTGACAATGTGGCTGCTGTTACTAATGCCGAATCCGTTATCTTCACTCCATGAAATACTTCGTATCGCTCCTTTATACCTCTAAGAATCGATATTGTATCCTCTACAGTTGGTTCATCTACCATTACAGGTTGGAATCTTCGCTCTAAAGCTGGATCCTTCTCAATATATTTTCTATATTCATCGAGAGTTGTAGCACCTATACAATGCAACTCACCTCTTGCAAGCATAGGCTTAAGCATATTGCCTGCATCCATAGCACCATCTGTTTTACCTGCACCTACTATAATGTGAAGCTCGTCGATAAATAGGATAATTTCACCCTCGCTTTTCTTAACCTCGTCTAGTACAGCTTTTAATCTTTCCTCAAACTCACCTCTATATTTTGCGCCTGCAACCAATGCACCCATATCAAGAGAAAATACCTTTTTATCCTTCAAGCCATCTGGTACATCTCCCTGAACTATTCTCTGGGCTAATCCTTCTACTGCTGCTGTCTTTCCTACTCCCGGCTCACCTATAAGCACCGGATTATTCTTTGTCTTTCTAGACAGAATACGGATAACATTTCTTATCTCTGCATCTCTTCCAATAACAGGGTCTAGCTTTTGTTTTCTCGCCCTTTCCACTAAATCCACACCATATTTATTCAATGTATCATAGGTAGCTTCAGGGTTATCTGATGTCACTTTTTGGTTCCCTCTTACAGTTGCTAATGCCTGCAAAAACCTCTCCCTTGTCAGTCCATATTCTGCAAATAGTTCCTTAACAACCTTGTTAGGATACTTTATAAGGGTAAGGAAGATATGTTCAACAGAAATATATTCATCCCCCATAGTCTTAGTTTCGTCTTCTGCGCTGATTAGCACTTTATTCAAATCATTACTTATGCGTAATTCGCCACCCTGAACCTTCGGTTTCTTCTGAAGACAGACTTCAGCTCTACCTACAAAATGCGCAAGGTTAATCTCCATCTTTTCTATCATCTTGGATATTAATCCATCGTCCTGAGTTACCAAGGCATACACGAGATGTTCCTGATCTATCTCCTGATTACCATACTGATATGCCAGTTTCTCCATAGTTTGGATAGCTTCAATCGATTTCTTAGTAAACTTGTCAATATTCATATACATTCCCTCCTTATCCATAGAGTCTTCTCACAAACCCTATTATCAAAACATAATAAAGTTAAAAAACGGTTATGCAGTTTCCTACATAACCGTAATATATCACTTTGATTAGCACTCGTCAAGTAGGAGTGCTAATAATTTTATTTAATTTGCAAAATACTTATCTATACCGTTAGCAATGCCTTCCACTATCTTCTCTCTGTACTCTGCTGTTGCCATTAGTTGATCTTCCTCTGGATTTGACATGTATCCCATTTCCACTATAGTTACAGGTACCTGACACCAGTTGATTCCACTCATAGTATCAGTTTCCCATACTTTTCGTTTCTTTGCACCTGTTGTAGCGCACATCTCATCTAGCACGCACTGCGACAACGCTTTGCTTTCCTTATACAACGATGCATTCCACGGATTTTTCTTTGTCTGACATATAGTCTCTGCTCCTTGAACTGTGGAATTATCCGAACCATTAGCATGTATCCTTATAAAAGCGTCAGCCTTAGCTTCATTAGCTATTGCCGCTCTCTCTGCATTACTCATATCCACGTTATGAGTTGTCCTTGTCATCATTACTGTATAACCACGACTCTCCAACTCTGCCTGAAGCATCAGTGAAATATCAAGATTAAGCACATACTCGTATATACCTGTAGAACAACCTTTTGTACCAGAGGACACCTTTGCCTTTAATGTGCTAGAACCTGGTCCTACAGGTTCCTTAGCCTTATTACCCTTTGCTTGATGACCTGCATCTATGACAATAAGCTTATTTTCACGTTCTACATCAACACGTGTGGTAGTTTCTTCTGTTGTTGGTGACTCTGTTGTTGTTGGCGCTTCTGTTGTCGTTGGCGTCTCTGTCGTCGTTGGCGTCTCTGTCGTCGTTGACGTCTCTGTTGTTGTATTTCCCTCTGTTACCGTCGGTATCTTAGATGAAGTATTTTCTTGTATAGATGTATCTGATGTACTCATAGTCTCATAAGATGAGTCAGCTATATTTCTATAACATCCTGTCATAAACATACATATCAACACCAAGGGTATAACTCTTATGATTTTAGTCTTTTTCATTTTTCCTCACTTTCTCAGCTCTATCTCTCATATATGTAAGAAACTGTCTGTCCCATAGACCTACAACCTCATTATCATTAGCTAATATCATTGCCTGCTTAGTAAATCTACTATTTGTAACCACTAGACACCTATCACACTGATAATGCTTCATAGCTGCAATAGCCTCCTGCACAGCTTTTACACCTACAGGCTTTGCATAGCGTTTACATTGTATAGCAAATAATTCTTCATTTCTATACGCTATAATATCTGCACCATAGTCACCTGTAGCCTTAGTAAACTGGCGTATTTCATAGCCATTTCCTTCTAAAACTGCTGCCACAAACTGCTCAAACTGAGCTCCTGTCATAGCATCAACCTGTTCCATCGTTCTATCAGCATCTTTAGGTGTCAGTTTCATCTTCTGTAATATCCATCTGCAAAAGCTCCATAATATGAGAACAATGCCCATAATTATGAGCATTGTAGATACACCGCCATTATCCAGCCACTTTGTAATATTTTTTGTTAATTCGGTTATATCCATATACCGAACCTCCTACATTCACTTATTTAGCTTCTCTTTTGGCCATCCAAGACTTAAATACCTGAAGACCAATTATTACAGCTCCGCCTATCACAAAGAACAATATATTAAATGTATCTAATGTCATAGCTGGCTGTGGATTTTCCTTTAAACTTGTAGGTCCCATAACGATAGCATATAAAGAACCTAACATCATACCGAGTATAGCATATACTGTAGCGGAACGTGCCTTATCTAAAGCCAACTTAAGTCCCTTAACAGTAGTAAATATACCTGCTATCATACCAAATCCAAATATACATAAGCCAACAAAATATCCAAAATCCAAATGAAGGAACTGACGAATAGCATCCAGTATAGGCTGATAAAAGCCAAATACCAAAAGTATAGTCGAACCGGATATACCCGGTAAAACCATAGCCGATATAGCTATCATAGCACCAACAAATAATAATACTCCTGTGATAACATCAAACTCTCCCCACTTAAGGCTTACATTTGAACCATTTCCAGAAAAATATGTTATAGCCACAACAAATGCTGCGCCAAGTAACATAAATACAAGATTATAGTACTTGTTCTTTAAAGCTGATTTCTCTTCCATAACTACAAGTGGTATAGCAAACACTACAAAGCCCATAAATAAAGAGCTCACCTCATATATATTCTGTTCAAATACTGCAGTTATAACTAATACTGCTGATAAAAATCCTACTACCCATCCAGATAAAAGCTTTACGAGAAATATAATAGCTTTCTTACGTTTTTCCTTATCTTTTGACAACACATTATTCAACGAACCAATGAAATCATCATATATGCCCATGATAAATGCTATTGTTCCTCCTGAAACTCCCGGCACACTATCCGCAAGCGCCATAAAGAATCCGCCTAATATTGTCATCAACATCTTATGTTCCTCCTAATTCTCTTCCATATACTGCTTGATTACCTCAAACATTCTATCCATCTCGTCATCTGTTCCTATGGTAATACGTAAATAATCCTTGATAGCTGGATTATTCCAGTGACGTACATAGACATTTCTTGCTCTCATATATTCAAACATATCTGTTATATCATATTCTGCATGTGTTGCAAATACAAAGTTTGCCTTTGAATCAGGATATGTAAAGCCAAGTTCTGTCAGTGCATTCATAGTGCGTTCCCTAGTGGCCATTATCTTTCCACGAGTTTCATCAAAGTACTCCTTGTCTCCAATAGATGCCACGCCTGCCGCTATTGATGGCATATTCATCGTATACGAGTTAATAGAGTACTTAACATCCTGCATAGCTTGTATAAGTTTCTTGTTACCTATGGCATAACCTATACGCATACCTGCCATAGAACGAGACTTTGAAAATGTCTGTATAACCAAAAGATTCTCATACTTATTTACCAATGGAAGTGCCGACTCTCCACCAAAATCTATATATGCCTCATCTATCATAACAACTGATTCTTGATTATGTGCTACTATATCCTCTACAAATGATAACGGCTCATATATAGATGTAGGCGCATTAGGATTAGGGAATATAATACCACCATTTTCTTTGTAATAATCTTCCTTTTTAATTCTAAAATTCTCATCTACCGCTGGTGTCTCATAAGGTATCTTATAGAGATCTGCCCACACAGGATAAAATGAATATGTAATATCAGGGAAAAGTATCGGCTTATCCGAATTAAAAAATGTAAAAAAAGCGTTCGCTATAACATCATCAGAGCCCACACCTACAAACACCATATCCTCATCTACACCATAGAAACTTGCAATAGCCTTAACTAGCTCACCTGCTGTAGGGTCTGGATATAATCTAAATCTATCTGTATCTAGCTTAGATAACACCGCTTCTACCGCTGGTGCTGGCGGATATGGACATTCATTTGTATTCAATTTGACCATATCTGGCTTATTAGGCTGCTCGCCAGCCACATAAGGCACGACTTTTCTTATATTAGCTTCCCATGCTCCCATATATTTCTCCATTCTGTTACAATACATTTGCGTTTCAATGCAACTTAAGTAACTATATCTTATCATTTTTTACTAATCATAAAGTTCAATTTAATCCATAGCTGTCTGCCAACTTCTTAAAGCTTAATTCAATCCGTAGCTATCTGCCAACTTCTTAAAGCTTGGTAATGCTCTCTCTATAGATTCGTAAGCCACGCAGTACGCTATACGTACGTATCCTGGACATGCAAATGAGCTTCCTGGAACCATAAGTATATTATACTCCTTAGCCTTATTACAAAACTCCTTCTCATCTGCCACAGGCGATTTCACAAATAAATAGAACGCACCCTCTGGCTTCACACAGTCAAATCCATACTCTGTCAAACTTCCATATAAGAGCTGTCTATTTCTATTATAATACTCTATATCTGTCTTCTCATCTATAACCTTGGCTACTGCTCTTTGCATAAGAGATGGCGCATTAACAAAACCAAGTACTCTTGTAGCAATGCTACATGCAGCAAACACATTCTTAAAGTCTGGCATCTCAGATGGTATAACAAGATATCCTATACGCTCTCCTGGTAATGACAATGACTTACTAAACGAATATCCTACAATAGTATTGTCATAATAATTTGTAAGGAATGGTACTTCTACTCCAGCATAAGCCAACTCTCTGTATGGCTCGTCAGATATAAGATATATCTCTGTACCAAGTTCCTTCTGCTTATCCTGAAGCACCTTAGCAATCTTTTTAATAGTATCTTCTGTGTATACAACACCTGTTGGATTGTTAGGATTATTGATAATAACTGCCTTTGTCTTAGCTGTTATCTTACTAGCAAATTCTTCAACATTAGGCTGGAATGTCTCAGTGTCAGGAGACACCTCCACTAACACTCCATCATAATTATTTACATATGCTCTATATTCAAGGAAATATGGTGCAAATGTCACTACTTCATCACCTGGATTGATAATAGCCTTAAGTGCTGAATTCAAACCTCCTGCTGCACCTACTGTCATAATAATATTTGCTTCTGTAAATGCTGTTCCGAATCTTCTATTAAGAGAATTGGCCACTGCAAGTCGTACATCCTCATATCCTGCATTGCTCATATATCCATGAACAAATGTTGACTCCTCTTCGTCTAATATCTCTTTTATCGCTGCATTAAATGATGCTGGTGCTGGCACATTAGGATTACCTAAGCTAAAATCAAATACATTCTCAGCTCCATACTGTGCTGCCAATCTTTTACCTTCCTCAAACATCATTCTAATTGCCGAATTATTATTAACTAAGCCTACCATCTTATCTGCTATCATTTTCTTTTCCTCCTCTTTTATCACTTAAAGTAATAAAGTCATTTTTTATTCTACTACATCTGCGCAGATTAGTCCATTGATTTTTATAAATTCTGGTTTGTGCGCGCAAGCAATGAGCCATGCGCAGACGAGAACATAAAAACCACCAGATAAGAGTTTACTCTTAATCGGGTGGTTTTCTATGTTCTTGGATGTATACGGCGAATGCCGCGACAGCGAGCTAAAAG
>JBGVKG010000034.1:0-49378 GCA_045123575.1 Lachnospiraceae bacterium
CAAGCCGTTGGAGCCAGCCATTCGCAGCTTTACTCGGTGCATATGATGCACAGCTGGGCTTTGGACTTCCTTCAATCGGTGGTAAGGATAGTATGTCTGGTACATTCAATGATATTGATGTTCCACCAACACTTGTTTCATTTGCAGTTGATGTAGCTAAGGAAGGCGATATCGTTACTCCAGAGTTTAAGAAGGCTGGAAATAAGCTTGTTAAGTTTAGTATAGAGAAGGATGAGTTTGATAAGCCGGTATACGCTCAGGTTATGAAGCTTTATGATGCTGTTCACGCGCTTATCCAGAAGAAGGCTATCGTTGCAGCATATTCATTGGATGCAAAGGGTATCGCAGCAGCAGTTTCAAAGATGGCGTTCGGTAATAAGATGGGTGTTTCTATCTGCGATAAGTGTGTATCAGCAGAAGAGTTATTTGCACCTGGATTTGGTAATATCGTAGCTGAAATTGATGCAGACAAGTTTGCAGAGGTAGAGGCAGTTATGTCAGAGCTTGGACAGTTTGTAAAGGTAATCGGTCAGGTTACAGCAGAAGCAGCTGTTAAGTATGGCCCTATGACAATCTCACTTGATGAGGCTATTGCTACATGGGAAGCACCACTTGAAAAGGTATTCCCAACAACATCAACAGATGATAAGACAGTACTTGATACACCTATTTACACAGGTGGAAGTGTATATGTTTGCAAGAATAAGGTTGCTAAGCCAACAGTATTCATCCCAGTTTTCCCAGGTACAAACTGTGAGTACGATTCAGCCAAGGCTTTTGAGAAGGCTGGAGCAAACACTATTATAAAGGTATTTAAGAACTTAAATGCAGATGATATCAGAGAGTCTGTTAAGGTATTTGAGGAGAGTATTGCTAAGTCTCAGATTATCATGTTCCCAGGTGGATTCTCAGCAGGTGATGAGCCAGATGGTTCAGCTAAGTTCTTTGCTACAGCATTTAGAAATGAGAAGATGAAGGATGCAGTTCATGCACTTCTTAACGAGAGAGATGGTCTTGCACTTGGTATCTGTAACGGATTCCAGGCACTTATCAAGCTTGGTCTTGTTCCAAACGGACAGATAACAGGACAGGATGCTAATTCACCAACACTTACATACAACACAATCAACCGTCACGTATCTAAGATGGTTTACACAAAGGTTGTATCTAACAAGTCACCTTGGTTACAGTTAGCAGAGGTTGGTAAGACATACACAAGCCCAGCATCACATGGTGAGGGACGTTTCGTTGCTCCTAAGGAGTGGTTAGACAAGCTCTTTGCTAATGGACAGGTAGCTACACAGTATGTTGACTTAAACGGCAACCCTACAATGGATGAAGAGTGGAATGTAAATGGTTCATACTGCTCTATCGAGGGTATTACAAGCCCAGACGGCAGATGCTTCGGTAAGATGGCTCATGCTGAGAGAAAGGGCGACGCAGTTGCTATGAATATCTACGGTGATCAGGACCTTAAGATATTTGAGTCAGGTGTTAAGTACTTCTCATAAGATATTGCGATATTATTTATAGTTTATTGGAAGGGCCTCTACAGTAGTAGAGGCCCTTCTTTTGGATTATATATTTAGTAACGGAATTTATAGCATTTTGCGTGACTATATGTTATAATTTTAGAATAGTATTTGTGCGTAAGGAGAGAAAGTATGGCATTACAAGATGATTTAAGAGCAAGCTTAATTAAGCAGTTTGCCGCAGATGCAATAATAGTGAAAGAGCAAAATGGAACAGAGTATTATGCTTGTCCAACCTGCAAGCGCCCTGTTGCTATGGGAAAAGATAAGTGTTCGTCATGTGACCAAGCACTTAAGTGGGATAATGTTAAAGAGCAGGAGATAAAGACTGTTGGAGTAAAGACAGCGACAGTATCTTTTGAAGTGGCAGGGGATTTTGTAAAGGGAAATTGTAGAAAGTGTCCTCTTTCATATATTTCAAGACGAGATGGTGAGAATGTTTATGATTGTCCACTTAATCTTAGAAAAGATTGTCCGCTTAAGTTTGATAACTAAGTTTTATTAAGCAAGGAATGTGTGAGTAACTTATGAGAGAGATAGAGTTTAAAATGGAGAGGGAAGGTCTTGTGGAGATAGGACAGGAATATGAAGTTTCTGAAGGCCGCCTTCCTAGCAGTTATTATTATACATTGGAGCCGGCATTGGCTATGTCGGCTAATTTTCAGTTTAGAGAGAGGTTAAAGTCTACTAAGGGAGTAGTTAAAGCTATTAATGAAACTCCAAGAGGCTTTTTTGTTACAGTTGCCTTTGAAGAACCAGGCCCAAATTCCTAAAAGGAATTTGAGGAGAAGTTGAGGTTATATATGAAAAAGAAGAAACAACAGTCTTGTTGCGATACATGTTCCAATTATGTATACGACGAGGATTATGAGTATTATACATGTGAGATGAATCTTGATGAAGATGAGATGGGAAAGTTTATGACAGATTCATTTTATGATTGTCCATACTATCAGTATGATGATGAGTATGCAATCGTTAGAAAACAGAATTAAGACCAAAATTCTCGAAGAGAATTTTGCTGAAAAGGGTAGATATAAAGAAAGCTGGTAAAGGTCAGACCGAAATCCTTGAAAAGGATTTCGCTGAAAAGAGTAGATATAAAGAAAGAGTATAAGAGTCATATGAAGTTTATACACATATCAGATTTACATCTCGGTAGGCGTTTATATGAGTATTCGCTTATAGAGGATCAACAACATATATTGCATCAGGTGGTAGCTGCTACAAAGGAGCATAAAACTGATGGTGTACTTATAGCAGGAGATATTTATGATAAGTCCATACCCTCGACAGAGGCTATGGAACTTTTTGATGTCTTTTTGCAGGAGTTAAGAAAATGTGGTCAGAAGATATTTATTATCAGTGGCAATCATGATAGTGCAGAGAGAGTATCATTTGGAGCAGATTTTCTTAAAAATAGTGGTATATATATTTCAAAAGCGTATGATGGCAAAAGTACTCCAGTTACCTTAGAGGATGAACATGGTCAGGTGAATATATATCTTATACCATTTGTGAAGCCAGCAATAGTTAAAAGATATCACGACGAAGACAATATTACTGACTACAATTCTGCTCTCGAGGCAGTAGTAGCACATATGGATGTCGATAAGTCAAAACGTAACATATGTATGGTGCATCAGTTTATAACAGGGGCTATAAGAAGTGAGTCTGAGGAGGCATTACTTGGAGGACTTGATAATGTTGATTATCAGGTGTTTGATGATTTTGATTATGTAGCCCTTGGTCATATTCATAAGCCACAGGCTATGGGAAGAAAGTATGTAAGGTATAGCGGTTCGCCGCTTAAGTACTCTATAGATGAGGCAAACCAGCGTAAAACTATGACTTTGGTTGAGTTTGGAGAAAAAGGACATACAGAGATAAGTGAGATACCATTTAAGCCATTACATGATGTAAGACGGTTAGAAGGTACATTTTTAGAGTTGACGAATAGAGCTAACTATATAGATACAGCCGTGGATGGTTATGTCAGTGTAACTTTGAAGGATGAAGAGGATGTGCCAGACGCATTTAGAAGGCTAAGAGTTATATATCCTAATATATTGAAGCTTGATTATAACAATAAGCGAAGTGCAAAGAGACAGTCAGTATCTAGTGTATCGCAGATAAAGGAAAAGACATGTCTAGAGTATGTAATGGAGCTGTATCAGTTACAGAATAATGTAGATATATCAGATGAACAGCTTAAGATAGTGACCAAATACTGGGATAATGAATAATAAAAAATACCCAATTACAAATAAAGTTATAAGCAAAAATATTACTTATTAAAACTAAAAAAGAAAGTTGCAGGAAAAATACAGTGAGACCAACATCCTTAGAAATGTCCGCATTCGGACCGTACGCAGGAAAAGTGAATATTGACTTTAAGTCTCTAGGAGAAAGTGGCATTTATCTTATATCAGGAGATACTGGTGCAGGTAAGACCACTATATTTGAGGGTATCCGTTTTGCACTGTATGGAGATGGTGGCGTAGATGTAAGAAGTAGTGACAGCTTCAGAAGTAAGTATGCTAGTGAGGATGTGGCGACTTATGTAGATTTGACATTCACCATAAAGGATAAGGAGTATCGTGTAAAGAGAAATCCTAGATATACACGTCCAAAGAGCAGGGGAGAAGGTTTTACAGAGGCGAAGGCTGACGCAGAGTTATATATGCCTGATGGAAAGATTGTAACGGGCTTTGCTGGTGTTACAAAGAAGATAGAGGAGATAACAGGTCTAAATGGTGACCAGTTCACTCGTATAGTTATGATAGCTCAGGGAAAGTTTCGTGAGCTGCTTGTGGCGGACACTGCTACTAGAAGTAAGATATTTAGAGAGATATTTAAGACAACTCCTTACGAGAATCTTCAAAAGAAGATTAAGAGTGAGTATCTGACAGTTAGAACTATGTATATAAAGGCTACAGATTCTCTTAAGCAGTATGTACAGGGCATAAGAACTAATGATGAAAATGTGGAAAAATTAGAAAAACTAAAGTCAGATGAAGTTATAAGTGATGTGCAGGAAGTAATAGGGTTACTGATGAGTATCATAGAAGATGATGAAAATCTTATAGCTACAGTACAGGCGGATATAGATAAAGAGGAGCTTAAACTTAACGATTTAAAAGAAACAGAGTCTATGTGTGCTACATTTTTGGCCATATTGCAGGAGTATATAGAAAAAAGTGGTAAACTCGCAGAATTGGACAAACAGGTAAAGGATAGTGAAATTAAGTATCAAAGTATCTATGAGAAACAGTTAGAAAGGGAGGCTTTACTAGCTATACTTCAACGAGAGAGAGAAGCGGTAGGAAAGTATAGGGTAAGAAACGAAAAGAGAGCAAACTTAAAAGCATTGGAGCAAAAGCTTATAGATATGGATGAGGCTATTGCAAAGGCAGCTACTCTAGGTAAGGAATATGTTTCTAAGATAGAAAAGACGACAGAACACGTAGAGCTAGAGGCAGGGCTTGAAAGTCAATTGGTACAGTTAGATAACGCTATAGAACGCAACAATTTAAAGCAGGAGCAGTTAGATACTGTTGAAAAGATATATAATCGTATATCGAAAGCGAAAAAAGAATATGAGACGTGTATAAAGGCATATAAAACCTATTCAGATGAATGTACTAATGCAAGGGAAAAATATGAAATAGCATTTAAAAGTTTCCTAGATGCACAGGCTGGTGTTATGGCAAAACAACTTATAGAGAGTCCGGGAATGCCTTGTCCGGTATGCGGTTCAACACATTATCCAAAGCTGGCTACACTTGGAGAAAATCCACCTACAGAGGAGCAGGTATCAAAGCTAAAGGAAGTATATGAACAGAAGAATAGTAAGATGGTAGGTGCCAGTGAAAAGGCTAAGGGTATTCTCGTGACAATAGAGAAGGATAAAGAACTATTGTCAGAGGAGTCAAAGAAAGCTGATATAACTGGAGATATATCAGATACGTTAGACAAGGTTTCTAGTTATAGAATGGCATGTGCAGAA
Source organism: Lachnospiraceae bacterium (assembly GCA_045123575.1). GTDB lineage: Bacteria > Bacillota > Clostridia > Lachnospirales > Lachnospiraceae > SVEL01. The sequence goes on from JBGVKG010000034.1 coordinate 5,542, forward strand.
GAAAAGCATAAACTGTCTGATGAAAAGAAAACAGTAGAGGGTAGAATAAAAGTAAGAGAAGCTGCAAAGAAGGAATTATTAGAATACAAGAAAAAGCTAGATGATAATGCGACATATATTAATTCTTTAAATGAAGCTAAGCAAAAGATTGATAGGGATATGGTGACTTTAAAAACTGAGCTATCAGTATTAAATACAGAGCTTGTAAATGAGGATGCAGATGAAGCGATGAAAGCCCTTGCGGAAAAGGAAGACAAGTATAAGGCTATGACGCTGGCATATGAGATGGCTAGAACGACACTTGAAGAAACGAAAAACAAATATTTTGCTACGAAAGCTGTAGTAGAACAGTTAGAGATTAGACTGAAGGAGCACAATAGTAAGATATCTAGTAAGCAGGGTATAGACTATATGGAAAGTTATAGTGACGATGAAGTGAGGTCTAAGATAAAAGAGCTATCTGATAATATTGCAGAGTCTATGTCTTTATGTATTGTGACAAGGGATGAAAGTAAAAAGATATATAGTGATGTATATGCTAGAGTAGTTTCTAATAGGGAAACATTGGCTAATATAAAGAGAGTAGATGGGGAAATAGGCGAAAAATCTAGAGAACTGACTATTGTAAAAGCATTGTCAGATACACTTAATGGCGAAGTGACAGGCAAGGAAAAGGTGCAGTTAGAAACTTATGTACAGATAGCGTATTTTGAGCAGATTATAGATAGCGCTAATGTAAGGTTTTTTGAGATGTCGGATGGACATTATGATTTTATTCGTGACAAGTCTACTGATAATATGAAGAAGCAGTCTGGTTTGGAACTTAATGTGTATGACCATTATAATAGCACTATAAGAAGTGTAAAGACATTATCTGGTGGAGAAAGCTTTATGGCATCATTGTCATTGGCTCTTGGTATGGCGGAGATTATAGAGGAGTCTGCAGGTGGTATCACTATGGATACAATGTTCATAGACGAGGGATTTGGTTCTTTGGATGATACCTCATTGGAACAGGCTATGAGAGTGTTAGGCAGATTGTCAGACAGCAATAAGTTAGTTGGTATCATATCTCATGTTTCGAGCTTGAAGGAACGAATAGACCATCAGATAAATATAGTTAAAGATAAGACTGGTGGCAGCAGTATAAGGTAAAAAGTAAGGCGATAGATAAAAATCTATCGCCATTCTTTTATAGTTTATATTATGATGCATCAGTAAATTTCAGTGATGCAATGGAATTTAATGCTACACTGTAGTCAGGATCTGTTGTATCTGTAGTAAATAGTGATATACATATACAAGAACCATCAGGAGCTTTAAAGATACACTGAACAGTATACCATACAACACCATTTACAGTCTGCTCACATGATATATAATGTCCGGATAAGTTAGGTGTACCTAATACTCCTAGCTCTATATTAGTAAATCCTTTGCCTACATATATAGTATATAGAGACTGCATAAATTCTGCAGGAGTAACAAGTGCGTATGTAGGGTCGCTTGTTATAGAGTAATATATATTTTTGTTTGGAACAAAAATATATGGCATATTGTAAGTCTTTGTGTCTACGGTCCAATTATCAGGTAATCCTAAGCTATAGTTTGTACCAGTGAAAGCATTGTTAAAGCTGCCAGCTTCAAGGTATTCACTATTAGTACTTAACATAGATGAAACTATGTCAGATACAGTGCCATTGTTGTTTGCTTTGTCATCTTCAAAGTCAATAAAGAAATCATCTGTATTAAAGTCATAAAGCCATACTTCATTGTCGCATACGCAGAAGTAAAGATAGAAAGCACTTGTCTGCTCCTTGTAAGTAACATTAACTGTTGCACGAGAGAAACCTGTTGGCTCTACAAAAGAGTTAGTTTCTGTCTTTAATATATCTTCGATTTTTTCATCGTCATAATATGTAGAATCAGTTACTCGTACATCATCAATAGTATATGATAATAAATTATCATCGGCATCAATGATACATTCGTAGAGAGAATCTAACAAATAGGTTGTTGATTTACCTCTAGAAACTAGATAATCATTAACAGCTTTTAACAAGTTTTTGTCAATAGCTTTGAGCTTATATTTTGCAACATCAGCCATAATTGCCTTTGCAATGTCGGTTGTAGAGCTGGTTATGTCGCTGTCAGATAAGCTTTCATCTTCTGTAGTTGTAGATTCTGTTTCTTTTTCATCGTCAACTACACTATTGTTGTTAGTAGTGTTATCGGAGCTAGATTCATTTTCCATAGTCGATGATGATGTTTTGTCTGCGGAATCCTTATTCTTATCCTTGCCGCCAAAGAGTAGTAGTGCAGCTAAAACTATAACGGCTATAAGGGCTACGCCTCCGATACAAAGACCTAGAATTAGGGGAGTCTTGCTCTTCTTTTTCTGTTCTTCTGGTATCTCGTATGAAGACTGAGGCTGTGGCATAGGTTGCTCAACAAATGTTGGTGTTACAGGAACAACTGGTGCTACAGGAATAACTGGAGTCTCAGGAATAACTGGAGCTGCAGGAATAACTGGAGTCTCAGGAATAACTGGAGTTTCAGGAACAACTGGAGCTTCGGGAATAACAGGAGTTACATTTATAATAGGTGCAACATTCATACGGTTTCCACAACCTGTACAGAATTTTGCATCATCAGGCAACTGTGTGCCACAATTTGTACAAAACATATTTTTTACCTCCAAATGTATAAATATAATATAATTATAATAGATTATCATTTAAAAACAAGCAGATAATTGCAACTTTGCGTATTGTTTTATATATTAAAATATGGTATAAAACTAATAACTGTGCCTATTTGTATAGGTGTATAAATGAACATTAGATATATGAAAGTGAGGTACATATATGAAGTGGACAAGATATAGAATAAAGACAACAACAGCTGCAGCAGAGCTTGTTATAGCTATGTTAGTTGAGAATGGTATAGATGGTGTAGAGATAGAAGATAACGTAGGTATATCTGAGGAAGATAAGAAGCGTATGTTTATAGACTTCCTTCCAGTACTTCCTATAGACGAGGGTGTGTCTTATGTTAGCTTCTATGTGGAGGATGACTCAAATGAAGATGAGTTTATGCCAGCAGTTAAGACAGGATTAGATGAGCTTCGTGACTTTATGGATATAGGTGAGGGCTCTATAGTTAAGTCTGAGACAGAGGATAAGGATTGGATAAATAATTGGAAGCAGTTTTTTAAGTCTTTCGAGGTAGATGGTATAGTGATTAAGCCTACTTGGGAGGATATAAAGCCTGAGTATGAGGGCAAGATGATGATTGAGATAGACCCAGGTATTGCATTCGGTACAGGTCTTCATGAGACTACACAGCTTTGTATGAAGCAGCTTAAGAAGCATGTTAAGCCTGATACAAAGATATTGGATGTAGGCTGTGGAAGTGGTATCTTATCTATCATAGCTCTTAAGATGGGAGCAGAGTCAGCAGTAGGTATCGATATAGATGAGAATGCAACTGTAGCTACTAGAGAGAATCTTGAGACTAACAATATTCCACTTGATAAGTGTGAAGTTATTACAGGAAATATTTTAGAGGATGATAGTATCAGAGAACAAATCGGTTATGAGTGTTATGATATAGTAGCAGCAAATATATTGGCAGACGTATTGTTGCCACTTACTCCACTAGTACCAGCACATCTTAAGAAGGGTGGTCTTTATATTACATCGGGTATCATTGACATGAAGGAAGATGAAGTAAAGGCAGCAGTAGAGGCTACTGGTCAGTTTGAGATATTGGAGATAACCAGACAGAAGGATTGGTCATCTATCACAGCAAGAAAGCTGTAGGAGGAAAATATGCATCATTTTTTCGTTAGTCCTGAACAGATAGACAGTGAGTATGTCTATATAACAGGCAGTGATGTAAATCATATAAAGAATGTACTTCGCATGAAGGTGTCAGAGGAGTTACTTATCAGCAATGGTCAAGATAAAGACTATATGTGTCAGATAGAAGATATATCAGATGACAAGATAAAGGCTCGTATCATAGATGCTGATTATGAGGGTACAGAACTTCCATGTAAGATATATTTGTTTCAAGGACTTCCAAAGTCTGACAAGATGGAAATGATTATACAAAAGGCGGTAGAGCTAGGGGCATATAGTATTATTCCAGTAGCCACAAAAAGATGTGTGGTGAAGCTGGATGATAAAAAGCAGGAGTCTAAGATAAAGAGATGGCAGGCTATATCAGAGAGCGCAGCAAAGCAGTCTAGACGAGGTATTATCCCAAATATAGGCAATGTTATGTCCTTTAAGGAGGCTATAAAGATGGCATCTAAGATGGATATGGCGATTATACCTTATGAGAATTTTAAGGATATGGTTCAGACAGGTAGAGTTATGTCAGGCGTGACAGACGCTAAGGAGATAGCTGTATTCATAGGTCCAGAGGGAGGCTTCGAGGAGAGTGAGATTGATTTCGCTTTTGAAAACGGAGTGAAGCCTATTAGTCTTGGTAAACGAATTCTTAGGACTGAGACAGCGGGACTGGCTATATTGTCAGTGCTTATGTTTAGATTGGATGTTGCAAAGGAAGATATATAGAAAGGGTATATAGTTATGATGGCATATTTGGATAACTCTGCGACAACCAGAGTGTCAGATAACGTTAAGGATATAATGGTTAAGGTGATGAGTGAGGATTATGGCAATCCATCATCACTTCATATGAAAGGAATAGAGGCGGAGAGATATATAAGAGAGGCTACTGATATTATAGCCAAGGCTATGAAGGTACAGCCAAAGGAGATAATATATACTTCGGGTGGTACAGAGTCTAATAACCTGGCTCTTATAGGTGCAGCTATGGCCAATAAGCGTGCAGGTAATCATATTATTACATCATATATAGAGCATGCGTCTATATCGGCAACAACTAGCTTTTTAGAGGAGCATGGCTTTAGAGTGACTTATCTGCCGGTAGATGAAAATGGACATGTAAGCTTGGAGGCTCTGAAGGAAGCTCTATGTGAGGATACTATTATGGTATCTATTATGCATGTGAATAACGAGATAGGTGCTATACAGCCTATTGAAGAGATATCGAAGATAGTTAAGGCGTACAAGTCATCTATAGTAGTTCATGTGGATGCGATACAGTCCTTTGGTAAGTTATTAGTTCAGCCAAAGAAGCTAGGGGCAGATATGGTGTCTGTCAGTGGACACAAGATACATGGACCAAAGGGTTCTGGTTTCTTATATGTATCAGAAAAGGTTAAGCTAAAGCCTACTATATTCGGTGGCGGTCAGCAAAAGGGCATGCGTTCAGGCACAGAAAATGTTCCAGCCATAGCAGGCTTGGGAGTAGCTGTTAAAGAAGCTTGTCAGAGCCTTGATGAGCATGCAGCAAAGCTATGTGAACTTAAGGATTACTTCATAGATAGAGTAACAGTTCTCGAGAATGTAACTGTAAATAGTAAAAAGGGTATGGACAGTGCTCCACATATTATAAGTGTTACATTTAATGGGGTGCGAAGCGAGGTAATGCTACATTCCTTAGAAGGAAAGCAGATATATGTATCATCAGGTTCGGCATGTTCATCTAATAAGCCGTCCGTTAGTAAGACGTTAAAGGGTATAGGTTTAGACGATAAGCAGATAGATTCAACTATCAGATTTAGCTTGTGCTACAATACTACTAAGGAAGAATTGGACTATGCAGTAGATGAGATAGCAGGTATGATAGCTACGCTTAGACGCTTCACACGTGGCTGAAATCTTTGAAAAGAATTTCGATAAAGTAGTAGGAGGAAAACAATGGTAGAATTTAAATCATTTCTCATAAAATATGCAGAGATAGGTGTTAAGGGCAAGAATAGATACTTGTTTGAGGATGCTCTTGTTAGAAATATAGTAAAGTCTTTGAAAAGTGTAGACGGTCAGTTTGATGTGCGAAAAGTAGATGGCCGTATATATGTTGATGCTAAGTCTTCGTACGATTACGATGAAGTTATTAGCGCACTTACACACGTATTTGGTATAGTTGGTGTATGTCCAATGGTGCAGGTGGAGGATAATGGCTTTGATGACTTGAAAGAAAAGGTTATCGCATATATGGATGAGATGTATCCAGATAAGAATACAACCTTTAAGGTGAATGCAAGACGTGCCAGAAAGAATTATCCATTAGACTCTATGGGTATCAATATGGCTATGGGAGAGGCTGTGTTAGATGCGTTCCCAGAGATAAGAGTAGATGTACATAATCCTAAGATTATGCTTAATATAGAGATAAGAAAGGATATAAATATCTATTCTGAGACTATTCCAGGTCCAGGTGGTATGCCAGTAGGTACAGCAGGCAAGGCTATGTTGCTTCTGTCTGGTGGTATCGACAGCCCAGTTGCAGGATATATGATAGCTAAGAGAGGTGTTGAGCTGGAGGCAGTATACTTCCATACACCACCTTATACATCTGAGAGAGCAAAGCAGAAGGTAATAGACTTGGCAGAGAAGGTAGCTAAATATTCTGGAACGATTAAGCTTAACGTAGTAAACTTCACAGATATCCAGATGTATATATTCGAGAAGTGTCCTCATGATGAGTTGACTATTATTATGAAACGTGTAATGTACAAGATAGCAGAGAAGTTAGCTAAACAGAATGGAGCTCTTGGTCTTGTAACAGGCGAGAGTATCGGTCAGGTATCTAGCCAGACTATGCAGTCACTTGCAGTTATAGATGAGAACACAGATATGCCAGTGTACAGACCTGTCATAGCTTTTGATAAGCAAGATATTGTAGATATCTCTATCAAGATTGACACATATGATATATCTACACAGCCATACGAGGATTGCTGTACTACATTTGTGGCAAAGCATCCAGTTACAAAGCCTAACTTAAATGTCATCAAACATTCTGAGACAAAGATAGCAGATAAGATAGATGATATGATAGAAGAGGCAGTTAGAACAGTAGATGTAATTGAGATATAGGTAAATGGTAAAAAAAGTAACGCCGCACAATGAAGTGCGGCGTTGTTTTTATTTATCTAATATGTAATTACTGACAGATGTATGGATTGATAACTTCCATAATTGGAGCGATTGTGCTCTCATCAGCGTGAATGCAAAGGTCGATTGGCTTAGATAAATCTAATGAGAAGATACCCATGATTGACTTAGCGTCAATTACATATCTTCCTGAAACTAAATCGAAATCTGTATCAAACTTTGTAATATCGTTTACAAAAGCCTTTACCTTATCGATAGAGTTTAAACTAATCTGAACTGTCTTCATAAAAATACCCTCCTAAAAAATAGTGTTTGATTTAATCATATGTTTGAGGTAAACTTCATTATGAAAAACCTCAGGTAGATGAAAAAATCATCTAAACAATGATTATCTTATCCTTAAAAATGGAAAAAGTCAATGTAAATAATGTAAAAAAATTGTGGGAATATTAGTACAAAACTGTTAAAAATGCGACAATATAAGGAGACAATATGAGAACAGCAGCGTTACATAATCTTGGTTGTAAGGTAAATGCATACGAGACAGAGGCTATGCGTCAGTCATTAGAGGAGCATGGCTACAAGATTGTTCAGTTCAATGAAAAGGCAGATATATATATAATAAATACTTGTACAGTTACTAACATGGCAGACAAAAAATCTAGACAGATGCTTCATAGAGCAAAGAAGCTAAATCCAGATGCTGTAGTTGTAGCTGTAGGTTGTTATGTGCAGGCAGCAGGAGAAGCTATAAGAGATGATGAAGCCATAGACATCATCATAGGTAACAATCATAAGGCAGATTTGGTCCATATATTGGAAGCCTACTTTGAGTCTGGTGAAAGCAATGTATTCCTTGAGGATTTAAGCAAGGAAAGCGCTTATGAGGATATGCAGATGACTACTGTGGGTGAGCATACTAGAGCATTTATAAAGATACAGGATGGCTGTAATCAGTTTTGCACATACTGTATTATTCCGTATGCAAGAGGACGTATTAGAAGTAGAGATATGGAAGATATTAACAATGAAATATGCAAGCTTTCAAAATGTGGATATAAAGAGATAGTCCTTACGGGTATTCATCTTAGTTCTTATGGAAAGGATATGAAGGATGCAGATGTATCTCTTGTAGATGTTATAGGCAGAGTGTGTAATATAGATGGTATAGAAAGAGTGAGATTAGGGTCATTGGAGCCTAGAATTATCACAGAAGAATTCTTGCAACAGTTGGCTAAATGGCCAGAATTCTGTCCTCATTTCCATTTATCATTACAGAGCGGCTGTGATGATACTCTAAAGAGGATGAATAGACATTATACAACTGAGGAATACTATGAGAAGTGTAAAATGATAAGAGAAGTATTCCCGCAGGCTGCTATAACTACGGATGTAATAGTGGGTTTCCCAAAGGAAACAGAAGAGGAGTTTGAAAAAACAGAAGAATTTTTAAAGAAGATTGCCTTTGCAGAGATGCATATCTTTAAATATTCAAAGAGAGCAGGCACTATTGCAGCTAAGATGGATGGACAGGTTAAGGAAGAAGTTAAGACTGTAAGAAGTGATAGATTAATAGGGTTAGGTCTGGAACTCAGAACGGATTTTATACGTCAGTTTGTAGGCACCTCAGTAGATGTATTAGTTGAAGAAATGGTAAATATAGATGGAAAACAGTATCTTGTAGGACATACTAAGGAGTATGTAAAGGTGGCTTTTGAGGGAGAGGTAAAGCTTATTAATACTGTAGTAAAAGTAGAAGTTAATAAAATCTTAAAAAATGAAATTCTACTTGCGAATATGTAAGAAATGTAATAATATATAATCAGCGAAAAGGGCGTGTGAGAGCAGAGAGGACGGAAATATGAATTCAGTAAGTAATAATACACAATATTTTAAGACTATACAGGAGCCTGCTATGGAGGTAGGAGAAGTGCTTGAACACGTCTATCAGGCATTGACAGAGAAGGGATATAATCCTGTAAATCAGATAGTTGGATACATAATGTCAGGAGATCCAACATATATTACATCTCATAAGAATGCTAGAGCTATGATTATGAAGGTAGAGAGAGATGAGCTTATTGAGGAAGCTCTTCAGTATTATATCAACAATAAATTAAAGTAAATTTAATAATTGACGGGATTTCTATGTGATTTTATGGTGTGAGCAAGGTGTGATAAGTCGGGAGAGGAAATCTAATTAATAGTCTAAGCGATACAAAAGCGAAGGCTAAGTCAAGGAGAAAAAATATGAGAATAATGGGATTGGACTTCGGTTCCAAGACTGTAGGAGTGGCAATATCTGACGCACTCCTTATAACTGCGCAGGGTATAGAGATTGTGAGGCGCGAACAAGAGAATAAGCTAAGACGTACTTTAGCTAGAATAGAGGAACTTATAAAGGAATACGAGGTAGATAAGATAGTGCTCGGTCTTCCTAAAAATATGGATGGTTCTATTGGCGAGAGAGCAGAGAAAACACTTGAGTTTAAGGCGATGCTTGAGCGTAGAACAGGTCTCGAGGTTATATTGTGGGACGAGAGGCTTACCACTGTTGCGGCTGACAGGCTGATGATGGAGGTAGGTGTACGTCGCGAGGATAGAAAAAAATATGTAGACAGTATTGCGGCTACATTTATATTACAAGGATATCTAGATAGTGTAAGTAGATAAAAGATAAGAATATGTCAGTGATTGAAGAAAGGGTATGTGAATATGGCAGAGAAAATCAGTTTTACAATCGATGAAACAAATGAGACAGTGGAATTTTTTGTTGTTGAAGAAACTAGAATTAATAATACAAATTATATCTTAGTAACAGAAAGCGAAGATGATGAAGAAGCAGATGCGTATATTCTCAAGGATACATCAGATGCAGAAAGCGCAGAAGCAGTATATGAAATAGTTGAAAATGACGACGAGTTAGAGTATGTATCTCGTATATTTGCAGAGTTACTAGAGGATATAGATATAGAAAACAACTAACATAATATATTATTTAATTGGACAGGAAGAGGTGTTAATTTGAGAACAGCTAAAGTAGAAGTGGACGAAAATGTTAAGGTTAAGATTATACCATTAGGTGGTCTGGAAGCTATCGGTATGAATATAACTGTATTCGAGTATGAAGATGAGATTATAGTAGTTGATTGTGGATTATCATTTCCAGATGATGATATGTTAGGTATTGATTTGGTTATACCTGATATTACTTATCTTAAGGAAAATGCAGATAAGGTTAAGGCGTTTGTTATTACTCATGGACACGAAGACCATATAGGTGCGTTGCCATATGTATTAAAGGAGATTAATGCGCCTATATATGGAACTAAGCTTACATTGGGTATAATAGAAGGTAAGCTTAAGGAACACGGTATAGAGAAGCTTGTGAAGAAAAAGCAGGTTAAGTATGGTCAGACAGTGAATTTAGGCAAGATGAAGGTTGAGTTTATAAAGGTAAACCACAGTATTGCTGATGCATGTGGTCTTGCTATATTTACACCAGCAGGAACTATCATCCATACAGGAGACTTTAAGATTGACTATACACCTATGTTTGGAGATACAACAGACCTTGCAAGATTTGCAGAGTTAGGTAAGAAGGGTGTATTAGCACTTATGGCAGATAGTACAAATGCTCTCCGTCCAGGATTTACACCGACAGAGAAGAATGTAGGTAAGGCTATTGACCATATATTTGCAGAGAATACAAAGCACAGAATCATTATTGCTACATTTGCTTCTAACGTAGATAGAGTTAGACATATTATAAATATAGCTCACAAGTACGGTAGAAAGGTAGTTGTGGAAGGCAGAAGTATGGTAAATATCATCAATACTGCCAGAGAACTTGAGTACCTCGAGATACCAGAAGGTACACTTATAGATATCGAGGAAATGAAGAATTATACAGACGAGCAGTTGGTACTTATTACAACAGGTAGCCAGGGTGAGTCTATGGCAGCTTTATCTAGAATGGCAGCATCTATTCACAAGAAGGTAACTATTAAGCCAGGCGATACTATAGTGTTTAGCTCAAGTCCTATTCCAGGAAATGAGAAGGCGGTAACTAAGGTTATCAATGAATTGTCAATGTTAGGTGCAAACGTTATCTTCCAGGACACACACGTATCAGGACATGCGTGTCAAGAGGAGATTAAGCTTATGTACTCTCTTGTGAAGCCACAGTATGCAATACCATTACATGGTGAGTATCGTCACCTTAAGGGGCATGCTGAGATTGCAGAGGCTATGGGTATTGACAAGGATAATATATTCATCCTTTCATCAGGTGATGTGTTACAATTATCGGCTAAGGAAGGATATGTTGAGGAAACACGAGTTCAGACAGGTACAATTCTTGTAGATGGTCTTGGTGTTGGAGATGTTGGTAATATTGTTCTTCGTGACAGACAGAATCTTGCTCAGAATGGTATTATCATCGTAGTTATGACATTTGAGAAATATAGTAACCAGCTTCTAGCAGGCCCAGATATGGTTTCAAGAGGTTTTGTGTATGTAAGAGAAGCAGAGAATCTCTTAGAGGAAGCAAGAATGCTTGTAAACGATGCAGTTATTGATTGTATCGATAAAAATGTGACTGATTGGGGCAAAATCAAGATGGTTGTAAAGGAAACATTAAGCGACTATTTGTGGAAGAAGATTAAGAGAAATCCAATGATTCTCCCAATTATTATGGAGGTTGAGTAATAGTGACTGAATCAGTAAGATATAAAGTGGAAGAACTGAAACAGACAATCTTAAATAGCGAAGAGTATCAAAAGTATGATAAATATAGAAGATTGCTGAATGAAAACCCACAGCTTAAGGAGAAGGTTAACGAATTTAGAGCAGCGAATATGCGAATGAGATTAGACAGTTCATGCATGGACAGAGGAAGAGTTCATGAGATGAGTATGATCTATTCAGATATTCTTGCACATAATGTAGTTAAAGAGTTTCTTAATTCGGAGCTTATATTATGTAAGATGATGCAAAAAGTTAATATAATGCTTATAGCTGAATTGGAATTAGAACTAGACTTTTTATAAGGTTTTGATTATAATTAGTCTTGTTGTAATAAAGAATCAGATTAAGGATGAGATTAAGTTTAGAGCTGTAATCGATAGGTGGTAATATATGGATGCAAGAAAAATAGCTACTATGATATTTAAGCTGACAATCAAGATGGTTGTTATAGCGGCGCTTGTAGCTGTATGCTATGTGGTTTGTCTGACAACATTTAAATATGGTGAGGAACTGTTTTCGCAGGAGGCAATGGCAAAGATGGGCCATGGTGAAACGGTGCTTGTAACAATTCCTTATAACACTTCTGCAGAAGAATTAGGCGATATATTAAAAACTAATGGCCTTATAAAGAATGCGGATATGTTTCCAGTACAAGCTTGGTTGTACGATTTGACTATAACACCGGGGAATTATCAGTTTAGTACTGAAGATAATATAGAAGATATTATCGATATAATAAATGCAGCTAAACCAAAGAAAAATAAAAAGTAGATAAGTGGAGAATGTAGATGATAGTAAATGACAGGATAGTGTCATATATTCACTCATTGGAAACGTCAAACAGCGAGATATTACAGAAAATAGAACAATGTGCGAAAGAAACGAATGTGCCGATTATCCGAAAAGAGATGGAGAGCTTCTTAAGGGTTATGCTTATGATAAAGCAGCCTATGAAGGTATTAGAGCTTGGATGTGCTATAGGATATTCGGCAATTCTTATGAGTGAATGTTTACCTGAGGGTGGACACATAACAACAATTGAGAATTATGATAAAAGAATAATAGAGGCTAAGGAAAATATTGCATTGGCCGAAGCACAGGATAAGATTACGCTTCTTGAAGGCGACGCTATGGATAGAATGGCAGAACTTCCATCAGAAGAGTATGATTTTGTCTTTATGGATGCAGCAAAGGCTCAGTACATTAACTTTCTTCCAGAGGTTTTGCGTCTGATGAAGAAGGGTGCCATACTTATAGCGGATAATGTATTGCAGGATGGTGATATTATAGAGTCTAGATATGGTATCGTAAGAAGAAATAGAACTATCCATAGCCGTATGCGCGAATATATGTATGAGGTTAAGCATACAGAGAGTTTAGAAACGACTATTGTGCCTATTGGAGATGGCATTACTATGAGTATAAAAAAGTAGTATTTACGAGAGGAGAATATTATGTATAGTAGACCAGAATTGCTTATACCTGCAAGTAATCTTGAGGTATTAAGAGTAGCTGTTATGTACGGAGCAGATGCGGTGTATATAGGTGGTGAAGCATTTGGACTTAGAGCTAAAGCAAAAAACTTCACACTAGAAGATATGAAGGAGGGTATAGCCTTCGCTCATAGCCATGGTGTAAAAGTGTTTGTAACTGCAAATATTCTCGCTCATAATAGCGATTTGGATGGCGTGCGCAGATATATGCATGAACTTAAGGAGATAAAGCCAGATGCACTTATAATAGCAGATCCAGCCATCTTTACTATAGCAAAGGAAATATGTCCAGAGATAGAGATACACATAAGTACTCAGGCTAATAATACTAATTATGGAACATTCAATTTCTGGCATAGCTTAGGAGCTAAGAGAGTTGTAACCGCTAGAGAGTTGTCTTTAAAGGAGATAAAGGACATCAGAGCAAATATACCAGATGACTTAGAGATAGAAACGTTTATGCATGGAGCTATGTGTATATCGTATTCCGGTAGATGTCTTTTAAGTAGCTTTATGGCACATAGAGACGCCAATAGAGGTGCTTGTACACATCCATGTCGATGGAAATATGCGGTGGTTGAGGAATCACGTCCAGGAGAATATATGCCAATATATGAGAATGAAAGAGGCACATATATATTCAATTCTAAGGATTTGTGTATGATAGAGCATATTCCAGAGATGATGGAGTCTGGTATTGACAGCTTCAAGATAGAAGGTCGTATGAAGACAGCTCTGTATGTGGCAACTGTGGCGAGAACATATCGTATGGCCATAGATGATTACAAGAAGTCAAAGGAATACTATGAATCAAGGATACCATTCTATAAGTCAGAGATAGCTAAGTGTACATACAGACAGTATACAACAGGCTTTTTCTTTGGCAAGCCAGATGAAAATACTCAGATATATGATAGTAATACTTACGTAAAAGAGTACACATATTTGGGTATAGTAGGTGAAAAAAATGAACTAGGCTATAGAATAGAGCAGAGAAACAAATTTTCTGTAGGAGAGACTATAGAGGTTATGAAACCAGACGGTAGAAATATCGAGGTAACAGTTAAGGCCATCTATGACGAAAAAGGAAAACAACAGGAGAGTGCACCACATCCAAAGCAGGTGTTATATGTAGACTTGGGTATAGAGCTAGAGGAGTTCGATATACTCAGAAGAGGTGAAGCAACCGAATAGAAAACTGAACAAATGGCAAGCTATCTGCATACAATGTAATAATGAAAATGTATGCAGGTGCTCTTTATGGAAGCCTTTAAGGAACCTTTAACAAAGGAAGAGGAAGCCGTGTGGCTTGAAAGATTAAAAAACGGAGAGCAGCATGCCAAGGAAGTGTTAGTTGAGCATAATCTTAGATTGGTAGCCCATATAGTAAAGAAATATGGAAAGGGAGAGGGTCTGTCAGAAGATCTTTTGTCTGTGGGAACAATCGGATTAATAAAGGCGGTCAACAGCTATAGTGATGAAAAGGGAACAAAGCTTGGAACATATGCAAGCAAATGTATAGAAAATGAAATATTAATGCAACTTCGAGGAGATAAGAAAAAGTCCAGAGAAGTGAGCTTTTATGAGCCTGTAGGAACAGACAATGAAGGTAAGGCTATTCATTTATTAGATATAATTGAATGTGACGATATAGACATTGTAGAGCAGCTAGATAATGATAAGAATATACTGTTGATCTTAAATGACTTTAAACAAATATTGGAGCCAAGAGAACAGGAAATAATAATATTAAGATATGGGTTAGGTGGAATACGGGAATTAACTCAAAAGGAAATAGCCACTAAGCTCAATATATCTAGAAGCTATGTAAGCAGGATAGAAAAAAAGGCACTTGCCAAATTGCGGGATAGCCTTGTTACGAAAGGAGATAAACTGTGAAAAAACTATTGGTAGTAGTAGATATGCAGGTTGATTTTGTGGATGGTGCGTTAGGCACAAAGGAAGCTGTAGCTATAGTTCCGGCAGTAGTGTCAAAGGTAGAAGAATATATGGCTGATAATGAAAATCAGTGTGATATTATATTTACAAAGGATACACACGGAGAAGATTATATGGCTACACAGGAAGGGAAAAATCTTCCAGTGGAGCATTGCATAAAGGGTACAGCAGGCTGGGAGATAATACCACAGCTAATAGAGTATGCTGCTAAGTGTCCTGTATTAGAGAAACCAACCTTTGGTAGTATGGAGCTAGCGGATATAATAGCTAATGGTGGATATGAGGCTATAGAATTCGTGGGCTTATGCACAGATATATGCGTTATATCAAATGTAATGTTGGCGAAGGCAGCAGACGTAAATGCAGTGGTGACAGTAGATAGCAAAGCTTGTGCAGGAGTGACACCAGACAGTCATAATAATGCGCTTGATGCTATGAAGATGTGTCAGGTAAGAGTTTTGTAAATAAAAGTTGCCATTTTAGGACTAGTGTGGTAAACTTAAACCAAATCGGAAATCAATTAGGAGGACTTTATAATGAAGCACGTAAAGACTTTAACAAAGAAGACATTAAAGAATACTATGGCTAACGGTGGTTGTGGCGAGTGCCAGACATCATGCCAGTCAGCTTGTAAGACATCTTGCACAGTTGGTAACCAGAGCTGTGAGAACCAGAAGTAATTGACAAGTAGTATTATATTTACTTAATTCACAGGCAGCGGATTATGTTCGCTGCCTGTGTAATGTTTATTTAATTGTAGTCACTTGTGACTGCAATTAGATAAAATTGTAGTCGCTTGTGGCTATAATTAGATAAAACGGAGGAAATAAACTGTGATACATCAGTATAAGAATAATGGCTATAATATAGTCCTCGATGTGAATAGCGGTGCAGTTCACGTAGTAGATGAGGTAACATATGATGTTATAGCTATGTACGAACATAAAAGTCCAGAAGAGATAATAAGTGAGCTTAAGTCTAAGTATGCTACAGAAGAGATAGCTGAAGCAATAGAAGAAGTGGAAGCTTTAAAGGCAGACGAGCAGCTTTTTACAGAGGATATATATGAGAAGTATGTAATTGACTTTAAGAAGAGAAAAACAGTAGTTAAGGCTATGTGTTTACACATTGCTCATGACTGTAACCTTGCTTGTAAGTATTGCTTTGCAGAGGAAGGTGAGTACCATGGTAGAAGAGCTCTTATGAGCCTTGAGGTTGGTAAGAAGGCGTTAGACTTCCTTATAGAGAATTCTGGAAACAGAGTGAATCTGGAGGTGGATTTCTTTGGTGGAGAGCCGCTTATGAACTGGGATGTAGTTAAGGAACTTGTAAAATATGGTCGCTCAAGAGAGAAGGAGTGTAACAAGAACTTTAGATTTACACTTACTACAAATGGCGTTCTCTTAAATGATGAGATAATGGAGTTTGCTAATAAGGAAATGGCTAACGTGGTACTTAGTCTCGATGGTAGACCAGAGGTTAATGACCATAATAGACCATTTAGAAACGGAAAGGGTAGCTATGCTCACATAGTTCCCAAATTCCAGGAGTTTGCTAAGCTTCGTGAGGATATGAGCTATTATGTCAGAGGAACATTTACAAGAGAGGCACTTGACTTCTCAGAGGACGTTAAGCATTATGCAGACTTAGGATTCAAGCATATGTCTATGGAGCCAGTTGTAGCACTTCCAACAGAGGATTATGCTCTTCGTGAGGAAGATTTACCACAGATAATGGAAGAGTATGACAAGCTGGCAGTTGAGTATATCAAGAGATATAAGGAAGGTAAGGGATTTAACTTCTTCCACTTTAATATCGACCTTGAGCAAGGACCATGCGTAGCTAAGAGACTTTCAGGCTGTGGTTCGGGTACAGAGTATCTGGCAGTAACACCTTGGGGTGACTTCTATCCATGTCATCAGTTCGTAGGAAATGAGAAGTTCCTTATGGGTAATGTATATGACGGCATCACTAGAACAGACCTACAGGACGAGTTCAAGATGTGTAATGTATACGCAAAGCCAAAGTGTAGAGAATGCTTTGCTAGATATTACTGTAGCGGTGGTTGTGCAGCTAATGCTTATAACTTCCATGGCGATATTAAGGACGCATACGATATAGGCTGTGAGATGCAGCGTAAGCGTGTAGAATGCGCCATTATGATTAAGGCCGCAATTGCTGAAAGCAATTGCGCTGATGAATGTGAATAAATAGGAAGTGTAACGGAGCCAGACCGAATTTTCTGAAAAGAAAATTCGGCAAACGGCAAATAGCCGCAATTGCTGAAATCGACGCAAAATAAAAAAGAAAAAAGGAGAAAGGGACATGGAAAAAGAGAAGAAACCAATGGACAAAAAGAAAAGTCTAATATTCTTAATAATAAGTATATTAGCTATAGCAGCCCTTTGCTATGTGGTAGCGTTTGGTATAGGTGAAAACAAGCAGGGTAGTGCTGGTAATATTGTTCAAGGTCTTGACCTGCAGGGTGGTGTAAGTATCACATTCGAGGTAGTAGATAAAGAATTTACCGAGGAAGATTTCCAAGATACTTACCTGAAAATGGAAAAGAGAGCTTATGAGTTAAGTGATGAGGCAGTTGTCTATACAGAGGGAGATAATCGTATCACTGTAGAGATACCTGGACAGGATGATGCAAAGGCAGTATTGGAGCAGCTTGGTAAACCTGGTTCGTTACAGTTCGTAACAGACAAAGGTATCAAAGATAAGGAAAAGGTATGGTTAGAGGGTGATGATGTAGTCAATGCCAAGCCATATTCTGTATACGATGATATAAAAAAGGTATATGAATACCATGTGGCTCTTACATTCTCTGATGAGGCAGCAAAGGTATTTGAAGATGTAACAGAAGAGTATCGTGGAAAAATACTCTACATCGTATATGATGGTGAAGCAATATCATCTCCATATATTCAAAATAAGATTTCAGGCGGAGAAGCAAGTATAAGTGGTATGGAATCATATAGTGAGGCTGAGGAATTGGCTGCTATGATTCGTATCGGTGCGCTTAAGCTTGATTTGAAGGATATATCATCTAAGGTAGTAGGAGCTAAGCTTGGTGAGGATGCAATCAATACAAGCCTTATAGCAGGTATCATAGGTGTAGCGCTTATCATTATTTTTATGATAGCTACATATAGAGTACCAGGTATAGCCGCTGGACTTGCGCTTATAGCATATGTTGCTATGGATTTAATAGCTATCAATGCGTTTGATATAACACTTACATTGCCAGGTATAGCAGGTGTTATCCTGTCTATAGGTATGGCGGTAGATGCCAATGTTATTATCTTCGTGCGTATCAAGGAAGAACTTGGAGCAGGCGCAGAGGTACACGATGCTATTAAGACAGGCTTTAGTAAAGCTACATCAGCAATTGTGGATGGTAATATAACAACACTTATTGCGGCAGGTATCCTCTGGGTTATGGGAAGTGGTCCTATACAGGGCTTTGCCAAGACATTAGCATTCGGTATAGTTATATCTATGGCTACAGCATTGGTGGTTACTAGAGCTTTATTATATTTCTTGTATCATATAGGCTTCAATAAGCCAAATATGTACGGAGTGCAGAAGACTAGAAAGACTATAGATTTCATAGGTAAGAAGGCAGTACTATTTGGTATATCAGCTATTCTTATAGTAGGTGGTATAGTAGCGATGTTTGTTAGACCTACACCATTTAACTTAAGTGTAGAGTTCCAGGGCGGTGTATCTACTGCTGTAGAGTTTGATAAGACATATACTATAACAGAGTTTAATGAAAAGATATTGCCAAAGATTCAGAGTATAACAGGTGATGGTGATGTAATGGCAAATGATGTGTCAGGTACTAACCAGTTTGTTATCAGAACAAAGGAACTTGATATCGCTACACAGCAGAAGATAGAAGAAATGCTCATAAAGGACTTTGGAGCGCTTGAAGGTACATTTGAGAGAACAAGTGTAAGTGCCTCAGTCAGCAAGGAAATGCTCGCAGATGCAGTATGGGCAACAGCTATAGCAGTAGTATGTATGCTTTTATACATTTTTATCAGATTCCGTGATATCAGATTTGCCTCAAGTGCCATATTGGCTCTTGTACATGATATAGCGCTTGTTATATTGTTCTACTCAGTGTCATGGACAACTGTAGGTAATACATTTATAGCTTGTATATTGACTATCTTAGGATATTCTATCAATGCGACTATTGTAATATTCGATAGAATCAGAGAGAAGCTTAGAGATGAGTCTTATAAGGGAGATTGTAAGCAACTTGTAAATGAGGCTATTACAGATACACTTACAAGATCTATATATACTTCACTTACAACATTTGTAACAGTAGCAGCATTGTATGTATTAGGTGTAACAGCTATGAAGGAATTTGCTCTACCACTTATGGTAGGTATATTGGCAGGTGCTTACTCATCTGTATGTGTAACAGGACCACTTTGGTACCTGATGGCTAGAAAGAAGCACGCAGCAGGTGGATATTTACCAAAAGATGATGAAGACTGATCACGCTAACAAGAGTTAGAGCGTATATAAAAAAGATATAAAGCAAGGGTGTGCTCATACTTGTATGATGGCACACCTTGTTTTATATCTTTTTTCACGTACATTCGAAGAATGTACGTGTGCAGATTGACCTTTGGTCAAGATGCTATACGCGTAGAAGTGGAAGAATGTACGTGTGCAGATTGACCTATGGTCAAGATGGATAAAAAAATGCAAAATTCAACATATATTGAGTAAATATTTTAATATAATAAGAAAATTGATATAAAAATGGAAAATTTTGCATTTAACTGATTGCATACATATATTACAATAATAAAGCATTGCAACAGTGATGCGAAAGGGGTGATATAGATGGGGAGATATAAAAAGATATTCTCAATATTGTTGTTAACAAGTATTCTATGCGGATGCAGCAAAGTTCCAACACAATCAATGATAAATGAATATAGTACATCGGAACAGGAAACGTCATCGACAGAGACAGAGTCTATTCAAAGTGACCCTAATGTGTCAATAGATAGTATAGAGGATGGCACAAATGGTGAAGAAGAGTATGAAACTGGACCAGAAGATATACTAGCGTGCCAGAGTTATAACATAGGTGGTGGTATCCATCATAAAAAGAGTACTGATGGCGTAGATAAGATAAACTTTTTTGTACAATCAGGAGATATTCCTTTTAGTGCAGGCATGATGATGTTCATAAATGGTATACCACAGAGCTTTACTGATGAACAAGGAAATTCTATGTATATATCTAGAGAAGAGTTGTATGCCAATGACACCATAATGAAATATTATACATGCGACTATAATAATGTACCAAAGTCAGAAACATATACTTGTATGAAAATGTGTATGCTTATGCCAGATACTATTATAGTTAAAAGAAAGAACTTTTATATAGGCTTTTTACAGGATCTTATCAATGGATGTCCACATGAAATAGAGTGTGAGAAATTCTCGGATGTAGATGTGGTAGATATAGAAAGTGACGCTGTATGTAAAGCAGACGAATCAGATAATTCGATGGTTATATATGGAATAAATGGTAATATGCAAACAAGAACAGTAATCCAAAGAAAGGATGCTAAGACATATGATATACAGGTGGTTCCGTATGAAACAGGAGAATTCGTTATATCCTTCTGGGGAGATAATAAGCCTGCACAGGTGGGAGAGCATATGTACTACAGAATAAACTGTGAACAAGGAAAGCAGTATACATATACATTTGAATTGGAACAGGATTTAGTAAATTTAGTAGATAATTTCTTTGCAGTTGTATGTTCGGCAAGAAATGATAACAATGGTTTTGAGAAGACAAAAACAACAATATTTGTAGACCAATATGAGTAAAAGAAAGGGGATTTAATCCAAATGAAAAGAAAAATTAAAGCAATAGTAGTAGCAGTAGTATGTTTTACAATGATGACGGCTCAAGTAATGGCAGTCTCTACTGCATCGTCGTATTCAGGACCAATAGGAGCTTTGATTACAGGAAAGTTAAGCGTTACAACAGATATAGCAGGTGGTCGACCTGTGGCAAAGCATTTGACTATCTCGACGAACGTTGGAAAAACTGTACAAGAGATAATCGTTAAGTACGATATACGTAATAAGAGTGACGGTGAAATTGCTAGCGTGCATAATGCAAGTGATAAGATTACACATAAAAATACAAGTAGTTCTGAAGATAAATGGAATTCATATTCATCGGAATTAGGTGGTGCATACAAGGTGTTTGCTACTCATGAGATGAAGAATAATGGAAATTTTCACGCGGTTTATACAGCAACTGATATCTAATAAATTGGTGGCACGGTTTACTGTGCCACCTAAATATAAATATGAAGATAGTCATTGTGAAATACGAGGGTGAATATAGAAGTGATTAAGATAAAGAAAATTATGATATTGTTGTTAACAAGTATTCTATGCGGATGCAGCAAAGTTCCAACACAATCAATGATAAATGAATATAGTACATCGGAACAGGAAACGTCATCGACAGAGACAGAGCCTATTCAAAGTGACCCTAATGTGTCAATAGATAGTATAGAGGATGGCACAAATGGTGAAGAAGAGTATGAAACTGGACCAGAAGATATACTAGCGTGCCAGAGTTATAGTGTAGGCAGTGGTATACATCATAAAAAAGGAGCAGATGGGATAGAGAAGATAAGTTTCTTTGTGCAATCAGGTGTAATTCCATATACAGCAGGCATGATGATGTTCATAAATGGTATACCACAGAGCTTCACAGATGATAAGGGAAACTCTATGTATATATCTAGAGAAGAACTTGATGCCAATGACACAATAATGAAATACTATACATGCGACTATAATAATGTACCAGAGGCAGATGCGTATATTTGTAGAAAAATGTGTATGCTTATGCCAGATACTATCGTGGTAAAGAGGAAAAACTTCATGATGGGTTTTTTACAGAATTTGTCTAATGGTGGTGAACACGAGATAGAGTGTGAGAAGTTTTCAGATGTAGATGTGGTAGTTTTGGAAAGTGACACTATATGTGAAGTGGACGAGGCAGAGAATCAAGATGTCCAATATGGAATAAATGGTAATATGCGAACAAGAACAGTAATCCAAAGAAAGGATGCAAAGACATACGATATACAGGTGATTCCGCGGGAAACAGGAGAATTCGTTATATCCTTTTGGGGAAATAATGAGCCTGTACAGGTGGGAGAGCATATGTATTATAGAATAAACTGCGAACAAGGAAAACAGTATACATATTCATTTGAATTAGAACAAGAGTTAGTAAATTCGGTAGATAATTTCTTTGCAGTAGTTTGTCCAACAGGAGATGACAGAAATAGTTATGTTAAAGCAGGAACAACAATATTTGTAGACCAATATGAGTAAAAAAGAAAGGGATACATATAGGAGGTACAAATTGAACGAGATAAATATACATTCACTGACAGTATCAAATATAACAAAAACATATGGTAAGTATAAGGCGTTAGATGAGGTTGGTTTTCAGATACAAAATGGCATAACAGCGCTTCTAGGTAACAATGGAGCGGGAAAGACAACTCTTATCAATAGTATAGTAGGTCTTATAGAAACTGATGCTGGTTCAGTAGAACTTGATGAGATAGATAATGCAAAAAAAGGTAAAGAGTTTAGAAAACATTTAGGATTTTTACCACAGGAGTGTGGATATTATGATGAATTTAGCGCACTTCAGTTTTTAAGATATATGGGTAGCATAAAGAATGTGCAAAAAAAGATTTGCGATGAACGTATAGAAGAGTATATGAAGAAACTTAGATTGTGGGAACATCGACATAAGAAGGTAAGCCAGTATTCAGGTGGTATGAAGCATAGACTTGGAATAATACAGGCATTGCTGAATGAACCAGCTCTTCTTATATTGGATGAGCCGACAACAGGACTTGATTATATAGAGCGTTCTGTGTTTGCAGATATTATGAAGGAGTATGCCAAGGAACATATCGTTATTATATCTACACATATATTTAGTGATGTGGAGGATATAGCAGAAAACGTTATTATATTAAATGAGGGTAAGCTTGTATGTAATGAGAAGTTCGATAAAGGTTCATCTATTATAGAACGTTATGAGCGATACTTTAAGGGGTAATGACTATGAGATATGAATTGAGAAAGAATTTCTACAATAAAGTCGTTATCATGATGATGCTTGTTTTTTTATGCATAAATGGCTTGGAAGCAAGCTATCGAATGAAATTTGTAGAAAAGGAAGATGATGAGTATACTACGGCTGATTATGACGGATTAGTAGAGAAAGCATTTGAAAACATAGAAGAAGGTAGAGATGTTAAGTTGTCATATATATTCATAGAAAATTTTGCTAATAGAGAATTGACAACATATACATATGAAACTAATGAAGCAGCATTTGTTGAGTATCACACATACGCAGAATACGGCATGATATTGGTTATACTTATAACCATAGTGTCAGTAGAAGCAGAGAGAAAAAGTAAGATGACTCAGATAATATCGGTTGCTTCAAAGAGGACAACCAAAATTATATTATCTAAGAGAATGGCTACTATAGTTAGCGTAGTCATTATAAATCTTGTATTATTGGTAGAAACCATTTTGGTGCATAGTATAGACGGTAAGATAGATTATGGTATGAAATTATATAATATACCAGGATATCGTGGAACATTATTTAACGGAAGTATATTAGAGTATAAAATAATATGTACATTAGGTATATGTCTTATACAGATTATAATGGCAAATATAGTGTATATGTTAGCTTGTTTCGTTAAGAAAAGTGGAGTATTGATAGCTGGTAGTGTTGTTGCTTACGTAGCTTTAGATTATATGTCTAGTTTAGTGCCATTAAAACACTATTATCTTAAGTTATTTTCATTTTTCAATAGTAAGTATCTGATGAGAGATGCAATAGCTATATTTATCGGCGATATGTATACCCTTAATATATGGGTGGCGTTAATGTTCTTAATGTTGTTAGCTATAGGGGTAAATATATGTAGCTTCCTTATGTATAAGGAAAGGAGGACTATATGATATTAGCGGAGTTAAAGAGAATACTGTGGTATCAGAAGGGTATAGTTATAGTATTAGCTGTATTATTGTTTGATTTCTATTGGTTCTGCGATAAGAATAGTAGTTTTATTGAAAATGAACAGTTTGTTACATTATCACAGGTGTATGAGAGATATGAGGGGCCACTTGATGAGGATAAACTTAAGCTTATTGAAGCTGATTACAAAACTTGTAGTAAAGAAGGCTATGAGGGTCTTGCATTTAATAGTATCCTGTGGTTTGCAAAAAATCAGTTGGAAAAGTCATCAGAGCCGTATTTGGTGTATGAGCGTGGTTGGGATGCAATCGCATATGATTTTTCAGCAAATGAACCTTTAATAATAATCGGACTTGTACTAGCTGTGATTGCATTTGCATCTGATGCTGGTAATAAAGTCAAGAATATTGTACAAACATCAGTAAATGGAAGAAGACAAATGATTTTGTCAAGAATTGGCGTGTATAGTGGTATAATGCTATGTTTTGTTCTTGTGCAAGGTATATTAGAATTTGTTTACGCAAGTACTATGATAGGTACTAGATGCTTAGATGCACCTGTACAGAGTTTTATGCTTAATTGTACTATGGATATAACTCTTATACAGGCATATGCACTTGTGCTGTTTTTAAGATATATAGGAGTATTACTAGCAGGAGTAATAGTCTGTCTCGTAGCGTCTGTAACTAAGAATATGTACATGTCTATAATAGTAGGTGCGTTAGTATTTTTTGAGGGATATTTCTTTTCATATATATATGAATGGGAATATTTGTTACCAGAGCACCTGATTGCTTCATATATGTTTTTTGAAGGGGCTAATCTTGTAAAGACTCTGTGTATAACATTAGTGACTATACTAATCTTATTGGGGGTTATTTGTCACATTGAAAATGAGAGCAGCAGGAGGAAACTGGTATGAAAATTAAGAATATAAAAAAGTATATAATAGCTGCCATAGTTATAGTAGGTATTTTTACTGTTGCTCTTATGATGTATTTTATTCATGAGGAGAATGGATGGAAAGAGGATTTTGCATCATTCTCGTCAAATATAATGAAATATGAGGTTGATTATCAGACGCAACCAGCCAACAATCAGTTGTATGAGATACAAATACCAAATGAAGGCATAGAAACAGATGATTATATATATTACAGAAATATGCAGACACTTAGAGAAAGTGGAGATAAAATATATCGATATAACAAAGATACAAAGGAAACAGAGTTGGTGTATGTGGCTGAGTATTCAATTGATAAAAGTATATTTAAGTTTACAACTAATGATAACAAGTTGATTCTTATATATAGCAATGAAGTGGTAGTGGTCGATATGTTTACTGGCATTGAAAATAGGAAGTACATACCAAAGTATATGCATATAGCAGTAGTGGGTCAGGATATCTTATATAACCTAAGTGATGGAAGTATGTGGCGACAGGATATAAGAACTGGTAAGCGAGAGTGTATAGATGAAATCAAGACAATGAACTTTGTGGCAGATGACACGTATATCTACTATAAGGATAGTGGTGTGAGAGCGGGCTATGTATCATTGTATAATCAAAAAACTGGAGTGATAACAAAAACAGATGTATTTCTAGAAGGTGACTTTTACCTATATGACGGGGAAATTATAATGTATGAGTAATAGCAAAGTGAGTTGATATAGTCAACTCACTTTTTCTGTATCCTCCACGCATTTGACACATTTCCCCCAACCTACTATAATATCTATATTATTTTTAAAGGAAGAACAACTATGGCAGAAGAGAAGTGGATGATATACGGCAAAAAGGCTGATTTTGATATGTATAGTAAGGTATTGGGGGTAAGCCCTATTCTTACTAGAATTATGCGTAATAGAGACATGGAAACATTGGATGAGCAAAGGAGTTTTCTTGATACTAGCTTAGACAAGCTTTATGGTCCTACCCTTATGAAGGATATGGATAAAGCTACAGAAATAATCGTAGGTAAGATAGATGAGGGTAAGTCAATTCGTATCATCGGAGACTATGATATAGACGGTATTTGTTCAACCTATATTTTAGTAAAGGGCTTGGAAAGATTAGCTGCAAAGGTGTCCTATGATATTCCTGACAGAGTGAAGGATGGTTATGGTATTAATGAGCAGATTATAAAGAGAGCGTATGATGAGGGCGTCGATACTATAGTGACTTGTGATAATGGTATAGCAGCTATAGAGCAGATAGCTTATGCTAAGGAGCTAGGTATGACCGTTATAGTGACAGACCATCACGAGATACCATATGAGGATGATATAGATAGTGGAGAGAGGATATATAAGTGTGTTAATGCGGACGCTACTATCAATCCAAAGCAACCAGATTGCAGTTATCCTTTTAAGCTATTGTGTGGTGGAGTAGTGGCATATAAGCTAGTGCAAAACCTTTTTAATAAATTGAATATAAGTGATAGAGATGAACTGTTAGACCAATATCTGGAGTTTGCAGCTATAGCAACTATAGGAGATGTAGTAGATCTGATAGGTGAAAATAGGATAATAGCCGCTCAGGGGCTTAACAGAATAAGAAATACAAAGAACGTAGGCTTGGATAAGCTTATGTCTGTTTGTGGTGTAAACAGGGAGAGATTGTCAGCATATCATATAGGTTTTGTGGTAGGCCCTTGCTTAAATGCTACAGGCAGATTAGAGACAGCCAAGAAGGGTCTGGCATTGCTTTTGAGTGATAGTGATACGGAGGCGGAAAGCTATGCTGCAGAGCTTGTAGAGTTAAATAATATACGTAAGCAGATGACAGAGGAAGCTACTGAGAAGGGAATAATGCAGGCACAGGAGTATACGGATGACAAGGTTTTAGTTATCTATCTGTCAGGAGTTCACGAGAGTATAGCTGGTATAGTTGCAGGTCGAGTGAGAGAACATTACCATAAGCCGGTGTTTATTCTAACAAACAGTGCCGATGAGGACGAAAATAATATGATAAAGGGCTCTGGACGTTCTATAGAGGGCTACAATATGTTTGAGGAATTGATAAAGTGTAGTCATCTATTGTTAAGGTTTGGTGGTCATGAAATGGCAGCAGGTCTTAGCTTGGATAAGGAGAGATTGATAGAACTTAGGGAGCTTATTAACAGAAACTGCACTCTCACAGATGAGGATTTGATTAAAAAAGTATGGATAGATGTGCCTATGCCTATAGCTTATGCAACTAAGGAGCTTGTAGGTGAGTTGGCTGTTCTTGAGCCTTTTGGCAAAGGTAATGAGAAGCCTGTTTTTGCTACAAAGAATGTGAAGGTCAAGTCTTTAAAGATAATGGGGCAGAATCAAAATATGTGCAAGTTATCTGTGGACGATGGTTCAGGAAAAATAGTGGATGCTCTAGTGTTCCAAAGTATATTTGCAGGCTTTATGGAGTTTATAACAGATAAGTTTGGAGAGGAGCAGGTGAGAAAAGCAAAAATGTCTATTCCAAATGACATAGAATTGTCTCTTATATATTATCCGGATATCAATGAGTATAGAGGTCTCGAAAGTGTGCAAATTATAGTCAATAACTATTGTTAAATGGTTGATTTAGTAGTATAATTTATAAGATTATAAATATTTTTATGTGAATAAGCGCAATTTACGCTTTAGCATACGAAAGTGTTAAAGAGATATATAGAAAGGCAAGGTGCTCATTATGAAGAAGATAGAAGAATATGTAAGAAGTATACCAGATTTCCCGGAGGAGGGTATTATCTTTAGAGATGTGACAAGTGTGTTGCAGGATGCAGATGGTCTTCATTTGGCTATCGATTCAATGATGGACAAGGTAAAGGATTTGGATTTTGATGTAGTAGTTGGACCAGAGTCTCGAGGTTTTATCTTTGGAGTGCCTATTGCATACAATCTTCATAAGCCTTTTATACCAGTTAGAAAAAAGGGTAAGCTTCCATGCGAGACTATATCAGTTGATTATGAGTTAGAGTATGGTACAGCGACTATAGAGATACACAAGGATGCTATTAAGCCAGGTCAGAGAATACTCATAGTAGATGACCTTATGGCTACAGGTGGAACTATCGAGGCTATTATTAAGCTGGTAGAGCAACTTGGTGGACAGGTTGTAGGTACAGTGTTCCTTATGGAGCTTGCAGGTCTTGAGGGAAGAAAGAAGCTTAATGGACAGAGAGTAGAGTCAGTTATCGTTTACGAGGGTAAGTAATACCACATTAGACAGAAGATATATACATTAGGGGTAATGGATATGGCAGATGAGAGAATAGAAGTATGGACACCTAAAATTAAATCCCCAGAGGAGTACGACAGTCCTTCAGGATTGTATAAAGCTCTTATAGGAATCATTCAGAAGTATCATCCTTCAGATGATATATCTATGATAGAAAAGGCCTATAAGATTGCTTCTGATGCCCATAAGGACCAGAGAAGAAAGTCTGGTGAGCCTTATATTATTCATCCATTGTCAGTTGCTATTATACTGGCAGAGTTTGAGATGGATAAGGAGACTATCGTAGCAGGTATTCTCCATGATGTAGTTGAAGATACAGTTATGACATTGGAACAGTTAGCAGCGGAGTTTGGTTCGGAGGTAGCTACACTGGTTGATGGTGTTACAAAGCTGACACAGATATCTTACTCAGCAGATAAGATTGAGATACAGGCAGAGAATCTTAGAAAGATGTTCCTTGCCATGGGTAAGGATATAAGAGTTATCTTAATAAAGCTTGCCGATAGACTTCACAACATGCGTACTATGGAGTATCAGACTCCTATCAAGCAGAAGGAAAAGTCTAGAGAAACTATGGATATATATGCGCCTATAGCAGATAGACTTGGTATATCTAAGATAAAGGTAGAGTTAGACGACTTATCCCTTAAATATTTGGAGCCAGATAGATATTCTGAGATATCATATCAGAGAAATGTAAAGTTAAGCTCTGGTGAGCAGATGATAAAGGCATTGGTAGGCGAAGTACAAAAGCTTATGAAGGATGCTGGCATCAAAGCTAGAGTTTATGGTCGTATGAAACATATCTTCAGCATATACAAGAAGATGAAGAATCAGAACAAGGAGTTTGACCAGATATTAGACTTATTTGCGGTGCGTATTATCGTAGATGATGTGAAGGACTGCTATGCGGCACTTGGTATTATCCATGAGAATTATAAGCCTATACAGGGTAGATTCAAGGATTATATAGCTATGCCTAAGCCTAATATGTATCAGTCATTACATACGACGCTTATAGGACCTATGGGTCAGCCATTCGAGATACAGATACGTACAGAGGAGATGCATAAGACCGCAGAAAACGGTATTGCAGCACACTGGAAGTATAAGGAAGACCCTAATGGTAAGTATACTCCAGACAAGGAAGAGGAGAAGCTTAGCTGGCTTAGAGAGGTTCTTGAGTGGCAGAGTAATCTGTCAGACAACAAGGAGTTCCTTAGCATTATCAAAAGTGACTTTGACTTGTTTACAGATGATGTGTATTGCTTTACACCATCGGGTGATGTTAAGAATCTGCCAAATGGTTCAACACCTATAGATTTCGCTTATAGCATTCACAGTGCTGTAGGTAACAAGATGGTAGGTGCTAGAGTTAATGGCAAGATAGTAAATATTGATTATAAGATACAAAATGGAGATAGAATAGAGATTATTACTTCACAAAACTCTAAGGGACCTAGCAGAGATTGGTTAAATATTGTTAAGAGCTCACAGGCTAAGAATAAGATTAATCAGTGGTTTAAGTCCGAGTTTAAGGAAGATAATATCGTAAAGGGTAAGGAGCTTATTGAGAAATACTGCAAGGCTAAAGGTGTAGTATTGGGAGAGTTGACTAAGCCAGAGTATATCCAGAAGGTATTGGCCAAGTATAACTTAAAGGAATGGAATGCTGTGCTTGCAGCAATTGGACATGGCAGCTTAAAGGAAGGTCAGGTTATTAACCGACTGGTAGAGGAACTTGACAAGAAGCGCAAGAAGGTACTGACAGACGAGCAGGTATTGGATGAGATAGTTGAGAATGCCAAGATAAGAAAACCTAGCGAAGCTAGTAAGGGTGGTATCATAGTTAAGGGTACACATGATGTTTCTGTTCGTTACTCAAAGTGCTGTAATCCTATGCCAGGTGATGAGATTGTAGGTTTCGTAACCAGAGGTAGAGGTATATCTATACATCGTACAGACTGTGTGAATATCATATGTCTGCCTGAAATAGAGAGAGCACGTATCATAGAAGCTGAATGGCAGGAGGAGCGTGCCCACGACGAGAAGTATCTGGCGGAGATACAGATATTCTGTCAGAACAGAACAGGCTTGTTGTCTGATATTTCAAAGATTCTCACAGAGAAGAATATCGATGTAGAGACTATGAATAGTAGAACAAGCAAACAGGGTATCGCTACTATCACTATGGGCTTTATGATAGGTGGTAGAGATGAACTTACCAAGCTTATAGATAAGATAAGGATGATAGATTCTGTTATCGACATCGTAAGATCAAGTTCATAAGAAAAAATCACGAAGCGTTTTTTTCTTATGAATGCAAATAAAAAAGCCAAAATCGCGAAGCGAGGGATATATGAGCAATATGAAAATCAAAAATTTAATACTAAGTATATGTGGTACTAACTGCTATATTCTCTACAATGAGCATAGCAAGGAGTGTGTCATTATAGATCCAGCTGCAGAACCTGAAACTATTGATATGCACATTACTAAGTTAGGTATGGAGCCTAAGGCTATATTGCTCACTCATGGACATTTTGATCATATAGGAGCAGCAGACAGTCTTAAGAAGAAATATGGCATATCTGTTTATGCTCACGAGGATGAAGCGGATATAACAGAGAATGGCATGCTCAACCTTTCGGCAATGTTTGGAGGCGCTGATAGTGTGACAGTAGACGTAAGATTGCGTCATGGTCAGAAGTTTTCACTATGTGGCTGGAATGTAGAGGTAGTACATACACCAGGACATACAAAGGGTAGCTGTTGTTATATTATAGATGATGGACTTAAAAAGAGACTCTTTAGTGGAGATACACTTTTTTACAGAAGTCATGGTAGAACGGACTTTCCTACAGGAAGTGAAAGAATGATAATAGACTCTATTATAGATAGATTATTGGTATTGGATGGAAATATGGAGGTCTACTCAGGACATGGGGAGACAACCACCATAGAAGATGAAAAGAAATGGTATGGTCGATAGAAAATGGCAATATTGATTGATTTAAAACGAACAGATTTCGAATACGACATATGGACACTTATTCGTGAATTCTGTCCGCACACAGAAGTTTATACAAATACAACTGAAAAGATGGCTGAAGATGACTATATTCAGTATTTGGTCAGCATTGCTTGTGATGAGGTGGCTTCAAAGGTAATAGTAGATATCTATGGCAAGGATGATGATAAGAAGGACTGTAGAGATATAGAGGATTGTATGCTTCGTATGCATAGCATTATGAAGGTGGATGATAGTGTTGACTTTTTAGATAGAAAAGCAACAAAGAATGCAATGAAGCGTCTTGTATATCAAGTTATGTGTCATGTGACTGAGAAAAATCTGCCATGGGGTACGCTTACAGGTATCAGACCGACTAAGATTGCCATGGGGCTGTATGAACGTAAGAAGCCTATGACAGATGATGAGGTTTATAGATTCATGAAGGATACATATTACGTATCTGATGAAAAGATAGACTTAGCTAGAGATATAGCTAAGAGAGAGATAAAGATATTAAAGAATATTGATTACAAAAAAGGGTATAGTTTGTATATAGGTATTCCGTTTTGTCCTAGCACATGTCTGTATTGTTCATTTACTTCATACAATGTTGAAGTATATAAGAACAGGACTGATGCTTATGTAGATAGTCTCTTAAAGGAACTGGCTTATGTGGCTGCAGAGTTTAAGGATAAAAAGTTAAATACTGTTTATTTTGGTGGAGGTACACCTACAGCATTAGAGGCAGAGCAGTTAGATAGGATAATTACTTATGTGAAGGCAAATTTTGATTTTTCACATGTGCAGGAGTTTACAGTGGAGGCTGGTAGACCTGATAGTATTACAGAGGCTAAGCTTTTGGTGCTAAAGAAACATGGTGTTACAAGAATATCTGTTAACCCACAGACTATGAAACAGGAAACATTGGATATCATAGGTCGTAAGCATACAGTAGAACAGGTTGTAGAGGCATTTAAACTGGCTAGAAGCTTAGGCTTTGATAATATCAATATGGATTTTATTGTGGGATTGCCAAATGAGACTATAGATGATGTTAAGTATACTATGGAGGAAACATTGAAGTTGGATCCAGATAGTATTACGGTACATTCGTTGGCTATAAAGAGAGCAGCCAGACTTAATATGTTCAAGGATGAATATAAGGAACTGACTATAGAAAATAGCCAGGATATAATGCAACTCACAGCGTATTATGCCGACCAGATGGGGATGAAGCCTTATTATCTGTATAGACAGAAAAATATAGCTGGCAACCTGGAAAATGTAGGATATGCCAGAGAGGGAAAAGCAGGTATATACAACATTCTCATTATGGAAGAAAAGCAAACGATAGTCGCCACAGGTGCAGGTACTGTTACTAAGTATGTATATCCAGATGGAGAGCGTATAGAACGAGTTGACAATGTTAAAAATGTAGACCAGTACATTGAGCGTATTGACGAAATGATAGACCGTAAGTCCAATTTTTTCCAGAAGGTGACAAGTGGAACTGATGAAAAGAAAAATGTCAGTAGTGCTTATATAGTAAGGCAGGCACTTAAGAAAGATGTACCAGATGCCATAGAACATGGAATATATGTTAGCAATATGGCTGTGCTTATAGCAAAGGAGCTGGGCCTACAGGATAATATGGTGTATGAACTGGCACAGGCAGGTATATTACACGATATTGGAAAGCTTCAGCTAGCAGGGTATATGTACGGTAGAGATGAGGATAACTTTGTCGTAGAACAATTAAGATATGTGCGTATGCATTCAAAGCTGTCAGCAGATATATTAAGGACAAAGGATTATTCACCGTTTGTAGTAGAGAGTATACTGTATCATCATGAAAATTATGATGGTTCAGGATATCCAGATAATCTTCACGGTGACAGCATTCCATTAGGAGCTAGAATTCTAAGAGTGTGTGATGTGTTTATAGCATTGACATCAGATAGACCATATAGAAAGGCATTTGATGTAGATACAGCAGTTACTCTTATGATAGATGAGGTGAAGAACTTCGATATGGAGGTGTTCCTTGCATTCCTAAAGGTTGTTCATGAGATTGATTTAGATAGAGACATAAAGAAGATGCCTATGAAATAGGTAGTAGGAGGAAGAAAATGAAATTAACAAAGAAGCCTGTTAATGGTATGAAAGAAATATTACCAGCAGAGATGAAGATAAGAGATTATGCTATAAGTGTTATTAAAGAGACTTATGCTAAGTTTGGATTTACATCTATAGAGACTCCTTGCATGGAGCACATAGAGAACCTTAGCAATAAGCAGGGTGGCGAAAATGAGAAGCTTATCTTCAAGGTAATGAAGAGAGGAGAAAAGTTAAATCTAGAAACAGCACAGAGTGAGTCAGACTTGGTAGACTTTGGTATGAGATACGACCTTACAGTGCCACTTGTTAGATTTTACTCAAATAATGCGGCTAATCTGCCAAATCCATTTAAGGCGTTACAGATGGGTAATGTATGGAGAGCTGACAGACCACAGAGAGGAAGATATCGTCAGTTTATGCAGTGTGATATCGATATCTTAGGAGAACCTAGTAATTTGGCCGAGATAGAGCTTATCTTAGCTACAACAACTACAATAGGTAAGTTGGGCTTTAAAAATTTTAGAATAAATATAAATGATAGACGTATCCTTAAGGCTATGGCGGCGTACAGCGGATTTGCAGAGGAGGATTACGATACCGTGTTTATCATCTTAGACAAGATGGATAAGATAGGTATGGATGGTGTAGAGAAGGAACTTAAGGAGAGTGGATTTGCTACAGAGTCAGTAGACAAGTACATGTCGCTCTTTAAGGGAATGGATAGTGCAGATAATAAGCTTAAGTATCTTGCTGATACTATCAAGGATTTCCTTGAGCCAGAGGTAGAGGCTTCGCTTGGCGAGATAATAGCCAGTGTGCAGGCTACAAAGGCAGCAGACTTCGATTTGATATTTGATCCAACATTAGTTAGAGGTATGTCATACTACACAGGAACTATCTTCGAGATAGTTATGCCAGAGCTTGGTGCAAGCTGTGGTGGTGGCGGTAGATACGATAAGATGGTCGGTAAGTTTACTGGACAGGAAGTTCCAGCTTGTGGATTCTCTATTGGTTTTGAGAGAATTATTCTACTTATGGTTGAGAGTGGCTTTAAGATTCCTGGAGAGAGCAAAAAAGTAGCATATCTTATAGAGAAGGGTGTGTCAGGCCAGACACTTTGTGATATTATAGCAAAGGCACAGCAGACTAGAGCAGATGGCACACAGGTGCTTGTAGCTCGTATGAATAAGAATAAGAAATTCCAGAAAGAACAGCTTATGGCAGAGGGCTATGAGGAGTTTGAGGAGTTCTATAAGGAGGCCTTAAAATAGGCCAAAATTCGTGGCCAAAATTCCGCAGGAATTTTGCTGAATAGATAATATATGGCGAAAATTTAAAAGAGCCAGACCGAAAAATTGACAAATTTTTCGGAAAAAGTGAGAAAGGAAATAAAAAAATGGCAGAATCAATGAAAGGACTTCACAGAAGTCATAGATGTACAGAGGTATCTAATAAGAATATCGGCGAAGAAATAACAGTAATGGGATGGGTGCAGAAGAGAAGAAATCTTGGAAGCCTTATCTTCATAGATTTAAGAGACCGTTCAGGTATATTACAGATAGTATTCGATGAGAATGACGTAAAGAAGGAAGGTTTCGAGAAGGCAGAGACACTTCGTTCAGAATTCGTTATAGCAGTTAAAGGTCTTGTTACAAAGCGTGGTGGTGCTGTGAATGAGAACCTTGCAACAGGTGACATCGAGATAAGAGCTACTGAACTTAGAATATTATCTGAGGCTTTAACACCACCATTCCCTATTGAGGATGGCATTACAACAAAGGATGATTTAAGACTTAAGTACAGATATTTAGATCTTCGTCGTCCTACATTACAGAAGAATCTTATAATGAGAAGTAAGACAGCTACTTTGGTTAGAACATTCCTTGATGAGGAGGGCTTCCTTGAGATAGAGACACCTATGCTTACAAAGAGTACACCAGAGGGCGCTAGAGATTATCTTGTACCTAGCCGTGTGCATCCAGGCAATTTCTATGCACTTCCACAGTCACCACAGCTTTTTAAGCAGCTTCTCATGTGCTCTGGATATGATAGATATTTCCAGATAGTTAAGTGTTTTAGAGATGAGGACCTTAGAGCTGATAGACAGCCAGAGTTTACACAGATCGATATGGAGTTATCATTCGTAGATGTAGATGATGTTATAGATGTAAATGAGAGACTTCTTGCGAAGATGTTCAAGGAGATACTTGATGTTGATATTCAGTTACCTATCCAGAGAATGACTTGGCAGGAAGCTATGGACAGATATGGTTCTGATAAGCCTGATACAAGATTTGGTATGGAACTTAAGGATGTATCTGACGTAGTTAAGGGCTGTGGTTTTGGTGTATTTACAGGAGCTTTAGATAACGGCGGTTCTGTTCGTGGTATCAATGCTAATGGACAAGGTGCTATGCCTAGAAAGAAGATAGATGCTCTTGTTGAGGTGGCTAAGACTTATGGTGCAAAGGGACTTGCATATCTTGCTATAAATGAGGATGGCACATATAAGTCATCATTCTCAAAGTTTATGACAGAGGAAGAGTTGGCTGCACTTGTAGACGCTATGGATGGTAAGCCAGGAGATTTACTTCTCTTTGCAGCAGATAAGAATAGCGTAGTTTGGGCAGTGCTTGGAGCACTTCGTCTTCATATTGCAGAGGAGCTTGGTTTATTAGATAAGAATCAGTTTAACTTCCTTTGGATAACAGAATTCCCATTATTAGAGTGGAATGAAGAGCAGGAGAGATTTGTGGCTATGCACCATCCATTTACAATGCCTATGGATGATGATTTACCACTTCTTGACACAGATCCAGGTAAGGTAAGAGCAAAGGCTTATGATATCGTATTAAATGGTACTGAAATCGGTGGTGGTTCAGTAAGAATATACCAGAGTGATGTTCAGGAAAAGATGTTTGAAGTATTAGGATTTACAAAGGAAGAAGCTTATGAGAGATTCGGCTTCCTCTTAAATGCATTTAAGTACGGTGTACCACCTCATGCAGGACTTGCTTATGGTCTTGACAGACTTATAATGCTTATGGCAAAGGAAGATAGTATCCGTGAAGTTATCGCCTTCCCTAAGATTAAGGATGCTTCTTGTCTTATGACAGATGCGCCTAATGTGGTTGATGCTAAGCAGTTAGATGAGCTTGCCATATGTATAGCTAAGTCGGAGGAAGTAGTAGCTGAAGATACAGAAAATTAGTAATGGGTGATGCTAAAGAGAAGGTAAAAGAGTCTAAATATAGATTCGAGGAGGGTATATGCAAGAGTTTATGCTTGTAGCCAATATAATAGGTTTGGCGCTTTGTTTTTATGCAGTATATGTGTTGGTTGCTAGAAAAAATACAGAACAAGCAGGTTTTATGGTTGTTGTTACAGTGCTTAGTACATTGTCTATTATGGGATATGTACTAGAGATAACGTCAACTGAACTACCAGCTATTTTGATGGCGGTTAAAATTCAATATGTAGGTAAGGCTTTTTTAGGAACATTCCTTTTGTTGACATTTAGACGTTATTATAAATGGAATTTGTCTAATGGACTTATGTGGTTATATTGGATAGTAGACGTGATGATGCTTGTTATTATACTTACTTGTGATAAGCATACGCTGTATTATACAAGTATAGATATGATTGCTCATGAAAATCATGCATATGTAAAATTGGGTAAGTCGCCATTGTATATAATATTTATGTTATATATGTTGTGGCAGATTATTCAGTTTGGTTGGTGGTGCTATAAGCAACATAAAAAGGAAACGGGAAGAGCAAGAACAGTTGCATTGGCACTCTCTATTGCAGCGTATGTAACGCTGGTTGCTATTGGATGTTCTCTTATTGTCAATACAACACATTATGATTTTGTTCCTTTGACAATAACAGCATTGACATTTATGATATCGATGCTTATAAAAAAGTATGGATTATTCAATACTATGGATATGGCCAAGGATGACCTTATTAAGAATCTTAACGAGGGTGTAATAGTCAGAGATGCATCAGGTAATGTGACATACGCAAATCCTATGACCTACGAAATGTTTCCTCATATGAAGGAAATGGAGATGAGTAAACTTCGTTCTATTATTGATGATATATTATCTACAGAAAATAGAGAGGTTTGCTTTAATGATAGATATTATCAGGTGCAGGCGAGAAAACTTTATGAAGGAAAGGCTTTGGCAGGTCAGTTGATAACATTCTTTGATGTAACACGACTTCACGAAGATACAAAGAAGATGGAAAAACTAAGAGATGAGGCAGATATGGCAAATAAAGCCAAGAGCAATTTCCTAGCTAGTATGTCTCATGAGATAAGAACACCTATAAATGCAGTATTGGGCATGGATGAGATGATTCTTAGAGAGTGTGAAGATGGTGCTATTATCGAATATGCTAATAATATTAAGCTTGCAGGCGAAACTTTATTATCACTGGTAAATGATGTTCTTGATTTATCAAAGATAGAGTCAGGTAAGATGAACTTAGTGAATGCAGACTATAAGGTCGAAGATATGATAAAGAGTATGGTTAGCACCATGTCTTTTAAAATGTCAGAAAAAGGTTTGACGTTTATAACAGAGGTTGATGGTGATGTACCATCGGTGCTGTTTGGCGATGAGATGCGTATACGTCAGATTATTATGAACCTTTTAAGTAATGCATGTAAGTATACTAGAGAAGGTCAGGTTAAACTGATAGTAAACGGAGAGAGAAAGGATAATTTTTTCCTGCTTAAGATATCTGTAGCTGATACGGGAATAGGTATCAAGGAGGAAGATATGAATAGATTATTTGATTCCTTTGCCAGAGTAGATGAGCAGGCTAACAGACAGATAGAAGGCACTGGATTGGGATTGAATATTTCAAGTAATCTCTTGAAGATGATGGGCTCTAGGTTAGAGGTACAAAGTGATTATGGTTTAGGAAGCGTATTCTCCTTTGTAGTAGAGCAAAAGATTGTAAACGATACTCCTATAGGAGACATCGGCAAGTCAAGCACCAAGCAGGTGGAAGAGGTTAAACCACAGTCAAGCTTTAAGGCTCCTGATGCTAGGGTATTGGTAGTTGATGATAATTCAATTAATCTTGCAGTTATGAAGGGCTTATTAAAGAAGACAGAAATGAGGGTAGAAACAGCTCTTAGTGGAATGGATTGTCTTCAGATGATAAAGGAAACTAAGTATGATATTATCTTTATGGATCATTTGATGCCAGATATGGATGGTGTAGAGACACTTAGAAAAATGAAGAACTATACGCTCCATAGGAATATAGACACACCAGTTATAGTACTTACAGCGAATGCTGTATCAGGTGCAGAGGAAATGTATATAGGTCATGGCTTTAGTCATTATCTTACAAAGCCTGTAGACGTGAAAAAACTGGAGGTAGCTATACTTAGATTCTTGCCAAAGGAATTAGTACATTTTGATACGTAATATAACAACAAGCCCGCAATGCGGGCTTGTTGTTATTATACTCCTGATATTACGGCTGTCTGTACATATTTTTCAGTGCATAGAGAGGTTGCATAATTCCCCTTACGCGCTCTACTTGAAACAAAGCGCCGTGTGCACGGTCGAGGCAGACTGTGTTACTTACAGATGTTTGTGTGAAGAGGACAGCTTTTTTCGAATTTGCTATTTTCATACGAGAAAGGCACGAAGAGCTTATTATTAGATGGTCGCCCTGCACAACTCCTCGCTTGCCCTATTAATGGGCAAGCTTCGTCAAACAGGTTCGGGCGACCGCTTTTTCGTGCTTTTCTCTATGAAAATTTCACGCAAATCCTCAATCCTGTCCTCTATTCACACAAATCATCTGAAGTACCCTGTCTGACATACCGTGCATATAGGCTAATAGGCTTGTTTCAAGAGAGCGCTTAGGGAAATTTGCATTCTCGAAAAGAGCACTGAAAAATATGTATAGATAGCCTTGAGATATCAGGAGTATAATAACAGGGTGGTTGTGTTTTTGGGGTGAGTTTAGTATAATGTATGAAAGTGTATAGGAGGGATGATATGACTAATGTAGAGATGTTAGAATTGGCGAGAGCGGCTTCGGATAAAGCGTACAGCCCATATTCTGGGGTGAAGGTAGGAGCGGTATTAGAGACTAATAGTGGAAATATGTATACAGGATGTAATGTGGAAAATGGCTCTTATGGTGGAACTATTTGTGCGGAGAGAACGGCAGCACTAAAGGCTGTTTCAGAGGGTGATACAGAGTTTGTGAGAATCGCGGTAGCAGGCTCTATTAAGAATCTTGTACCTTGTGGCATTTGTCGTCAGTTTCTTAGTGAATTTTGCGATGATATGATAGTAATATATGAAGGAGAAGAGGGGGAAATGATAGAGACAAAGCTATCGGTAATATTTCCAAGTGGATTTTCTCTTAAATAAGTAGTATAATAGATAAGTTAGGAACAAAGGATGCAGCAAGATATGGAGGATACGGATGAAAGAAAAAGCAGTAATGGGTTTTATAGGCGTATTGACAGCATTGCTCATAACTATAACTATGGCAGATGTGCTAGGAAATGCTGGAAAGGGGCAGTTGCCAGTAGAGGATAATGGACAGAGTTCTTCTAATGTGCTAGATAATGATAATAATATCCCGCCTAATTCTAATCCAGATAAAGATAATGAGAATAATGAAAATCCTAACGATAAAGGTGATGAAAATAATCCGGATAATAATACAGATAAGCCAGATAGTATAATAGATGTGGCTGGAACAACTTTGATAACTAGAGTGCTCGCACCTAAAGGATATAACAGGGTGAGTGCGGAAAATGGAAGCT
This sequence comes from Lachnospiraceae bacterium, assembly GCA_045123575.1. GTDB lineage: Bacteria > Bacillota > Clostridia > Lachnospirales > Lachnospiraceae > SVEL01. The sequence goes on from JBGVKG010000034.1 coordinate 46,017, forward strand.
TTGCACAGTTTTTAAGAGACTATCAGTTGAAGGAAAATGGTGCAAAGGTATTGCTGTATGATGGTAAGGAGAAGAGCAATCAGGCAAGTGCGATGGCGGTATTTGCATTGCCATTGGAGGCTAAGGATTTGCAGCAGTGTGCTGACAGCATTATGCGTGTTTATGCAGAATATTATCTTAGCATCAAGCAGTATGACAAGATTTGTTTTGGGTATTCAGATGGATTTAAGGCTGAGTATGCAAAATGGATAGAAGGTAACAGAATATCAGTATCAAATAGTGGTACAAAATGGGTTAAAAAGGCTGAGAAAGACGAATCTTATGAAAGCTTTCAGGAATATATGAGAATGGTATTTGCCTATGCTGGTATATGGACTATGAAAGATGAGTCCTCATCGGTTTCTCTTGGGGAAGCCCAGATAGGAGATGTATTCTTTGATACTAAGGACGGTGGCAGAGTGGCTATGATAGTAGATATGTGTCAAGGTGAGGATGGCAGAACAGCGTATCTTTTAGCATCAGGTGGTAAGCCGGCACAGGAGTTTGAATTACTGGTCAATCCATTACATCCAGATGATCCTTGGTATTATGAGGAAGAAATCGTAGCGCAGGTAGATACACCTGAGTTTACATATAAGAGTGATTCACTACGCAGATTAAAATATTAACTTGAGAGGTATGGTATAAAATGAAACGATTTTTAAAGTACTTAAGAAGATTTTTTACATTTATAGGTATTACATTAGTAATACTGATTGGTGGCGCTTATGCTATTATGTGGATACTAGTAAATGGTCCATCGACACTGGCAAAGGATTTATTTGTATTGTCAGTTAAGGAGACCAGTGCAGGTGGATTCCTTGCAAATATTTACTTGTCAGAAGCAGAGATAGCAAAGATACAGGAGCGTAATTCTGTAAAGGATACAGATGAGATAACAGATACATCGATTGTAGTTATAGATAAGAATAACGGTGGCAATCAATCGGGTGATAATTCATCTACTGGTAACGATGGAGAGGTATTTGTAGATGGTGTTAGATTTGAAATGGTTATCGGTTCAACATATAGAGGAACTATGATGATTATACAGGATCCATCTAGAATATTTGTAGGCTCACTGGAAAAGTACGGCTCTGGAAGTGGACAGACTATATTGGAGTTTATAGACAAATATGATGCTGCAGGCGGAACTAATGCAGGTGGTTTTGAGGATACAGGCGGAAACGGAACTGGTGCTATACCAGATGGATTAGTTATATCTGAGGGCAAACTTAAGTGGGGTAATCCTAATTCTAGATATGAAGTAATAGGTATTACTAATGAAAATGTTCTTGTAGTAGGAAAGATGACAGCGCAGAAAGCACTGGATATGGGCGTTAGAGATGCTGTAAGCTTCGGTCCTATCCTTGTTGTAAATGGTAAATCTACAAATGTAGGAGGAACAGGTGGAGGTCTTAACCCTAGAACGGCTATAGGTCAGCGTGCCGATGGAGCGATTCTTCTACTGGTTATAGACGGTAGACAGACATCCAGCTTGGGAGCAAACCAGAGAGATTTAACAAATATTATGCTTGAGTTTGGGGCAGTTAATGCGGCAAATCTAGATGGAGGAAGTTCATCATCAATGTATTATAACGGTGAATGTAAGAATGCAAATGCATCGCTTGTTGGTATGAGAAGATTGCCAACAACAATTCTTATAAGAAAGTTAAATGAAGAATAAGCATAATATTTACAAAAGGAAAGTGCAATTATGGAAAATATATTAAAACCATTTAAAGCTGTGTGGACAGCTTGGAAAAAAACATCAGGATTTTTTAAATTTACTTTTATTTGGTCGATATTGTTAGTGGGTGTAATTATAGGTGTATGTGTCTGGGAATGGGATGCATTGGCTGGTTATCAGGCAGATTATAATGATAGATATGCCAAGGCAGAGGCAGACGCTTCAAAGGGAAATGCACTTTGTATAGAAGAATATGTGGCTAAATATACAAAAGAGCTACATAGAGAAAAGGTATTGGCCGCAGCTAAAACTGATAATGCCTATTATACACTAGAAGAGTTGGTAGACGATAAGTTGTCAAAGATAGATTTCACTAAGATATCTTATGTGAAGAATGAAGCAAATTACTCAGATACAAGACCAGTATATGATATATTGGCAGGGGAAGAAGTTATAGCTACTGTAACATTAGGAGCAGGCTCTATTGACGAATTCGGATTTAATACTTGGAGAGTAAGCGGTGTGTCAGTGGATTCATATCTTGAGACACCTGGAAGTATAAAGCTTAGTATAGAAGAAGGCATGAAGGTTACTGTAAAGGATAAGGCTCCTGCGGAGGGTTCTCTTACAGAAACATCAACTATTACTTCTAATATATATGACAGAGTAAAAGAGTTATCTGGTCAGGAAGAAAATATATACAACTATACACTATCAGGAATATTGAATGCAGAAGATATAAAGGTAGTGGATGGAGCTGGAAAAGAGCTTAGTTATACAGAGGTAAACGGAGTAAGAGTGTACAAGGGTATAGTGGACGAGGCTACACAGAAGATGTGTGAGGATGCAGTAGACCCAGTAGTACAGGCATATGTTAAGTATACAAATAGATGGATAACTATGGAGCAAATGTTAAATTATACTGTGCCAAGTAGCTCTACATCATCAGCAGCGTCAGCTATAAAGCGTTCGGCAGATTCTGTTAGATTTGCAAAGAAGCCATCTACTATAAATTATACTTCTAAGATAGTAGATAACATTCATGTTATATCAGATAATTTATTCTACTGTGATGTATATTATGCTATATCTAAAAAGGTAAGCGGAAAGATGACAGATGAAACTATAAAGTTCACATTGGTTATGTATAAGCAGAATGGACAGTGGTTGCTGGACAGAATGGCATATAATGGATAGTGAGAAAAGCCCGTAAATACGGGCTTTTTTTTACATCTCTAAAAAAACATGTAAAAAAAATAAAAAAAATTGAAAAAAGTACTTGCTTTTTTTGAAAACATCTAGTATACTGTCAAAGTGCTCACGAGAGAGCACGAAAAAATAAACTCGAATGGCTAATTGGTCAAGGGGTTAAGACGCCGCCCTCTCACGGCGGAAACAGGGGTTCGATTCCCCTATTAGCTGCTAAAAACTCAGGTTGAAAAACCTGAGTTTTTTGTGGTATATGAAAATTATTCGAATTTTCCTATACTACAAAAACGCTCCGCTAAGGGCTTAATCGTAGTCGCGAGCGACTGCGATTGATTTCGCACTGCGGCGGAGATGTAGATGAAAGTTGATACCTAAACAATGCTTTACTTTTCTGTTACAAAATGCTATACTATATGTCAAATGC
>JBGVKG010000035.1:0-29290 GCA_045123575.1 Lachnospiraceae bacterium
AACTTCCTTATACCACAAAAATACGCTCCGCTAACGATCGCACTGCGGCGGAGATGTAGATGTTGCTAAAGCAACCCGCCGCAGGCGGAGAATCTCGCATGCGAGATTCTTTTCTATATAAAAAATGGAGGTGCATATATGTCAAAAAGAGAAGAGTACGAGCAGAAAACTGAGAAGCTTGTAATGCCTATTATAGAAGCAAACAAGTTTGAATTGGTTGATGTAGAGTACGTTAAGGAAGCCGGAAACTGGTACTTAAGAGTATATGTGGATAAGGAAGGCGGAATTGCAGTTGATGACTGTGAGGTTGTTAGTAGAGCATTAAGCGACTTACTTGATGCAGAAGATTTCGTTGAAGACTCATATATACTTGAGGTTAGCTCTCCAGGTCTTGGTAGACCACTTAAGAAGGAGAAGGACTTCGTAAGAAGTATCGGCAAGGAAGTAGACATACATCTGTATAAGTCTATAGACAGACAAAAGGAATTCACAGGAGTCCTTAAGTCATGGTCTAAGGAGGAGATTGTTCTCCAAATAGAAGATACAGACGTGGCTTTTGACAGAACTAATGTAGCTCTTATTAGATTATCATTCGATTTCTAGTATATACTAGATAGTACTAGATAGTTTGCAATAAAAATTAAAAAGGAGAAAAGAAATGAACAAGGAACTTATTGAAGCATTAAACGTGTTAGAAAAGGAAAAGGATATAAGCAAGGATGTTATGCTTGACGCTATCGAGAATTCGCTTATAACAGCTTACAAGAACAATTTTGACAAAGCTGATAATGTAAAGGTTACTATTAATAGAGAAACTGGTGATTTCGCTATCTACTCTGAGAGAGAGGTAGTAGAGGAAGTAGAGAATCCAGTTACACAGATTTCACTTGAAAGTGCACAGGAGATAAGCAAAAAGTATAAGCTTGGTGATATTATCAATGTAGAGATTAAGTCAAAGGAATTTGGACGTATCGCAGCGCAGAACGCTAAGAACGTAATCACACAGAAGATTCGTGAAGAGGAGAGAAGAGCTATCGTAGCTAAGTTCAGCGATAAGGAGCGTGAGATAGTTACAGGTATCGTATCTCGTATAAATGGCAGAAGCATTAGCGTAAATTTAGGAAAGGCAGATGCTATCTTAAATGAGTCAGAGCAGGTTAAAACAGAAGTATTTATGCCAAATGAGAGAATTAAGCTTTACGTAGTAGAGGTTAAGGAAGGTACAAAGGGACCAAGAATTCTTGTTTCAAGAACACATCCAGAGCTTGTAAAGAGACTTTTTGAGGCTGAGGTTACAGAAGTTAAGGATGGCGTTGTAGAGATAGTGAATATAGCTAGAGAGGCTGGCTCAAGAAGTAAGATTTCTGTTCGTTCACATAACCCTAATGTAGATCCAGTTGGTGCATGTGTAGGTGTAAATGGTGCGAGAGTAAATGCTATCGTTGATGAGCTTAGAGGCGAGAAGATAGATATTATCAATTGGAGCGAGAATCCAGCTATTCTTATAGAGAATGCACTTAGCCCAGCTAAGGTTGTATCTGTTATAGCAGATGATGAGGAGAAGACAGCAAGAGTTGTTGTTCCAGATTATCAGCTTTCACTTGCTATCGGTAAGGAAGGTCAGAATGCTAGACTTGCAGCAAGACTTACAGGATTTAAGATTGATATAAAGAGTGAGTCACAGGCTAGAGAAATGGAAGATTTCCTTCCAAATGAGGATTAGTTTAAGCAAATTTTGATGATGAACTTAAGTAGGAAGAAAGTGTAACGAGGTCATTGACCAAAATTTGCATGGCAAATTTTGATGATGAACTTAAGTAGGAAGAAAGTGTAACGAGGTCATATGGCAACAGTTAGAAAAATTCCAATGCGTAAATGTACTGGTTGTGGTGAAAGTAAGCCTAAGAAAGAACTGGTACGAGTATTGAAAACAGTCGATGAGCAAATCGTCATAGATACAACAGGAAGAATGAATGGTAGAGGTGCATATATATGCCATAGCGAAAAGTGCTTAAATAAAGCTATTAAGACTAAGGCAATAGAAAGATCTCTAGGAGTATCTGTTTCTGATGAAATATATGATGAGCTTAAAGGACAGTTAGGAGAGTAACATGCAACAGGATAAAGTATTATCAATGATTTCACTGGCTACTAAAGCTGGTAAAACAGTAAGTGGTGAGTTTTCTGTAGAAAAGGCAGTAAAAGAAAAGAAAGCAGTCCTTGTAATAGTATCATCAGAGGCTTCTGATAATACAAAAAAGATGTTTAATAATATGTGTGAATATTACAAGGTGCCATTATACTTTTATGGAACAAAGGAAGATTTGGGACACTTTATCGGTAAGGAGTTTAGAGCTTCTATAGCAGTGACAGATGCAGGTCTGGCAGGTGGTATAGTAAAGCAGTTAAACGCAGTTGGTGTTACTAGTCAGATATAGTAGATAGTAAATAGCATTTGAGATATAACGGAGGTAGTTTAATGTCAAAAATGAGAGTATATGAGTTAGGTAAGCAGATAGGCAAGGATAATGCTGATATATTAGAAGTACTTAAAAAGGGCGGCGTAGAGGTTAAGAATCATATGAGTTCTATCGATGACGCTGCTGTAGAGATGGTTATGAAGGCCTTTGGTGTTAGTGAAGAAAAAAAGGCTGAACCTAAGGAACAGAAGAAACTAGAGGAAAAGAAGGAGGCTCCTAAGGCAGATAAGAAGCCTGAAAAGCATAATGAGTCTAAGAAGGAAGCTCCAAAGCAGGATAAGAAGCCTGAGCACAAGAATAATAACCATAAGAATGATGGTAAGCAGGGCAACCATGGTCAAAAGCAGAATGGACAGAACGCACAGGGCGGTCAGGACAAGAAGAAGCATATAACACAGGTTTTCAATCCACAGAACAGTGGCCAGGGTGATAGAAACAATAACAAGAATAATAACCGAAACAACGGTAATAATAACAATAAGAATAATAATAACAACAATAATGGCTTCAACAAGAATAATGGAAAGAATAATAACAATAATTTCCAGGGCAAGAATGGTAAGAACAATCAGCCAAAGCCACAGCAGGTTAAGCCAGAACCACAGGAAGAAGAAATCAAGGTAATCACTATTCCTGAGTATCTTACTATTAAGGAGTTAGCTGACAAGATGAAGATGCAGGCGTCAGCAATCATTAAGAAGCTCTTTATGCAGGGTAAGATGTACAACATCAATCAGGAAATCGACTTTGAGACAGCTGAAGAGATAGCTATGGAATATGAGATTATCTGTGAGGCAGAGGAGAAGGTAGATGCTATAGAGGAGCTTTTAAAGGAAGCTGAAGAAGATGAGGCAACAATGGTTACAAGACCACCAGTTGTCTGTGTAATGGGTCACGTTGATCACGGTAAGACATCACTTCTTGACGCTATACGTTCTACAAAGGTTGTAACAGGTGAGGCTGGTGGTATCACACAGCATATCGGTGCATATATGGTAGAGTGTAACGGTGAGAATATAACATTCCTTGATACACCAGGACACGAGGCATTTACAGCTATGCGTATGCGTGGTGCTCAGTCTACAGATATTGCTGTACTAGTAGTAGCAGCAGATGATGGTGTTATGCCACAGACAGTAGAAGCTATTAACCATGCTAAGGCAGCAGGTATTAGTATAATCGTAGCTGTAAATAAGATAGATAAGCCAAGTGCTAACGTAGATAAGGTTAAGCAGGAGCTTACAGAGTATGAATTAGTTGCAGAAGACTGGGGTGGAGATACAGTATTTGTACCTGTATCAGCTCATACTAAGGAAGGTATCGACCAGCTTCTTGAGATGATTCTCCTTACAGCAGAGATGCTTGAGCTCAAGGCAAACCCTAACCGTAAGGCTAGAGGTCTTATTATCGAGGCAAAGCTTGATAAGGGCCGTGGTCCAGTTGCAACAGTTCTTGTACAGAAGGGTACACTTAAGGTTGGAGATACAATCGCAGTAGGTTCATGCTACGGACGTATCAGAGCTATGATTTCTGATAATGGAGAGAGAGTACAGGTAGCTACACCTTCTACACCAGTTGAGATACTTGGTCTTAATGGTGTGCCAAATGCAGGTGAAATATTTGTAGCTACACAGAATGAGAAGGAAGCTAGAAACTTTGCTGAAACATATATCGCAGACAGCAAGGAGAAGCTTATTGAGAATGCTAAGGCTAAGAATAGAATGTCTCTTGATGATTTATTCAACCAGATGCAGACTGGCGATGTGAAGGAGCTTAACATTATCGTTAAGGCTGACGTACAGGGCTCAGTAGAGGCTGTAAAGCAGAGCTTGGTTAAGTTGTCAAATGAGGAAGTAGTAGTAAAGATTATCCATGGTGGTGTTGGCGCTATCAACGAGTCAGATGTTATTTTAGCTTCTGCATCAAATGCAATCATCATTGGATTTAATGTAAGACCTGATAACACAGCTAAGGATACAGCTGATAGAGAAGGTGTAGATGTAAGACTTTACAGCGTAATCTACCAGGCTATCGAGGATGTTCAGGCTGCTATGAAGGGTATGCTTGATCCAATCTTCGAGGAGAAGGTTATCGGACACGCAGAGATTCGTCAGATATTTAAGGCTTCAGGCGTTGGTAATATTGCAGGTTCATTTGTACTTGATGGTACATTCCAGAGAGGCTGCAGTGTTCGTATCAGCAGAGAAGGCAAGGTTATCTTTGAAGGACCATTGGCATCACTTAAGAGATTCAAGGATGATGTTAAGGAAGTTAGAGCTGGCTATGAGTGTGGTTTCGTATTTGATGGCTTTGGAGATTTCCAGGAGCTTGACGTAGTAGAGGCATACATCATGGTTGAGGTTCCTAGATAATAGGTTGATAGCGCACATGATTTTGCTAGCAACGAAGATATATGAAAAATTAATAAAGACCAGACCGAATTTTAGCCGCTAATATCTAAGTGATTACGGCGGAATTCGGGAACTGAGTCTATAATTGAAGAAGATATAGGTGTCATATGAGAAAAAACAGTATGAAAAATGACAGAATAAACACTCTTGTTATGAGAGAGCTTGGAAATATCATAAGAGGTGGTATTAAAGATCCAAGAGTTAGTCCTATGACAAGTGTAGTAGCTGTGGAGGTTACTCCAGACCTAAAGTACTGTAAGGCATACATCTCTGTATTAGGAGATGAAAAGGCTAAGCAGGATACTATAAAGGGTTTAAAGAGTGCTGAAGGTTATATTAGAAAAGAACTAGCAGCTACGGTTAATCTTCGTAATACACCACAGATTACATTCGTAATCGACCAGTCTATTGAATATGGTGTTAATATGATAGCGAAGATAGACGAGATAATGCAAGGCCAAAGTTCCGAAGGAACTTTGCTCGAAAATGAGGATATATAGAAAGAGTATAGAGGCCAAGGCCAAAGTTCTGAATAGAAAGGATGTGTTTCAATTGAATTTAATAGAAAAGATTGAAGCAGCAGAAAAAATAGCTATTGCAGGTCACGTACGTCCCGACGGAGACTGCGTAGGCTCTTGCATGGGCTTATACAATTATATAAAAGACAATTATCCCTCAAAGGATGTTAATGTTTATATGGAGGATATAGGAAATGCATTTTCCTATATCGCTCGTATGGATGAAGTAAAGCATGAGTACAATGGCGAAGTTGCAGACTTGGTTATTTTACTGGATGTAAGCGATGTGGCGCGTATAGGTGTTATTGGAGAGCTTTTTGAAAAGAGCGACAATACTATATGTATCGATCATCATATTAGCAATCCAGGTTTAGCTAAAGAAAATGTAATTGAGCCACAGGCAAGTGCAGCATGTCAAGTGATATACAAGCTTATAGATGAAGAAAAGATAAGTAAGAGTGTTGCAGAAGCATTGTACACAGGTATTATCCATGACTCAGGAGTATTTAAGTATTCGAGCACATCAGCGGAGACTATGAATATAGCCGGAAAGTTGATGGAGAAGGGTATAGATTTCCAGAGCATAATAGATGATGGTTTTTATGCTAAGAGTTATGTACAAAATCATATTCTTGGAAAAGCATTGATGGAGAGCATATTGTTCTTTGATGGAAAATGTATATTTACAGTTATATCACAGACAGATATGGAGTTCTACGGAGTGTCTAGCAATGATTTAGGTGGTATAGTAGAGCAGCTACGCCTTACAGAAGGTGTTGAGTGTGCTATATTCCTATATGAAACAGACCACCTTACATATAAGGTTAGCCTTCGTTCAAAGAAGTATCTTGATGTAAATAAGGTAGCTGGTTATTTTGGTGGAGGTGGCCATGTAAGAGCCGCAGGCTGTGTTATGAAGGGAACCTCTCACGATGTAATTAACAATCTTGCAATTCGTATAGAACAAGAAGGAATAAATGGCTAATGTATAATGGCGTAATAATTGTAAATAAAGAAAAAGGCTTCACCTCCCACGATGTAGTAGCAAAGCTACGTGGGATATTGAAGCAGAAAAAGATAGGTCATACAGGTACTCTTGATCCTGATGCTACTGGTGTATTACCAGTTTGTCTAGGGAATGCAACTAAGCTGTGTGATATGCTTACAGATAAGGATAAAACCTATGAGGCAGTGCTTTTATTAGGTCAGGCAACAGACACACAGGATATAACCGGAAAGATTATAGATAGTGTAGATGTAATGGATATAAGAAAAGCCGGTAATCTAAATGATGAAGATATTTTAGGTGCCATTAATAGCTTCATAGGCCCATATAGCCAGATACCACCTATGTACAGTGCATTAAAGGTGGGCGGAAAGAAACTCTATGAGCTTGCAAGAGAATGCATAGAGATAGAGAGACAGCCTAGAATGGTGGAAATATATGGTATAGAGAATATAGAGATTGATTTTCCAAGAGTGAGGATGGAGGTGTCCTGCTCTAAGGGAACATATATAAGAACACTGTGCCATGATATAGGAGCTAAACTAGGTGTACATGGTTGTATGGAGAGTCTTAGAAGGACGAAGGTAAGTACATTTGCCATAGCTGACGGGAAAACACTTGATGAGATAAGTAGTTTGGTGTCAGAGGGGAATATAGAGAAATACATAATACCTGTTGAGAGGATTTTTGATGGGTACAGGTCTCTTAGAACGAAACCAGAGTTTGATAAGCTTATATACAATGGAAACAGCTTGGATGAGCATACTGTAGACATTGAAGGAGCTACTGAAGGCGAGCATTTTAGAGTATATGATAGTAAGGATACTTTTATGGGCATCTTTGTGTATAGCAAGGATGAACATAGATATAAATGCGAGAAAATGTTCCTATCATAAACAATGTGGAAAGAGAAAAAATCCATGAAAGTATATAATGATATTGCTCATATAGATAAAATAACTGAACAGGGTACAGCATTGGTATTAGGTAAATTTGATGGCTTGCATAAGGGTCATAGGCTACTGATAGATATGGTGGTAAGTCAGAAGAAGAATGGCTTGATACCAGCAGTATTTACATTTGCCAGAGCGCCTAGAGAGCATATAGAGAAGCAGAGACAGCAGTATATATTGACAACTGCAGAAAAAAGACTGTTTATGGAGGAAAGTGGTGTTGAAATACTGGTTGAACATCCACTGAATGATGTGTTTTTAGGTATGGAACCAGAGGATTTTATAAAAAATATTTTGGTTAGTGCATTACACGTTCGCAAGATATATTGTGGTCCAGATATGGGATTTGGGCGAGGGCGAAGAGGTAATGTGGCAATGCTTAGGCAGTACGAGGAAAAGTATGGTTATGAAACCATAGTTGTAGATAAGTTAAGATATATGGAGCGAGAGATAAGCAGTACCTACATACGTGAGGAGATTAAAAAAGGTTCTATTGGCTTATACAATGAGTTGCTAGGATATCCTTACACAGTAATAGGTACAGTGGAACCAGGTAAACAACTTGGTAGGGAATTAGGTTTCCCAACGGTGAATATAGTTCCAGAGCCAGATAAGATATTGCCACCTAATGGAGTATATTTTACTAAAGCGATAATAGATGGAGATACATACAACGGTGTTACAAATATTGGTGTACGACCATCTGTTGATAATGAAGATAAATTAACCATAGAAACCCATATATTAGGAACATCTATGGATATGTACGGAAAGACATTGGAGTTACAATTTATGGAGTTTGAGCGGGAAGAAAAAAAATTTTGCTCGACAGAAGAATTAAAACAAGCTATATTACAAGATATAGAGCTTTGCAAAAAATACTTTGCTTAATAGCGAAAGGAGAAAATGATGAATTATACTGCAATGATTTTAGGGTTAGCAGGGGGCTTAGGTTTATTCTTATATGGTATGAAACTTATGAGTGACGGCCTCGAGAAGGTAGCAGGCTCAAAGATGAAGAGTATCCTTGAGATGTGTACAAAGAACAGATTTATAGGCCTTATAGTAGGTTTGTTGTTCACAGCTGTTATACAGTCATCTAGTGCAACTACATCGATGGTTGTAGGTTTCGTTAATGCAGGACTTATATCATTGGCGCAGGCCGTAGGACCAATCCTTGGTGCTAATATCGGTACAACAATTACAGGACAGTTAGTGTCATTTGATTTGGGAGAACTTGCACCTGCCTTTATATTTATCGGTGTTGTAATGATTATGTTCTTCAGTAATCAGACAGTTAAACGTCTTGGTGAAGTAGTTTTAGGTTTTGGTATATTGTTCTTCGGTATGGAGACAATGTCAGGTGCTATGTATGATGTAAGAGAAGCTGACGTTGTAAAGAATATTATTTTAACACTTAGCAATCCATTCCTTGCGTTATTGGCAGGATTTTTATTGACAGCAGTTATACAGAGTTCATCAGCTACAGTTGGTATTATAATTGCTATGGCTGGAGCAGGTGTTATCACAGATATCGAAATGGTATTTTTCATGGTGCTTGGTTGTAATATCGGTTCATGTGTTACTGCACTTATCGTTTCACTTGCAGGTAAGAAGGATGCTAAGAGAGCAGCTCTTATTCATCTTTATGTAAATATACTTGGTTCAGCGTTGCTTATGTTAGTACTTGTTCCTTTCTCTGCGCAGATAGAGGAAATGATAATGAATTTAACTAAGCATTTGATTGTACATCCATATACAAATGAACAGCTTGTATCAAGAGCAATCGCTAATGCACATACAATATTTAAGATTGTACAGGTTATCCTTATGTTCCCATTGGCTAAGCCTATAGTTAAGTTGACACAGTTAACAGTAAGAGGTGTAGACAAGAAGGAAGAGGGTTATGAGCTTGTATATATCAATCAGAGTATGTCTACAACTCCATCAGCAGACCTTGTTGAGGCTGTTAAGGAAATCAAGAGAATGGGTGAGTTAGCAGCTAATAATCTTCAGACAGCATTTGAAGCAGTAATAGAGCTAGATAGGATGAAGATACAGCAGGTATATGATACAGAGAAGGAAGTAGACTTCTTATGTACAGAGATTACATATTATCTTGTAAAATTGAACCAGCATTCATTCCCTATAAAGGAGCAGAAGAATATAGCTGGATACTTCCATGTTGTAAATGACTTGGAGAGAATAAGTGATCATGCTGAAAACTTAGCAGATGTGGCTATGAGCAGAATTGAAGAAGATATTGTATTTAGTAATACAGGAATATCTGAACTTACAGATATGTTTGAAAAGGTTATGAAGACTGTAAATTACGCTATTGAGACATTTACTGAGCAGACAGAGGAGCACCTTAAGGAGATAGTAGCCTTAGAAAAGGAAGTAGACGTATTAGAGAAGGAGCTTCAGCATAACCACGTAAGACGTTTAGCAACTAATGAATGTAAGGCTAAGTCATCAATATTCTCAGATATGGTTTCTAACCTTGAGAGAGTATCTGACCATGCTACAAACATTGCATTTGCTATATACGATGAGGATCAGTACAATATATACTAATGCCAAAATATGCCAAAATACGCTTTTGGGGTTGACATATAGGAAATTAGTGCTATAATGTAGCTATCTATGTAACAAAAACGTAACAAATGGCGTAGCATTTGGAGGAACTATGAAAAAGAAATTAGTAGTTATTGTAGCAAGCGGATTAGCAGCAATTATCAGTGCGGCTGCAATATTATCAAGCTCGACAACAGGTTCTGGCACAAAGGATAAAAATGGCGAAATAGTAGCGGACAAGCAGGAGACACAGACACCTGCAGTTAGCGGAAACACAAATATATCATCAGTAGGTGTATCATCAGTAGTAGATACTATGGATGGAACAGACAGTGATGTATCAGAGAGAACAGGAAATATTAGCTATCTCAATGTAGGTTTTGCAGGTATCATGGATTCGTTTAACGATTATCTCTATGAGAATGACAAGATTACAGATGAAGAAGCTAACGATGCTATAAAGGATATGGATTTAGTTACATCTATTGTCCCAGAGGGCTCAGTTATTTCTGGTTATACAAACCTTGGTATCTCAAATGTAACATCTTACTTGAATGTAAGAAAGGGCGCAGGTACTAATCATGCAATAGTTGGTAAGATGCCTGGTTATGCTGCATGTGAGATTCTTGAAGAAAAGAATGGTTGGTATAAGATTAAGTCTGGTGACGTAACAGGTTATGTTTCAGCAGATTACATCTTAACAGGCTATGATGCAAATGTTAAGGCTATGGAGAAGATGGACAGAGTCTTAGCTGTTAATTGTGACAAGCTTAACATTAGAGAGCTTCCTTCGACAGATTGTGCTGTTTCAACAAAGGTAGCAAAGGGTACACATCTTCAGATAGTTGAGGATTTAAAGGATGGCTGGTATAAGGTAACTGTAAATAATCTTACAGGATATGTAGCATCTGAGTATGTAGATGATATATATACATTACCAACAGCGACAAAGATTGAAACACATAACTATGGTTCATACAATACAAATGAGCCTGTACCACAGGTAGCAATCGACCTTATTAACTATGCATATCAGTTCTTAGGAAATCCATATAAGTGGGGCGGAAATAGCCTTACAAAGGGTATTGACTGTTCTGGTTTCGTTAAGCAGATATATGCTAAGTTTGGATATAATTTACCAAGAACATCAAAGGCTTTTAGAACAGGTGTAGGTACAACTGTTTCTGTAAGCAATGCTAGACCAGGAGATATCTTTGTATACAAGTACTCAGCTAATTCTGGACATGTAGCTATATACATTGGTAATGGCAAGATTATTCATGCGGCTAATGAAAGAGCAGGCATCTGTATTGGAAGTGCATTCTACGCTACACCATACAGAGTAATACGAGTAATTAAATAGTTGATTGAATTTTAAGAGGGCAAAGCTATTGACTTTGCCCTCTTTTTTTGCTATAATACTAAAGGTTACGCACAAATGTGCATAATACATTTAGCCGACACTCGGTGTTTGGACACTCCGACCGGTACTGAAGTGTATGGCGATATATATTTTAAAGGAGGAATTTGCCATGATAACAAGAGAGCAGAAGGCAGAACTTATTAAGACATACGGTAGAACACCAGAGGACACAGGTTCTCCAGAGGTTCAGATCGCAATCTTAACATTCAGAATTAAGGAGCTTACAGAGCACTTAAAGACACATCAGAAGGATCACCATTCAAGAAGAGGTCTTCTTAAGATGGTAGGTCAGAGACGTGGTTTACTTGATTACTTAAAGAAGACAGACCTTGAGGGTTACAGAAGCTTAATCGAGAAGTTAGGCATCAGAAAGTAATTATAGATGTAACGAGGATAGACAAGGCGCGCCTTGTCTATCCTTTGTCTTTATCGTTAGGAAAGTTTGGAGAACTTTCCTATATGATAAAACGCTCCGCTAAGGACTTAATCGTAGCCGCAAGCGACTGCGATTTATTGTGCACCTCACGGAGAAGAAGTTAATTGCTTCGCAATACCGTTGGGGCGCAAAGAGTTTGCAAGCAAACTCTTATTTAAAAAACATCAAAATACACCATACAAAAACTGGTGGAGATAAGAAAACCGAGACCACTGAATGCTTCATAAAGACTTGTGAAGATTTCAGTGTTTTCGGACATAAATTGCAGTTATGATATAACTACAATATGATTTCCACCAGTTAAAGAAAATAATTTATTTAACAGGAGGACATTATGTACAAGAGTTTTTCGATGGAACTTGCAGGCAGAACACTTACAGTTGATGTCGGCAGAGTTGCTAAGCAGGCAAACGGTGCAGCCTTAATGCACTATGGCGATACTGTAGTATTATCTACAGCTACAGCTTCAGACAAGCCAAGAGATGGTATCGATTTCTTCCCACTCTCAGTTGAGTATGAGGAGAAGTTATACGCAGTTGGTAAGATTCCTGGTGGTTTCAATAAGAGAGAGGGTAAGGCTTCTGAGAATGCTATCCTTACATCAAGAGTTATTGACCGTCCAATGAGACCATTATTCCCTAAGGATTACAGAAATGATGTAACACTTAACAATATGGTTATGTCAGTTGATCCAGAGTGTAGCCCAGAGCTTACAGCTATGCTTGGTTCAGCTATAGCAGTAGCTATATCTGATATCCCATTTGATGGTCCATGTGCTACTACACAGGTAGGTCTCATTAATGGTGAATTCGTATTCAACCCAAATGCAACACAGAACGCTGTTTCTGATCTTAAGCTTACAGTTGCATCTACAAAGGAAAAGGTTATCATGATCGAGGCTGGTGCTAACGAAGTACCAGAGGCAAAGATGATCGAGGCTATATATGCTGCTCACGAGATTAACCAGAAGGTTATCGAGTTTATCGAGACAATCGTAGCAGAGGTTGGTAAGGAGAAGCACACATATGAGAGCTGTGCTATACCAGCAGAGTTATTCGAGGCTATGAAGACAGTTGTTACTCCAGAGGAGATGGAAGTAGCAGTATTCACAGATGATAAGCAGACAAGAGAAGGCAACATCAAGGCTATCAGCGAGAAGCTTGTAGAGGCATTTGCTGATAACGAGGAGTGGGTTGCACTTATTCCAGAAGCTTTATATCAGTATCAGAAGAAGACAGTTAGAAAGATGATCTTAAAGGATCACAAGCGTCCAGATGGTAGACAGCTTTCACAGATTCGTCCACTTGCAGCAGAGATTGACCTTATCCCTAGAGTACACGGTTCAGCTATGTTTACAAGAGGACAGACACAGATCTGTAACGTATGTACATTAGCTCCATTATCAGAGGCACAGAAGCTTGATGGTCTTGATGTAAATGAGACATCTAAGAGATATATGCACCATTACAACTTCCCAGGATACTCAGTAGGTGAGACAAAGGTTTCAAGAGGTCCAGGACGTCGTGAGATTGGTCACGGTGCATTAGCTGAGAGAGCGCTTATACCAGTTCTTCCTTCAGAGGAGGAGTTCCCATACGCTATCAGAACAGTATCAGAGACATTTGAGTCAAACGGTTCTACATCTATGGCATCTACATGTGCATCATGTATGTCACTTATGGCTGCCGGTGTACCTATCAAGAAGATGGTAGCAGGTATCTCATGTGGTCTTGTAACAGGTGATACAGATGATGATTATGTACTTCTTACAGATATCCAGGGTCTTGAGGACTTCTTTGGTGATATGGACTTCAAGGTAACAGGTACAGATGCAGGTATCACAGCTATCCAGATGGATATCAAGATTCATGGTCTTACAAGACCTATCGTTGAGGGTGCTATCGCTCAGTGTCGTGAAGCTAGAATGTTCATTATGGAGAATTGTATGAAGCCAGCTATCGCCGAGCCAAGACCAGAGGTTGGTCCATACGCTCCAAAGATTATCCAGATTCAGATCGACCCAGCTAAGATAGGTGAGGTTGTTGGTCAGAGAGGTAAGACAATCAACGCAATCATCGAGCAGACAGGCGTTAAGATTGATATCACAGACGAAGGCGCTGTATCAATCTGTGGCGTAGAGGCTGATAAGATGGCTGAGGCTAAGAGGATGATCGAGACTATCGTTACTGACTTTGAAGAAGGTATGGTATTCGAAGGTAAGGTTATAAGCATCAAAGAGTTCGGTGCATTCATCGAGTTCGCACCAGGCAAGGAAGGTATGGTTCATATCTCTAAGATATCTGAGGAGAGAATCAACCACGTTGAGGATGTTCTTACACTTGGCGATCATGTTAAGGTTGTATGCCTAGGCAAGGATAAGATGGGTAGAATCTCATTCTCTATTAAAGACTGTAAGTAAGGTATGGCTAAGGTTTTCGAAGAAAACTTTACTGAAGAGTATGAATGTATAGAAAACGTATAAAGGCTATGGCTAAAATTCACGAAGTGAATTTTACTGATGTGAGTAAATATATAGAACGTTGGTAAGAGCCAGACCAGATTTTCTGTAAAGAAAATCTGGCAAAAGCTAAAATTCACGAAGTGAATTTTACTGATGCGAGTAAATAAAAGTAACTTTTGCGAGGAACTTCATTTTGAAGTTCCTCTTTATATTTATTTAATATTAGTCCTCTTTTTTTTACCTAGAAATAACCCAATGAGTATCTTACATTTTATAATCTTTTGTTATACTTCATATCGGTTCGAGGGGATAGCACCCCGAAGAATACACACAAAAAATGAGGTAGAAAAAAGAAGATGAAGAAGAGATTAGGAAAGAAAATTGTAACTTTGGCAACGGTTTCAGCTTTAGTAGTTGGATGTATGCCTATGAATGTTTTTGCCTACGGCGAAGAGGTGAGAGTAGACAATTCAACATTTAGAAACAACACAGATAATGATTCGGACTATCAGGATTGGTTGGCTAATGTTTGGAATGCTGGAGAAAAGGCTGATTCAGGAAAGATAGCATTAACACCGGGCAATTCGGAGAAGGATTTAAATTTTGCATGGTATTCAGAGGATAAGGGAATCACACCTGCTATTAAGATTTGGACAGTTGGCGACGAGGCAAATGCAAAGCTATTTAAGGGTACTGCTACAGAGATTAGTACATCTAACTTAGATGGAGTTACATACGAGGCATACAATCACGTTTCTATAGAGGGATATTTTAAGAACAACACAGAGTACAAGTACCAGTATACAGACAACTATAACGGTTCAGCAACAGAGTGGTCAGAGGCTTTCGAGTACAGCACAGCTGATGTAGATAATTTCTCAGTTATCGTAACAGGTGACCCGCAGGTGGGTGCTTCCGGTGGAGATAACAACAAGGATATTTCAAGAGATACCTACAACTGGAATAAGACAGTAGAAACTGCCGCTTCATTATATTCAAATGCAGCCTTACTTTTATCAGTAGGTGATCAGGTAGATTGGCATAAAGCTAATGATGAGAAAAATAAGCAGATAAGAGAGAGTGAGTATGCCGGCTACTTGTATCCGGGTGCTCTTAGAAGTATCCCAGTAGCAGCTACTATAGGCAATCACGATACAATGGGTGTTGATTATTCGCAGCATTTTAACAATCCTAACACAGAGAGCAAATTAGGCTGGACAGAGGCAGGCTATGACTTCTACTTCTCATATGGAGATGTGTTATTCATCTGTTTAAACAGCAATAATAGAAATCAGGCAGAGCATAGAGTACTAATGGAGCAGGCTGTAGCTTCTAATCCTGACGCAAAGTGGAGAATCGCATACTTCCACATCGACATCTATGGTTCAAGCACACACTCAGATACAGATGCAACAGCTAACAGAATTATCTTTGCTCCACTTATGGATGAGTTTGACATCGATATCTGTCTTAACGGTCATGACCATACATATTCAAGAAGTTACCAGATATTAGATGGTAATGTAATTAATTATGATATCACAGATGCCAAGGTTGTT
The DNA here is from genome assembly GCA_045123575.1 of Lachnospiraceae bacterium. Lineage (GTDB taxonomy): Bacteria > Bacillota > Clostridia > Lachnospirales > Lachnospiraceae > SVEL01. The sequence goes on from JBGVKG010000035.1 coordinate 15,825, forward strand.
AATCCAGAGGGAACACTTTATGTTACAACAGGATCTGCATCAGGTTCGAAGTATTATGACTTTGTAAGTTACAAGCAGTACTATCTTGCAGACAGAACTAATGTATGTCTTCCAACATTCTCAGCACTTGAGTTTACAGAGGACAGCGTAAAAATTAAGACATTCGATTACAATGGTGACCAGTATGCAGATACCTTTACAATCAGCAAGACAGCAAGCGAAGCTTCTGTAGAGGACATTATCGCACAGGCAGAAGAGAAGCTTGGATCAGATGTTAAATATACAGCAGAGAGTTTGGCGGCATTAAAGACAGCTGTAGAGACACTTAAAGGCATCCAGACAGCATTTACAACAGCTGAGGATACATTGGCAGCTGAGCTTACAGAGAACTACAGAACAGCAGATGACAGATGTGTTGCGACAACAGCAGATGGTAGTACATTGGGATATGGTCATGTTAAGAGCAGTGAGGACATGGATTTCTCTGTTAAGGAAGATGGAAGCATAAAGTATTACAACAGATTCAAGAAGGGCTTATCAACATTACTTGACAAGACTCTTTACACACAGAACTTTAAGAATGTGGAAGATATGACAACAGAGGAGAAGGCAGTACTTCCTATAGTAGATGCTAATTATCTCGAGTCAGCTAAGAGTGCGGTTGTTACAGCTATGTCTAGTCTTAAGGTTGTAAGTAATGATGAAAATAATTCATCAAATTCAACAGATGGTTCGGGAGTAACTGATGCAGATAAGACTGGTGATGCTACAAATGTATGGTATATCATTGCAGGTATGTTGATTGTAGGTGGACTTGGCCTTGTAGTAACAAATAGAAAGAAGGAAGAAAATTGCTAAAAATGATAATATCTAATTGCGGTAAATATTTTATAGTAATAGGAATTGTCATAGGGATTTTCATCTTTGGAAACAATATAGAAAAAACACCGCTTCTACCAGATGATGGTACAGAATATGCGAGAGCGGTAGTGACAGAAACATCAAGAGAAGACCTTCCGGCAAGTAACGAGGCAGACCTCGGAGCTAGCCAGGAGGTTACTCTTCTTATAAAATCTGGTACTTACAAAGGTGAAACAGTCAGTGGTTACAGTATGAATGGCTATCTCTATGGTGCGGACTGCAAAGTGGGAACAAAAGTTATCGTAAGATTGGGAGAGTATGATGGTAAGTTGTCTGCTAATGTTTATAATTACGACAGAGAATTTGAAATCTTAGTTTTGTTAGCAGCATTTTTGGGTGTAATGTGGCTGGTAGGGGGGAAAAAAGGCTTTAACTCAATACTAGCACTGATATTTACGGTTATTGTGGTTATTATGCTATATGTACCTATGATGTTCGTAGGTGTGTCACCATTTTTAGCTGCTGTTATTTCGGTCATACTTATAACGGTTATAACTCATATACTTATATCAGACCTGGAAATAAAATCTATCAGCGCTATGATAGGAACTGTATGTGGAGTTGTTGTTGCAGGTATTATTGCTGTGCTATTTGGTAATGCAGCCAATGTAAATGGCTATAATGTTGAAGAAATAGAGACTCTTGTACATATAAGTAGATTTTCTAAGCTTGATGTAGGTGGTATGCTGTTTTCAGGAATACTTATATCATCTCTAGGAGCAGTAATGGATGTAGCTATGTCGGTATCATCATCCCTTAATGAAATACAAATAAATAGTCCAGAGATAAGTAGTAAGGCTTTGTTTAATGCAGGTATAAACATTGGTAGAGATATGATAGGAACTATGTCAAATACATTGATATTGGCTTATGTTGGTGGAAGTATTAACTTAGTTATGATTATCTATGCATATAACTACGAGATGCATCAGATAATGAATATGTATTCAATTGCTATTGAAATAATGAGTGGAATAGCTGGAACTATGGGTATTATATTGACAGTACCATTTACATCAGCAGTAGCCACTATACTTTTAAAGCATGGAAAAAATAAATAATGCTATAGACGCACATTAAGTAAAAGAAGCGCAGACTTATGACGGAAAGTTTGCGCTTTATTGATTTTTATATGGTTTTATTATATAATTTTTAGAGCTATAAATCAGTGAATTTAAATATTACAGGAGGCTATTATGGCTATTACAAATGAATTATATAACGCAGTGATGTTGATGAAACAGGGAAATGAGCAAGGATTTAACTATGTGTACTCTCAGACATATAACTACGTGTATGCCCGTGCAAAATATATTATGCAGGATGATGAGGATGCAATTGATTTGTTGCAGGAAACTTACATACAGGCATTTAAAAATATAGGTTCATTGGAAGACCCTAACAATGTGTATGCGTGGCTTGGGTCGGTTACATATAATCAGGGTATGAGAATCTTCCGTAAGAAGAAGGAAGTATTGCTTGATGAGGAAGCAGAGGGACTTTTTGATACCATAGAGGATGATAATATAGAGTGGAGTCCTGAAGAGTCTATAGATAAGAATGAGACTGCCAATATACTGATGAATATTATTGATGAGCTTCCGCCATTGCAGAAGGCAGCGCTTGTGGCTTTTTATTATGATAATATGAAGATAGAGGAAATTGCCAATGCAGAAGGGTGCTCGCCTAACACTATAAAGAGCAGATTAAACTACGCAAAGAAGTACATAAAGAGTCGTGTGGAAGAGATGCAAAAGCAGGGTGGATACAAGCTATACTCTATCAATATACCAGCTATCTTGCTTGCTATTTGGTGGCTGTCAAACAAGGCTTCCAATATGCTGTCGCCAGCTGCTGCAAGCAATGTATATCAGGCGACAAAGTATAGAATAGTATCTTATAATGCACAGACTACAGCGCAGAATGCACCTAACCAGAGCCAACCATTCCAGCAGGCATATACAAGTCCAGCGCCACAGCAGCAGATGTATGGAAATACGGCATCAGGACAAATGTACGGAAATATGCCACAGCAGCAGATGTATGGCAATATGGCACCACAGGCAGTCTACGGCACACAGATGCCAACAGGTGGCGCTGTTAATGCAGCGAAAAAGGGTGCATCCCTTGGAAAAGTACTTGCTGGGTTAGGATTAACAGCAGTGGTTGCAACAGGTGGTGTAGTAGGTTATGATGCTGTAACAGGTGAGCCATTTGGCTTGTTTGTTGATGAAATTGCAGAAGAGGATGTACGTGCAGCTGTGGGAACATATACAGGTGATACCAAGTATATGATTGTCCTCGAATCAGATATTGTATTACAGATACGATATGATGAAGAGGATAAGCTTAAGGTGGATATTAAGCTTATTGATACTGATAGTAATATATTAGACGTAACTATGGAAGAGCCATATATTGATGGTGATAAAATAAAGTTTAAAGAGACAACAGACGAAGATAAATACGAGGGATATATTACTTTTGAGGATGATGGTAATATTAAATTTTACTTTACGATAAGTGGAGCCGAGGGTTCAGTATTTGGAAAAACCAAGGTAACAGTTAGTGATGGAGAGATATTAACCAAGCAGAAGTAAAATGTTTTTTGAAAATCACAAGAAAGTTGCATTTTAGGGTTGAAATATTATCTGTTTTAGTATAAACTAGGCATAGTAACTTTTTCTAATTAAAGCGTTACAGACTGAAAGATGAAAAAGTAAAAACGAGAAAAGAGGTAGACGACATGAATTTTAATGTTGCAGTAATCTCAGGTGACGGAATAGGTCCAGAGATTGTCAGAGAAGCTAAAAAAGTATTAGACAAAGTAGGCAGCAAGTTCGGTCATACATTTACATATACGGAGGTGCTGATGGGTGGCGTATCTATCGACGCTCACGGAGTTCCATTGACTGAAGAAGCCTTAGAGACAGCTAAGAAGAGCGATGCGGTATTGCTCGGAGCCGTCGGTGGCCGAGTCGGAGTGGATAGCTGGTATCAGTTACCACCAAATCTTCGTCCAGAGGCAGGATTATTAGCTATCAGAAAGGGACTTGGACTCTTCGCAAATCTTCGTCCAGCATATCTTTATGATGAGTTAAAGAGTGCATGTCCACTTAAGGAGTCTATAGCAGATGCGGGCTTCGATATGGTAGTTGTGAGAGAGCTTACAGGTGGTCTTTACTTCGGAGAGAGAAAGACAGAAGAAGTAAACGGTGTCATGACAGCTATCGATACACTTACATACAATGAAAATGAAATAAGAAGAATAGCCGTAAAGGGCTTCGATATAGCTATGAAGAGAGGCAAGAAGGTCACAAGCGTAGATAAGGCTAACGTACTTGATTCATCAAGACTCTGGCAGAAGGTTGTGGCAGAGGTAGCTAAGGATTATCCAGAGGTAACTCTAGAAAATATGCTTGTTGACAACTGTGCTATGCAGCTTGTAAAGGACCCAGCTCAGTTCGATGTTATCATCACAGAGAATATGTTTGGTGATATCCTTTCAGATGAGGCTAGTATGATAACAGGCTCTATCGGCATGTTACCATCGGCTAGCTTAGCAGAAGGCAAGTTTGGTCTCTACGAGCCAAGTCATGGTGCAGCGCCTGACATCGCAGGCAAGAATATAGCTAATCCACTTGCCACTATCCTTTCAGCAGCTATGATGCTTAGATACTCATTTGACCTTGATGCTGAGGCAAATGCAGTGGAGGATGCAGTTAGACAGGTACTTAAGGATGGTATAAGAACAGTTGATATTATGTCAGAGGGTATGAAGCAGGTATCTTGCTCAGATATGGGTGATGCTATCTGTGAGCGCCTCTAATGAGAAATACAGAAAGGCTTGGTAATAAATATGAGAAGTGATAATGTAACAAAGGGGATGCAGCAGGCTCCTCACCGTTCTTTGTTTAACGCTCTTGGACTTACAAAGGAAGAGTTAGAGAAGCCACTTGTTGGTATTGTATGCTCTTACAATGAGATAGTTCCAGGACATATGAATCTTGATAAGATAGCAGACGCAGTAAAGATGGGCGTAGCTATGGCAGGCGGAACACCTATTATGTTCCCAGCTATCGCTGTATGTGATGGTATCGCTATGGGACATCAGGGTATGAAGTACTCTCTTGTAACAAGAGACCTTATAGCAGACTCCACAGAGTGTATGGCACTGGCTCATCAGTTTGACGCATTGGTTATGATTCCAAACTGTGATAAGAATGTTCCAGGACTTCTTATGGCAGCAGCTAGAGTTAATGTTCCAACTATCTTTGTAAGTGGTGGTCCAATGTTGGCTGGTCGTGTAAAGGGCTGTAAGACATCTCTTTCAAGTATGTTTGAGGCTGTTGGTTCATACGCAGCAGGTACAATGACACTTGAGGATGTAGAGGAGTTTGAGAACAAGGCTTGTCCTACATGTGGTTCATGCTCAGGTATGTACACAGCTAATAGTATGAACTGTCTTACTGAGGCACTTGGTATGGGTCTTAGTGGAAATGGTACTATTCCAGCAGTATATTCAGAGAGAATCAAGCTTGCTAAGCATGCAGGTATGCAGATAATGAAGCTTATAGAGCAGGATATTAGACCAAGAGATATTATGACAGAGAAGGCATTTAGAAATGCATTGGCTGTAGATATGGCACTTGGATGCTCTACAAACAGTATGCTTCACCTTCCAGCTATCGCTCATGAGGCTGGAGTAGATATCAACCTTGATATCGCAAATGAAATCAGTGCAGTGACACCTAACCTTTGTCACCTTGCACCAGCAGGACATACATATATGGAGGACCTTAACGAGGCTGGCGGTGTGTATGCTGTAATGAATGAATTAAATAAGAAGGGACTTCTTGACACAAGCTGTATGACTTGTACAGGTAAGACTGTTGGTGAAAATATCGAAGGTCATGTGAATAAGAATCCAGAGGTTATAAGACCAGTAGAAAATCCATATAGTGAGGTAGGCGGTATCGCAGTTCTTCGTGGTAATTTAGCTCCAGATTCATGTGTAGTTAAGCGTTCAGCAGTAGTGCCAGAGATGCTTGCACACGAGGGACCAGCTAGAGTATTTGACTGTGAAGAGGATGCTATCGAGGCTATCAAGGGTGGCAAGATTGTAGCAGGTGACGTAGTAGTTATCCGTTACGAGGGACCTAAGGGTGGCCCAGGTATGAGAGAAATGCTCAATCCTACATCAGCTATAGCAGGTATGGGACTTGGCTCATCAGTAGCACTTATTACAGATGGTAGATTCTCAGGAGCATCTAGAGGAGCTTCTATCGGACATGTTTCACCAGAGGCAGCAGTAGGCGGACCTATCGCTTTAGTAGAAGAGGGAGATATCATCAGCATTGATATCGACAATCATCGTATAGATGTGAAGGTATCGGATGAGGTTTTAGCAGAGCGTAAGGCTAAGTGGCAGCCAAAGGAGAAGAAGCTTACAGGCTACCATGCTAGATACGCTTCGCTTGTAACATCAGCAGATAAGGGAGCAGTTTTAAGAAGCCTCTAGACATATTGAAGATTTCATATTAAACTAATATATTAAGTTGAATATTTTCAAACAGATAAAAACCATAAAATAGTCGTGGAATAAGCGGCGGAACGGAGAGTAAATATGGCACAGATTTTAACAGGTTCAGAAATAGTAATTGAATGTTTAAAAGAGCAGGGCGTAGATACAGTATTTGGATATCCAGGTGGAACAATCCTCAATGTATACGACGCATTATACAAGCATCAGGATGAGATATTCCATATCCTTACATCACATGAGCAGGGTGCTTCACATGCAGCAGACGGCTACGCTAGAGCAACAGGCAAGGTGGGTGTATGTATGGCTACATCAGGTCCAGGTGCAACAAATCTTGTAACAGGTATAGCTACAGCATATATGGATAGTATTCCAGTGGTAGCTATCACAGCTAACGTAGGTACACCACTTCTTGGTAAGGATTCATTCCAGGAGGTTGATATCGCAGGTGTTGTAATGCCTATTACAAAGCACAGCTTTATCGTTAAGAAGGTAGAGGACGTGGCTCCTACTATCAGAAGAGCTTTCGAGATAGCACAGACTGGTAGACCAGGCCCAGTTCTTGTAGATATCACAAAGGATTGTACAGCTAACTCTTGCGAGTACGAAAAGGTAGAGCCAAAGAAGATAGAGAGAAGAACATCTACTATAGTAGATGCTGATATCGATAAGGCTATTGAGCTTATAAAGGCTGCTAAGAAGCCATACATCTATGTAGGTGGTGGTGTTGTCGCAGCTGAGGCAGCAGAAGAGTTTAGAACATTTGCTAAGAAGGTAGACGCACCTGTATGTGATTCTCTTATGGGTAAGGGTGTATATGCCGGTACAGAAGAGAACTACACTGGTATGATAGGTATGCACGGTACAAAGACATCTAACTTCGGTGTGTCTGAGTGTGATTTACTTATCGCTGTAGGTGCTAGATTCTCAGACAGAGTTACAGGTAATGCTAAGAAGTTTGCAAACAATGCAAAGATACTTCATATCGATGTAGATGCAGCTGAGATTAACAAGAATATCAGAACAGATGTAAGCCTTATCGGTGATGCAAAGGAAGTTCTTGATAGAATAAACGCTAAATTAGAGCAGCAGGAGCATACAGAGTGGCTTAACCACATCAAGGAGTATGCAGCTAAGTATCCACTTACATATGATAAGAATGCTCTTACAGGTCCATTTATCGTAGAGAAGATTTACGAGGTAACAAACGGTGATGCTATCATCACGACAGAGGTTGGTCAGCATCAGATGTGGGCTGCACAGTTCTACAAGTATAAGGAGCCTAGAACACTTCTTTCATCAGGTGGTCTTGGTACTATGGGTTATGGTCTTGGAGCATCACTTGGTGCAAAGATGGCTAGACCTGAGAAGACAGTTATCAACATAGCTGGTGATGGTTGCTTCCGTATGAATATGAACGAGATAGCAACAGCAGCTAGATACAATATTCCTATCGTACAGGTTGTTATCAACAATGGCGTGTTAGGTATGGTTAGACAGTGGCAGACATTGTTCTACGGACAGAGATACTCAAATACAATTCTTAATGATGATGTTAACTTTGAGAAGCTGGCAGAGGCTATGGGTGCAAAGGGTTACACTGTTACTAAGAAGGAAGAGTTTGAGACAGTGCTCAAGGAAGCTATCGCTCTTGGCCGTCCAGCAGTTATCGACTGTCAGATAGATAGAGATGATAAGGTATTCCCAATGGTTGCACCAGGAGCAGCTATTGCAGAGGCATTTAGCGCTGAGGACTTGGCTAAGGCCGAAACTACGAAGTAGTTTTGCTGAGAAATGTAAATACAACGAAAATGTAAAAGAGCCGGGCCAGATTTTCTGTAAAGAAAATCTGGAAATCGGTAGAAATAGGAGGACTAAACAATGGGAAGAATTTATAACTTTTCTGCTGGACCAGCAGTATTACCAGAGGAAGTATTAAAGGAAGCAGCAGCAGAGATGATGGATTATAACGGCACAGGTATGTCAGTTATGGAGATGAGCCATCGTTCAAAGGCTTATCAGGCTATCATCGATGAGGCAGAGGCTGATTTAAGAGAGCTTATGAATATACCTGATAACTACAAGGTATTATTCTTACAGGGTGGTGCATCATTACAGTTCGCAATGATACCTATGAACCTTATGAAGAATAAGAAGGCAGCTCATATCGTAACAGGTCAGTGGGCTAAGAAGGCTTATCAGGAAGCTAAGATGTACGGTGAGGCTGTTGAGGTAGCTTCATCAGCAGATAAGACATTCTCTTACATACCAGATTGCTCAGACCTTGACATCCCTGAGGATGCTGACTATGTATACATCTGTGAGAACAACACAATCTATGGAACAAAGTTTAAGGAGCTTCCAAATACAAAGGGTAAGGACCTTGTATCTGATGTTTCATCATGCTTCTTATCAGAGCCAATTGATGTAACAAAGTACGGCGTTATCTACGGTGGTGTTCAGAAGAATATCGGACCAGCAGGTATGGTTATCGTTATCATCAGAGAAGACTTAATCACAGAGGACGTTCTTCCAGGAACACCAACAATGATGAAGTACAAGATTCACGCTGACAATGGTTCTATGTACAACACACCTCCATGCTACAATATCTACATCTGTGGCAAGGTATTTAAGTGGTTAAAGAAGATGGGTGGTCTTTCAGCTATGAAGGAGTACAATGAGAAGAAGGCTAAGATTCTTTATGATTTCTTAGATGAGAGCAAGCTTTTCAAGGGTACTGTAGAGAAGAAGGATCGTTCTCTTATGAACGTGCCATTCGTAACAGGTAACGAGGAGTTAGATGCTAAGTTTGTTAAGGAAGCTAAGGAAGCTGGTTTCGAGAACCTTAAGGGACACAGAACAGTTGGTGGTATGAGAGCTTCTATCTACAATGCTATGCCAATCGAGGGTGTTCAGGCACTTGTTGACTTCATGAAGAAGTTCGAAGAAGCTAATGCGTAAATATAGAATATAGTTATACGAATAAAAGTCGCTCTGGCAGGTATGCTGGAGCGACTTTTTGTGATTAATCGTAGTTGTATTTAGTTTGGAGTGTTGAAATAATTATACTTTTTGTTGGTTGGAGTGTTGAAATAATTATACTTTTTAGTGTTTGTAGTATTGAAAAAAATATACTTATCTAGTAAAATGTATAAAAAGAGGTAGATTTATCAAAATATTAATATATGGAAGGCGACAGGATGTTTAAAAGAAAAGTATATGAAGAATTATTGACATGGAAGAAAGAATGGGATGGAAAGTATGCATGCTTGCTTGAAGGCGCAAGACGTGTTGGAAAGACAACAATAGCAGAAGAATTCGCACGTAATGAATATGACTCATATATACTGATTGATTTTTCAAACACAAGTAAAGAAATGATAGATATATTTGATGATATATCAAAGCTGGATCGTTTCTTTTTAAGGTTACAAATGGAAACTGGTGTAGAATTATATGAAAGAAAATCGGTTATTATTTTTGATGAAATTCAATTGTTTCCAAAGGCCAGGCAAGCAATAAAACATTTGGTTAAGGATGGTAGATATGATTATATAGAAACTGGTTCTTTAATATCTATAAAGAAAAATGTTAAAAATATTTTAATTCCATCAGAGGAGCATAAAATTCATGTTTATCCTATGGACTACGAAGAGTTTATGTGGGCTACAGGCGGTAATCCCAATGTTTTGAATAAGGCATACGAGAGTAATATGGAACTAGGTAATGTTGCTAATCGTAGTGCTATGAGGGATTTTCGTATTTATATGGCTGTAGGTGGAATGCCACAAGCAGTAGAACGATATAACGCTACAAATAATTTTGAGGCAGTTGATAAAGTTAAGCGTGAGATATTAGAATTGTATTATGATGACTTAAAGAAGATTGATTCATCTGGCAGAATAACAGATATGTATAAATCTGTTCCATGTCAGCTTGCAGCAAAGAAGAAACATTATGTTATCGGGGCAGCAACGGGGAAGCAAAAGACAAGAAAGGATGAGGAGAGACTTTTTGAGTTAATTGAATCTGGACTAGTATTACCGTGTTATAATGTTTTGAATCCTAGTGTTTCATTGGCGCAGACAAAAGATATGAATTGTTTCAAATTGTATTTATCTGATATAGGCTTGTTTACTACAATGCTTTTTCACGATGCTCAAAATGGTATTGAAGATATATATAAGAAGCTTCTTAGCGATTCGTTATCTGCAGATTTAGGCTATCTATATGAAAATGTAGTAGCGCAGGCAATAAAATCTAGTGGAAGAGATTTGTATTATCATATATGGAAAAAAGAAGGAAGTACACATTCTTTTGAAATAGATTTCTTAATTACATCAAAGAATAAGGTTATACCTATAGAGGTAAAATCATCAGCGATAAACAATCATAAATCTATCGATGATTTCGAGAAAAAATATTCAAAGCAGGTGGGAGAACGATATCTTCTGTCACAAAAGGATGTAGGTAAAATAGGCACATTGAAATTAAAGCCTATATATATGATATTGCCTTTGTTAAATGGATTGAAATATAGATAATGTACAATAATGACAAATAATTAAGTACGAAAGGTAGACGGGAATGATGTAAAGAATTATAGCAGGTATGCTGATAGTGATGCTGGTAGGTATATTTATGGTAGGATGTGGTAGCAAAGATACGGGGAAGGAAACACAGGAAATTTCTACAACCGAAAAGTCTACAACCGCAGAGACACCAACTACCACAAAGAAGCCTAGTGAAGAAGTGAGTACAGAAGAGCCTACGACAGAGTATAGATATAAAGGAGAAAAATTTGCCATTGAAAAAGAATATAAGGAGTATTTTCTAGACCTTCATATTGAAAAGGGATATAAATTTATAGTAAATGATTTTGTTTCTAAGGATGCAAGAGACTTTAGAAGGGGAATGATAGTTCAGGATTTAATGAAAGCTTTAAAGTTTAGCTCTGATATGGTGGGTGAAGTAACGGATAAATATTGGTCGAAGGGTACTACTGTGCTTGAAATTGGTTACGAAGATAATGAAGTTATAAAGTATGAAAAAGAAGTAAAAAAGGTATTTTATTTAGTTAAAGAAGGCGATAAGTATTGTTACTTTGACGTATACACAATAGACTAGTCTACGAAAATACGCCCACCAGAAACAAATGTTTCTGATAGGCGTATACGGAGTAAAGATTTTGTTGGTTGAATAAGAAAATAAAAGATGAGAGTGAACATCCTCTGAGGTATAATGGTTTTGCTACAAATCTAACACCAAGGAGGAGTCGCTCTCATGAATATTATAGCACTTTTAGAAACTTTAGTGAATGGTTTATTGGAAACTGAGGAGATTTTTTTTAAGAATCCAAAGGATTTTCATACTTTAGAAACAGCTACAAAAGCTACAACTGATGCAGTTGCAGCAATGTTTATGTCTAATCTATTAAGCAGTATGGATGAAATGATCTATAACTGTAGTTATCGAGAAGGACGCTACAATGTTCAACGCAAGGACACGCGAACACTTATAAGTTCAGTTGGAGATATCACATTTGATTGTACCTACTACAAAAGACTTTCCGAAGAAGGTGGATATGTATGCCTTATAGAAGAAATGATGGGTCTTGAAAAACATGAAAGATTTACAGAAGAAGCAGAGGTTATGATGCTCACAGAAGCTTTAAAAACAAGTTACTCAGAAGCTGCAAAAGTACTTCCAAGCAAGTCTAAAATATCTAAAACAACAGTTATGAATAAAGTACATCAGATAGCAGATGAGATTCCGTATGAAGCGCCAGAAACAAAGAAGGAGTGCACATATTTGTTTATTGAGGCAGACGAAGACCATGTAGCGGAACAACACGGTAGATGGACTAAAAAAGAGGATAATGCGGGTTTCATAAGCAGACTTGCATATGTATATGAATATAAGCGTGAAACACCGGGATGTAAAGGCAAAAAAGAGTTGGTAAATAAGTTTCATTTTGGAGGCTTATATCAGGGACACGTGGGAATAGAAAAGTTTTGGAATAATGTAAATGATTTCATATCTAAAACATACAAAACAGATAAGATAGAAAAAATATTTATAAGCGGAGATGGAGCATCATGGATAAAAAGTGGTGCTGATTATGTTGCAAAGGCTGTATTTTGTGCAGATAAGTTCCATCTGATGAAATATATAAATGCAGCATCAGGACAGATGCTTGACGAAAAGGACATAGCAAAAGAAGAAATATGGCATCAGTTGTATAAGCGTTCAAGGAAGGGATTTAGAGACTATACAGACGCAATGATTAGGTCTACTAATAATACAGAACCAATAGAAAAGCTTCAGACGTATGTGCTGAACAACTGGTCAGCAGTAATGTTGTGCCTGCATAGTGAGATAGTAGACGGATGTAGTGCAGAGGGACATGTAAGTCATGTACTTTCAGATAGATTAAGTTCACGACCAATGGGATGGAGTCAAACGGGAGCAGATAGAATGAGCAAGCTTCGTTGTTATGAGAAGAATTATGGCAGAGAAAAGATAATAGACTTGGTAAAATATAGTCGAGAGCAGAGAAGTTTAAAAAGAACAGGAACAGATGATATAGTACTGAAAAGTGTGTCATTAAGGGAAATCAGGGAAGAACATTATAATCAAGCGAAGAGCTATATTGAAAGAATACAAGCAACAATCCCAGGAGAAACATCAAGAAAGATAATAAAGATAAGAGAAAATTTGAGATTCATATAAGTAGGTGTACACATTTAATCATGCCTGCTTGATTACAGTATATCTACAGAGGAATGGGAGTCAAGGATGCTACGCACCGAAGGCTAAAGTCCTTGACACCCATTCCACTGTAGATAAAATAACAGCCAAGCAGGGATGAATAAAAGTGCTATGAAGCCACTTTTGACAAAAGTAGCAAACTGTTGTAAACTTGTGAAAACTAATTAGTGAAATCTTATGTCTTAGGGGCTCTCTTTTGTTTTCTAACTGACAGTAAATTTACTCTATC
>JBGVKG010000036.1:0-78054 GCA_045123575.1 Lachnospiraceae bacterium
ACACAGACAGCTGCATTCATGTAGAATGCAAGTGCCTCGCTATCATATACAACCTCCATACCACGTCCACCAAGAACGTATGAAGGACGAACCATTACCGGATAGCCGATTTTCTCAGCAATTGCTATAGCTTCCTCTGCATTTACTGCCATACCTGACTCTGGCATTGGTATCTCAAGCTTATCCATCATAGCACGGAATAAGTCTCTGTCCTCTGCAAGGTCGATTGTCTCAGGTGTTGTACCTAAGATATTTACTCCAGCCTTCTTTAAGTCAGCTGCAAGGTTAAGTGGAGTCTGTCCACCAAACTGTGCAATAACACCAACTGGCTTTTCTTTATCATGAATACTAAGAACATCCTCTAAAGTCAGTGGCTCGAAGTAAAGTCTATCTGATGTATCGTAATCTGTTGAAACTGTCTCTGGATTACAGTTTACAATGATTGTCTCAAATCCAAGCTCCTTTAATGCCTTTGAAGCATGTACACAGCAATAATCGAACTCTATACCCTGACCGATACGGTTTGGACCACCACCAAGAATCATTACCTTTTTCTTTCCTGCGTCCTTTGGCTGTACATCATCCTTTATATTGTAGCTTGAGTAGTAGTATGCAGAATCTTCTGTACCACTTACGTGTACGCCTTCCCACTTCTCAACGATACCATTAGCAAGGCGCATATCTCTAATATCCTTCTCAGAAACGTTCATAATCTGGCTTAAGTACTTGTCTGAGAAACCATTCTTCTTCGCACTCTCTAAAGCTTCTACTGATGGAAGACTTCCTGCACATGCCTTAAGTGCCTCTTCTTCCTCAACAAGCTCCTTCATCTGCTCTATAAAGTAATGCTTAACCTTTGTACAAGCATGTATCTCATCTGCAGTAGCACCCTTTCTGATAGCTTCGTACATAATGAAATGTCTTTCACTGCTTGCTGTATTTAACATTGTAAGAAGCTCTTCCTTTGTCTTTGTAGCAAAATCCTTTGCTCCACCTAAACCATAACGGCCATTCTCAAGAGAACGGATAGCCTTCTGGAATGCTTCCTTATATGTCTTACCAATGCTCATTACTTCACCTACTGCACGCATCTGTGTGCCAAGCTTGTCCTGAGCTCCCTTAAACTTCTCAAATGCCCATCTAGCAAACTTGATAACGATGTAATCACCATTTGGAACATACTTATCAAGTGTACCATACTTACCACAAGGAATCTCATCAAGTGTAAGACCACTTGCAAGCATAGCCGATACAAGAGCGATAGGGAAACCTGTCGCCTTTGAAGCAAGAGCTGATGAACGAGATGTTCTTGGGTTAATCTCTATAACTATAATTCTGTCTGAAACTGGATCATGAGCAAACTGTACGTTTGTACCACCAATAACCTCTACTGACTCTACTATCTTATATGCCTGCTCCTGAAGTCTCTTCTGAGTCTCTTCAGAAATTGTAAGCATAGGTGCTGAACAGAATGAATCTCCTGTATGAACACCAAGAGGATCAATATTCTCAATTAAACAAACTGTAATCATGTTGTTCTTTGAATCACGAACAACCTCAACCTCAAGCTCTTCCCAACCAAGGATTGACTCCTCTACAAGAACCTGACCTACAAGTGATGCCTGTAAACCTCTCTCACAAACTGTCTTAAGCTCGTCGATATTGTATACAAGGCCACCGCCTGCTCCACCCATTGTATATGCTGGACGAAGAACTACTGGGTAACCAAGCTTGTCTGCTATAGCCACGGCCTCATCTACCGAGTAAGCAACCTCACTTCTAGCCATCTCTATACCAAGCTCATCCATTGCCTTCTTAAACTCGATACGGTCCTCACCACGCTCAATAGCGTCAACCTGAACACCGATAACCTTAACGTTGTACTTGTCTAAAACACCTGCCTGATTCAACTCAGAACAAAGGTTTAATCCAGACTGTCCACCAAGGTTTGGAAGAAGTGCATCTGGTCTTTCTTTTGCAATGATCTGCTCTAAACGTTCTACATTCAGAGGCTCTATATAAGTTCTGTCTGCTGTCTCTGGGTCAGTCATAATTGTAGCTGGGTTTGAGTTAACCAGTACAATCTCATAACCAAGATTCTTCAATGCCTTACATGCCTGAGTTCCTGAATAATCAAACTCGCATGCCTGTCCGATGATAATTGGACCTGAGCCGATTATCATAATTTTGTGTACATCATTTCTCTTCATTGCTTCGTCCTACTTTCCCTGTATTGGCATTTCTACCTCATTGTAGTGTAGCATAAAACATTTCACTTGTGAAGATAGAATGTAATTTTTATTTTATTAAATTTCTTTTACATAAAATTTCTTATTTTTGCTAACATATCTCCACTGAGTCTAATACCACTGTAAATGGACCATCGTTTAGGAGCTCAACCTTCATATCTGCCCCAAAAATACCTACCTGTACATCTTCAACCTGCTTTTTACATTCAGCTATAATATACTCATACATCTCCTCCGCCCTAACAGGATTGCCTGCCTTTGTAAATGACGGACGATTACCTTTCTTGCAATCTGCATACAGTGTAAACTGGGATACCAAAAGTAGACTTCCACCCACATCAGATAATGCTAGATTGGTTTTTCCATTTTCATCATCAAATATCCTCATACCCACCAACTTCTTTATCATCTTATCGGCTATCTCTCTTGTGTCTTCCTCCGATACACCTATAAGAACCAAGAAACCTTTTTTAATTGCCCCTGTTATATTTCCATCTACTGTTACGCTAGCTTTAGTGACTCTTTGTATTACAAATCTCATATATTTTTCTACCTTCCATATTTTATATATACAATTCACAGATAGTTCACAAACCCGTGATAATCTATTATAATAAAGTTCAAACTAATATTCAATTAAAACATCTATTAGCAATATAGAATAGATACGAGGTAATTTAAATGAATGTAAATATTGAATTTTTCAGCGATGACGCATTGGAAAACATCGCTACAAGCCTACATTACAATATAGACAAGCTTATATTCATAGGCTATGCAAACCAGATGGACACAGCCAGAAAACGTAATCTTACCGGATTGATTAACAATGTTTTAAATATTCGCTATGTAGAATACGTAGAGGTGGAAGAAAATAATTTAAACGATATCACTTATAAACTTCTCTCTACAGTTGAACGTGAGCAATCCACAGGAAATAGTTGCTACTTTAATCTAACTGGTGGTGATGACTTAATACTGGTTGCTGCTGGTATCGTTGCAGCTCATACAAATGTGCCTATGCATCAGTTAGACATAATCGACAATACTCTAAGCGAATTTATTATAGAAGACAATGATACTAGAATGTCATCTTTACTAAAAGACGAGCCTATTATACTTTCATTATCTAACTATATGAAGTTTAGAGGAACATGCATAAACTACCGTATGAAAAAGACTTTCAAAACTCAGCTTAGCGACCCTCAGTTTATAAGCGACATAAAGAATCTTTGGCAAATATGTAAAAAATACGGCAAGCAATGGAATATCTACGGCAAATTTTTCAGAAACAATGCTGACACTCCTATCGAAGAGCTTGTATATAGCCCATTCGGCCCAACCGATAATATTAGCCGTATCCAAAGTCTCTTAAAAGAACTTGAGCAGATTGGTGCTATCACCAGAGTAAGGCGTGACGAAGGTTGTTTCCGTTTCAAATATAAGAGCCAGGATATAAAAGATTGTTTATGCGATTCCGGTAGTATATTGGAGCTATACACATATATATCCGCCTTAGAATGTAACTATTTTGATACCTGCGATATCGGTGTACACCTAGATTGGGATGGTATTATAAATGGTTGGCTCCCAGATGTAGTTAATGAAGTGGATGTTCTTCTTATGAAAGATAATATCCCAACATTTATATCATGTAAAAATGGTCGCGTGGACAAAGATGCCTTATACGAATTGGACACCGTCACACAAAAGTTTGGTGGAAAATATGCACACAAAATCATCATTTCTCCCCAGTCAAACGATGAGACCTTAAGCGAAAGAGCTAGGGAAATGGGAATAGATTTAGTCGACGAAGAAATCTTTGACTGGACAGAAGATGAATTTAAATATTATCTAAAAAATATATATGAAAGGAATTAAACAAATGATTAAAATATTTTCAGACAGTACATGTGATTTATCAAAAGAACTCATAGAACGATATGATATAGGCATACTTCCATTGCACGTGCTTTTAGGCGAAGACGAGTATATAGATGGTGTCAATATTGATGTCGATAGTATTTACAAATGGGCTGATGAAAATAAGACAACCCCAAAAACATCTGCTCCTTCTGTAGATGATGCCATTAATTGCTTTAAACCTTTTATAGATAAGGGCGACCACATTATTTGCTTCTCTGTATCGCAGTCAATGTCTGCATCCTATAGCGTTATGAATCTTGCAGCAGAAGCATTAGATGCCGAAGACAAGATACATGTTATTGACTCTGCCAACCTTTCAACTGGCGTAGGTCTACTAGTATTAGAAGCCGCTACTATGGCTGCAGCACAGGTCTCTATCGCTGATATTGTTTCCCACATAGAAGCTCTTAAGATACGTGTAAAAGCCAGCTTTGTTGTAGATACATTGACATACCTTCATCGTGGTGGAAGATGTGGTGCTGTTGCAGCACTTGCCGGTGGAGTATTAAAGCTTCATCCTAAGATTGTAGTAGAAAACGGTAAGATGGATGCTACTAAAAAATATAGAGGAAAAATCGTGTCCGTGGTTATGTCTTACGTAAAAGATATGGAAGACGAATTGATACACTCAAAGAAAAATCGTGTATTTATAACTCACTCAGGCTGTGATGACAATATTGTATCAGAGGTAAAGCAATACCTTGAACAGTTGAATCACTTTGACGAAATACTTGTAACAAGAGCCGGTGCTGTTATTTCATCTCACTGTGGTCCTGGTACTTTAGGCGTCCTCTTTATAACTGAATAATTTTCGAAATAGTTTGCATTTTCGACCTAATGTGATATAATCCCCTCGTTATATAAAGTAACTAGGGGATTTTGTTATTAATTAACAACAGCACAAAGGAGTATAAGAAATGATTGATTTTTTTTCAGGCCTTTATGAACCTAGTATGGAAATATATCGTATACTGGCTTCCTTTCTTGCCATATGCGCTATACTAAATATGCCATACAGACTTATCGGTCTATTCTTTACACGAAAATTCAAACCAGCTAAGAACTATCATAAATATGCTATTATGATTCCTGCTAGAAACGAAGAAACTGTTATCGGTAACCTAATCGACAGTATTCATAAACAGGACTATCCTAGCGATTTAATCACCATCTTCGTAGTTGCTGACAACTGTACAGATAACACTGCCAAGGTTGCAAGAGAAAAAGGTGCTATATGCTACGAAAGATTTAATGATGTAGATAAGACTAAAGGTTTCGCTCTACAGTTTTTAGTGGAAAATATTGAAAAAGATTATGGTACCCAATCCTTTGAAGGCTATTTTATATTCGATTCGGATAATCTACTAAAAGAAGATTATATTTCAAGAATGAATGATTCATTTGACTCTGGACAAAAGCTTATAACATCTTATAGAGCCACAAAGAATTTTGATGAGAATTGGATTGCCTCAACATACGCTCTCCACTGGATCCGTTCTATACGAGTAAAACATCGTGCCAGATCTTTCTTGCACCTTGCTACTAATATTCAAGGAACAGGTTTCTTATTTGCTAGCGAGATTATTAAAGAGGGTTGGAAATATACATCTCTTACAGAAGATAGAGCTTTGACCGCTGACAGTGTTGTTCAAGGCTATGAGATTTCCTACAACAATGATGCTATATTTTATGACGAACAGCCAGTCAGCTTGCGAATAGCTCTTCGTCAAAGACTTCGTTGGTCAAAAGGTCATTTACTTGCATTTGCAGAGAGTGGCCCAGCATTATTTAAGAATATTTTTATTGATAAAACCACAAAATGGAAAGAAAAGGATCATTGGTACACTTTTATTATCCGTTCACTAAAACATAGACTTATGTCCTTCGATACATTTTGCCAGTTATTACCAACAAGCTTTATAAATGTTACAAAATGGATTATATGTAAACTTATCTTATATCCATTTGTTTGTTATCAGCTTGGAATGGAAAATATAAAGCTATTCTATACCTATACTAATTTAGGCAAGATATTAGACGAATTATTTGGTAACTTTGTGTTCTCGCTAGAACCTGGTCTTAAAACATACTTTATGTGTATCGGTCTTACTATATGGTTCAACATATGGAGACGAATATGTCTCTACATACAGAATACTTCTCTTGCCGCTGCCCTATTCATATTAGAGCATAAGCGAATCAAGAAAATGAGTATCTGGAAAAAGATTTTCTACTGTATTACATGGCCTATATTCGACATAATCGGTAGATACACACAATATTTTGCAATGTTTATGAAAGTAACATGGAAGCCTATTCCACATCAAAGCAAAGTAACTATAGACGATATAGAAAAAGGAATGTCCCGCTAGGACATTCCTTTTTCTATATCACCAAGTGTCTTTGTTCTCTTTTTAAAGAAATTATATCTAAGAGTCAAATCATTCTTTCTGACTATGGCTCCAATTTTTTCATTCATTAACTGAATGTATTCTTCATCTGCCTTATCTCCATATGTGACTTTTCCATTTTCCACATACACCTTTCCATCATACCAAGAGTAATCCGAAAAGAACACATATCCATTGTAATCAGAGTCTAAGGCATCTAATCCTATATAATTGTTAGGATTATAGTCTATACCAAACAGATTCAGTACGGTCGGCAATATATTAGTCTGCATAGTCACTTCCGTTATTGTTTCCCTATCTGTATCACTACTCCATATAAAGAATGGTGTATGATTGATAAGATTATTTTCAGTAATCTTATACCTATCAAGTATAGTCTTATCGTTTAACGTATACAGATAATGATCAGCATACGCTACTATAACAGTATCTTCATATAGACCATTATCCTTAAGCGCCTGCATCAACAAACCTATAAAATAATCTGTTTCGCCAGCCATAAGTCTAGCTATATCTTCCTCTGAAAAGCTTTCAGGTTTTTCTTCCTCTCTGCCCTCATATAACATATCCACAAGCATCTTGCCAACCTCCTTCTCATCGGAGAATGGTGTATGTGGCGAATATGTGATTATATAATTGACAAATTTACCACCTTGACCAAACATTTCCTTGTAGAAGGTGCTATTCTGCAACAATTCTCTATCTAGCTTATAAGAATCATCATCATAATCAGTTACGTCAATCAAACCATAATAGTTATCATATCCCCAGCTATTATAGTTAATACCTCTTGAATAGTACTCACCAGAGTTCATATGGAATGCATTAACTGTATATCCTTTATTCTTAAACATTCTTGCCATAGAATAATTAAATGTATTGCTATGGAATGAATAAACATTTTCTATATATGATACTGGTGTTATAAATCCTGTATTAACTGCAAATTCTGAGTTAAACGTAGAACCGCCGCCAGTATACATTGAATAATGCTGTGAGAAATTTATACTATTTTCCATAAGTGCATACAAATTAGGCATTGTCTCTTCAGTTAATAACCAACTGTCAATTCCTTCTAACTGAAGGAATATAAGATTTTTCCCTTCATAAATACCTGTATAAAAGTTCTCTTCTGCCATCTGATTTCCTTCATATATTTTATCAAGGAATGCCTCATCTTCTCTGCTAATAGCTTCTTCACTTTTTAGGAAAGTGATATAGAAATTTCTTATGGTATATTCGTACATACCTGCAATTCTCATACACTTATTGCAGTCACTAAAATCATCATACACATTTCTTGGATTTCTAAACGTATTCCACTTTAGGTCTGAATTAGCTGTTCCTAAACACACAACCGCAAGCATATGCAATACAAATGCCAATCCCGCAACACCTAACACCCCATATGGTGGCTTATTACCTTTATCTTTTCGTATAAATATATATATGCCAATACCGACTGCTAGCACAAACAGCATCGACATATATACCCATAAATCCGTACCTAAAATGGTATCTAATATATACTCGCTACCTTCGCTTGACATCTCTAATAACGTGAAACTAAAACAAAACGATGTCATAGTATAATATATGGCATTAACCATATACACGATAAAGCTTAAACCAAAGAAAAACCAATATGCAATTGTTCTCCAAATTCCACTCAATGCATATATGACACCCACAAACACTACAACCCATGATAGTGTAAATAAATTAGGAGCCCATCTATATACTGGGTAAAAATCTATATTACATATAAATATTCGCATCATCAAATCCATAGTAAAAAATGGAATTGCCGCTATAAAATAAGACTTATATGCCACTATTATATTTTTTGCGAATAGTAATATTTCAATAGCCTTTTCTTTCATATAATTCCCATAATGCTTTGTCTTTCATAAAAAAATCGATATGCAACCAATATAAAATTATAAACCATAATAAGATAAAATGCAACTTATTAAAAAACCTGCCACTTTAATCAGTAGCAGGTTTTATCCTATATTAAAATTATTCTTTTATATACTTCGGCAATCTTGCATAATAATCAGTGTTAATAATTCTTCCTGCCGCATTCCATATATTTTTAACTAAACTTCTTATAGATGATATATATTCATCAGTTATCTGTACATCAGCTGTAGTTCTAATATTGCCAGTCTTTGAATTATACACGCAATAATCTGTAGCAAATCCCATATCCGAGAAAATTACAAGTCCTGGTGAATCCGATAATATATCCTTACCTGAATACAATCTGGAATCGTACTCTATTCCCATAAGATTCAACAATGTAGGCACTATATCTATTGACGAACATACTTTATCTACATGAACTGGCTCCTCCATAGAAGCACTCCATATTACGAGGTTACTTTCATATAAACCGTAAAATTCCTTATTTTCAGATCCTATTATCTCGGTAAGTTCTGACTCTAAAGCATATGGATAATGATCACACGCCATCGCTATAACTGTTTTATCTGCCTTACCTGCTGCCTCCAACTGTTCTATAATATATGCCAATGCCTTATCAAGCTCAATATTACAAGCCATATATCCCTTCATATTCTCTGATGCTTCCATATCTGCTACCAAAGAACGATTTCTGCTCGCCATAGTATTACCCTTCCAAGTGTAATTCATATGACCACTAACTGTCATGTAATATGTGTGAAACTTATCCTCATTAATGTAATCTTGTATAGATAATTCCATCATCTGATAATCTGACTCTGGCCATACAGGATCAACATCTAATCCGCCGCCTTTTCCCTTATATGTGTAACCCATATTAGGGTGTGTCAAATGTCTATTGTAATACTTATATGAATGATTATGATATGCCATAGTTTTATATCCCATATCGCCTAGGATATTTCCAAAGCACATACCCATATACTTATTACCATTAGATATAGTTGATGCAAACGCTGTCGAACCCATACCGTTTGGTAATAGTCCTGTACATACTGTCCACTCACCTTGTGTTGTGTTATTGTATGCAGGTGTATAGAAATTTTCAAACACGAATCCTTCATTAACTAACTTATACAATGTTGGTGTATATTTTTCGCTTACAGCCCATGGTGAAAATGACTCCGCAGTCAGAAGAATTAAGTTATACCCCTCAAACATACCTGTATACTCATTCTTCATAGTTGGCTCACTTGCCTTGATAAAATCATTAAGCCATGTTACATACTTACTATTTTCTCCTGATGTAAAAGCATCAAAATCTATATCCAATATGTTTGGCTCATACACTATAGGTGGCTGTGTAGTTGGTTCCTCTGTGCTTTCCTCCGTACCATTATCTGCAACATTACTACTATCCTGTTCTGATGTAGGCACATCTGGCAATGTAGGAATAGACTGTACACCTTCAATATCCTCTAAATTCTCTTGTACACCAAATATACTCTCCTTAATGTCCAACTTCATTGTAGTAAGAACACCAAGTTTATCTATACTTATATCTCTAACTAGTTGGTCGAAATACAACACCTTTGCTGTATATCCTTTGTCTCCGCTAAATGCAACTATAACTACCGCAACTACATGAATAGTTATCATAGCCAAAAGCCCTATTAACTTAGATGCCAATGACTCTTTTTTGTATATTCCAACTTTTACATCAAGTAAAACAGTTACTGGAATAGGTACAAAGAACAATAAAATAGCGAATATATTCTCCAATATACCACCGATAGTAAGATCAGCAAACTCAGTCAATGCATTAGCACCACCTGTATCTCCGCCTATCATAGCAAATGTAAATGCTGTCTTAAATACATTCATGTACACTAACTGTACGCAGAATAAAAATCCAGCTATTGCTAATATGGCATAACCAACAATTCTTCCTATCTTTTTTTCAAATACCGAAGCCAACAATGCAACAATAATTCCTGCTGTTATAGCAGACATTACTGGATATAAAATATCCGTCGATATGCTACCTTTTGTAAATATCTTAAATACTACTTCAAGATATATGAATACTAATGGAAAATATCCATATTTTATATACTTTAAAACCTTGTCCATACTATCTATTTTCTTCCTTATATCTGTACATTTTTTCATCAGCCTTAACAGTTATACTATCTAGAGATTCTTTACTTCCCTTCGGTCTAGTTTCATATCCATAAGACGCACTAATAGTATAATCGATACTAAGCTTTTTACTCTCTTCTATTAACTGTTCTTTAACCTGTATACACAGTTTCTCAACTTCCTCATCAGACGTATTGACGAACATTATCATAAACTCATCTCCACCCATACGTCCAACAAATCCCTTTTTATCGAATACTTTACTGAGCACATTTGTAAATATGCACAATATCTCGTCTCCCTTATCGTGACCATATGTATCATTGATATATTTAAATTTATTAAGATCCATATATGCAATAGTTATTGGCACATCTGTAAATTTCTCTAAAGTATCCAATAATCTCTCTGTAGCTGCACGGCTATTACATCCAGTTAAAGTATCTGTATTTACACGTTTTTGACTCTTGCTAAGATACATAGCTATACGTATTACACATACTACAATAACAACTGCTATAACAAGAGAAGCATACTTAAATACATCTACAATCTGAAGTTCACCATATATGGCCGACTTATTAACACACTGAACAATAGCCCAGTCATAATCGGCAAGATACGATACATTCGTCAGATATTCAACACCATCTAAAACAACTGTACCCTTTTGGTCAGATTTTCGAACAAACGCATCTTTTACAAGAGACAATTCAGAATCCTTTGTTTTGTATATTTTAAGTTGCTTATATACTTTATCCATATCACTACATGATATGTATCTGCCATCTCTATCTACAAGGTACATCTGACCATCATATGCAGCTTTACTCTCCGAGAATTCTGACTGTAAACTTTTTAGTTCAATCGCACCACACAACACGCCAACCTTTTGTTTAGACCCATCAAATATAGACGTACATACAGTCATAAACGCTGCATGTTCTGCATAAAACGGCTGTGTTATATACACATGATGACTCATTACGTCTCGATAGAATATTTCTTCTGATTGATCCTTGACAACGCCGTCATCAAAATAATGACCATAGCCATCCATATCCATAACGAACAAATGATGGAAACCTAATTCTTCAGATCTTCCCTTTAAAAAAACAGACTGTTTTTGTGGTATCATAGTATTAATCTCTGTAAACGATACTAACCCTTGAAGAACCTCCACCTTCTGATCAACATAATTCTCAAAACGATTCTTGTGACTTTCCGAAATCACATCCATAGTCTCTTGAACACGAATTAACTGAGTTTTCTTATGGTGCTCAACAGAAATACTTATACCCATAATAAGGATAATCATCAAAATAAACACCGCTCCGAATACCACTAAATCTGATTTTCTAATATATGAAATTTTGTTTGGAATTTTCTTTTTTATCTTCATATCATAATACTAGCATTTTAGATATTTAGTTTCAAGGCATTTTTATATAAAAATAGCCAATTATCAACCTCTCAATCGTATAGCAATTGAAAAAATGTGATAATTGGCTTTAATTTTTAGAATATTCCTAACGCATTTAAGAATAATACAAGCAACATAACTGGAGCTATATATTTTATCATAACCTTATATAATGTAGCTCTCTTAAAACTACTTCCACCCTTTTTAACTTCATCTATCAAATACTCAGGCTTCATTACCCAACCTATAAGAACACATGTCAGCATAGACACGATAGGCATCAATAAGTAATTGCTGATATAATCCATAACATCAAGAAGCTGCGCTACTGTTCCATTTGGCAACTTAAATTCAAAGTAGAATACATTATAACCCATGCATATTACCACTGCTGCCACTGCGTATATAAGAGCTAATACTATACTAACAACCTTTCTCGATTTATTAAATTTCTCCATACAGCTTGCCACAAGCGTTTCCATAATAGACACACAAGATGTAAGTGCTGCAAAGAATACCATTATAAAGAATACTGGACCTACAATATTTCCCGCAAATCCCATTTTTTCAAATACCTGTGGTAATGAATTAAACATCAATCCCGCACCCTGGTTACTCATACCATCATAACCTTGGAATACAAACACCGCTGGGATAATCATAAGGCCCGCAAGGAATGCTGCTATTGTATCAAATATCTCAATATTTCTAATAGACTTATTTAAATCTACATCGTCTTTAACATACGAACCATATGTAATCATAATACCCATAGCAACACTAAGAGAATAGAATAACTGACCCATAGCGTCCATAATAATGCCAAGGAACTTCGTAAATGTCATCCCCTTAAAATTAGGTACTATGTAAACCAGCAATCCGTCTATACCAGTTCTAGTTACACCGTCAGGTGTTGTATATGAAAGAGTCAGCGAAAAACCTGCTATAACTATAATAATAACAAGTAAACCAGGCATAATTATCTTAGAAAACTTCTCTATACCTTTTTCAACACCAAAGAATACTACCAATGCTGTAACAGCAAGGAAGATAAGCATAAATACTATCGGTGCCACATCGGAACTAATAAAATCACCAAAATATCCTTTTTTTGCCGCTTGTGCACCATTACCTGTGATGTATACTGCAGAATATTTTACTATCCAGCCTCCAACAACTGCATAATATGTCATAATAATTGCCGGAACTATAAATGCAAGGACACCTACAAATTTCCACTTCTTTTTTATCTCACCAAAGGCGTATAATGCACTTCTTTTTGTTTTTCTACCTATGGCAATATCTGTTGTCAATAATACAAAACCAAATGTAAATGCAAGCACAATATATACGATTAAGAATAATCCTCCACCATCCTTTGCTGCCAAATATGGGAATCTCCATATATTACCCAATCCTACTGCACTTCCAGCTGCTGCAAGTACAAAGCCCAAAGATCCCGTAAAACTACTTTTTTGTTTCTTTTCCATACTTCCTCCGTATTCTATTTATTTCATCTCTTTATCTCTTTAAAACATACAACTGGCATTGTACCATTTTTGAACCATTCTGTCTAGTTAAAATGAAGAAGAGTCTGAATATTGTATATCCAGACTCCATTTGCTATTCCCTATCTTATTATAAATTCTTCTATCTTGGTAACTGTTATGTCTATCTGCAATCCATTTGAAATAGTCGGTGTTCCATCACCATCCTGTTTCCCATACATTCCAAAATAAGCATGACAGCCACCCTGTATCACAAACTCGTAGAAGCTACTAGGCATATTTTTCAAGCAATCATTATACTTGTCTTTATTTATAACTTTGTCCTCAGAACCATATATAGATAATATCTGCAACTTTGTATCTGACAAATCCACCGTAGAATACGAACCTAACAATACGAGTCCTTTGTAATCATCTGCATTATTTTCTAGATGCATTGCTGCCGCAGAACCACCTAGAGAATGTCCACCCATATACCAGTTATCTATATCTTGATACTGTTCCTTGATACCATCTGCCGCATTAACATCAAATATAGCAAGATTAAATGGCATCTTAACCAACGCACATAAAATACCCTCTGCTGCCAGTTCCTTCATAAGCGGTTCGTATGCAGTATACTCAACCTTACCTCCTGGATAAAATATCAAACCTGCCATGGGATGCTCTGGCTCATATATGATAGTTTTATCATCCAATGTCTTTATATCAAAATCTCCAACCACCTCATAGGCCGCTATAGCCTCATCATCTGCATGATAGTAAATGCTAACATAAACTCCACATATAAGTAACAGTGTTGCAAGTACACCTACTATACTTAATCCTATTATTTTCTTTTTATTCATTTTTGAGTTAGGTTTGCTGCTCATATTCACCTTTCTATCTTTTCCCATATCTATATGTCTTATATGCTGTAATAGCTATTCCAAAAACATTAATTAAGCAAAATATACCTAGCATAATATCATCAAATGTTTCTGTTCCCCAATAAAACAATATATCACCCTTAGCATACTCAGCCTTGTCTAATTCTATTAAAAGATTGGATGCAAACTGTGGATTCCATATATCCATACACTTAAACAATATAACTGAACATATAGCCATTATACTGTTGCTAATAATACTGCTATACAATACCACCTTGCAATACTGACCATATACCAATCTCACCACTTCATCTACCAATCCTACTGCTAAGGACAAGATAAATATTGGTAATATTCTGCTCCACTGATCAAGATTAAAAACACAGCCGAGGCTTTGCATTCCATTCTCTGTTTTTGTAAATACACCAAAAACCTCTGGCACGAATGCTAATATAGCTCCAAACGCAATAATAAAAATTATATTAACTACACTATCTGCGCGGCTAATAAGTGACTTTTTGTTAGGTACTGCTGGAAGTAAAGCAGGAGACCACTTTTCCTCTGGCTTAATATCTACCTTTACTTTTTTGTATTCAAGTATTCCAAAAATAATGGTAAGAACACCTATCATTGCACATCCACTAGAAACTATTGTTGATATACCTACCGCTATAAAGTTAGCAAAGAAATCTGCTACGTCTTCGGCACCCATAATACCTTCAACAATTCCTGCAACTACAGCCGATATAGACAGACCAATCAAGCCTATCTTCAGTATCCACATATAATTGTCATAGTAATCAGGTCCAACAATATAGTTTTTGTCGCCTCTATACTTTTTAGCAAACTCTACTGGATCACCTAATCTGTTAAGTGCTTTCTCTAGCGAACATCCTTCCTCATTGCACATATCATCAATGAGAGTTTCTAGCTCAAGCTTAATCTCCTCTCTCATTTTCTGAGGAACACGCCTTGTCACCTCATATATGTATCTCTCTATCATATCCTTTTCATTCATATCTCTTCCACTCATTCTTTTTCTCCTCCTATTAAGCTTCTAATTCCTTGTGACATCTTTTCCCACTGATTAGCTAACTCTTCGTAAACAGAGTCACCATAAACTGTTCTCTTATAATACTTACGTGGTTTTGCCTCATCTGTATTCCATTCACTACACAGCAGTTCTTGCTTCTCCAATCGTCGAAGTAACGGATATAATGTGTTTGCATCAATGGTTATCCCCTTTTCCTCTAGGCATTGTACTAAAGCATATCCATACCTAGCCTCACCCAGCTGGCTTAGAACACACAGTATCAACGTACCTCTTCTTAACTCTGATAGCAAACTATCAAGCAAATCTTTTTCCATACATTTATCTCTCCTTATATTGTGTGACATCATTATACTGTATACCGCACAGTATTGTCAAGAGTAAAGTATTTTAAAAGAAAAAAATTGTCTATGTTGCAAACTAACACAACATAGACAATCCTTATGCTTAACTCTATAACACCT
The DNA here is from genome assembly GCA_045123575.1 of Lachnospiraceae bacterium. GTDB lineage: Bacteria > Bacillota > Clostridia > Lachnospirales > Lachnospiraceae > SVEL01. Next base: position 15,976 of record JBGVKG010000036.1, read on the forward strand.
TTGACAAAAACTCTCTAAGTCTCTGGTTCTTAGGATTATTAAATATCTCCTCTGGTGTACCGCTTTCTGCTATCTTGCCTTGGTCGAAGAATATTACTCTACTGGCAACCTCTCTGGCAAAGCCCATCTCATGAGTTACACAAAGCATTGTAATACCACTACCTGCTAGGTCCTTCATTACATCCAAAACCTCTCCTACCATCTCAGGATCAAGAGCCGATGTTGGCTCATCAAAAAGAATTGCTTCTGGCTCCATAGCTAGAGCTCTACATATAGCCACTCTCTGCTTCTGTCCACCTGATAACTGACTTGGATAGGCGTCTATCTTATCCATAAGACCAACTCTAGTAAGCAGTTCCTTCGCTTTAGCCTCTGCCTCCTGCTTTGTCTTACCCTTAAGCTCCATAGGTCCAATAGTAAGGTTTCTAAGGATAGTCATATGTGGAAACAGATTAAAGTTCTGGAATACCATCATCATCTTCTGTCTCTGCTTATTTATATCTACCTTCTTATCATTGATATTCACACCATCTATAAAGATTTCTCCACCTGTAGGCTCTTCCAAATGATTAATACAACGAAGGAATGTTGATTTACCACAGCCTGACGGTCCGATTATGGCTAATACTTCACCTCTCTTTATATCGATGTCTATACCATCTAATACATTTAATTCATTAAAAGATTTCTTAAGGTCACGGATGCTTATCATAATATCATCATTTATACCATAATCCATAACATTCATATTCATATTATCTGCCATCCTTCTTCAACCTCCTCTCAAGTCTTCCTACAAGTGCTGTAAGTATCATAACTATCGCCAAGTACACCAATGCTACCGCTATAAGTGGTGGGAACGCATCATATGTACGACTTCTAATATAGTCTGCACCTCTAGTCATATCCATAATGCCTATGTATCCTGATATAGATGTTTCCTTTATAAGTACGATAAGCTCATTACCTATCGCTGGAAGCACATTTTTGATAGCCTGTGGCAATATGAAATGTCTCATAGTCTGTACATAATTAAATCCAAGGCTTCTGCCTGCCTCAAACTGGCCGTTATCAATAGACATAATACCCGAACGAACTATCTCTGTCATATAAGCTGCAGAGTTAAGACCAAATGCCAATACCGCTACAAGCACCTTATCTATATTGGTCGATGCAAATATTACATAATAGATAATGAGGAGCTGTATCATAACAGGAGTTCCTCTGATAATAGTTACATAAGCTTTCACTAGCATATTTAAGAACTTAAGCTTACCTGTCTTGTCACTTGTAGCTCTGATGATAGCAAATACGAAACCAAATGCTACACCGATAACTACGGCAAAAAAGCTTATCTCAAGTGTTGTAAGAAGACCTTCCACTATGTATTTCCAACGGCTATCCTTTATGAAGTTATTCTCAAGTCTCTCCCATGAGAAGAAACCAAGTTCATCACTTAATCCATTTCTAACAACAATAACCTGTGTAGATGTAGTGTAGCTGTCAGTAAAGTTAATGCTTTTTAATCTATCCTCTGTCACAGTCATACCAGCCATACCTATATCAGCCTTACCCGAGCTAACCGCTGTGATGATAGAATCAAACTCCATATCCTCTATCTCAAGCTCCATACCAAGAATGTCTGATATAGCAAGTGCCAAATCTGCATCTATACCAATTATCTCGCCACCTTCTACATATTCATATGGTTCGAAGGCTGCATTAGTAGCCATAACAAGTGTACCCTTTGACTTATCAGTTCCCTCTGGTGTCACATATTTGTAGCTACCCTTATTATCACCGATATAGTTATCGATAATCTTTTGCATAGTTCCGTTACTCTTGAGTTCCCTAAGTGCCTCATTGACCTTTTCTAATAACTCAGTATTCTCCTTTGCTATTGCAATAGCATAGTCCTCCTTAGTAAACTCTTCTTCAAGAATAGATAAGTCTCTATTCAATGCTACAAAGGCTTCTGCTGGAAGCTTATCTATAACAACACACTCTACCTTTCCCTGTTTTAAGGACTGTATAGCGTCTGCTCCCTTATTAAACTGTTCTATCCTTGCCTCCGTAAAGTCAGATACGTATATATCGCCTGTAGTTCCTAACTGTACGCCTATGCTTGTTGTTGTTAAATCATCAACACATGTTACATTTGACTTGCCTACTGGCTCGCTAGAACATGCTGTCATCGTTAATGCTGACAGGCTGGCTGTGATGAGCAACAGAAGCATTGCTAATGTTCTCTTTTTTGTTGAATTTTTGAAATTCATAGTGTCATCCTTTCTTTAATTTATATATTAGATTATTTATATACATCTTCTAATGTGATAAGTATTCTATCATCATTAGGTTCACATTTAAACCCTGATTTTGAAATAAATCCATACCTATAACACGGAATTCCAGATTGCTTTATCTGAGATATCTCTTCATTTACCACAGCTTCCGTCACTGGCTCCTTACGAAACTTCACCTCATAGAAAATGTACCCTTTGTCATCTAATGTTACAATATCAAATTCTCCATTAGTTTTATTTATAGGGTCGTCATAGTAATATTTACCTATTTTCTCAAATATCTCATCTATGTTTCCAGATATATTACATCTTATAAGATATTGCTTACATATATCTTCAAAAACTCGCGGAATATGTTGTGTTTCAAAATCCTCTTCTATATATTTCTTATAAAAAACTTCTGAATCCATAATATTCATTCTTGAAATATTTCTGAAAATGTATTTGTAATAAAACAAAGATAGGTTGTCCGATATAAAATAACCTGCTCTCTTTTTGTTATTCTCATCATTAATAGGTGCTTCTTTTTTTACCACATCCATTTTAATAAGTTTCTCAAGAATATCAACCAATGTTGGACCACTTGAAACGTTAGAATGACCCAAGATATCTTTGTACCTTGAATATCCCTTTGACAATGCCTCAAACACTTCATTAGCATTGGTTATCTTTGATATCTCCGAGCTTAAGTACATAGATACCTCATTCTCTAATCTAGCTCCAGGCGATGCAATTAAACCTATAATATTTTCTTTTACACTTTTTTTAGCATCAATCAACCTATTATAATACGGAATTCCACCAAATACACTATATAATCTTACCTTATCTTCATCAGAGAAATCTTGATAAAACAATGCGGATTCATAATAATCCATCGGCTTTAAATTAATGGTTAAATCAATTCTTCCAAACAATGGACTTTGCTTTTCTAACAACTCCTTCATGGTATCCACATAGGAGCCACATATTATCAATTTCATCAATGAAGTATCTTTGTACTTATCTATCATTGACTGTAATATGCTATCTAGACCCTTGACATTCTCTCTCAGATACGAATATTCATCAAGCACAAGTATTAATTTCTCACTCTCCGCCCTTTTAAACAGATAATCTAACAATTCTTCCATAGAACGGAAGAAAGGCTTAGGAAAATCGAAGATATCACCTATTATTTCCGATAAACTTTCTATATTGCTATTCTCTGTAGTTTGCTTGCATTCATAATAAATGCTTTGCACATCTGTTTCTTTTAACACTTGCTTTATAAGCTCACTCTTACCAATACGCCTTCTACCATATATAAGCGAGACCATCTGCTCGTCCTTTTTTATAGTATCAAGCATAACTTTTCTTTCTCTTTCTCGTCCATAAAACACTATTATCACCGCCTCTCTATTAATATTTTATAATATTTTCTTGATTATAATATTAATATTCTTTTTTGTCAATTTTTATTCGGTCGCAACCGAGTCGATTTGTTTCGAATAAAAATTATTATCAAAAAAAGACATAGATGCAAATAAACTTGCCATTACTCCTACGTATTATCTGCGTCCTCTGAGCTCGTCTCGAATTCAGTCGCTCCGCTCCTTACTTCTCGACCATCTCAGCCATCCTATGATTTCAGAATATATAAAAAAGAGCGTCTGACAAGTAAACTTGCCATTCGGTTTCCTCACCCGTTCTCAAAGAGATAATATTGCGCCAATGTCTCTTTTCGTCTCGATTCTGGTCGCTTCGCTCCCTTCATCTCGCCCAACTCGACATTGCCTATGAACGCAAAAAAAGACACAGATGCAAGTAAACTTGCCATTACTCCTACGTATTATCTGCGTCCTCTGAGCTCGTCTCGAATTCAGTCGCTCCGCTCCTTACTTCTCGACCATCTCAGATTCCTATGGAATCGCGAATATACAAAAAGAGCCAGCCGCAAGTAAACTTGCTTCTGGCTCTCTTTCCATATCCGCGTTCCGCAGATAATACTATCTCTTGCTGAACTGTGGAGCTCTTCTCGCTGCCTTTAAACCTGGCTTCTTTCTTTCCTTCATTCTTGGATCTCTTGTTAAGAATCCTTCCTTCTTTAATGTTGGTCTGAAATCTGCATCTGCCTGTAATAAAGCTCTTGCAACACCATGTCTGATAGCACCAGCCTGGCCTGTGTAACCACCGCCGTGTACGTTAACTAAAACGTCATACTTATCAGCTGTCTCTGTAGCTACTAATGGCTGACGAACGATAACCTTCAATGTCTCAAGACCGAAGTACTCATCGATGTCTCTCTTATTTATAGTAACCTTACCTGTACCAGGTACTAAATATACTCTTGCGATACTGCTCTTTCTTCTACCTGTTCCGTAGAACTTTGAATTTGCTTTCTTAGCCACTGTTATTTCCTCCTTCCAGATCTATTAGAATGTTAATGTCTCAGGCTTCTGAGCTGCATGTGGATGCTCTGCTCCAGCGTATACGTGAAGCTTTGTGTACATCTGTCTTCCTAAAGGTCCCTTTGGAAGCATACCCTTAACTGCATGCTCGATAACTCTTTCAGGATGCTTAGCTAACATTTCCTTTAATGTAGTTTCCTTTAAGCCACCTACATAGTCTGAATGATGGTAGTAAACCTTCTGATCCATCTTCTTACCTGTAACAGCAATCTTCTCAGCGTTAACTACGATTACATAGTCACCTGCATCGATGTGTGGTGTGTACTCTGGCTTATTCTTTCCTCTTAAAACCTTAGCGATCTCAGCTGAAAGACGACCAAGTGTACAGCCTGTAGCGTCAACTACATACCATTTTCTTTCAATTTTCTCTGGATTAGCCATAAATGTCTTCATTGGTTATTCCTCCTATAAGTTTGATTAAAATATTATTCTTGGCTTTCAAGATTCCACTAGAGAATAGAGAAAACCCGAACTGCCTTTGGCAGCTCCTCCAACATATCTGCTTCGGTCTGTGAGATAAACCTTACAGATTAGCAACTTGTGGTATCCTATGCACGATAATCAGTCAGTACGCAGGCTGCCACAATTAAACATTATATTTCAATTGTTATATATTGTCAAACGTTTTTTCCTATATTTTCGATATTTTTTTGAACTAATGTAAATTATCTTCTTGGTGGCACATTTCTAGAAATTATTTCCGTTCCATCCCCAGTCACTTACACCGTGATATGTCACATACACCTTGTTAGCCGGTATACCTAATTCTTTCTCATATAGTTCACATATCTTAGCAGTCATCGTCTCATAAGCTGACTTAGTACCATTTCCAAATAGGCTAACTGATACATAAGCACCCTTGTCTAACTTATTTCCACCCATATACAAGTCATAATTATCTTCGAAGCCTACCATAAGGAAACTCTCCGGCTTATTTAATATAGCCATTGCCTTTCCAAACTCAGTCTTCAATATATCTCTCTTCTCCTGTGGTACTGATATTGTTATCTTTGAATCTATAAATGGCATAATTTATTCCTCCTATAATTAATCAAATTTTATTTCGCCCAAATCCTCATACTGTATCTTAACAAGTGTCAATCCCTCTGCTGGAGCCTTTGGTCCTGCCACATCTCTGTTGCAAGCCTCCAATATTTCCTTCACATGCTCTGGTGGATATACACCCAAGCCTACCTTAACCAAAGTTCCCACGATGATACGCACCATATTGTATAAGAACCCATTGCCTGATATCACGAAATGTATCATATCATTTTCCTTGAATACATCCAGCTTATATACAGTACGAACAGTATTCTCCACCTGTGTACGGTTCGAGCAGAAGCTCTTAAAATCATGTTCACCTACTATATACTCTGCTGCCTGCTTCATCTTCTCCACATCAAGAGGCATATACACAAAGTACGAATACAATCGTTCTGTTGGCATCGGATGACGCTTATTTAATATCTTGTATTCGTAGGTCTTTATACTGTTTGTAAATCTCGGATGAAAATCTGCTGGCACCTCAAAGGACTCCTGCACTCTTATATCTTCAGGCAATCTTTGATTAAGAGCAAAGCTCATCTTCTCCGCTGGTATCTTAGACTCAGTATCAAACACTGCTACATTGCCAAGGGCATGCACTCCAGAGTCTGTACGGCTAGCACCTATAACTACTATTTCCTCATTTAACAGACGACTAAGCTCTCTATTGATGATTTCTTCCACAGTGATACCATTTATCTGTATCTGCCATCCACAGTAATTTGTTCCATCATATGCAATTCTTAAGAAAACTCTCTTTCCCATATTTTAATCCTTTTTCATCTTTATAATGACATTTCTAGCTAGCTCACTCATTCCCTGTCCTAGCCTAAAAGACTTCCTACAACAATATTTATATATCTCATCACAAAATCATTCACAAATATAGTCGCCACCAATGCCAACATAAATACAACTATGGTCACATAAGCACATGTATCCACCTTTTTATACTTAAGTGGCTTCATCTTCGTTCTGCCCTCTCCGCCTCTGTAGCATCGAGCCTCCATAGCATTAGCTAGGTCCATGGCGCGCTTTATAGCAGATATAAGTAGTGGCACCAGCAATGGTATCATAGCCTTGGCCTTCTTTATAAGACCACCTGTCTCAAAATCTGCACCTCTTGCCTTCTGCGCCTTCATTATCTTATCTGCCTCTTCCATCAGTATAGGTATGAAGCGAAATGCTATAGATATCATCATAGCTATCTCATGGACAGGCACTTTAATCCGATTCAAAGGTGCAAATGATTTTTCCAAACCATCAGCAACATCCGTTGGCGTAGTTGTAAGCGTCATAATAGATGAACCCACAAGAAGTAACATCAGTCGATACATCATCTCGATACCTTTGATTATACCTTCAACAGATATCTTGAAGATACCCCACTGTGCAAGCATATGTGCTCCTTCTGTGAAAAGTATCGTGAATGTTCCGCTAAACAACAATATAAATAATATAGATTTTAATCCCTTAAGCATACGCTTAAATGGCACCTTAGACATTATTATTACAGTTACTAAGAACATTGTTGAAATAGTATATCCCAGCAAATTTCCCGCCACAAATAAGCCGATGATGTACATAAATGTACCAAACAGCTTAACTCGTGGATCCAACTTATGAATAGTTGAATCTGCTTGATAATATTGTCCTATTGTTATATCACTCATAATTCTTTAATATTTCCTAAATCTTTCTACTTTAATTAGCTAATATCTCCACAGCTTCATCTACAGTAGTAATTATATGGCCTGTATCTGCCATTAGATATGTTACCTGAGGTGCCGCTAACCCTATATTTTCAAGGTCTTTATAATGGCTAAATACATCTCTTACAGTGCCATCATACAGCTTTCTTGCCTGACTCATAACTACCAGTCTGTCTGCATATCTAGCCACATCTTCCATACTATGAGATACAAGTATAATAGCTATATCTCTTTTTAACTGAAGCTCCTTTAAGGTCTCTAATATGCTATCTCTTCCCTTAGGATCCAAACCAGCTGTCGGCTCATCTAATATAAGCACCTCTGGATTCATAGCCAATACACCTGCTATGGCTACTCTACGTTTCTCACCACCAGACAATTCGAATGGTGATTTATCATAATAGCTCTCGTCAAGCCCAACCTGCTTTATAGATTTTCTAGCAGCATTTTCTATCTCTTCTTTACTCAGTCCTAAATTCTTTGGACCAAAACATACATCCTCAAAGACAGTCGCTTCAAATAACTGATGTTCTGGATACTGAAATACAAGTCCTACGTGCTTTCTTAGGAGTGGCAATGAAAATTCCTTGCTATATATACTATTTCCTTTATAATATATCTGACCTGCATCAGCCTTTAATAAACCATTTAAATGTTGTATGAGTGTTGACTTACCTGAGCCAGTATGGCCTATGATGCCTATAAACTCGCCCTTGTGGATATCTATACTTACACCATCAAGTGCTCCTTTTTCATAAGCAGTTCCTTCCTCATATACATACTTAAGATTCTCCGCTCGCATAAGAAGTGTATCTGCAGTTTTCTTTATGTCACTAGAAGTCGGTTTATCATTATATACAACTTTAGCCTTATATGCTGACATATCACCTTTAACAGCCCTAAAACGCTCCTTAAACTCATCTATAGACAAAACACACTGCCCCATATCTGTACCATTTTGAGTAAGCTTATACGCTATATCAGTGACCTGTGGCACATCCAATCCCAATGCCTTTATCTCATCTACACGAGCAAACACTTCTCTTGGCGTTCCTTCCATAACCACTCGACCATTATCCATTACAAAGACCTTATCAGCATCGATAACTTCATCCATATGATGAGTAATCAATATAACGGTCACCTTTTCCTGTTTATTAAGCTCCTTAACAGTGTTTATAACCTCAAGACGCCCATTGGGGTCTAGCATAGCTGTAGGCTCATCTAGAACGATACATTTCGGCTTCATAGCCACTATACCGGCTATAGCCACTCGCTGCTTTTGTCCACCAGACAGCTTTGTAGGCGAATGATGTCTATATTCAAGCATCCCCACAGCACTTAATGCCTTTTCCACCCGTTCCCATATTTCTTCTGTTGGAACACCTAGATTTTCCGGACCAAATCCTACATCTTCTTCAACCATAGTTGCAATTATCTGATTGTCTGGATTTTGAAATACCATACCTGCATTGCGGCGTATCTCCCATATGTTAGCCTCGTCCTTTGTATCCATACCAGCTACATACAACATTCCCTCATCTGGTGTCAGCATAGCATTAATGTGTCTGGCAAATGTCGACTTGCCAGAACCATTATGACCAAGGATGGCTATAAACTGGCCTTCTTCTACATCAATATTTACACCATCTAAGGCACTATTTTCCTCTATGATATTGTCTTCCTCATCTGTCACCGAAAAACGGTGTACCAGATTCACCGACTTAATAATACTCATTTTCTATTCCTAATTACTACCTTTTACTATTCTACAACAACAGCAGTACCACTTGCTGTAACCATAAGCATACCATTATTAGAACCTAGTACCTCATAATCCATATCTATACCTACCACTGCATTAGCACCAATAGCTGCGGCCCTCTGCTGAAGCTCATACAATGCCTGATTTCTAGCCTGCTGTAGTTCTTCCTCATAAGATCCACTACGACCACCAAAAAAGTTGGTTAACCCTGCTGCAAAGTCTCTAGCAAAATCTACACCAGACACTACTTCTCCAAAAACAATTCCTTTATACTGTGTTATTACCTTTCCCTCTACGGATGGTGTTGTTGTTAATATCATTCTTTTATCCTCCTTTTGTATACCTTTTATTATTTATCAGTATAAGCTCTGCTTACGCGCTTTATTATACTTTAAATGCAGTTCTATGTAAAGATTTTAACTATTATGAAGTATAAAAATAAGCCGTGCATAAGCACGGCTTATTATATTTAATTTAAACGAGCTCTATAAGAACTTCCATAGCTGCGTCACCTTTTCTGAGACCGATCTTAACGATTCTTGTGTAACCACCCTTACGATCTGCATACTTTGGTGCGTACTCATTGAATAACTTATCTGTTAAGTCAACAACCTTTGTGTTCTTCTTCTTGCCAGCAGCTGCTGTAGGAACTTCTGTTACATCATAAAGTACCTTCTTCATCTGTCTTCTAGCATGAAGTCTTGAAGGCATATCCTTCTTGATTGTCTTCTCTACTTCGTCATAAACAGTAACCTTCTTACCATCTACAACTTCCTTAACTCTCTTGCCATCAGCATCCTTCTTAGCCACCTTAGCCTTAACTGTAACTTCCTCGAAGTTGTCCTTCTCCTTAACAGCGAGTGCTATTAAGTGCTCAACTTCCTTACGGATTTCCTTAGCCTTAGCTTCTGTTGTACGGATCTTTCCGTGCTGAAGTAAGCTTGTTACCTGTGCTCTGATAAGAGCCTTTCTTACTGATGTTTCTCTACTAAGCTTTCTATATCCAGCCATTTTATTTTACCTCCATTTGTGGGACTCTCGGAATGCCCTTTGGACTTACTATCCGAACGCCGTTTTCCATAAATTACTTTTACGTACACATTGTGCACGACGGGACGATTACTCGTCGCCTGACTTTAACTGTAAACCAAGCTCCTTAAGCTTTCCAAGTACCTCTTCGAGTGACTTACGGCCTAAGTTTCTAACCTTCATCATATCTTCTGAAGTCTTATTTGTAAGCTCTTCTACAGTATTTATACCTGCTCTCTTCAAGCAGTTGTATGAACGAACTGACAATTCTAACTCGTCGATGTTCATCTCTAATACCTTAGCTGTCTCGCTCTCTTCCTTCTCTACCATGATTTCTGTCTTGTCAGCGATTTCTGAGAGGTCGATGAATAAGTTCAAATGCTCACTTAAAACCTTAGCTGCTAAAGAAACAGCCTCGTCTGGAGCCAATGTACCATTTGTGTACACATCAAGTGTAAGCTTATCGTAGTCAGTAATCTGACCTACACGAGTATTCTGAATAGATAAGTTAACTCTCTCAACTGGTGTGTAGATAGAATCTACCGAAATAACACCGATTGGTAACTCGTCATTCTTATTCTTATCAGCGCTTACATAGCCTCTACCCTTAGTGATAGTAAGCTCCATGTACAATTTGCTATCTGCACCACCATTAAGTGTTGCAATTACCAAATCAGGATTTAATATCTCAATATCAGCGTCTGCGTGAATATCTGCTGCTGTTACAACACCTTCACCGCTGTATTCGATATACGCTACCTTAGGTTCATTTGTATCACTATTATTCTTGATAGCCAAGCTCTTAATGTTCATGATAATCTCAGTAACATCTTCCTTAACACCAGGTATTGAGCTAAACTCATGAAGCACGCCTTCAATCTTTATCTGACTAACTGCTGCTCCTGGTAATGAAGAAAGCATGATTCTTCTCAAAGAATTACCAAGTGTTGTACCATAACCTCTCTCGAGTGGTTCAACAACGAACCTACCATATCTCTTGTCTTCTGAAATCTCAGCGATTTCAATATTTGGTTTTTCAAAATCGAACACTGTAAAGCCCCTCCTTCTTTGGATTTATCGAATTACTTAGAATACAACTCGACGATAAGCATCTCGTTAACTGGAACATCAATAACCTCTCTTGTTGGAACAGACTTAACTGTACCCTTAAGAGCGTCATGATCAGCCTCAAGCCACTCAGGAACTAATCTTCCCTCTGTAACCTCAAGAATGTCCTTATATCTCTGACAATCCTTGTGCTTCTCCTTGATCTCGATAACATCTCCAGCCTTTACAAGGTATGAAGGAATGTTTACGCACTTGCCGTTTACTAAAACGTGCTTGTGATCAACGATCTGTCTAGCTTCCTTTCTTGTTCTTCCGTAACCTAAACGGAACATAACATTGTCAAGTCTCATCTCAAGGAGAATCATAAGGTTCTCACCTGAACGACCCTGCATCTTCTGAGCCTTCTCAAAATAGTTTCTGAAAGGCTTCTCTAAAACGCCATAAATGAACTTAGCTTTCTGCTTCTCTCTTAACTGAAGACCGTACTCGCTAATCTTCTTGTTTGCTCTCTTTAATTCTCTAGTTGACTTCTTGTCAATTCCTAAGTAGATAGGATCCAAACCGAGTGATCTACATCTCTTAAGAACAGGAACTCTATTTACTGCCATCTATCTGCACCTCCTATTAGACTCTTCTACGCTTTGGTGGGCGACATCCATTATGTGGAACTGGAGTAACATCCTTAATACTTGTTACCTCAAGTCCGCAAGCTGAGAGCGCACGAATAGCTGCTTCTCTTCCTGAACCTGGTCCCTTAACCATAACATCTACATACTTTAAGCCGTGTACTAAAGCCGCCTTTGCAGCAGTCTCTGCTGCCATCTGAGCTGCATAAGGAGTAGATTTCTTTGAACCTCTAAATCCTAGACCACCAGCACTTGCCCATGATAAAGCATTTCCCTCTGCATCTGTTAATGTAACAATTGTATTATTGAAAGATGCCTGAATATGTGCCTGTCCGCGTTCAACGTTTTTCTTAACACGCTTCTTTGTCACTTTCTTTGTAACCTTAGCCATTTTAAACTAACCTCCCTTATGGGTATCTAATTATCGTTTATTTGTTTCTTTAAAATATTGCGTTACATACGCAATCAAGCTGCTATAAGCTTAAACTTACTTCTTCTTACCAGCAACTGTCTTCTTAGGACCTTTTCTTGTTCTTGCATTAGTCTTTGTCTTCTGACCACGAACTGGAAGTCCCTTTCTATGACGGATACCTCTGTAGCATCCAATCTCCTGTAATCTCTTGATGTTAAGAGCGATTTCTCTTCTTAAATCACCTTCTACAGTATGATTCTCATCGATTACTGCGCTAATCTTCTTAACTTCATCATCTGTTAAATCTCTAACACGAGTGTCAGGATTTACACCAGCAGCCTCAAGAATCTTTGTAGCTGTTATTCTACCGATACCGTAGATATAAGTTAATCCGATTTCTACACGCTTTTCTCTTGGTAAGTCAACACCTGAAATACGAGCCATGTGTGTATTACACCTCCATCAATTATTCTTGTTTATTATGAAGAATTATCACTTGCGCAGCCCGTCCATATTTGGCCGTCTGAAATGTTGTGCGTAGCCCTACAACTCCTCTGTCGTAATGTGAAAACCTTTAACCAGGTTTCCGTTTATTGTTAAGCAATTTCCCATTATTACTCGTGTATCCACGTGAGAGTAATGTGTTTACACGCATCCTAGTGTTCCATCGCTGCAGCCGCATTGACCAAAATTTTCGTAGAAAATTTTGCTGATGAACGTAGATACATAATGCATCTAACGGGGTCAGACAAATTTTCTTTAAGAAAATTTGATAAATAGTTACATTGTACTTAAACGTACAAAAGCACAAAGACAATAATTAGCCCTGTCTCTGCTTGTGCTTAGGATTCTCACAGATTACTCTGATTGCTCCCTTTCTCTTAATGATTTTGCATTTTTCGCAAATTGGTTTAACTGATGATCTAACCTTCACAGTAAAATCCTCCTTTCAAAAAAAGTCCGACTATAACTATATCATAGCGAAAATCAATTTGCAACAACTTTTTTCAATTATTTTCCTTTTGATTTTCTTCTATATTATATTGTTATATACACTTCATTGGTTAGAGCCTTCGCTACTGTTCCGAGTGTTTGCTTCGCAACTTCCTCGGAACTTATCCGGTCAGGCTGCTCGCGAGAGGTCGGCTTCGCCGCTTCCTCGCTTACTGTTTGGAGCCTCTGCCCTCAATGCCTTCGCTTCCGCTCAGGCTGCTCGCGAGAGGTCGGCTTCGCCGCTTCCTCGCTTACTGTTTGGAGCCTCTGTAGGCTTTTCCCCATTATGTTCTCGCTTCCGCTCGAACTGTCACGAGTGGTCTGCTCTTTCAGAGCAGCTTCCTCGTGACTTATTTATCTCTCCATACGATACGTCCCTTAGACAAATCATATGGTGAAAGCTCTATAGTTACTTTATCACCTGGAATGATTCTAATAAAATTCATACGAAGCTTTCCACTGATATGTGCGAGAACCTGATGTCCGTTCTCTAACTCTACCTTGAACATTGCGTTAGGTAACTTCTCTAACACTGTTCCTTCTATTTCAATAACATCTGACTTTGCCATAATTCATAACCTCCATCGTCTAAAGAATTGTTAATATCTCAGGCTCACCGTCTGTAATAAGTATTGTATTCTCGTAGTGAGCTGATAAAGAACCATCATCGGAAACAACTGTCCAATCATCATCCAGCCAGTACACTTCATATGTACCTGCATTTACCATAGGTTCGATTGCCAATGTCATTCCCTTCGAAAGCTTAATTCCTCTTCTTCTCTGACGGAAGTTTGGAATCTGTGGATCTTCATGTAAGTTTTTACCTATTCCATGGCCTACTAAATCTCTTACTACACCATATCCATAGCTTTCACAATAATCTGCAATAGCATTTGAAATATCATGTAAATGATTTCCATCTTTTGCCATCTTTATTCCTTCGAAGAAGCTTTGCTTAGTTACATCAATAAGTTTCTGTGCTTCTGCACTTATCTGACCTACACCGTAGGTTCTAGCAGCATCTGCATGATAGCCTTTATATATAACACCTGCATCTAAGCTTACTATATCTCCTTCCATAAGGATTCTATCTGCACTTGGTATACCGTGAACGACTTCGTCATTTACAGATACACATATTGATGCAGGATATCCATTATAGTTAAGGAAAGAAGGTATACATCCATATCCTCTGATAATCTTTTCGCCTAATCTGTCAATCTCTAATGTTGACATACCAGGGCGAATTGCATTCTTAAGTTCCTCATGTGTCTTAGCAAGAATCTTTCCTGCTTCTCGCATAAGCGCTATTTCGCTTTGAGATTTAATAGAAACCATAGCTGACCTCCAAAGGACACATATTAGCCTAAAATCTTAACGATGGCGTTAAATACGTCATCCATGCTCATTGTTCCATCAACTTCTACCAAAGAACCCTGCTTTGTATAGTAGTCGATAAGTGGCTGTGTCTGCTCATGATAAACATTAAGACGCTTTGTAACTGTCTCTGGCTTATCATCATCTCTTAAGATAAGCTCCTTCTCACATCTGTCACATACACCCTCAACCTTAGTTGGGTTATATACGATATGATATGTTGCTCCACATGCAACACAAGCTCTTCTGCCAGACATTCTGTTTACGATATTCTCATCTGGAACTTCAACGTTTACTGCATAATCAATCTTTGCTCCGATGTTTGCCAATGCAGCATCAAGTGCCTCAGCCTGTGGAATTGTACGTGGGAAACCATCAAGGATATAACCCTTAGCACAATCGTCCTGCTGTACTCTATCCACTACAAGGTCACATACAAGCTCATCTGGAACAAGAAGTCCCTGATCCATATATGTCTTAGCCTTCTGGCCAAGCTCTGTACCATTCTTAATATTTGCTCTAAAAATATCTCCTGTTGAGATGTGTGGAATCATGTACTTATCTGCAAGCATCTTTGCCTGTGTACCCTTACCAGCACCAGGAGCACCTAACATAATTATCTTCATACGCTTTTCTCCTATTATCTTTGTTTAGAATAGACACTAACCCGCGGCTTATATACCGCGGGCTAATGCATATGTTAACTAGTCTAAAAATCCTTTGTAGTTACGCACAACCATCATTGAACTTAACTTGTCAATTGTCTCGATTACAACTCCGACAACGATGATAAGTGATGTTCCAAGGAATGATACGCTTGCTGCAAATACTCCAGAAAGAACAATTGGAACACCAGCTACAATCAAGAGTGCTACTGCACCCATAAATACTATGTAGTTAAGTATCTTTGTCAAATATTCTTCTGTTGGCTTACCTGGTCTGATACCAGGTACAAATCCGCCTGACTTCTTCATATTATCAGCAACCTCCATTGGGTTGAATGTAATAGATGTATAGAAGTAAGCAAATGCTACAACAAGTAACGCGTAAATTAAGAATCCACCTGTATATGCAAACTCCATTGGGTTGTTCTTATCGATAACAAACCACGAACCTGAATTCAATACCTTAAGTATTGTTCCAAATACTGTACCGTCACCAGGATTTGCTCCAAATACCTGTGCGATAATGATTGGGAACTGCATAAGTGATGACGCGAAGATAACAGGAACAACACCTGCTGTGTTTACCTTCAATGGAATATGGCTTGAATTGCCACCAACCATCTGTCTTCCCTGTACCTTTTTAGCATACTGAACAGGAATCTTTCTATAAGCAGCCTGCAATATAACTACGAATGCTATCATAAGAACAATTACCAAAACGATAATTGCTGCTGCAAGAACAGCCATTCCGATTGAAGTAGCTGAAGCTACCTTTGTCTCATATAATACATAAAGATCTTTAGGGATTCTTGAAACAATATTTATAACAAGGATAATAGATATACCATTACCTACACCCTTCTCTGTGATCTTCTCACCAATCCACATAAGAACTGCTGAACCTGCTGTCATTGTAAGAACTATCTTAACTATTGTAAAGATATATTCTGCCATACCAGCCTTGCCCATAATAGCTGAATCTCCGAAGATACCCATATTACCAAAGCCGATTGACATTGCAACACCCTCTACAAGAGCGAGTGCAACTGTTACATAACGTGTGATTTCAGCGATTTTCTTTCTGCCTGTTTCTCCTTCTTTCTGCAACTCTTCAAGCTTTGGAATAGCTATTGTTAAAAGCTGCATAATAATTGAAGAAGTAATATATGGTGTGATACTAAGTGCAAATACAGACATCTGCTCTAAAGAACCACCTGTAAATGCACCAAAAAAGCTATATGCACCATTTGACTTTAATGAAGCAGAAAATGTCTCAAGATATTCTGCATCAACACCAGGAATAGGAAGCTGGCTTCCTATTCTGATGATGATCATCATTAAAAATGTAAAAAATAGCTTTTCTCTAATTTCTTTAACCTTAAGTGCGTTCTTTAATGTCTTAAACATTAGATCACCTCACAAGTTCCACCAACAGCCTCGATCTTTTCCTTAGCACCTGCTGAGAAAGCATTTGCCTTAACTGTAAGCTTCTTTGTAAGTTCGCCGTAACCAAGAATCTTAACGCCATCTCTTGGGTTCTTTACGATACCAGCCTCCATAAGAGCCTCAACTGTTACCTCTGAACCTGCCTCGAATACCTCGAGAGCGCTAACATTAATTCCAATTATCTCAAGAGTATTTCTGTTTGTGAAACCTCTCTTTGGAATTCTTCTATATAAAGGCATCTGACCACCTTCGAAACCTGGTCTTGTAGCACCTGAACGTGCCTTCTGACCCTTATGTCCCTT
The DNA here is from genome assembly GCA_045123575.1 of Lachnospiraceae bacterium. Taxonomy (GTDB): domain Bacteria; phylum Bacillota; class Clostridia; order Lachnospirales; family Lachnospiraceae; genus SVEL01. Next base: position 33,171 of record JBGVKG010000036.1, read on the forward strand.
ACCAGCTGTCTTTCCGTTGCCTGAACCGTGGCCACGACCTCTTCTGAAGTTATCATTATGCTTTGAGCCCTCTGCAGGCTGTAAATTTGATAAATTCATCTCTGGACCTCCTTTTTTATTCATTAGATTTCTTCAACTTTAACTAAATGCTTAACCTGGTGAATCATTCCTCTAGTTGCTGCATTGTCTGGTAACTCAACTGTCTTGTTAAGTTTCTTTAAACCAAGAGCCTCAACTGTCTTAATATGCTTTGGAACTGCACCAATAGGTGATTTAACTAATGTAATCTTTAACTTCTCTGCCATTTTACATTACCTCCTTAGCCTAAAATCTCTTCTACAGATTTACCACGAAGCTTAGCAACTTCTTCAGGAGTCTTCAAAGCAGATAAGCCTTCGATTGTAGCTAAAACTACATTCTGCTTATTGTTTGAACCTAATGACTTTGTACGGATATTCTTGATACCTGCAAGCTCTAATACGTTACGAGCAGGACCACCAGCGATAATACCTGTACCTTCTGGAGCTCTCTTAAGTAAAACTGAAGCACTGCCAAAGTTTCCTATATTGTCATGTGGGATACTATTATTTGCATCAATTGGTACCTCGATAAGCTTCTTCATAGCATCTTCTTTTCCCTTACGAATAGCCTCAGGAATTTCCATTGCCTTGCCTAAGCCTGCACCTACGTGACCCTTGCCGTCTCCAACAACTACTAAAGCTGCAAATCTAAAGTGACGACCACCCTTAACAACCTTAGTTACACGCTTGATGTTAACTACTTTTTCTTCTAATTCTAACTGACTAGCATCAATAATCGTATGTTTCATGTGTTGTTTTCCTCCTTATTAGAATTCGAGACCAGCTTCTCTAGCTGCATCAGCTAATGCCTGGATCTTTCCCTGATATATGAATCCGCCTCTATCAAAGACAACTGTTGTAATACCCTTCTCTAATGCTCTCTTAGCTATTACTGTACCTACGTAAGCAGCAGCATCTACATCATTAGTCTTCTCAAGCTCAGCCTTTACATCCTTTTCAAGTGTTGAAGCTGAAACTAAAGTATTGCCAACTGTATCGTCAATAATCTGAGCGTACATATGATTATTGCTTCTGAATACTGCTAAACGTGGTCTCTCAGCTGTACCAGAAAAACGATTACGTAATCTTCTATGCTTATTTTCGCGGATAGCCGCTCTACAATCTTTACTAACCATTTTTGTTCACTCCTTTATTACTTCTTACCAGTCTTACCAACTTTACGTCTGATAACCTCATCAGCATACTTAATACCCTTGCCCTTGTATGGCTCTGGTCCTCTCTTAGCTCTGATTTCGGCTGCAAACTGGCCAACTTTTTCCTTGTCAATACCCTTAACTGTTGTCTTGTTTCCTTCAACAACTGACTCAAGACCTTCTGGATCAATCATCTCTACTGGATGAGAGTAACCAAGAGAAAGTGTTAACTTGTTACCAGCCTTAGCAGCCTTGTAACCAACACCGTTAACCTCAAGTACCTTCTCATATCCTGCTGAAACACCAACAACCATGTTATTGATTAATGTTCTTGTCAAACCGTGTAATGACTTCATCTTCTTTAAGTCATTTGGTCTTGTTACAACTACAGTCTCACCTTCCATGCTGATGTTCATCTCAGCTGGTAAAACTCTCTCAAGAGTTCCCTTAGGACCCTTAACTGTAACCTTATTATTTTCTGCTATCTCTACAGTAACACCTGCAGGAACAGCGATAGGCATTCTTCCTATACGTGACATGCCCGCACCTCCTTCTTAATACTACCAAACAAATGCAAGTACTTCGCCACCAACCTGAAGCTTTCTAGCTTCCTTGTCTGTAACGATACCCTTGTTTGTTGAAATAATTGCTATACCAAGACCACCGAGTACTCTTGGAAGTTCATCCTTACCAGCGTAAACTCTTAAACCTGGCTTTGAAATTCTCTTAAGACCTGTGATGATCTTCTGAGACTTGTCTGCACCATACTTTAATGTGATCTTAATTGTCTTAAATGTACCATCTTCTACTACTTCGTAGCCCTTGATATAACCCTCATTTAAAAGGATCTCAGCGATTGCTAACTTAATCTTTGATGCTGGTACATCTACTGTGTCATGCTTAGCAGTATTTGCGTTACGGATTCTTGTAAGCATATCTGCGATTGGATCTGTCATTGCCATTGTTTTTTCCTCCTATTGATTACATGTGTAATGGCAGTATACTTGGCCGAAATTCGCAAAGCGAATTTCGTTCAAAAGATTATATCCCTGAATAACTTAACGTGGCCAGGGGAGAATTTGCGAAGCAAATTCGACATAACCAGTTGATTTTCACCATAAGTACTTACCGAGTTTATAGTTATTATATATACTTTTTCGTAGGGGTCTTCGCTATTGTTCCGAGAGTTTGCTACGCAACTTCCTCGGAACTCATCCGCTCAGACTGTTCGTAATTGCTTCGCAATTGCGAACTCTACCAAGAAGCCTTCTTTACACCTGGGATCTGGCCCTTGTATGCTAATTCACGGAAGCAAATTCTGCAGATTCCGTATTTTCTTAAATAAGCGTGTGGACGTCCACAAATTCTACAACGAGAGTATTCCTGTGTTGAAAATTTTGCTTTACGTGACTGCTTAATCTTCATTGCTGTTTTAGCCATGGATTTACCTCCTAATTACTTCTGAAATGGCATGTTGAAGAGTGATAATAACTCACGAGCTTCCTCGTCAGTGTTAGCTGTTGTAACGAATATAATATCCATACCTCTAACCTTATCAACCTTATCATACTCTATCTCAGGGAAAATGATCTGTTCCTTAATACCTAAAGCATAGTTTCCTCTACCGTCAAATGAGTTAGGGTTTACACCTCTAAAGTCACGTACACGAGGAAGTGCAAGGTTTACTAATCTATCGAGGAATTCGTACATCTTTTCGCCTCTAAGAGTAACCTTACATCCGATTGCTAAACCTTCTCTAATCTTGAAGTTAGCAACTGACTTCTTTGCTCTTGTAAGTACAGCCTTCTGACCTGTGATTGTCTCAAGATCCTTAACTGCAGCGTCTAACACCTTAGCGTTGTCCTTTGCTTCGCCAACGCCCATGTTGATAACGATCTTATCAAGCTTTGGTACCTGCATAACGTTTGCATAACCAAACTTCTTAGTCATAGCATCTACTATCTCGTTCTTGTATGTCTCTCTAAGTCTGCTCACTTTTCGTTCCTCCTCTCTCATTAATCAATAGCCTTGCCTGTTGCCTTCGCGATACGAACCTTCTTGCCGTCCTCTACCTTGAAACCAACTCTTGTAGCCTTACCGTCTACAACTAACATTACATTTGAAGCATCGATTGGAGCCTCTGTTGTAATAATACCACCGTTCTGGTTAGCTGCGCTTGGCTTTGTGTGCTTTGTAACAACATTAACGCCTTCAACAACAACCTTACCGTTCTTTACATCTACAACAGTAACTTTTCCTTCTTTGCCCTTATCTTTACCAGCGATAACCTTTACAAGGTCGCCCTTCTTAATCTTCATTGCTGACATTTGGAAACCTCCTTATAAAACTTCTGGAGCTAATGAAACAATCTTCATAAACTGCTTCTCTCTAAGCTCTCTTGCTACTGGTCCAAATATACGTGTTCCCTTTGGTGTCTTATCATCCTTGATGATAACTGCTGCGTTCTCATCAAACTTGATGTAAGAACCGTCCTTACGACGAGCGCCCTTTACAGAACGAACTACTACAGCCTTAACAACGTCACCCTTCTTTACAACTCCGCCTGGTGTTGCTTCTTTAACTGTGGCAACGATTACATCACCGATGTTGGCATATCTTCTAGTAGAACCGCCCATTACTCTGATACAAAGTAATTCTTTAGCGCCTGTATTATCAGCAACTCTAAGTCTGCTTTCCTGCTGTATCATAATGATTCTCCTTCCTACTATCTAGCCTTCTCGATGATCTCAACAAGTCTCCATCTCTTATCCTTAGATAATGGTCTTGTCTCCATAACCTTTACTGTATCGCCGATACCGCACTCGTTATTCTCATCATGAGCCTTTAATTTATAAGTTCTCTTAACAATCTTGTTGTATAATGGATGCTTTACGTTATCCTGAACTGCTACAACAATTGTCTTGTCCATCTTGTCACTTACTACCTTACCGGTACGTGTCTTTCTTAAATTTCTTTCCACGACAAATGTCTCCTTTCTCAGATTTCCACTCTATACAACTAGTTAGCCTTAGCCTGCTCAGAAAGTACAGTCTGAATTCTTGCGATATTCTTTCTAACTTCCTTGATTCTGCTTGTATTGTCTAACTGATTTGTTGCGTTCTGGAATCTTAAATTGAAAAGTTCCTTCTTAGCAGCTACTAATTCATCATTTAATTCTGCAGCTGATTTTGCCTTTAAATCTTCTACATACTTATTAATTTTCACTGTTATCACCGCCTTCTAAATCTGCGCGAGAAACGATCTTGCACTTTACTGGTAATTTATGAGTTGCGAGACGAAGAGCCTCTCTAGCTACTTCTTCAGCTACACCAGAGATCTCGAATAATACTCTTCCTGGCTTAACAACTGCTACCCAGTACTCAAGTGTTCCTTTTCCAGAACCCATTCTTGTTTCTGCTGGTTTTGTAGTTACTGGCTTATCTGGGAAAATCTTTATCCAAACCTTACCACCACGCTTGATATGACGTGTCATAGCGATACGGGCAGCTTCGATCTGATTAGATCTGATCCATGCTGGTTCAACAGCGACAATACCAAATTCACCATTAGTAATCTTGTTACCTCTTAACGCCTTGCCCGCCATTGTACCACGGAACTGCTTACGGCGCTTTACTCTCTTTGGCATTAACATTATTTATCGCTCCCTTCCTTATTATCTTCCTTTACAGCAGCCTTTGTTGGAAGGACTTCGCCATTGTAAATCCATACCTTAACACCAACCTTACCGTATGTTGTGTCAGCCTCTGCAAATCCATAATCAATATCAGCACGTAATGTCTGAAGTGGAATAGTACCTTCTGTGTAGAACTCTGTACGAGCCATATCTGCACCGCCGAGACGTCCTGAACATGCAGCCTTGATACCCTTAGCACCAGACTTCATTGTTCTGCTCATTGCTGACTTCATAGCTCTTCTGAAAGAAACACGGTTCTCCAACTGGAGTGCGATGTTCTCAGCTACTAACTGAGCATCTCTATCTGGTCTCTTTACTTCCTTAACATCAACAAGTACCTTCTTTGTTGATAACTTCTGAACTTCTTCCTTTAACTTATCGATTTCAGCACCGCCCTTACCGATAACAACGCCTGGCTTAGCTGTGTAAACGATAACCTTACATCTGTCAGATGCTCTTTCGATTTCGATCTTAGAAACACCTGCGCTATATAACTTCTTCTTGAGGTATGTTCTAATCTTGTTATCTTCAACAAGATTATCAGCGAAATCTGCTTCTGCATACCACTTTGAATCCCATTCTTTAATAACGCCGACTCTTATGCCGTGAGGATTAACTTTCTGTCCCATTTCGCGTTCTCCTTTCCGCTAATTACTTCTTCTCGTTGAGCACGATTGTTAAGTTACACATTCTCTTCTCGATTCTGTAAGCTCTACCCTGTGCTCTAGGTTGAATTCTCTTCATGATTGGTCCCTGGTTAGCGTAACACTCCTCGATATAGAGGTTCTCTACGTTCATACCATTGTTGTTCTCTGCGTTTGCAACTGCAGACTTTAACAACTTCTCTATCACTGAAGATGCATATCTAGGATTGTAAGCTAAGATACCCAGTGCTGACTGAACATCTTTTCCTCTTATTGCATCAAGTACGAAGCATGCCTTCTGTACTGAAATTCTAGCGTAAGAAAGCTTTGCTGATGGTCTTGTGTCCTTATTAGCATTTCTTTCTCTCTTAATTTGACTTCTATGTCCTTTTGCCATGGATGTGACCTCCTTTCAATCTTTCCACTATCTTCTTGTCTTCTTATCGTCTTTACCGTGACCTCTGAAAGTTCTAGTAGCGACGAACTCTCCGAGCTTATGTCCAACCATATCCTCTGTAACATAAACTGGAACGTGCTTTCTTCCATCGTGAACTGCTATTGTATGTCCAACCATTTGTGGGAAGATTGTTGAACGTCTTGACCAAGTCTTAATAACTGACTTCTGTCCAGACTCGTTCATTGCATCTACTTTCTTAAGTAAGTGTGCATCCGCAAATGGACCCTTCTTTAATGATCTAGCCATTGGTAATCCTCCTTATTTAATGTTCTTGCCATCGCGTCTTCTTACGATGAGCTTGTTAGACTGCTTGTTCTTCTTTCTTGTCTTTAAACCAAGAGCAGGCTTGCCCCATGGTGTACATGGACCTGGACGACCGATACCAGTCTTTCCTTCACCACCACCGTGTGGATGGTCATTAGGGTTCATAACAGAACCACGAACTGTAGGTCTGATACCCATATGACGCTTACGACCAGCCTTACCAATGTTAACTAAGTCGTGCTCGATGTTACCTACTGTACCGATTGTAGCACGGCATGTAACTGGAACCATTCTCATTTCGCCTGATGGTAATCTAAGTGTAGCATACTTGCCTTCCTTAGCCATAAGCTGAGCTGAGTTACCAGCAGAACGAACTAACTGTCCACCCTTACCTGGATATAACTCGATGTTGTGTACTTCTGTACCTACTGGAATGAGCTCGAGTGGTAAGCAGTTACCAACCTTGATTTCTGCATTAGCACCGTTCATTACCTTCATACCATCCTTTAAACCACTTGGAGCAAGGATGTAAGCCTTCTCGCCATCTGCGTAGCAGATAAGTGCGATATTAGCTGTTCTATTTGGATCGTACTCAATTCCGATTACTGTTGCTGGGATATCGTCCTTTCTTCTCTTGAAGTCAACGATTCTGTACTTTCTTCTAGCACCGCCACCACGATGTCTAACTGTTATCTTACCCTGGTTGTTACGACCAGAATTCTTCTTTAATGATACAACCAATGACTTCTCTGGAGTTGACTTTGTAACTTCCGCGAAATCAAGACCTGTCATATTTCTTCTAGAAGGTGTATATGGGTTATATGTTCTAATTCCCATTGTTTTATCTCCTTTCATGCAGTTTGGAGCCTCTGTTAGCTTCGCTATTTCCTCCAAACCTTATCTCATCAATATTGTTTTCTGATGAAACCTACTGTTTCGTCAAGATTTTTTCGACTTACAGTCCCTCAAAAATCTCGATGTCTTTGCTATCTGCAGTTAACTGAACGATTGCCTTCTTTGTCTTAGCAGTCTTACCGGTAACCATACCACGTCTGCGGTTCTTACCGTCTGCGTTCATTGTGTTAACCTTAGCAACCTTTGTTCCTTCGAACATTTTCTCAACAGCTTCCTTTATCTGAGCCTTATTAGCTTCTGGATGAACTGAGAATGTATACTTCTTATCGCTCATATCGTTCATACTCTTCTCTGTGATTACAGGCTTAAGTATAACGTCATAGTACTTTATATCTGCCATTATGCGTACACCTCCTCGATTGTTGCTACAGCTGCCTTATCAATCACTACTGTATCGTACTTTAAGATGTCGTATACGTTAATTGTGTTTGTTAAAGCTGTCTTTACTGTAGGGATGTTCTTTGCTGATCTAACAACGTTAGCATCGTTCTCATTTAAGATAACTAATGCCTTTGAAACCTTTAAGTTGTTCATTGCCTCAGCAAACTTCTTTGTCTTAGCTTCCTCTAACTTAATTGCATCTACAACGATGAACTTATTCTCTAAAACTCTTGATGTAAGTGCAGACTTGAGAGCTAACTGCTTCTCTTTCTTGTTCATCTTGAAAGAGTAATCTCTTGGCTTTGGAGCGAATACTACGCCACCACCAGTCCACTGTGGAGATCTTGTAGAACCCTGTCTAGCGTGACCTGTGCCCTTCTGCTTCCAAGGCTTTCTTCCGCCACCGCTAACTTCTGAACGAGTCTTTGCACTCTGAGTTCCCTGACGATTATTTGCAAGCTGATTAACTACAGCCATGTGTACTAAGTGATTGTTTACCTCAACACCAAATACAGCATCATTAAGCTCGATATCACCAACCTGCTTGCCTTCCATATTGTAAACAGATACCTTTGCCATCTGTGTGTTCCTCCTTCCTTACCAATTACTTGCCAGACTTAACAGTTTCCTTAATTGTAACCAAAGCCTTCTTTGGTCCTGGAACTGCGCCCTTAACAAGAATTAAGTTGTTTTCTGCATCAATCTTTACTACCTCAAGATTCTGTACAGTGATCTTCTTAGCACCCATGTGACCAGGCATACCCTTGCCCTTGAATACACGGCTTGGAGAAGAACAAGCACCGTTTGAACCCTGATGACGGTGGAACTTAGAACCGTGAGCCATTGGTCCTCTTGACTGACCAAGTCTCTTGATTGCGCCCTGGAATCCCTTACCCTTTGCTATAGCAGTTGCGTCTACCTTGTCGCCTGCTGCAAAGATGTCAGCCTTGATTTCATCCTTAACTGAGTATTCCTCGGCATTTTCAAATCTAAACTCTCTTACAAATCTCTTGTAAGAAACTCCTGCCTTATCAAAATGTCCCTTTACTGGCTTATTTACTAACTTCTCTCTGATGTCAGCAAAGCCAACCTGTACTGCACTGTAACCGTCGTTCTCTACAGTCTTAACCTGTGTTACTACACAAGGACCAGCCTGAAGTACAGTAACTGGTGTTAACACGCCATCTTCGTTGAAGATCTGTGTCATTCCGACCTTAGTCGCTAAAATTGCCTTCTTCATTGTTTTACCTCCTGTTGTGCCTTGTTGCTATGCAACCTTGGCTTGTCTACAGCGGTTTTCAACCGGTTTCCGGTGAAAACATCCTAGAACAGTCTAATATACGTGGAACACTAAATTGTAAATCAAAATGTTGATTCCATATGGGAGTGTTGCTTTTATATCTAAACCCTTCAGGATTATTTGCTAAAAATTTGAACTCGGATGAATTACTTTGTCTTCATCTTGATATCGATATATACACCAGCTGGCATCTCTAATCTAGATAATGCATCTACAACCTTCTGTGATGGTGTAATGATGTCGATAAGTCTCTTATGAGTTCTCTGCTCGAACTGCTCTCTAGAGTCCTTGTACTTGTGTACCGCTCTAAGAATTGTTACTACTTCCTTCTTTGTTGGAAGTGGAACAGGTCCGCTAACCTTTGCGCCTGCCTTCTTTACAGTTTCGATGATTTTTGAAGCTGACTGATCGATTAACTGATGATCGTAAGCCTTCAATGTGATTCTCATGACTTGACTTGCCATAAAAAAAGTCGCCTCCTTTTCGCACTTTTTGATTTAAGTACGACAAGCGGTGACTGTACACTCTTCCGTGTGTGTCGTGAATTTGCAACTCGATATTCCACACGTTGTTTCCGTAATTTTACGGACTGTATTTTGTACAGTGACTTGTCGCCAGTTTCCTAACTTGACATTCGCTCCACGGAAAACCCGCTAAAATCATTAGCGGCAACCTCTCGCTTCGACGCTATCAATGTCACAGCATTTGTTAGTGTACAACATTATTTTTCATTATGCAAGCGTTTTTTGAAATTTTTTTATTTTTTTTGAGACTTTTTTCCTAACAGACTTTTATAATAAAATTTATATTCATTACCTCTTTCATCCATATATAATGTCCACCTTTCACTATATAATCCTTCAACTATTTTTGTTCTATATTAATAGAAGAAACGCCTTACATAACCTTATCACAATTTTATTCTATTAATATAGTAGAAACACGTACGAACAATATGGTAGAAACACGATTGACATACATCTTTATCTACAGTTATAATCTATATGTGTAATAATAGATAACATAATACATTTGTTATACATATAAACTAAAATAATAAGAAAGGATTTAATTATGTACTGTATTCATTGTGGAAATGCGCTTCCAGACAACGCTAACTTTTGTCAGCATTGTGGAACAGCATTACATATTCCCCAAGAAACACATCCTTTATTAAAGGATTTTAACCCTTCAACACATGTTATACAGAAGCCTAAGCGCAGCAAAAAGCCTTTTGTCATATCAGGAATTTGCGTACTCGTTCTATTGATAATATTATCACCATTTATTATAGGCGCTATTGCAGATCTTTTTACACCGAAGACCAACAATTATTACACGGCAGAAGACGTTGCTGAAGCCTGTATAAAATCAATTATTAAAAATGATACAGAAACCTTCTCAATTGCTATATATCCCCCTATACTTAATGAGTATAAGGCGGCACATGACTATAATAATTCTGATGTACTAAAAGCAATGAGAAATAACCTATCAGAAATAATTAACCTATCTACGTTAAAATATCGTTCTTTTGACGTAACATATATAAGCTTTTGGTACGATGACACTGACAAAGACGCCTTTAACAAAGAACTGGCTGAACTAAATGATGAATACAAAGATTCTGATGGATATATTCGAATCACTAGCGGTGCCGACTTAGAAGGCACTGTAAGATTCGAAAATAAGTATGGCGAATATTTCACTCTAGGTTGGTACGCCGATGTAGTATGTGCTGATGGACATTACTATATCTTAGACTTTGAGTTTGAACTTTTTAATAACTAATATATAAGGAAGAAAAAATTATGTGGATTGCAGAAAATTGGAAAGATTATGAAGTAATAGATTGCTCTGGCGGCGAAAAGTTAGAGCGTTGGGGTGACTACATGCTAGTTCGTCCAGACCCTCAGGTTATATGGAACACTGAGAAGGATAAAAAACAGTGGCGTAATATTAACGGTCACTATCATCGTAGTGCAAAGGGCGGAGGTGAATGGGAGTTCTTCGACTTGCCTGAGCAGTGGAGCATTAAATATAAATCACTTACATTTAATTTAAAACCATTTAGTTTTAAACACACTGGATTATTCCCTGAGCAGGCTACTAACTGGGACTGGTTTTCAGAAAAGATTAAAAAAGCTGGCAGACCAGTTAAGGTTCTTAACCTTTTTGCATATACAGGTGGTGCAACATTAGCCGCTGCCGCAGCAGGTGCCCAGGTTACTCATGTAGACGCCTCTAAGGGTATGGTTGGATGGGCAAAAGAAAATGCTGCTTCTTCTGGATTGGCAGACGCACCTATCCGCTGGTTAGTTGATGATTGCGTTAAATTTGTAGAACGTGAGATTCGTCGTGGAAATAAATATGACGGCATCATTATGGATCCTCCTTCATACGGTCGTGGTCCAAAGGGCGAGATATGGAAGATAGAAGAATCTATCCATCACTTCGTACAGTTATGTGCGTCACTTTTATCGGATGACCCTCTCTTCTTCCTCATAAACTCATATACTACAGGACTTGCACCAGCAGTTCTCACATATATGATATCAACTGAGGTAGCAAAGACACACGGTGGCCAAGTAGAGGCACAGGAAATCGGACTCCCTGTTAAGAATACCGGTTTAGTCCTTCCTTGCGGTGCCTCAGGCAGATGGAGTAAATAAATAGCTAAAATAAGAAAGAATCTCGCTTGCGAGATTCTCCGCCTGCGGCGGGTTGCTTTAGCAACATCTACATCTCCGCCGCAGTGCGATCCTTAGCGGAGCGTATTTTTAATATACCATTTAATTTATAATTATCTTTGTACCTGTAATCCTACACAACTCCTTCAATGCCTGTTCTATATTCACAAAAACAATTCCACTCATACCGCATTTTATAGCAACATCTATGTTGTCTGCTCTATCGTCTAAAAACAAACATTCTCCCGGAACCAAGTCATATCTACTATATAATAATTCATATATTTCTGGCTCCGGCTTAATCATCCCTACTTCATGAGATATCACCATTCCATCCACTTCATCAAAGAACTTCATATTATCTTTTGCATACTCAAATGGTGTCCTTCCATAGTTCGACAATATATATACATCGAAGTCTTTCGACTTCAACTCCTTTATAAGCGGTACCGCATACTCATATTCTTTAACGCAGGTTCCTATGTTCGCCATATAATGTTTAAGCTCATTTTCTATTCCAGGTTCCAATTCCAAGCTCTTTCTTATGAATTCCTCATCATCCATACCTCTATCGTGCCAATTCCAATGTGGTATATTGCCAAGGGTTACGTTGATAAGCATAGTTTCCTTTTCCTGTCCGATATTCATATCCTTTATAAACTTTCGCCAATCAAACTCCAGTAATACTTGTCCTACATCAAACACAACATTTCTTATGATAATCTTATGGTATGCTAATCGTTCACTATCATTCTCAACATATACCTTGCCACATCTTCTAAAGTCACACTTCTCCAAAAATCTTTGCATAGGTATATTGTCTTTATGAGTATCCATACGTAAGTCATATATACCTACTTCTCTACATCTATTCACCGCATAAGATATACATTGTCCAGCCAACCCTTTATTATGAGCTAACACTCCGACTGCTATTCTATGAACTACCGCATATGGTCTGTTATTGCGCCACTGTCCTTCCTCTATAATGTCATAAGAGACATCCCTCTCAATGGCAAAATAAAATACGCCTTGAATACTTCTTCCCCCATCAGAATTAATATCCTCTACAACATAACATTTCCCTTTAGATATATCATCTTCTATCAGAGACTTTGGCGGATAATTTTTTCCCCATTGTTCTGCATTACCATTTTGAGCCATATATTCTCTAGCCTCTGCATATACATCTAGCACTCTATCTATATCTTCCATAATCGCAACTCGTATATTCATATATCTATCCTCTAGTTTCATACCTTTCTATTTATTTCTACGCTTTTCTATCTACTTTTAATCTACGACCAAACAATATCCACAATCCTATAGGCAATACTACTATACTTATTATCTGTGATGTAGATAACACCCAGATACCACCTCTTTCCATATCTCCTCTAAGAAACTCTAATATAAATCTTATTATGGCATAATATATAAGATAAAATCCAAACAATGGCTTACTATTTTCCTTGTCTCCAACTTGCATAGTCTTCCATTTTTTTATCCTTCTTCGTCTAACTATCTCCAAAACTACCGCTATAATAATATTAAATATCGCCTCTACAAGCTGTACCGGAAATCTACATACATTATCTATAGTACAACAAACCGCCAACATACCATTATATTCTATGCCATAACAGCACCCTGCCATAAAACATCCTATACGACCAAATCCATGCACTAGCGGTACAAGCGGCGCATATATCTCCATATAAGGTCTATACACCAAAAAAGCCTTTTTTGTATAGATATAAGCTCCTATTGCTGCACCTATCAATCCGCCATAATACACCATGCCACCAAAGAGATAGTCTATTACCTCCATCGGTGCATATACCCACATCTCTTCAAACCTGTCCATCTCTGTAAATACATAAGGAATTTTCGTCGCAAAATAAAGAAGCTTAGCACCCAGCACAAGCCCCACTAAGGCATATACTGATGTGCCTATCATATCCTTTTTACAATAACCATATTCATTTCCAATTCTGCAAGCATATATCGTCATCAACACATATCCAACACCAAAAATAATTATATATGTAGGCAACTCTATATCTCCTATACTAATATATGGATACATATGTCATCATCTCTCCTATCAGGGTCATTATAGCATTTGAAAATATGTTTAACAATAAAAATCTCCCTACTGCGCGCTATACATAATAATATGAATAGTATTACAGTAAGGAGATTTAATCATCTTTTAAAATCCAAAATATCTCTTGGCGTTATAATATGATATTCCTTCTATTATCTTCTTTAAACTTTTTTCATCATCAGGATATTCGCCATTATCTACCCATCCGCCAATAAGCTCACAAGCAATTCTTCTAAAATACTCATGTCTAGTATATGATAAAAAGCTTCTAGAATCTGTAAGCATACCTACAAAATTTCCTAACAATCCAAGATTAGCAAGCGATGTCATTTGCTCTAGCATGCCAGTTTTATTATCATTAAACCACCATGCGCTACCCTGTTGTATCTTTCCTACAGCACTGCTGTCCTGGAAACAGCCTATAACCGTGCCAATGTAAGCATTGTCAACAGGATTAAGAGAATACACTATTGTCTTTGGTAGACACTCCTCCTCTGCCAGTGCATTAAGAAACTTACCTAATTCTATAGCAGATGATTGATTATTTATTGCATCTATTCCAGCATCTGGACCTAATTTCCCAAACACTTTTCTATTAAGGTCACGCTGCACACCATAATGAAGCTGCATTACCCAACCCTTCTTAGCATATATGCGTCCCATAGCAACCATAAATGAAGTTTTAAACTTTAGTTCGTCTAAACGAGTAACTTCTTCTCCTGACAATTTTTTCGCAAATATAGCCTCTATCTCATCATCAGTAGCAGCCTCATACATAACGTATTCCAATCCGTGGTCTGATATAGTACAGCCATTATCATGGAAATAGTCAGCTCTATTTGATAATGCCTCAACAAGTGCCGAAAAACTATCAATCTTCTGTCCTGCTGCCATCGCCAACTTATCTAAATACTGAATATAATCCGCCTTTTCTATATTCATTGCCTTATCTGGTCTCCACGCAGGAAGCACCTTCACTTCAAAGCCATCCTCTTTAATTTTCTGGTGCCACTCTAATGTATCTGCTGGGTCATCTGTTGTACATACAACCTCTACATTAGACATTCTAATAATATTTCTTGCACTCATACTATCTGATAACAATTTTTCATTACACAGATTCCATACTTCCTCTGCACTTTCGCCGCACAGATGACCTTCATAACCAAAATACTTTTTAAGTTCTAGGTGGCTCCAATGATACAACGGATTACCTATGGCCATCTCCAATGTCTCTGCCCATTTTTGGAACTTTTCCCTATCAGTTGCATCACCTGTAATATACTTTTCTTCTACGCCATTAGAACGCATCTGTCTCCATTTATAATGGTCACCACCAAGCCAGATTTCTGTTATATTTCTAAACTTCTTGTCCTCATATATTTCCTGCGGATTAATATGACAGTGATAATCTATTATCGGTAAGTTCTCTGCATATTGATGATATAGTTTCTTCGCCACTTCTGAAGATAGCAAGAAATCTTCATCCATAAATCTCTTCATAGCTATTCCTCTTAATTATCTTTGTACTCTTGCTCCTGCTCCACCCATGATAGCTTCTACTTCCTTCTTGCTAGCCATAGTTGTATCGCCTGGTGTTGTCATCGCCAATGCTCCATGAGCTGCTCCATAATTTACAGCTACCTCTGCGTCACCTGTTGTCATAAGGCCATAGATAAGTCCTGATGCAAATGAATCTCCACCACCTACACGGTCCATTATCTCAAGACCTTTGTAATCCTTTGCCTTATATATCTCGCCGTCTGCCCAGCAGATAGCACTCCAGTCATTAACTGTAGCTGTCTTAACCTCACGAAGAGTTGTAGCTACTACCTTGAAGTTAGGATATGTCTTAGCAGCTTCATTGATCATCTTCTTGTAGCCATCTAAATTAAGCTCCTTAAGATTCTCATCATTACCTTCTATCTCAAAACCAAGGCAAGCTGTGAAATCTTCCTCATTTCCAATCATAACATCCACATACTTAGCTATCTCCTTATTAACCTCTTGAGCCTTAGCCTGTCCTCCGATAGCACTCCACATAGAAGGTCGATAATTCAAATCATAAGATACTATAGTTCCATACTTCTTCGCAGTCTTTATAGCTGCCAACACTGTCTCACATGACTGCTCTGACAATGCTGCATAGATACCTCCTGTATGCAACCAACGAACTCCTAGCGTTCCAAATATATACTCGAAATCAAAATCCTCTGGTGTCGCCTTAGATATAGCTGTATTCGCTCTATCCGAACATCCAACAGCACCTCTGATACCGAAACCTCTCTCTGTAAAGTTTATACCATTTCTACATATACGTCCGATACCATCAGTCTTCATCCATTTTATAAGAGATGTATCCACACCACCCTGAAGAATGAAGTCCTCCATAAGCATACCTACTTCATTATCTGCGAACGCAGTCATAACAGCAGTTTTTAGACCAAAGCATCTACGAAGTCCACGAACAACATTATATTCTCCGCCACCTTCCCACGCTCTAAACTGTCTAGCTGTACGTATTCTGCCCTCACCAGGATCAAGTCTAAGCATTACTTCTCCTAAGGATACTGCGTCAAATTTACATTCACTTGCTGGTCTTAAATTAAGTTCCATAAATATTACCCCCTCACTTCCTTAACTATTGCTGCTGCTTCTTTAGTCAACTCTACAATTTTTTCATAGTTACCTGCCTTGATTAAATCCCCCTTAACCATCCAGCTTCCACCACAAGCCAAGATTCTATCATACGCAAGATACTCTTTTACATTATCTGCATTTATACCACCTGTAGGCATAAATTTCATACCTACATATGGCGCTGCCAATGCTTTAATCATCTTTAATCCACCAAGATTCTCTGCTGGGAAGAACTTAACCACATCTAAGTCAAACTCCAATGCAGCCTCTATATCACTAGGATTTGCTGTTCCTGGTGTAACAGGTATACCTTTTTCCACGCAATACTTAACTACTCTTGGATTAAGACCAGGGCTTACTATAAACTTAGCACCTGCTGCCACAGCTCTGTCTACCTGTTCTGTTGTAAGCACTGTACCTGCACCAACTAACATATCTGGAAACTTCTCACTCATTATGCGGATAGACTCCTCTGCTGCCGCTGTACGGAATGTAACCTCAGCGCATGGCAAGCCACCTTCACACAATGCTTTGGCAAGTGGTTCTGCATCCTTTACATCATCTAATACAACTACCGGTACAATACCCACTTTTTCAATTTGTTTTAATACTTCGTTCATTCTATGACCTCACTTGTTTTTGTACTTATTAATCACAACCAATTACTTCTCTATACATATTTCTTTAGCGTAGCTCTTATAGCACCAGGTCCTACTAACATTTCTGCAAGATATCCCACTACCATCTTTGCCATACCAACCTCATATAAATTCACGCCAAATATCTTCTCATCCTCAAGAAGCGGTCTAATATCCTGCTCTACATCATTTTCACTGCCAAGTGCCAACTTAGATGCATAAACACATACACTATCAAGCAATGGGTCCGGACTAAGTTCAAATGTATTACCCTCATCATCCACTCCCATAAGATAACGAATCCATCCCGCAAATACTAAAGGTATCAACTTAAGTTCTTTTACATCCTTATCTGACGAACTCATATAATTCTTAATAGTTTCACCAAATCTTATTGCAAGTTTCTGTGATGTATCTGTTGCTATTCTCTGTGGTGTATCTGGCATAAATGGATTAGGAATACGTACATTTAATACTGTGTCGATAAATTCCTTAGGATCTAACACTCCCGGATTAACAACTACCGGCAGACCTTCCTTATAACCTATAACCTCAACAAGCTTCCTTAACTCTGCATCATTCATCTCATCACTTATCTTTTGGTATCCCAATAAGCATCCAAATACGGCCAATGCTGTATGAAGCGGATTAAGACAAGTACATACTTTCATCTTCTCTACCTTATCTACAGTCTCTCTGTCTGTAAACATAAGCCCTGCCTTCTCAAGTTCAGGTCTGCCATTTGGAAACAAATCTTCAATTACAAGATACTCACACTCCTCTGCGTTAACAAATGGTGCAACATAAGTATTCTTAGATGTTATAACAGGCTCTAATCCCTCTAAGCCGTCTGCCTTCAATATCTCCTCTACTGAAGCATCTGGTCTAGGTGTAATCTTATCAATCATAGACCATGGGAATGACACTTTATTTTTATCTTGTATATATGCCACAAAGCCGTCATCAACCAAACCATTTTTATGCCACTCTACCGCATATGCATTTACTGCTGCGTACAGTTTGTCTCCATTATGAGAACAATTATCTGTACTTATCATAGCTATCGGTGTAGCTCCCGCCTTATATCTTGTATATAGAAGTGATGCAACCTTACCTATATAGCTAGCTGGTTTCTCTGGTCC
This sequence comes from Lachnospiraceae bacterium, assembly GCA_045123575.1. Lineage (GTDB taxonomy): Bacteria > Bacillota > Clostridia > Lachnospirales > Lachnospiraceae > SVEL01. Next base: position 51,280 of record JBGVKG010000036.1, read on the forward strand.
TGCTACATAGTCTGCCGAAACAGCTGGCAACAACTCACCCTTGGCATTTACCAAGCTATAACCTTTTTCTGTTATAGTAAATGTAGCCATCTGTAGAGAATCCTTCATAAATATTTCTTTCAATCTTCCATACTCTACATCATTTTCTGAATCTAATATGCAGGACTCTACAATACTACCCACTACTGTTTTCTCTATGCTACCGTCTGCCTTTAATGTAACAAGTAATGAATAATCATCATTTGGGCGATACATCTTCTCAATTATCTCATAATCAAAGCCCTCTGCAACCACAAGACCTCTATCTAATACACCTTCATCCAATAGTCTTTGTACTGCGTTAGCCTGAAATGCTCTAAAGATATTTCCTGCACCAAAATGAATCCAAAAAGGATTTTCCTTTGTAGCTTCAGCCACCTTTGCTCTGTCATAACTAGGCAACTTATATCCTTTTGTTTCCCACAGGGCCTTATCTTTTAATCCTTCTTCATTTAATCTCATAGTCGTAAATCCTCCTATAACATCTACCCTCTCTTAGCAGACTTATCAATAGCCTCCCACAATCCATTAAGATAGGTTGCTCCTAATGCTCTATCGTATAATCCGTAACCAGGCATTGCTACCTCATCCCATATCATTCTTCCATGGTCTGGACGTATAGGGCCGTCAAAACCTATATCATAAAGTGCCTTCATTATCTCATACATATCAAATGTACCATCTGATGAAAGATGTGCTGCCTCCTCAAAGTCTGTTGGTGTATTAAACTTCAGGTTACGCACATGAGCAAAATGTATTCTACCCTTAAGAGAACGAATCATATCTGGCAAATCATTATTTATATTTGTGCCATATGAGCCTGAGCAGAATGTTACACCATTATGTGGGTTATCAACCATTTTCATCATTCTATGAATATTTTCTTTGTTAATAATAATTCTTGGTAAACCAAATACACTCCATGCTGGGTCATCAGGATGAATAGCCATATTAATATCATACTGGTCACATACAGGCATAATCTTCTCTAAGAAATATTTAAGATTCTCAAAGAGCTTGTCATCATCTACTTCCTTATACATCTGGAACAATTCCTTAACTCTAGCCATTCTTTCTGGTTCCCAGCCTGGCATAATAGAACCATTCATATCACCAGCAATCGACTCAAACATCTTCTCTGGGTCAAGTGCATCTACAGCTTCTTGAGTATAAGCAAGCACTGTGGAACCATCTGGACGCATTCTTGCCAACTCTGTTCGTGTCCAGTCAAATACTGGCATAAAGTTGTAGCACACCATATGGATATCTTCTTCTCCAAGATTCTTTAAAGTCTCAATATAATTCTCTATATACTGCTCTCTCTCCGGTGCTCCTGTCTTAATAGCATCATGAATATTTACACTTTCTATACCTGCCACTCTAAGACCTGCAGCCTCTACTTCTTCCTTCATTGCTCTGATACGTTCTCTAGACCACACCTCTCCTGGCTGTGTATCATACAATGTTGTGATAACTCCTGTTACACCTGGAATCTGTCGTATCTGCTTCAATGTCACAGTGTCAAACTTAGCCCCGTACCATCTTAGTGTCATTTCCATTCGCAAATTACCTCTCTTTCTATTTTGTTATACTTTGTAATCCATGTAATCATAGATATAATAAAGATTATCACGATAACGCACCAATTCATACCGGTAGAATATGGTGTTTATGTCATAATATAGTACACAAAACAGCTAGTTTTAGCTTAACAAACTAGCTTTTCTCTACATTACACGCATCTTTTAAAGCATAAAATTGTACACACTTTTAATGATACCTACATTAAAGTAAAAATATACAGATGTTTCAAGATATTAAAAAAGTAAATCTCAATCGCGCGTTAGCATCCCACTACTTCGCAACGAGCCAGGCTCGAAAACACATAGCGTTTCCTCGCTCGCGGCAGTCGCCGCTTAGATAAACATAAAAAACCCGAGGTGAGAATAAATTCTCCCTCGGGATATTTTATGCTTATCTAGTTGGCTCGTTGCTAACTCGAATATTAGTCAAGAACCTTAGCTACCTTACCAGAACCTACTGTTCTACCACCCTCACGGATAGCGAAACCAAGACCCTGCTCCATAGCGATTGGGTGGATGAGCTCGATTGTCATCTCTACGTTATCGCCAGGCATACACATCTCTGTGCCAGCTGGTAACTCACAAACACCTGTAACGTCTGTTGTTCTGAAGTAGAACTGTGGACGGTAGTTGTTGAAGAATGGAGTATGACGTCCACCTTCGTCCTTTGTTAATACGTAAACCTGAGCTGTAAACTTCTTATGGCATGTTACAGAACCTGGCTTAGCAAGAACCTGTCCTCTTTCGATATCTGTTCTCTGAACACCTCTAAGAAGAGCACCGATGTTATCACCAGCCTGAGCCTCATCAAGAAGCTTTCTGAACATCTCGATACCTGTTACAACAGTCTTACGAACGTCTTCCTTAATACCAAGGATTTCAACTTCATCGTTAAGGTGAAGTGTTCCTCTCTCTACTCTACCTGTAGCAACTGTACCACGACCTGTGATTGTGAATACGTCCTCTACTGGCATAAGGAAAGGCTTATCTGTATCTCTCTCTGGATCTGGAATCCATGAATCTACTGCATCGAAGAGCTCGAGGATCTTCTCGCCCCACTCGCTTGAAGGATCTTCAAGAGCCTTAAGAGCTGAACCCTGGATGATTGGTGTATCATCGCCTGGGAACTCGTACTCATTTAATAACTCTCTGATATCCATCTCTACTAACTCGAGAAGCTCTGGATCATCAACCATATCACACTTGTTCATGAATACTACGATGTAAGGTACACCTACCTGACGAGAAAGGAGGATGTGCTCCTTTGTCTGAGCCATAACACCATCTGTAGCAGCAACAACGAGGATAGCACCATCCATCTGAGCTGCACCTGTGATCATGTTCTTAACGTAGTCAGCATGTCCTGGACAGTCTACGTGTGCGTAGTGTCTAGCCTTTGACTCGTACTCAACGTGAGCTGTAGAGATTGTGATACCTCTTTCTCTCTCTTCTGGAGCCTTATCGATGTTCTCGAATGCAACAGCCTCACCTGTACCAAGTCTCTCATGAAGAGTCTTTGTGATAGCAGCTGTTAATGTAGTCTTACCGTGATCTACGTGACCGATTGTACCAATGTTACAATGTGGTTTGTTTCTTTCAAACTTAGCCTTTGCCATTTTAAATGACCTCCTAAAAAAATTATTTTTTATGATTGATTGAAGTTGATTTACAACTACAACCTAATATATAAGCTAGCCTTAGAGGCAGGGTATTCCTACCCCTAGGCTCTAATAACGGCTATATATGATTATATTGCATAATAATCACATTTTCAAGCACATTTTTTATTAATTAAAGTTATTTTGCTCTTGCAGCAACAACCTTATCCTGAACGTTCTTTGGAGCTGTCTCATACTTCTCGAAGAACATAGAGTAGTTACCACGACCCTGTGTATCTGAACGGAGTACTGTAGCATATCCGAACATTTCAGCAAGTGGAACGTAAGCCTTAACGATCTTACCACCACCGATATCATCCATGCTCTCGATACGTCCACGACGAGAGTTAAGACCACCGATAACGTTACCCATGTACTCTTCTGGCATTGTTACTTCAACCTTCATAATAGGCTCAAGGATAACTGGAGATGCCTTCTGCATAGCATCCTTAAACGCCATAGAACCAGCGATGTGGAATGCCATTTCTGATGAGTCTACCTCATGGTATGAACCATCGTATACGATAGCATGTACACCAACAACTGGGAATCCAGCAAGGATACCTGACTGTGTAGCTTCTTCGATACCTGCACCAACTGCTGGGATGTATTCCTTAGGAATAGAACCACCAACAACCTCTGAATCAAACTTGAATAACTCTTCACCATTTGCATCCATTGGCTCGAAACGTACCTTACAGTGACCGTACTGACCACGACCACCTGACTGCTTAGCATACTTGCTGTCTACTTCTACAGTCTTTGTAAGAGCCTCTCTATAAGCAACCTGAGGAGCACCTACGTTAGCCTCAACCTTAAATTCACGAAGAAGTCTATCAACGATGATATCAAGGTGGAGCTCACCCATACCAGCGATGATTGTCTGACCTGTCTCCTTATCTGTATGAGCTCTGAATGTAGGATCTTCTTCAGCAAGCTTTGCTAAAGCTTCACCCATCTTACCCTGAGCATCCTTTGTCTTAGGCTCGATAGCGAGCTCGATAACTGGCTCTGGGAACTCCATAGACTCAAGAATTACAGGATGCTGCTCATCACAGATTGTATCACCTGTTGCTGTAACCTTAAGACCTACTGCAGCAGCGATATCTCCTGCGTAAACCTTGTCAATTTCTGTTCTGTTGTTAGCGTGCATCTGAAGGATACGGCCAACTCTTTCTTTCTTACCCTTTGTTGAGTTAAGTACATATGAACCTGCGTTTAATGTACCAGCATATACTCTAAAGAATGCTAACTTACCAACGAATGGGTCTGTCATAATCTTGAATGCTAAAGCAGAGAATGGTGCATCATCTGTAGATGATACCTTTATTGCATTTCCATCCATATCCTGTCCCTCGATATCAGGAACATCTGTAGGAGCTGGCATGAATTCAAGAACTGCATCAAGAAGCTTCTGAACGCCCTTGTTCTTATAAGCTGTACCACAAAGACATGGAATAGCCTCACCTGCGATAGTACCCTTTCTTAAAGCAGCCTTAAGCTCTGCAACTGTAATCTCTTCGCCTTCAAGATACTTCATCATGACATCCTCGTCTAATTCAGCACACTGCTCAACGAGTTTCTCATGATACTCCTCTGCCTGATCCTTAAGATCAGCTGGGATCTCTCCAACTGTTATATCATCACCTTTATCATTGTTAAAGATGTATGCCTGCATCTCGAATAAGTCTATGATACCCTTGAATGTATCTTCCTTACCGATTGGAATCTGGATAAGGACTGGGTTCTTAGAAAGCTTTGTAATAAGCTGGTTGCATGATCCGAAGAAATCTGCACCCATCTTATCCATCTTATTCATGAAAGCCATACGTGGAACGCCATACTTATCAGCCTGACGCCATACGTTTTCTGACTGTGGTTCAACACCGTTCTGAGCATCGAATACACCAACAGCACCATCAAGTACTCTAAGCGAACGCTCAACTTCTACTGTGAAGTCTACGTGTCCTGGTGTATCAATGATATTGATACGATGTTCTGGAGCTCCAGCTTTCTTCTTACCATTTTCTTCAAGTGTCCAATGACAAGTAGTAGCAGCTGAAGTAATTGTGATACCTCTCTCCTGCTCCTGGGCCATCCAGTCCATAGTAGCAGTACCTTCATGAGTATCACCAATTTTATGATTAACACCAGTATAGAATAAAATACGCTCTGATAATGTTGTCTTACCAGCATCAATATGAGCCATAATACCTATATTTCTGGTTCTCTCTAATGGATATTCTCTTCCAGCCATGGTTTATCTCCTTTTATTTTTTAAAAACAGTAGTCTAACCTACGATTAGAATCTGTAATGAGCAAATGCCTTATTAGCCTCTGCCATCTTATGCATATCTTCTTTTCTCTTAACTGCTGATCCAGTATTGTTAGAAGCGTCCATAATCTCGCCTGCTAACTTATCTTCCATTGTCTTCTCGCCTCTCTTGCGTGAAAACATTGTTAACCAACGAAGAGCTAAAGCCTGTCTTCTCTCTGGTCTAACCTCGATAGGTACCTGGTATGTTGCACCACCGATACGTCTAGCCTTAACCTCAAGCTGTGGCATAATGTTGTTTAAAGCCTCATCGAAAACTTCCATAGCGGCCTTTCCACTCTTCTCCTCAACCTTTGCTAATGCTCCATAAACGATCTTCTGTGCTACACCTCTCTTACCATCAAGCATAATGTTGTTGATAAGCTTAGTAACTACCTTATTATTGTATAATGGATCTGCTAATACTTCTCTTTTCTGAGTATGTCCTTTACGTGGCACGGTTCTTCCCTCCTTAATAATTTATTGTGTTTTGACGGTTTCCCGTCAAAACTATTAGATCAACGGTACTCACTTTTAGATTGTGTTCGCGCTCGGTAAGAATCTTGTTTTATACAAAAACACTATCTCTAATCCGGCACATTTCATTCAACCTATATTATTTTACTATTGCTCTATTTAGCGTCCTTTGGTCTCTTAGCGCCGTATTTAGAACGAGCCTGACGTCTCTTAGCAACACCTGCTGTATCAAGTGTACCTCTGATGATATGGTATCTTGTACCTGGAAGGTCCTTTACTCTTCCTCCTCTGATAAGAACAACGCTATGCTCCTGAAGGTTGTGACCCTCACCTGGGATGTAGCTTGTTACTTCGATACCATTAGAAAGACGTACTCTGGCGATCTTTCTAAGAGCTGAGTTAGGCTTCTTAGGTGTAGCTGTCTTAACAGCTGTACAAACACCTCTCTTCTGAGGAGCTGCAACATCAACAGACTCCTTTCTTAAAGAGTTGTAGCTCTTTAAAAGTGCAGGTGCAGTAGACTTCTTTACTGTTGTCTGTCTTCCCTTTCTTACTAACTGGTTAAATGTAGGCATTCTTTTTCACCTCCTGATTAGAAATAATGTAAATAGTTATTTTTTTCGTGCATCAAAAGAACATGCCTTTTTTCGCACGCTTTCTCATTATACGCACACTGTCAACCATTGTCAAGCACTTTTTCCACAATAAAATGTATATAATTCACATTATCGGAAGGTTGAATATTTTTGTTCAATCTTCCTTTCTTTATGCCCTCATATATCTAATATCATTGACCACAAGGCTGTTCATATATATTTTGAAGCCTTGAGAGGTTCCGCGAGTTTTCTTATATGCCGTTTTTCAAATTAGTTGTTTGCCTTTTATCGAGGCAGACAGCTAGTCAGAGATGTTTGTGTAGTGAGTACAGCTGTTTCGATTTTCTATTTTCATTCACCCCACGACACAAAATGCTTATCACAAGTCGCCTGCCTGCAGAACTCCTTGCTCGCCCTATTATTAAGGGGCGAGCTTCGTCAAACAGCTTCGGCAGGCGGCATTATTTGTGTCGTGGGGTGATGAAAACTTAACGAAAATCTGTAATGCTGTACTCATCTACACAAATCATCTTCTGACGCAGCTGTTCTGACATATAAAAGGCAAACGTGAATAAACTTTTTGAAAAACGGCATTTAGAAAACTCTGGGTTCTCGAAAACAGCTTCAAAAATATATATGAATAGCCTGTGGTCTGGTATTTATAAATAAGGGCATAAAAAAGGAAGATTGTTTTATATAAAGCAACCTTCCGATAATGTGAATTATATTCTTTCCTCCAGCGGAGAACGATAACCTTGTCCAACGATTTCATTTGCCGATGTAACAATAATGAAGGCATTTAAATCAATTTCCTTTATCATATCCTCTACCTTTGGAAGCATTTGTTTCTTTATAGCACACATAATAACCTTTTTATTTTTTTCGCTGTAACCACCTACTCCATGCAGATATGTCATACCAGTATCTATATCATTTAAAAGACGTTCTGCGATTTCATTTTCCTTATCACTTATGATAATGAGTAATTTAGCTTCCTGTGTACCATATAAAACCAAGTCAAATACCTTACCTGTCAAGAATACACATATCGCTGCGTAAAGAGCAACCTCTACATCCTTAAATGCTATTGCCGACGCAGCTACTACAACTGAATCTATGGTCATAAATAAGCTACCGGTTTCTACATGTGGGAATCTAAGTTTTAAAAGTCTTGCAACAATATCAGTACCACCAGTTGTTGCTCCTGCCTTAAATATAAAACCTAAGCTTATACCTATAAGTGCTCCACCTACAATAGCGCATAATATTCTATCATCTGCTATAGCACCAATAGGCGCAAGTACATCTATAAATATTGAACCCAAAGTAGTTGCTACTATAGTTGATACAAAGAACTTTAAGCCAAATTTCCATATGCCAAGTATCATTAGCGGTATATTTATTATCAAAGTCATCATACCCGTTGAAAAACTAGTATAATGGTTAATAATAATGGCCAAACCAGATACTCCTCCTGGCGCCAATTTATTAGGATCTAGAAATAAACTTATTGCTACAGCATATATAAATGCACCTATTGTTATAAGTGCATACTGATACACAAATCTTAATATTGGGAATTTTATCTGCGACATTGTCATTTTTACTACCTATTTTCCTTTCAATCTTTACTTATCTAACGTAATATTTCCAAACTTAACCTTATCCCATAGCTTTTCGTTAACACTAATGCTATATTGCTCCCGCAACTTTTCATAATAGGTCCCCTTTAATTCCAATTCCTCATTAGTATAACCGTTCTCAGATAACATATTTACATATTTAGATGCAATATACAGTTTTTCTTCTATATAATATAAAACATCTATCGTAAAGTCTGATACCTGAAGCCACTTAGCTGATGCGTTCTCTAGAATAGTTTTTGCATCCTTTTTAGCCATCTGCCTTTCTTCCTCTGTAAGCTCAACTCCAGCTTTTAATGCCTCTATATAATATATGTTATCCCTTACACAAGAATCAAATGCCAACTCCTTCGCATATTGTCTCATAGTATACGTTCCTTTTCGCTTAACTCTCCAATATGCATCTGGATTATCACTGTTATACTGTATCGCCATCTCATGTATATCACCTTCTACATTTATAACGTAGTATGTCATCTCCTGAAGGTCAATAGTTATCGTATGCTTTGACTGTTTCCCTTCACTGATTGTAAACACTTTCTCTTCCAAATGTTCCTCATAGACAAACGGCTCATTCTTATGAGAGTAATACACAAAAAGAAAAGCTATAACTGTTACAATTATAACTACCAAACATATAGCTTTTATAATGTTGTCAACTTTCTCGCTCATACATTACCTCCGCTTATTCCATAAGCTTTATTATTATACATCTATTTTTTTACAATCTCAAACACTTCCATTACCCTATTAAAGCATTCACGCAACATACTTTTTCCTCATATTTTTATTAAAATAGTACTTTTTTCCTTGCCAAGAACTACAAAATCTAATATAATTAACTAAGATATTACGGTTAAGAAGAAACGGGAGGTGTGTGATGCGCTTCGTTAAAATTGATGACATCAAAGAGGGGCAACGATTAGCTAAACCGATATATAACAGTGACGGTGTATTATTATATGGACGTGGAACCGTTATAAATGACCTTGCGCTATGCCATATCAAGAATATGACAGCCTATGGTTTTTATATATTAGATCCAACAGAACCATTACCAGATATGACGGAAGCCGAGATGGAATTTGAACGTTTTCAAACGATGGCATGTGCAACTATAAGAAATGAGTTGCCATATATTATAGCTGGAGATGATTCTAAACCACTAGCAGAATTAGTTAAAGAAATTGTTGATAACTATGGTAGCTTACCTGGTAAGATAACATTTTTGCAGACCATAAGAAATCCTGATGATAATATATATAAGCATTGTCTTAATGTGGCTATGTTGTGTGCTCTTATATCCAATAAGCTTAACCTTGACAAAAAAGAACAGACTTACTTGGTAATGGCTGCATTCTATCATGACTTAGGAAAGTTTATTGCACCTAGCGCTCTTATCAATAAACCTGATAAGCTTACTATCGACGAGTTACAAACTGTACGAAATGCAGAGCTACAAGGATTTGAAATCGTTAGAAACAGTTTCAAACTGCCATCAGGTGTTAAAAGATATATATCGCAGCTCAAGATAGAGCTTGTAAATAAAATGTCAGTATATACAAAACAACCACAGACTCTCCTTTTAGGAACTAAGATATTGCAAGTGGCGGATATGTATGACATCTTGACAGCTATGCGTGTATATAAAGAGCCAACCTCCGAGTATGCCGCTATACAGACTTTGTTAGAACAGGAAGATATTTTTGATGAAAATATTGTTAACGCTCTTATAAATAGCATTAACATATTACCGGCTGGATGTTGCGTAGAATTAACAAATAGCGAGAAGGGACTTGTACTTTCTGAGAGTCCATACTATCCTCTTCGTCCATCTATCTTGGTATTCGCAACTAACCAGATATATGATTTGAGTAACAAAAAAATTTATGAAACTATAAGAATCAAAGATATATTAAAGACAATGGATAATCGTTTCCAGATGAGTACGCTTAATTCCAACACATAATTTGCTTTTGATTTTTTCATTATATTTTTTTCCTTTCCAAAAGAGCCCCGAAGGTTAAAAACCTTCAGGGCTCCTTTGTTTTGTATTATTTTGAAGCTTCTATTTTTGCTTTCTCTTCTTCTGACTTTGGCTTGCCAATCAACACAAAGCTGATAAGCAAAGCTACTAAGTACAATGCTACTATTGCTATTAAAACAGCCTGGTAACCTGTTGGATTTACAGTCTTTCCACCAATCACAACCTCTTCACCAAAAGTATCAACTATCAAATTTGATAAGTTGTTTCCTGTAAGACCTGCAAATGCCCATGCAGAAAGTGCAATTCCGTGAATAGCGCTGATTGCTTTCATACCGTAATGGTCTGAAAGAAGTGTAGGAAGATTACTAAATCCTCCACCGTAGCCTGCATTAACAACAAGCAACAAGATAACAACTACAACTAAATTCTTCGATGTTATACCCTGTGTAACAATAGCTAATCCAGTTGCTGCAATAGATAAAATCAACATAATCTTATACATTGAATTACGATCCTTCATCTTGTCAGCCCATGCAGAAAATCCTAAACGTCCTCCAGCATTTGCTATAGCTGTAACTGAACCAATTGTACTTGCAACCATTGTTGTAAAACCAACTGCTGTAAGTATTGACTTCTCCTGAGAGATAAGCATAAGTCCACATGTAATATTGATGTAGAATACAAGCCATATCCCAATAAATGTCTTGTTCTTTATGTAACTAAGAGCTCCTTCGCCCTTCTTAGCTGGTTCCTCATGCCATCCTTCTGGCTTCGCAAGTAAAAGATGTCCAACAAACATCATTACAAAATAAACAGCACCTAAAATATAAAACATATATACAAGGCCTACTGACTCAAGAAGTGCCGACATAATTGGTGTTGCAATAGCTTTTGCTGCACCAAATCCTGCAACAGCAAGACCAGTTGCAAGTCCCTTGTTATCCTTAAACCACAACATAAGTGTCTTTACTGGTGAGAGATAACCTGTACCAAGTCCAATACCCATTATAAATCCATAGAATATATATAATCCGATAAGTGAAGCTATTGAGCCAATGGTATCTGATATAGATATCACAAATCCTGTTCCTATCATACCTACTGCAAAACATATAGTTGCAATAAGTGATGATCTATGTATATTTTTCTCAACAACGCTTCCTAAAAATGCAGCCGACATACCTAAGAAGAAAATCGCAAAACTAAATGCCCATTCAACTGCACCCTTTCCTTCTACACCTAAGCCAATTGCCTCAGCAATATCCTTGCTAAAATACGACCAACATTAAACTGTACCTATACTACAGTGGAGTAATAACGCTGGAATAGCAGCACGTATCCACTTATTCTGAATGTTTTACATAAATGATCTCCGTATAATCACCAAATCGTGGCCTCATACTAGACTGCGATTATATCATATAGTCTAATGGCGGGCAGATTAACTGCCCACCATTCTATATTGCTTTAGAATACTAATCTTAGATTTAGTTTTCCTCTACTACTGTAACATCCTCAGATGCATCAACATTTGTCTCAAGCTCGTCTGCTGCATCTCCAACCATTGTCTCGTTTACAGCATCTTCCTCTACTATCGACTCAACGTTCATAACATTATCTGTATCAAGCTTAACTGAACGGTATCTCTTCATACCTGTACCAGCTGGAATCAACTTACCGATAAGAACGTTTTCCTTAAGACCGATAAGTGGATCAACCTTACCATTGATAGCAGCCTCTGTAAGAACCTTAGTTGTCTCCTGGAATGAAGCGGCAGAAAGGAATGAGTTAGTAGCAAGAGATGCCTTTGTAATACCAAGCATTACCTGCTTACCTTCTGCTGGAGTCTTACCCTCAGCAACAAGCTTCTCATTAACCTCATTGAAATCAAGTACATCTACAGATGTGCCTGCGAGGAAGTCTGTGTCACCACTAGTCTCAACCTTAATCTTTCTAAGCATCTGACGAACGATAACCTCGATATGCTTATCGTTAATCTCAACACCCTGAAGACGGTAAACTCTCTGAACTTCCTGGATCATGTAATCCTGAACTGCACGAACACCCTTAATCTTAAGAATATCGTGTGGATTTACAGAACCCTCTGTAAGCTCATCACCAGCCTCAAGTGTAACGCCGTCCTGAATCTTAATTCTAGAACCATAAGGAATAAGGTATGCCTTCTCCTCACCAGTTTCCTGATTTGTAACTACGATTTCTCTCTTTTTCTTTGTATCTCTAATCTCAGCCTTACCACCAAACTCTGTGATAATAGCAAGACCCTTTGGCTTTCTTGCCTCGAAGAGCTCTTCTACTCTTGGAAGACCCTGTGTGATATCGCCACCGGCAACACCACCAGTATGGAATGTTCTCATAGTAAGCTGTGTACCAGGCTCACCGATTGACTGAGCAGCGATAATACCAACAGCCTCACCAACCTGAACTGCCTGACCTGTAGCCATGTTAGCACCGTAGCACTTAGCACAGATACCATTGTGTGACTTACATGAAAGGATTGTACGAATCTTAACTGATTCTTTACCTGTTGCGATAACCTTAGCAGCACGCTTTGGAGTAATCATATGATTCTTCTTAACGATTAACTCGCCATTCTCATCCTCGATTGTCTCAGCAGCGTATCTACCTGTGATTCTATCCTCAAGAGATTCGATAGTCTCGGCACCATCCATAAATGCCTTAACCTCCATAAATGGAATCTCCTTACCCTCACAACAGTCAACATCTCTAACGATAAGCTCCTGTGATACGTCAACAAGACGTCTTGTAAGGTAACCTGAATCGGCCGTTCTAAGAGCTGTATCTGAAAGACCCTTTCTAGCACCGTGAGCAGAGATGAAGTACTCGAGTACGTCAAGACCTTCACGGAAGTTAGACTTGATAGGGAGCTCGATAGTCTTACCTGTTGTATCAGCCATAAGACCACGCATACCAGCAAGCTGCTTAATCTGCTTGTCAGAACCACGGGCACCTGAGTCAGCCATCATGTAGATGTTGTTGTATTTATCAAGACCACCGAGAAGAGCCTTTGTAAGCTTTGTATCGGCATCCTGCCATGTTGTAACAACTTCCTTATAACGCTCTTCATCTGTGATGAAACCACGACGGAAGTTTCTTGTAATCTTTTCAACAGTCTTCTCAGCCTCATCAAGAATATCCTTCTTGCTTGCTGGCACTGTCATATCTGAAATAGAAACTGTCATAGCAGCTCTTGTTGAGTACTTGTAACCCATAGCCTTGATATCATCAAGAACCTCTGCAGTCTTAGTAGCACCATGAGTATTGATAACCTTCTCAAGGATCTTCTTTAACTGCTTCTTACCTACATGGTAATCAACTTCAAGCTTTAACATATCTTCTTCAGTTTCTCTCTTTGTAAGACCAAGGTCCTGTGGAAGTATCTCATTGAAGATGAAACGTCCAAGAGTTGACTCAACTATACCTGTGATAGATGAACCATCTTCAAGAGTTCTTGTCATTCTAACCTTAACCTTTGAATGTAATGTTATAGCACCATTCTCGTATGCAAGGATAGCCTCATTTACATTCTTAAATACCATACCCTCGCCTAATGCGCCTGGTCTCTCCTGTGTAAGGTAGTAGATACCAAGTACCATATCCTGTGAAGGAACGGCAACAGGACCACCATCTGAAGGCTTAAGTAAGTTGTTAGGTGAGAGAAGAAGGAATCTACACTCAGCCTGTGCCTCTACAGATAATGGAAGGTGAACAGCCATCTGGTCACCGTCGAAATCGGCGTTGAACGCAGTACATACAAGTGGATGAAGCTTAATAGCCTTACCTTCTACAAGGATAGGCTCGAAAGCCTGAATACCAAGTCTATGAAGTGTAGGAGCTCTGTTAAGCATTACTGGATGTTCTTTGATAACATCCTCAAGCACATCCCAAACCTCAGTCTGGAGTCTCTCAACCATCTTCTTTGCCTGCTTAATATTGTGGGCGATACCCTTAGCAACCAGCTCCTTCATAACGAATGGCTTGAATAACTCGATAGCCATTTCCTTAGGAAGACCACACTGGTAAATCTTAAGTTCTGGACCAACTACGATAACCGAACGTCCTGAGTAGTCAACACGCTTACCAAGAAGGTTCTGACGGAAACGTCCCTGCTTACCCTTTAACATATCTGAAAGTGACTTCAGAGCTCTGTTACCAGGACCTGTTACAGGACGTCCACGACGACCATTATCGATAAGTGCATCTACAGCCTCCTGAAGCATTCTCTTCTCGTTACGAACGATAATCTCTGGAGCGCCTAACTCAAGAAGTCTCTGTAAACGGTTATTTCTGTTGATAATTCTTCTATATAAATCATTTAAATCTGATGTGGCAAAACGTCCACCATCAAGCTGAACCATTGGACGAATATCTGGTGGAATAACTGGTACTACTGTAAGTATCATCCACTCAGGTCTGTTGCCTGAAGCACGGAATGCCTCAACAACTTCAAGTCTCTTGATGATTCTAGCTCTCTTCTGACCTGTAGCGTCCTCAAGAGCAGCCTTTAACTCCTCTGAATCCTTCTCAAGGTCAATAGCTGTAAGAAGCTCTAATATAGCCTCTGCACCCATACCTACACGGAATGAGTTACCATGCTTATCATAAGCATCTCTGTATTCCTTCTCAGAAAGAACCTGCTTATACATAAGCTCTGTATTACCTGCATCAAGTACGATATAAGATGCAAAGTAAAGAACCTTCTCAAGTGTTCTTGGTGATAAATCAAGGATTAAGCCCATACGGCTTGGAATACCCTTGAAGTACCAAATATGTGAAACTGGAGCGGCCAGCTCAATACGTCCCATTCTCTCACGACGAACAGAAGACTTTGTAACTTCAACGCCACATCTGTCACATACAACACCCTTGTATCTTATCTTCTTATACTTACCACAGTGACATTCCCAATCCTTGCTAGGTCCAAATATCTTCTCACAGAAGAGACCGTCCTTCTCAGGCTTGAGAGTTCTATAATTGATAGTTTCAGGCTTAGTAACATTACCTTCCTGTAACCATCTTTCATATGCTTCGCTTGACTTATCTTCTGGTTCAGGAGTTCTGTGTGACCATTCTCTGATCTTCTCTGGTGAAGCCAATCCGATTTTAATCTTGTCAAATGTCATAGGCTCGTATGACGCCTGCTTATTTTCTGGCATTTCTTACACTCCCTTCTATTACTCGTCTGATTCATCATAGCTATCAAAGCTATCATCGTAACTGTCATCATAATCAGCATCATCTATATCAACGAATTCCTCGCCCTGTACTTCCTGCTGCTGATATCCGTGTGCACCGAAGTCCTCATTATCTGAGTTGTATCTTTCGTTACCCATGATTGAATTCCAGTCTGTTTCTGTTGTATCAATGTTCTCCTTAAGCTCTACTTCCTCATCATTCTCGTTAAGAACCTTAACGTCAAGCGCAAGTGACTGAAGCTCCTTTAAGAGAACCTTGAATGACTCTGGAATACCTGGCTCAGGTATATTCTCGCCCTTGATAATTGCCTCGTATGTCTTAACACGTCCAACAACATCATCTGACTTAACTGTCAAAATCTCCTGAAGTGTATGTGATGCACCGTAAGCCTCAAGAGCCCAAACCTCCATCTCACCGAATCTCTGACCACCGAACTGTGCCTTACCGCCAAGTGGCTGCTGTGTTACAAGTGAGTAAGGACCTGTTGAACGAGCATGAATCTTATCGTCAACAAGGTGATGGAGCTTTAAGTAATGCATGTGACCAATAGTTACAGGGCTATCGAAATACTCTCCTGTTCTACCATCACGAAGTCTTACCTTACCATCTCTAGAGAGTGGAACACCCTTCCATAACTCTCTATGTGCTCTATTATCATAAAGATACTGCATAATCTCAGGGTCAACGCTATCCTTATACTTAGCCTCGAACTCTTCCCACTCTGTGTTAACGTAATCGTTAGCCATATCAAGTGTATCCATGATATCTCCCTCGTTAGCACCATCGAATACTGGTGTAGAGATATTGAAGCCAAGAGCCTTAGCTGCAAGACTTAAGTGAATCTCAAGTACCTGTCCAATGTTCATACGTGAAGGAACGCCCAGTGGGTTAAGAACGATATCAAGTGGACGTCCATTTGGAAGGAATGGCATATCCTCTACTGGTAATACTCGTGAAACGACACCCTTATTACCGTGACGACCAGCCATCTTATCACCAACTGAAATCTTTCTCTTCTGAGCAATATATATTCTAACTGACTGATTTACACCTGGAGAAAGCTCATCGCCATTCTCTCTAGTAAATACCTTTGTATCAACAACTATACCGTACTCACCGTGTGGAAGCTTAAGTGAAGTATCTCTTACCTCTCTAGCCTTCTCACCGAAGATCGCTCTAAGGAGTCTCTCCTCTGCTGTAAGCTCTGTCTCACCCTTTGGTGTAACCTTACCAACGAGAATATCTCCTGCACGAACCTCAGCACCTACACGAATGATACCTCTATCATCAAGATTCTTAAGAGCATCATCACCAACACCTGGTACATCTCTTGTAATCTCTTCTGGTCCGAGCTTTGTATCTCTAGCTTCTGTCTCATACTCTTCCATATGGATAGATGTATATACATCCTCCTGAACGAGTCTTTCGCTAAGAAGAACGGCATCCTCGTAGTTGTAACCTTCCCATGTCATGAAACCGATAAGTGGGTTCTTACCAAGTGCAATCTCACCATTGTCTGTAGATGCACCATCTGCGATAACCTGACCGGCCTCAACACGCTCGCCCTTAACTACGATTGGTCTCTGATTGTAGCAGTTAGACTGGTTACTTCTTGCGAACTTAATAAGCTCATAAGTATCCTTTGTACCATCATCACACTTAATGATAATCTTTGTAGACTCTGAACGCTCAACAACACCGGCATTCTTAGCAACTACACAGATACCTGAGTCAACAGCTGCCTTTGCCTCTATACCTGTACCAACTACAGGAGCCTCTGTTGTTAAAAGAGGAACTGCCTGACGCTGCATGTTAGAACCCATGAGGGCACGGTTAGCATCGTCGTTCTCAAGGAAAGGAATCATGGATGTAGCTACTGAGAATACCATCTTAGGAGATACGTCCATAAGGTCTATAAGCTTTTTCTCGAACTGTGAAGTCTCCTCACGGAAACGGCCAGTTACGTTATTATTAACGAAATATCCATTCTCATCCAATGGCTCGTTAGCCTGAGCTACGATGAAGTTATCTTCTTCATCTGCTGTAAGGTAAACAACATCATCTGTAACCTTTGGATTAGCTGGATCTGCCTTATCTACTACTCTGTATGGAGCCTCAACGAAACCATACTCATTGATACGAGCATAGCAAGCAAGTGAGTTGATAAGACCGATGTTTGGACCTTCAGGAGTCTCGATTGGACACATTCTACCATAATGTGAGTAGTGAACATCTCGAACCTCGAATCCGGCACGGTCTCTTGAAAGACCACCTGGTCCTAATGCTGATAATCTTCTCTTGTGAGTAAGCTCACCGAGAGGGTTATTCTGATCCATAAACTGAGAAAGCTGAGAACTTCCGAAGAACTCCTTAACTGCTGCAGTTACTGGCTTAATATTAATAAGTGACTGTGGTGAAACTCCCTCAAGATCCTGTGTAGTCATTCTCTCACGAACAACTCTCTCCATTCTTGAAAGACCAATTCTATACTGATTCTGTAATAACTCACCTACAGCACGGATACGTCTGTTACCTAAATGGTCGATATCATCTGATGTACCGATACCATACTCTAAGTTAAGGCAGTAACCGATAGACGCAATAATATCTTCCTTAGTAATATACTTTGGAAGAAGGTCATGGATGTTTCTCTTGATAGCATCCTTTATATCTTCCTCTGTCTCATTCTCCTCAAGAATCTGAGCGAGTACAGGATAATATACGTCCTCTGTAATTCCCAACTCAGCCTTAGCATCAAATCCAACATGTGCATTGATATCTACAACTAAGTTAGAGATAACCTTTACGTTTCTCTCTTCTGTCTGAATCCATACAAATGGAACAGCACCATTCTGGAATGAAGTAGCCATCTCCACAGTTACCTCATCACCCTTCTTACCAAGGATTTCGCCTGATGTAGCATCAACAACGTCCTCAGCAAGAATCTGGCCTTTAATTCTATTCTTAAATGCCAACTTCTTATTAAACTTATAACGTCCAACCTTAGCTAAGTTATATCTTCTAGAATCGAAGAACATAGCTGTGATAAGGCTCTCTGCGCTATCAACGCTAAGAGGCTCACCTGGACGAATCTTCTTGTACAACTCTAAGAGACCATCCTGATAGTTATCAGATGTATCCTTCTCAAAGCTTGCAAGAATCTTTGGTTCCTCACCAAATAACTCTAAAATCTCTGCATTTGTTCCGAAACCTAATGCTCTTACAAGAACTGTCACTGGGACCTTTCTTGTTCTATCTACACGAACATAGAAAATGTCATTAGAGTCAGTTTCGTATTCCAACCATGCTCCTCTATTTGGGATTACAGTTGAAGAGTAGAGCTTCTTTCCTACCTTATCGTGAGCAATACCGTAGTATATACCAGGAGAACGTACTAACTGGCTAACGATAACACGCTCAGCACCGTTAATTACGAATGTACCTGTTGCTGTCATAAGAGGAAGATCGCCCATGAAAATTTCATGTTCAGTTATCTCACCTGTTTCTTTGTTGTGAAGTCTAACTTTTACCTTGAGAGGCGCTGCGTATGTAGCATCTCTCTCTTTGCATTCCTCGATAGAATACTTCTTATCATCCTCGCAGAGCTGGAAATCTACAAACTCAAGTGCTAAATGATTGCTGTAATCTTCGATCGGAGATATATCCTCAAAAACTTCCTTAAGGCCCTCATTTAAGAACCACTGATATGAGTCTTTCTGAATCTCAATAAGATTTGGCATCTCAAGAACTTCTTTTTGCTTTGAGTAGCTCATTCTAAGACTCTTGCCGTTTTTTGTTGGATGCATTCTGTATTTCTCCATTGACATTTCACCCCTGTTCTAAATATTCTATTCTATGGTTTTTCTTTCCAAAAACCAAAATAGTGCATTTTCCAATATATCACAGTTCGGTCAACATGTCAACATGTAAAAAAAAGTGTATTATTTTTTTCAAATAACGAAAAATAATAAGACGCGTAATGGGATTTTACTTACCAAAACGCGTCTTCATTATATTTTCATTATCCTATGCAAAAAAATTAATAAGTCCGATTACAAATACTGACAATATCATAAGTGGCAATACAAATGTCATATAACCTCTCATCCATTTCTTAACCTTGATACCTTTACCTTCATTAGCCTCTGCCACAAAGTTGTCCCAACCCCAACCGTATCTTTTGTTGACGCAGAAGAGTAACACAACAACTGAACCTAATGGAAGTAATATATTGCTAACCAAGAAATCTTCAAGGTCCATAATGTTAGTGCCTGAACCAAATGGCTTTATATTAGACCAAGCATTAAAACCCAAAGCGCATGGCATAGCCAATATAAACATTGTTATACCACATATAAGACATGCTTTCTTTCTACTCCAATCAGTTAAATCTCTTATACATGCAATGATATTCTCAAATACTGCTATAACTGTTGAGAATGCTGCAAATGTCATAAATATGAAGAATAAAGCTCCCCATATTCTTCCCCATGGAAGGCTATCAAACACTGGTGGCAATGTCTGGAATATAAGTGATGGTCCTGCTCCCGGCTCAACACCAAAGCTTGAACATGCCGGGAATATAATAAGTCCCGATGTAAATGCAACAAATGTATCTAATATTGAAACTGTTACAGCCTCACCCATAAGAGCTCTATCTCTACCTATATAACTACCAAATATCGCCATAGAACCAATACCCAAACTTAACGTAAAGAAAGATTGATTCATAGCTCCTACTATAACATTGGCAATTCCTGCTTTTTTCATATTTTCCAAGCTAGGCATAAGGTAGAACTTCAAACCTTCGCCACCACCCTTTAGGAATATACTGTTGACTGCCAATACAACGATAAGAACTATCAGCAACATCATCATTACCTTTGTTATCTTCTCTATACCATTCTGCAGACCAATTGCACATATGGCAAAACCTATCACAACTATAATAGCTGTGTATATGAGCAATGTTGTTGCATCCCCATTCATATCTGCAAATATTTTTGCTACCATAGAGTCCTTTGTGCCTATAAGTGGATCTGTCGCTGTACCCTCAAAGTCTCCTGCCACTGTCTTTACAAAGTACTGTAACATCCAACCAGCTACAACTGTATAAAACATCATCAGAATAATATTTCCTAGCAAAGCTGCTATACCATGCCAGTGCCACTTTGTTCCTTTTTTCTCAAGTTTTTGATACATCTTCGCAGGACTTGCCTGTGCGGCTCTACCTAATGCAAACTCCATAGTAAGCACAGGTACTCCCATTACTATTAAGAAGAATAAATATATAAGAACAAACGCCGCTCCACCATTTTGACCTACCATCCAAGGAAATTTCCATACATTTCCTATTCCTATAGCACAGCCCGCACTAAGTAATATAAAGCCTAAACGACTTCCTAATTTTTCTCTTTCCATTTTCTTTCCCAAAATCCTTTAACTTTATTTATATTAATTATGAGTTTTAATCTTAATCTCTCCACAATATGATACTGCAAACTCTGCACGTACTTTTTCTATATCCTGTGTATGCCCAAGCACATACATAAGCTTTGTAACCGCTGCTTCCGTAGTCATATCTCGACTCTCTATCACACCTGCCTTCAACGCCTTTTGTCCAGCTTCATATATAGAGAAGTCACTTCCCTCATACATACATTGGCTACCTACCACTACAATCATACCCTTTTCCATCACACGATTGACAGCCTCTGCCATATTTCTTCGCATAAAAGGTATGCCGCCACGTCCAAAGGCTTCTATATATACTGCCTTATAACCTTTCTCATATAGATAATCCAAAATATCTGGCTCTATTCCCGGTATAAGTTTCAACAAGAATACATCTGTACAAATAGTGGTATCAAGACTCATCTTTCCACTACTCTCTATAATTCTCTTCTCATTTATCTCCAGTCCACCTGAACTTATGGTTGCTACATAAGGATAATTGATACTTTCAAATGCATCAAAGCTCTTTGTACGACTTTTACAAGCTCTACAACCAAGCATTACCTTTCTGTCAAATGCCACATAGATACCTGGTACTCCACTTCCTGCCATTGATATAGCTGCACGACAATTCTCAACAGCATCCGCTACTGGATTTTCGATAGATAACTGGCTACCTGTAAATACTATAGGTATACAAGGATTCTTTATCATAAATGACACTGCCGATGCCGAATACGCCATAGTATCTGTACCATGGATTATTACTATACCATCATAGATGCCACCATTACTCTCTTCATATATAACTGTTGCAAGCTCCTGCCACTCCTCTGGTTGCATATTGGTGCTATCTAGTGACCATAGCTCTCTAAATGTAATTGTATAATTTCTGGCCATTCCGCCAAAATCTTTAAATATATCTTCTGCACTAAGACTTGGCTTCAATCCGTTTTCACTTCCAGTTGATGCCAATGTACCACCTGTAAGAATAAACAAAATCTTTTTCATACGCTCACCTGTGTTTTCTTTTG
Organism: Lachnospiraceae bacterium; assembly: GCA_045123575.1. Taxonomy (GTDB): domain Bacteria; phylum Bacillota; class Clostridia; order Lachnospirales; family Lachnospiraceae; genus SVEL01. The sequence continues at coordinate 73,300 of JBGVKG010000036.1, forward strand.
AAAAAAGGAGAAGGCTTCTGCCTTCTCCCTAAAAAGTCTTTTAATAGGGTCCTCACTACTGTTCGGACTGTTTGGAGTCTCTGTCGGCTCCGCCATTTCCTTTAAACTACTTAAGTGTAACCTTAGCACCCTCAGCCTCAAGCTTAGCCTTAAGCTCATCAGCCTCTGCCTTAGAACAAGCTTCCTTAACAACCTTTGGAGCACCGTCAACGATGTCCTTAGCTTCCTTAAGACCAAGACCTGTAGCGTCCTTAACAACCTTAATAACCTTAACCTTGTTTGGACCAGCCTCTGTAAGCTCTACGTCGAACTCTGTCTTCTCTTCCTCAGCTGCTGCGCCAGCACCTGCTGCTGCCACAACAACGCCTGCTGCTGCAGAAACGCCGAATTCTTCCTCACATGCCTTTACTAAATCGTTTAACTCTAATACTGTTAAACCCTTAATTACCTCGATAATTTCCTGAGTTGTCATTTTAATTTCCTCCATTTAATTCTGATTTTTGTTTTTTGTCTCTATGAGACGTTTCCTCCACTATACTCTTTTGTTTGCTTCTTCGCTTCCGCTCAGACTGTTAAGAGCGTTCTTCCTCTTAACTTGTTTGGAGCCTCTGCCCTCGTCTAGAACCTTCGGTTCAGACATCGGTTTCCTCCAAACTTATTTCTCTGCGATCTGCTTAATAACACGAGCAAAGTTTGTAATAGGTGACTGGATAGATCCAAGGAACTTTGAAATAAGCTCTTCTCTTGATGGGATAGTAGCGATAACCTTGATACCATTCTCATCATAGTAAGTACCATCAACTACACCAGCCTTAAGCTCTAACTTTGGAGCTGTCTTTGAGAAGTTGTATAAAATTCTCGCTGGAGCTGTTGCATCTTCCTTAGAAATAGCGATAGCTGTTGGTCCTTCTAAGTGCTTGCTTAAATCCTCGAACTCTGTACCCTTAACTGCGAAGTTAATCATTGTGTTCTTGTAAACCTTGTAAACAACACCTGCTTCTCTTAACTCCTTACGAAGAGCTGTATCCTGCTCTACAGTAAGACCACGATAGTCAACAAGAACTGCTGCCTTAGCACCGTTTAAAGCCTCACTGATTTCATCAACGATAGGCTTCTTAAGTTCTACTTTAGCCATTTTTGTGCCTCCTTTTTTTGATACGGGCTTTCGCCCCGTGCCGAGCAAGATTGTTATCCTTTAGGACTTCAATCCGTTGAGACACCCATAATAAAGAAAAAATCCCTATATCCTAGGACATAGAGGTACGTAGTTTCTCAAATATGAGTCTGCTCCTCGGTAGGCGTGACCTAGATTTATAACATTCACTGTAATCAGTGAATCTGGTCTGACTTATATGCACTGCGCATACCTACTGTCTTCGGCTGTGACTTTTGGTCACCTTGGGCATCATAACATATACTTTTTTAATTGTCAACTATTTTTTATGATGCAAGCAGAAAAGACTTTGCTACCAATAGTAGCAAAGTCCCTTCCTAGGAAAATATATTAATACTTCTTAAATACGTCTGTTCCTTCTTCAAGAAGAACTGCAATCTCTGCATTCTCTTCCATCTGGCTATTAATCTTCTCCATATCAACAACCAAGTTCTGAGTACTATCTGCAGCACCTGCAACACCCTGAGCACCATCATCAATAGCTCTTGTTATAGTTCCGATAGATGATGTAATCTCATTTACAGCAGCTCTAAGATCCTCTGTCATACGACTAAACTCATCCATCGACTGCTGAATATATGTTGCATTCTGCTGATACTGAACACCATTATCAACAAAGTTCGCAAACTCTGGTAATATAGCCTCCTCTACGTACTGTACTAAGTTATTAGCATTAGCAGAAAGATTATGTACTGCTGTCATAACAACAGCGTTAATCTGCTGAATTCTATTTGCTGTCTCACCACTTGACTCTGCAAGCTGTCTGATTTCGTCAGCAACTACTGCGAAGCCTTTACCTGCATCTCCTGCTCTAGCAGCCTCAATAGAAGCATTCAGTGACAAGAGATTTGTCTGCTCTGATATTCCTAAGATATCATTTGTAAGGCTGTTAACCTGGTCTACACTCTTACTATCTTCGATAGCCTGATTGAGTACATTAAGAATATCTGCAAGCTTCTGACTTGTCTGTGCCATACTAGCCTTAGCATCACTTTCCATCTTATCAGCGTTAGACTTCATTTCTATAGAATATTCGTTAATCTTACCTGTCTTATCAGCTATTACATCTACCTCATCACGGATTGACTCAATATTTCCATTGATGATATTTGCCGAAGTACCAATCTCGTCCATAGTAGCTGACAACTCTTCTGTCATAGCTGAAAGGTCAGATACGTTATCATTAGATGTCTGTACACTTCCACGAACCTCGGTAACTACTACTTCCATACGCTTTGTATTGCCCACGATAAGTTTCATAATCTCCTGAAGTTTCTCGATATATATGTTCATAGCAACAGCTATATCTGAAATCTCATCATTAGACATGATTGTAAGTCTCTGTGTAAGGTCACCATCATTAGCCTCAATCTTCTTAACGATACCCTTAATCTCATGATTGATACTGTTAAGTGGACGAAGAACTATTCTAAGAACTACGAATAATGCTGCAACAAGTGCTAATACACTGACACCTATCATTATGGCTGTTGATGACATTGCAAGTCCATATACTGTTTCAAGAGATGTTCTCGCTTCATCTGTTTCAGCATTAGTCTTCTCTGTTAAAGCTTCAATATACTTTTCCATAGAAGACATATTATCTGCTAATGTTCCATTAGCTACACCATAAGCTGCATCGTTATCTCCTAATGCACTAAGTGCGATAACATTTGCTATCTCATGCTTGATTCCATCATAGCTCTCTAATAAAGCCTCGTAATCCTTCATATCCTCTTCAGATACATACTTCTTATATTCAGTAAGCATTGTATCCAATTTAGCTTGCTGCTCTCTTACCTGATCAACCAAGTCTACCATAGACTCCAAATCTACAGATATAATATGTGATAAACCTAATCTATGCAAAACTTGAACATCATTTCTTATATCACTAAGTTCTGTAACTCTTACAAGATATGTATCTGCAATCTCTGTTGCAGTAGTATTTACCTTACGTATATTCATAACGCCACTTATATTAGATATAAGTGCAACTATCCACAATGTAATAACTGGTAACAGGATAGTCACTTTAAGGCTCATTCTCATTTTCTTTTTCTGCTTCATACGAACCTACCTCCTAACCTGCTACCGATGCTGTAATGCTTTTTACAAGAGCATCCATAAGTTCCTGTAACTGAGCACCTGTTGGCTTATTATCACATAATGTATCTGCAAATGTTGTACATGCGCCCCAATATGCATTACCAACTCTCTGTAACACACCGTACTTTGACTGGTCGATTATAGCCTTAATAGCTGGCACCTTTGAAACCTCGTCAGATGCAGCAGCCTTGATATTTGAAGGACCATTGCTCTTCTCTACGAATCTAAGTGTCTGATTCTGCTCATTTGTAATCCAATCAGCAAACTTGTGAGCCCACTCAACATTATCGCTATATGAATTTACACCAACCATCTTGTATCCTGTAAATGAAGCCATCTGTATCTGCTTATCCCCACATGTATATGTTGGAAGCTTAACAGCACCGTAATCTTCGCCCCATGCATCTTTTACATTTGTAGCATTCCATGTACCGCTTATACCAGCCACAACAGTTCCATCCTTTATACCAGATACAAATGTATCGTTAGTACACTTAAAGAACGCCTTGCTTGATACCAGCTTTACAAGTGCCTGTGCTATATCCACACCTTTTACATCGCCTTCTGTTGTATTCCAGTTACAATGATTTGTTACACCATCATCATTTAATCCAAAATCCAATCCTGTATTACCAAAGAATGAATATAAGTACCAACCTGAATTAAACTCCATAGCAAACTTCTTATTTGCCTTCTCAGCTGCTGCTATAACGCCATCTAATGTCTTTACATCCTCATCTGTAAAGTAGTTCTTATTGTAATACAAGAAATATCCATTATCCGCTGTCATAGGGTACGCATATAATGAACCAACCAGTGTAGCTGCATCAACTGATGCCTTCACATTTGCACTACCTACCTGATCTGCATTTGGTACTGCTGATAAAACACCACCAGCAACTAAGCTGTTTAACTGGTCATCAGGGAAATGAAATACGTCTGCACCATTATGTACATCACGTAACATATCGTCTCTAACATCTGCATCACTCTGTGGAACCAAGTTAATAGTAATCTCCTGCTCTGGATATTGCTTCTTGAAGCTATCTATCATCTTGTTAAGCATCTCAAAGTTATCCTGCTCCGCCCATACGTTTAACTCCACTGGTCCTGTTTTGTCTGCCACGGGCTTCTTATCCCCGTTATCATCGGTATTGTCTGCTGGTGCACTCTGACATGCTGTAATACCTACCGTCATCAGCGCACACAAAAATAAAGATAAAAGTTTTTTTCTCATACCTTGTATTCCTTTCGTATTATATTTTGTCACTAATTATGTAACCACTATTATATAATATTTGACAATTTGGGTCAATTCTTTTCGAGTAATGTGATTGCGTAAATTTACCTTCGGAAATAATAAGACAGATTCCACCTAAGACCTTTAGATATAATATTAAGTTCAAACATCTTTTCTTACTCTACATCAATTCCTACTTTTTTGCAACACAAATAGCCCATATAGGCAGACT
>JBGVKG010000037.1:0-3363 GCA_045123575.1 Lachnospiraceae bacterium
ATATGCTCTAAGATTTTTTTCAGGATAAACATATATCATTCTTCCACAGGAAGAAGTTGTGCAGGGATTATCACAATGACATACTCGTCGTTTTGATTTATCTTCTTTGTTATATTCCCATTTCATTTTAGGGCATACGAATTTCATGGTTGGAAGGTGACTTCTTAAATGAGATTTGCTACCTTCACGTTTCATAGGAAGTGTAGGATCATGGTAAATGCTCCATAGCCGGTACCTAGATTTATACTACTGCTATATGAGAAAATATCAATATCGAATTCGTGCAAATTGTACAATTCGTTCAACACACAAGGAGGGACTCGATATGAACTCATTAACAGCAGAGAAACAGTATCAGTTTGCTAAATGGGCACAGATTATTAAATCGTGTAAGTCCAGTGGGATGATGGTATCCGAATGGCTTAAGCAGAATAACATTTCAAAGGATCAGTATTACTATTGGCAGCGTAAGCTAAAAGATGTATGTTTAGAATCTATGGAAACAGAACTCGCAACATTTGTAGAATTACCTGTAGAAGTTCCGCGGGTCTATGACCATAAGCCGGTTATTAAAAGAGCTACTATAAAAACTACCACGCAAACATCAGAAAAGAATGTAGTTGTCGCAACACTTAAATTAGATGGCGCAGACATAGACATTTATGATAATGCGTCATCACAGTTTATAAGAAATTTTGTGGAGGCATTTGTGTATGCTAAATAATGCTACCGGTTTTAAGAAGATATATCTAGCGACAGGTTTTACTGATTTACGGAGAGGTATAGAAGGTTTAGCAAGTATAGTTAAGTTCCAATTTAATCTTGATCCATATGATAAAGATACGCTATTTTTGTTTTGTGGCAGAAGAAGCGATAGAATTAAAGCCTTATTATGGGAAGGTGATGGATTCTTGCTTATGTATAAGCGACTAAATATAGGAGCATTTGAATGGCCAAGAAGTAATGATGAAGCCATAGAAATAGATGAATACCAATATCATCAGCTCATGCAGGGATTTTCAATCGTAGCACGTAGACCAATAACTCAGCTTGAAGACCCACCAAGGCTGATGTAGTATTTGTGCAATATGTAGAAAATGAAAAAATTTCTATGTGGATGATGTTGTACGAATCGTACCATTCGTACAACCCTATCCACAAAATGGTTAAACCGCTATAACTGACTATCTAAAAAGATTCAAAAACAACAGATTTAACCGTAAATAGTGGATAATAGTTCTTGAAAATCATATGAAGTATGATTCTTAAGAAGTGTTATCCACAGTCAAAATGACGAAACACTAAAGTCTGTGAAGTGGCAAAATTACGCAAAATATGCTATACTTATGGAAGTTTTAAAAGGAGCCATAAATATGCAGATGAAGTTCACAGAAGAACAACTTAATAATTTGGATAAGTCGTTATTAGTGCAGATGATTTTAAATATGCAAAAGCAGTTAGATTTGCTTACAAAGGAAACCCATGCACTAAATGAAAAGATGCAGGTTATGATGGAACAGCTCATACTATCAAAGAATCATCGTTTTGGTCGTTCTTCTGAGAAAATGCATGATGCAAATCAGATAAGTTTTATGGAAGTGGATGGAGTTATTGTATTTTTTAATGAGGCAGAGGCAGAGTGTAATCTGGATATGGAAGAGCCCGATGATTTAGAGATAAAGCAGTCAAGAAAACCAAAGGCAAAAGGTAAGCGCGAACAGGATATCAAAGGCTTAGATACTATAAGAATTGACCATTATATGACTGAAGAAGAGTTAACATCAGAATTTGGAGCCAATGGTTGGAAACAGTTACCGGATGCTATCTCAAAGAAATATCATTTCGTGCCAGCAAAGGTAGAAATTGAAGAACATCATATGGGAGTATATGCAAGCAAGAATGATGAGCGTATAGTAAAAGCCAATCATCCAAAGAGTTTATTACATGGAAGCTTAGTCTCTGCATCTATCGCAGCTGCGATAATAAATGGCAAGTATGTAAATGCATGTCCACTAAACCGAATGGAGCAGGAATTCGAAAGATATGGTTTAAATATCAACAGAAAAAATATGGCAAACTGGATGATAAGAATAGGCGAAAGTCACTTGGCTTTATTATATGATTATCTTCACGAGAAGCTATACGACTATCACGTGATACAAGCTGATGAAACACCTGTAATCGTAAACAGAGATGGACGTGAGGCAGGTTCCAAGAGTTATATGTGGGTGTACCGTTCAGGTCATATGTATACAGACAAACAGATAGTCTTGTACGAATATCAACGTACAAGAAATGCATCACACCCTAGAGCATTTCTCAAGGACTATTCTGGTGTGTGTGTAACTGACGGTTATCAAGTTTATCATACAGTTGAAAAGGAACTTGAGGATCTGACCATTGCGGGATGCTGGGTACATGCAAGACGCAGATTTGATGAGGCATTAAAGACAATACCGGCATCAGCCCAGAAGAATTCAGAGGCTTATATCATAATGAAACAGATACAAGCTATATATCGTGAAGAAGGCAAGTTAAAAGAACTTACTTCTGAGGAACGACTTAAGCAACGCCAGGCTATAATAAAGCCATTGGTTGATGCTCTATTTGTGTACCTTAAACAAAAGGAGAGCTCTGTACCAAGCAAAGGTAAGCTCAGAGAAGGATTTACATATATATTAAATCAGGAAAAATATCTGAAAGTATTTTTGACTGATGGTGATGTACCAATAGACAATAATGCGAGCGAACGAGCTATACGTGGTTTTTGTATTGGCAAGAAGAATTGGCAAGTCATAGATACTATAAACGGAGCAAAAGCCTCAGCTATCATCTACAGCATAGCAGAGACCGCTAAGGCTAATAATTTAAAACCGTATGATTACTTTGAATATTTATTGACAGAGCTACCAGAACATCAGGATGACACAGACAGAAGTTTTCTTGAAAAACTTTTACCATGGTCACCAGAACTGCCAGAACATATCAGAAAAGTAAAAAGGTCGTGAGAACACGGCCTTTTGCAATACAAGGTACTTGGTATGTAGCATTTACCCTAGCCCTCTTATTAAGTCTTTTTGTATGTTCCTTTTCCGAAGAAAAAGAATAAGGCTCCCCGAAGGGAGCCTTAAATAATATACCAAAATATATCATCTCTTTTATTATATATATTATATTTTTGTATAGATACAGCATTATGCAGCTGACACCCAACCATATCCTTGTATCGCCATATCCATAAAATGATTAAGCAATAGTGCTATTTTTGATTGGAATGATTCTTTATCATAACTATCTGGTAAATCCTCATCTAACGAAGTTGAAATTGCATCTCTTACCTTTTCCCTTGGCATATCATCCTTA
>JBGVKG010000038.1:0-7831 GCA_045123575.1 Lachnospiraceae bacterium
GATGAGAATGGAATTTTGACAGTGAACATTTATGAGTTCTTGCTTAATCCGGGAAGTATTGAAGGATAGAACAAACCTGATAGAAGCTAAAGAAAAATGAACAGAGGTAAATATGGCGATAATGAACATACAGATATTTGGTACGAAAAAGTGCAACGACACAAAGAAAGCCCAGCGTTACTTTAAGGATCGAGGTATAAAGTTCCAATTCATAGACATGAGTGAAAAGGAAATCAGCAAAGGTGAATTCCGTAGTGTGTGCCAGGCTGTAGGTGGAATCAATGCAATGATAAATGGAGATTGCAAGGACAAGGATGCACTGGCGCTTGTGAAGTATATCTCGGAGGAGCAAAAGGAGGAGAAACTTCTGGCGAATCAGCAGGTGATAAAGACTCCGATTATCAGAAATGGAAAGAATGTTAAGACAGTTATTATGGATGACTGCCCAGCATTGGGTATTGCATACATGTTTGGAAAGGTATTGGATGGTAGTGGAACTAGCAGCGGAAGTCTTACAGTAATAGTTACAGGAACAACATTAACAGAAGGAAGCTTTCCAAATTGGGATAATTCGTATATGACGTTGGTCAATGAGGGTTAGAGAATTCTATAATGATAGTTAGAGTATGTAATTAAACAAGAAAAAGGCTATGATACATATCATTGTATCATAGCCTTTTTGAATAATAATAAGTAAAATTTAGCTTGTTATTTTAGCAGAAAAAGATTTATACATTAAATTTTTCGATAAATTCTTTTAAAACATTAAGACTTGCTTCGCTTTCTCTTAGGTGGTCATAGCCTTCTAAAGTCTTTCTGACGGCATCACCTGATTTTTCTGCTATAAGATTTACTCCTTCTGCAGATTCAGTAATAGTGCGATTTACGCTATCTACTGCTTTAACGATTTCTGTAATCTCATGATTAAGCTTAGTAATCTCAGAATAAATATGTTGCATTGATTCGGCAAAGCTTTCGGCATCCTTCTCGTAACGTTCGCCTACCTGGCCAAATGTGTTATAATCAGCTACTACAGTTTCATCTAAGAAATTCATAATAACCTGAATACATTCGGTCATATTGGTTACGGCTTCGTTTACGTCTTTTACGATTTCAGTGATACCATCTACAGTTTGGAAGGTTTGGTTGGCAAGTGCGCCAATTTCTGTTGCAACTACAGCAAAGCCACGGCCTGCATCTCCTGCTCTTGCAGCTTCAATATTGGCATTTAGTGCCAATAAATTTGTTTGAGATGAAATATTACGAATATCGTCTGTTAATTCATCAATTTTAGCAACAACCTTTGATTTTTCAATTGCCTCGGCTGTACGCTTTTTCATATGTTCATAAATATCCATAGCTTTTGCATTTGAAGAATTTGTATTGTCGCGAAGCTCTCTGGCTCTTGTCATAATAGCTCTTGATTCTTGCTCTTCTCGTTCAGACAATTCGCGGATATCTTCTGCATTTGTTTGGATTGCATCGATATTACTTACAATCATTGTAGCACTAGCTGTTGTCTCTTCCATGCCAGCAGCTAATTCTTGTGTAGTCGCTGAGTTGTCCTCAGAAATAGAATTATTTTCTGTCATTATATCATCAAGACGTTTCATATTATCAATGAGGTCATCTTTTACCTGCTCCATATTATTAACTAAATCTCGTAAAACGGAACGCATCTCATTTACAGCTTTGGCCATAATACCAGTTTCGTCACGCTTGGTCATTAATTTGTCTATGGTACTAGCTTTGTGGAAATCTAGCTGTGCAGTTTGTTTAATAATATCTGTTATCTGCTTGATTGGTTTAGCAATGGTGCTTCCAATTAAAACTCCAAGAACAATGGCAACTACAAGGCCCATAGAGAGAAAGAGTAATATCTGTACAGAAAGTGCATCTGCATCAGCGGTAATCTCTTCTACAGGAGCAGTAAGAACAAGCTTCATACCGTTTTTAAGTTCTACAAAAGATAAAGACTTTTCGTCATTGTTTAAGGTGTATTCTAAGGTTTTTCCTTGGTTGTCTGGGTTTAATACAAAGTCTTTAACGTTGGAGAGCTCTCCGTTGTTGTATTGTGATAAATCAGTACCTGTTTCGATTTCTTTGTGGTAAAGTATGTTTCCACTTGAACTTACTACAAAGGAATAACCTGTGTCAAAGGCAATAGATTCATCAACTAATGATGTTAATTGGGTGAAGTCAATATCCATTCCGATAATTCCTATTGATGTTCCGTTCTCATATAATGGAACAACATAAGAAATCATATATACATTAATGTTTGCATTTAAATAAGGGTCCATCCAAAGTGGGGCTTTATTTGCTACAGGCAAGTAATACCAGCCGACATGGGCAGAATCTGATGGGTCATACATACTAAAATCTGTTGGTGTTACACTTGTAAATGAAGACTCGGTGTCATTACGAGTCAAGAAAATACCAGAGGTTGGCTCGGTAAATTCTGGGTTGTAGCGAATATATGCAGTGATTGCGCCATCAGTATGTTCTGCAAAGGTAGTAAAATCTTCTAAAAGATCGTTTGTAAATGATGTTACATATGCATTATCATTTTTAAACTTGGAAAAATCCATTTTTCTCATAGCGATATCGCTTATTGTATCTACAGATTGTTCTATTCTGGAGATTAAAGCATTGATTTGCTCGCCTGTATTTTCACAGGTTAAAACTAGTTCGTTCTCAGCAGCAGAATTTGATAATGCTCTGGTATCAGAAATACTGAGAAGACTGATAATAGATGCTGTGATTAGTGAGCATATTACAATTGCAACGGTAATTTTCATTCTTATTGATTTCATATTTACGCCTCCTATATTGTCTTTTTTTGCTTTTGTAATGTCCATTAATGTTCATATTAAATTTGTGCATTCGCCAACAATAATTTCATCTATTATATAACAAAAGCTCCCCGTTTGGGGGAGCTTGGCATATATTGTAGATTTTTGGCATATATTGCATTGCGGTTATATATTTAAACTTACCTTGGCTGAGAATGAGCCATTATATGCTGAAAAATCGTACATTCCTTCGTATTTCTGTGCTATGGAAATGACAGAGCTTATACCGATTCCATAAAGTGATTCATCAAATGCTAGCTTGTCTTTGCATGTGTTTTCTACTTTAATCAGTAATCTGTGAGCATTTTCCTTTATTGAAATATCAATTAGTTTATTTTTATGTTTTATTTTTGATGTGGCATTAATGGCATTTTCAAATAGGTTTGCAACTATAATGACAATATCATTGGGTGAGATAGAAAGGTTATGACTAGCATTGGCAGAAATTGATACATGGATATCATTTTCAATAGCACGTCGTTCGTAAACTGTAAGAACTGTATTTATTGTTCTGTTATCGCAATGCTTTACATCATATCGTATATTATCTTCGCTATGTACAAGTTTTTTAAGGTATTCTTTTAGACTATCTATATCACCTGTGTTAGCAAATTCTAACATTACAAGATTGTGATGACGTCTATCATGACGAGCTTGACTGTCGGCTAAAAGCTGAGAATTCTCTTGCTCGATTTGTGCTAACAAAAGCTTATTCTGGTTTTCTACAGCTCGCTTAATTGCGACCTCAGACATATTTTTTATATTTGAAAAAATTACAGGATATACTACTAAAATCGACATGCATAAAAATATGAATGTGATAATAGAAGGGTCATTAAAACTATTAAGCCTTACTGGAAAGACTGATGATAGTATGACTGCAACCAAGAAAAAAATGTTTACAAAAATTAAAAGATGCCATCCTGTAGTAATATATTTGGCAATACTTTGATATATTGGACAAACATATTTAAGTATACAAAATACCGTTGTTAAAAATACAATTCCATTAGCAAGTGAAAGAATCACATTGTTAACATTAGTAAAGGTGCCTTTTATCATATTAAATAATGTCATGTATATACAGAAGAAAATAGAATATGTGAGGATTGTGAAAAATCTTTGAGCAAGTTTACCTTTTGTGGTTGTAAGGAATATAATATATTGACCAATAAGTGAAAGTACAAATCCAAAAAGGAACTGGGTAGTGGTACTCTTTAATATAAATTCACAGTAGAAAAAAAGAGAACCTTGCAGTAAAATCCATATTCCCCAAATAAGATGGGTTAATCTTTTGTTGTATTTTAATGTTGAAGAATATATGCCAAAGGCACTATGTGCCGTTAGCGTAATAAGAAATTCAATTATAGTTATTATTACCATATTGTAGTATGCCTCCTATTCTTCATATTGAAAATTCCAAAAAGCTTGTTTTATCTCGGTATGTTTTCCTCTGGGAATGGGGATTGTTATATTATTATACAAATGCACTTCTGAAGTGGATACGTTTTTAATGTTACGTAAATTGATTATATATGCACTGCCAACGCGAATAAAACCGTTACATTTCATAAGTGTTGTGTAAAGCTCTGTAACAGTCATTCTAACACGTAGCTGATTTTTATTTTCTAGTATTACATATTGATAATGTCCATGAGCTTCAGAATACATAATTTCATTTGCATTGATGCTTTCAATACCATTTTCTGTTTTTAGTTTAATAAGTTTTTTTATTACTTTTTCGGATTGAGTAAAAGCTGCATCCATAGCCTCAAAAAACTTTGTTTGATCGATTGGCTTTATAAGGTAACGAAGAGTACCTACTTCATAACCCATAGGAGCATGTTCTAAAGAAGTGGTAAGAAAAATGATTGGACTCTCGTTTCCACGTTTTCTTATATCTTTTGCAAGAGATGTTCCTATTTCATCACCTATGTAGATATCCAGAATAAATATATCAAAAGGAATTCCAGAATCCATAGCCTGTATGAGCGCTGCGGCTGAGCCAAAACGGAAAATCTCACAATTATCAATCTGTTTATTGGTTGTGTATGTATTTATATAAAGCGATATTTTGTCTAACATAATTGACTCATCATCGCATATGGCAATTCGTGTCATTTTTTACTCCTTTTTGTTGTGGAATGTGAGTTTAGTATAATTATAGATATTATTAATGTCAATTGTAAATATGTAGTTAAAAAGGCAGTCTTTAACCAAGTGAGGTCTAAGGACATATTGACTGTGTTTATCTTGTTAATAAGATAAGTAAAGATATATATCGGAAAGAAACAAAAGAAATTATTAGAAAAGTCATACACGCTAACGATGAAACGATTAAGTACATAAATGAAAAATGTCAAATAGATATAGAATTAAAAGATGCCAATGGTGCATTGATTCATCAGTTAGACAAGGCGGTAAATGTTAGACTGGATATACCTAGTGATTATGTAATCCAGAGCGGGAATAAAGTGGTGGTATATTATCTAGAAGATGATGGAACAGATGAAACAGAAACTACTGGTAATGAAGGTGCTGGCAAAGATACAGAAAATGACGGAAAGGGTCAGAGTGGCTCTATGTCAGACTATGTGTTACCGATAATCATTGTGGTAGTTGTGATTATAGCCATTGTAGCAGGTGTAATCGTAGTTAAGAAAAAGAAGGCATAAAAGTATACAAACAGATTAGGATATTCAATAAGAATACCTAATCTGTTTTGTTTAGTTCATATGGTCTACAAGGTTGCGTATTATCTCTACCTGTTTATCATTAAGATGAGAAACATCAATTAGTATTTTATCGTTTGTTGAGTTTGTTCTACCTAAAATGTAATCAGTAGTTGTATGATAGATATCAGCTAACTGCACAAGCTTATCGATACTTGGTTTTCTTTCGCATTTTTCATATGCAGATATTAATGCAGATGTGACATTTAATATTTTAGCAACATCAGTTTGTGAAAAGTGATTTTTTTCTCGAAGCTGTATTAATCGTTCGGACATTGTACTCATAGGTTAATACTCCTTTCAACTAAAAGTTTATAATATAAAGTTCAAACTACGGTTTAAAGTATATGCAACTAAGAGTTGAATGATGGATGGACATGTGCTATTATTGACCTATTAAAAAATATGTCATAGATAAATGACAGGACAGGAGAAAAAGTTATGAAGAATACAAAGCTATTTAAATCGTTAAGTGCAATAGTATTAGCGGGAATGATGGTATGTTCAAACAGATCATTTGTAAGTGCAGAAAAAACACAGGTAACAGATAAATCTTCTTTTGAAATGGTATTTAAAAATGAGGTAGGAGTTAAGTACCTGTCAGAGAAAGATTCAATAGCAGTAGTTGAAGCTATACATGATAAACCTATCAGTGAAATATCTGGACTTTCCATGGGGAAATATTCAACAGTTCATATCGTAGATGATAATACAGTGTTTTCTATTGATTGGGCAAAGTCGACATTCAGTGAGAAAGATGTTAAATCTATGTATATTTCAACTTATTTGTGGTACAAAGATGATAATGGAAAGTTTAAGTATGCTTTGTGCTACAATGATGTTACAGAAGATACTGAAACACTGTATAGATTAGCGGAAGACCCAACATTAAAATTGAATGCTAAAGGAGAATATAATATTCGAGATAATTTTGGATATTCCCTTGATAAATTCATAGCTGATGGTGGAGATGAGGATATAATTGATGCTGTATATGATGGTGAAGTTGATATAAATGATGTTGTAGGTTTGGGTTTACTGGCTAACTGGTATTTAGGAGTAGGAATTAACTCTACCATAGGTGACCCAATGAATTCTACAGATACATCAAGTTGGAAATCACCACAGGCTTTTAGTACTGCAGTAGGTGGTGGTTGCTATTCTTTAGAATCATTCTTTGACAACAATATGTTTTTAGCATGTGTATGCATAGAATACACAAATCCTGAAACAGGTGATGTTCGTACAGCATGGGAGTATATAGCTTCAAAAAGCGCTATGACAAATGCAAACAATCCATTTACTTATCTTGATGAAAAACCATCGGATAGTCCAGCGGCAGGAGATAGTGGCAACAAACCATCAACAGACGATAATGACAATAATCCATCGTCAGGAGATAACGGCAACAATCCATCAACAGATGATAATGGCAATAAGCCATCAACAGACAACAACGGCAATAAGCCATCAACAGACAATAATGGTAATAAGCCATCGACAGACAACAAGGAAGACGAGTCCTCAACTGATAACAATGAAGAGGCGACAACTCCAGAGGAGCCAACTACTGAAAATAATGCAACTACTGAAGTAAAGGAAGTTACGCTTACAACAGATAACACTGTCGTATCAAAGGATGATATGGATGGCTTCATAGCGGAAAATGCTACAAAGGATGTAGTGATTAAAACACCATCAGGCATTACACTCACATTTGTAAAAGGCACAATGAATGCTGTAGATGGCAAGGATGCATATGACTTTGGAGTGTCAATGTCAGATGATTATAGCAAGCACGCAGATATGGGTGTTGTTACAAAGAGTAATTTCGTAAGTTTAATTGATTTTAATTATTCAGGTAATCTGCCAGCAGAAGCAACTATCAAGATTCCTGTAGGTATAGATAGAGCAGGTCAGACACTTTACTATTCACAGAAGGTTGCTGCAGGTTACACATTAGTACAGTCTGTTAAGGTAGACGCTGAAGGATATATAACAGTTAAGCAGGATCATTGCTCTACATATGTAGTGACAACAGAAGATATTAGTGATGATAATTCATCTAATACACAGGATGATCTAAAGAAGACACCAGATTCTAATAATGTACTTGTATATGTTATTATAGCAGTAGTTATATTAGCGGTAGTAGGTGCAGGCGTAGCAGTATTTGTGGTGTATAAGAAAAAGAAAACAGAACAACAAGATAATTAAATATTTATTAAAATTAGGAATACACAG
>JBGVKG010000039.1:0-69691 GCA_045123575.1 Lachnospiraceae bacterium
ATTCCATATCTTTTTTTGAGCACCTCAAAAGATGCTCTGTTTGTCATGCAGTTTTCAATGTTCAAATATACCCGAATGCATTTCTGCAATTCATTTATATAATAATATTTTTAGCTTGACTTATAATAGTTAGTCTATATGATAAAATACAGGCTATCAAATCATCAACCTGCATGATTTAATAGCCTGTATTTTTATTTCTTTTTCATATATAAAACTACTATATCTCTTCCTGTACCGCTACACTTTCCGTCTGGTCCGTCTGCACGGTATTCTCATTTTCTTCATTACTATTTACGGTCGCTACCACTTTTGGCGTTTTATTTACGTCCTCTCGTACCAATCTATATACTACTGCTGCCATAGGCACACCAAGAAGCATACCGCCGATACCCATGATACCACCACCGATAGTTACTGCTGTCAGTACCCATATACCAGGAAGTCCCATTGATGAACCTACGACTCTTGGATATATAAGATTTCCCTCTATCTGCTGCAATACTATGATAAATACGATAAATATAAGTGCCTTTATAGGAGATACTGTCAGTATCATAAATCCACCAACTATAGCGCCTATGTATGCACCGGCTATAGGTATCAGAGCAGTCAGTGCAATAAGCGCACCTATCATAGTTGCATAAGGCAATCTAAAAATAGTCATTCCAATAGTACATAGGATTCCTAATATAACTGCCTCTGTACACTGGCCTACTATATATCTACGGAAACAATCATTAGCCACCTGTAATATATGCATCGTTTTATTATATATTTTTTCTTTCATATAATGGCTCATAACTCGCTTAAATTGTCTCATAAGCTTATCCTTGCCTATAAGCAGATATACCGCAAATATTATACCAAGGAATGCTGTAACTATGCCAGAGAATACAGATGATACCGTTGTTATTAACACATCCACAACACTTCCTATGCCTGAAGTAAGTACCTCTAATATTTGGCTTACTCTAGACTGCCAATCTATACTATTTAATGTAGCTAATATATCCTCTGGAAGTATGTCCCATTTAGCCATAAAATCCAAAACAGCTGTTATTCCCTTTGGGAATGATGAAACCATAAGCATAATACATGATACAAACTCTGGTACAACCAAACCTATAACTATACATACGATAGCTACCAATGTAATAAATGCTCCTATCAAACATACAGGTCTACGGCTCTTTATAACCATCATCTTTGTAGAGTTTGGAAAATAATGCCTCTCATACATACTCATAAGTATATTAACGATATACGCTATGATACAACCTAATATAAGTGGCGATGCCGCTCCTATAATAGCTTGAAATATATCCACCACATCAGGCCAAAAATGTATAGCTAAATACAATACAAATATACTGATTCCTACTCTGATACAATTTTTCCATTCTATCATTGTCTTTTTCCCCTGCCTTTCTTAGTTCCTTTTACCTTTACACCAAACAACAATGCTCCGACTCCTGTAGCAATGACTAATATTATTAATATTATAAGTATAGTCTGTTGTTGCTTCTTTTCCTTTGCCGCCTTCGCTAAACGGCTTTCCTCTTCACGGCTCGCCTGTTCTTTACTTTCTTCCTCGCGACTGGCCTGTTCCTTACTCGCCTGTTCACGGCTCGCCTGCTCTTTGCTTTCTTGCTCTCTACTTTCCTGCTCTAAACGCTCTTGCTCTTCCTTTGCTTGCACCTTATATGTTTTTAGATGCTCAAGCATATCATTGCCTGTATCCAAACCTACTGTCGTCCTGTATAATCCGAAGTCTGCACAACTATACTCATATGTGTCGGATACATAGAACCAATATCTATGCTGTGACACATGTAAGTTATATGCATCCTTTACAACTTGCAATGCCGTTTTGCCATCTCGTTCTTTAATAGCCACACTTAAATCGAGCCTTAATGCGTTCTCTTTGTATATGTGTATATATGTCTTAGGGACATCCCACACGCCATATTTCTTAACTGAATCAGGATAATAATCCTCTTTCATAGAATTGTCTACTACTGTAGCTAGACACTCTGCAACCAACAAATGGAGACCATGACCATACTCTCCTTTAAAATCATGTGTAACTACTATCTGTGGCTTAAACTGCCTTACAACACTGGTTATATACTCTGTTACAGGTTCAACACCAAAAAATTCCTTAGCTGACTTGATATTAAGAACATACTCGTCATAGAAGTTACCACACACTGGATAATTATCTACTCCTGCCATCCACAAACCATCTAACTTTTCGTGTTCTCGAACCTTTTCCTTTGACCAAAACTCCGTCATATACACAACCTGTATATCTGCGTCATACTTGAATGAATATATAGGTATTATACCACCAAAGAACAATAATTCATCATCAGAATGAGATGATATAAGCATTATATCGGCCTTTTCACAAGGTGGATTCCACACCTGTACATCTGATGGCAATTGACCTTCGCTAAATATTCTTATATCACTTATAGCTATATTATCTGATGGAATATTTATCGTTAGATTAGATGCCCCTTCACCAACAGGTATATATTCGTGTATAAATCCATACTGGCCGCATTTCATATCCTTCCCATCTACAGTCATAGTCCAATCAGATATAGGACTGTCCCATATAATATAAATACCTGCTATTTTATCATTATCTTTTGCAGATATATTTATCTTATCATTCTTCTTAAATGATATAGATGTCTTGTGCTCTCCATCCATTAAGACAGACACATCTCCATTTTCATTTTGTTGTTCTAGCACTACATCCATCTCTAGCTCATCTGCCTTTGCTTCTGTGCCATATGATATAATAGCTATCACACACATAATGACCCCGGCTATTATCTTTTTATAATCAATCATTTTAATCCCTCTCTCGATATATATAACTGAATAATCTCTTTTCTGCCGACTTGTAAGCATCTGTGTCTGTATAATCGCCAAGTAGCTTCTTGGCTTCATCCACTACAGTACTATCCTTTAGATAGCTATATAGCTGGTCTACATAACCCTCATACATATTTTTATATTTTTCTATAGATAAAAGCTTGCTTACCAGTGGTCTTTTATATCCATCTACGTTGAAAAATGGCTTACTTGCTAATACAGTTTTGCTATATCCCATATCCTTACGATAGTTTCCTCCTGCACCGACATAATCTTTTTCTATATAAGATATTTTACCATTATCATATAACAAATAAAAATTATCAGGGTCTGTTCCTTGATATCCTGCGTAATTACCCACTACAAAGTTAATAGCTACATTCTTCAAAACACTTTCCACATCCAGAATTGCCTCTATCTCTGTTTCCGAAACAGTATCCTTATTTAGTGCTTTCACAAGTTTATCTATATAACTTGGAGTAGCATCATCTCCGTATTCTACCTGATAATTGACACCACTGTCGTTTGCATCTAATATGGCATCTTCATTATCTGCTTTAAACAACGCTACTGTTCCATCGTCTCCTGTAACTCTTTTGGCAAAGCTATTGTTCATCTCCTCTGTAACAATATACCATTGCTCATTCTCTCCATTAACAGTTACCTTCGCCAACGTATAATATGGAACTATTGCACCTAGCTTCTCAGCCAGCTTATAAGATATATACTGAGCTATATATGACTCATCTTCTATCATATTATTAAGATACAATCCATCCAATCCGTAGAATTTATTTTCCTTATCATAATGGTTGAAATCAAGTTTATAGCTATATTTATCTGAACCACTTTCATATACGGCTTCTATATTTTTCTTTCCCCTAGGTCTTATACCTACGTTTTTCCAGTTAATGCCGTTTATAGTTATATCTGAGTAATAATACACATCTTCCGATGGAGTTTCCCTTAAGAGAAAAACATCCTCTTTCGACATCTGTATATTTATCTCCATTATATCGCCATCAAACAACTCATCATAATAATGACCATCCTGATTTGTACCATTATTACTACCGTTATTATCCCCACCATTATTATTTGATGGCATATCATCTATATCTTTAATAAATACTGTTAAAATTAGAAATGCAATTACACATACAACACATACGGCTATCACTTCTATTATCTTCTTTTTATTTTTCATAATATTTTTGTCTCCTATTGATTATAAAACTAATCTAACTTCCCTTATTCGAACATACAATAATTTGAATGAATAAGATTATAGTTACCTGTTTTACTATATTTGCTATTGATAATATATTCGCCGTTGTTATCCATAGCTTTTATCTCAACCATATTGTGACTAGATGTAGAAATCTCCTCAGCTAGCACATCCAATGCCGCCTTTCCATTTTCTACTTTAACCTTAGTTAAATAGGTGCCATTTACCTGAAACGCAACATACGCAACCTGAGACTCATTTACTTTTGCCTCTATGTGTACAGTACCATCTGTATTTTTTGTAACAGATTCCACTTCCAGATAGTCAGACTTCTTATAATATCCCAATGAATCTACAAGTGTATCCAATGAAGCAAACTGCTTATCAAACCAAGGAATTCGCTTATTAAGGAAATTTCTCAAAGTAGACATGCCTTCCTCAAATCCCAAGAATACATCAAGATATTTCCATTTTAATGTATTTGGCTTCTCTAATGGCTTAAACTTATTGTACTGCATATCTACGAAGCCGTCCTTCTTAACAATATCCTCTATTACAGTAGGACGTATCTCTGCATACTTTTCCCATACCTTCATAAGGAAATATGGATCTCTTATAAGCATTCTGTTCCATGACATATTCTGATAGAATAATTCCGTAGCTCCATCAAGTGTAGTCTGCCACTTAGTAGGCATATTAGTATATCTTATGGTTATCCAGTTACCAAGACTCCAATCATAATCCCAGAAAGGAGTAACTTCTGCCAACTTATCTACATCCTTCTTGTAATAAAAACTATTCTTCATAGTGTCGTAATTTTGAGAGAACTCACATATAATAAAATGTTGTACCAAACTGTCCATATCTATTAACTGACTATAATGCTTTCCATTATTTATGTCATCTGTATATATAACCTCTTGATATGTAGCTCCTGACCATTTATTATCTACTCTAGTTCCTTCACTTACTACCTTATAATGAATATCATCATTGTTGAAAAAGAAATCATCACTATGCAATGCGTACTCAATAGTCTGATTATACTTTATCGCATATTGATATAGGGATGTATTTTTGAAGCTTGTTAATTGACTCTTTTCATCTGTACTTGGCTTATCGATATAAAATGGCATATGGTACGCCGTATGAAGAGTTGCTTGCTTGTATCCCTCATCTATGGAATGTCTATCCATAAGCACAAGATATCCACCCGTTGGATTAACAGCCTCTATTCCGTATGATGCAAGCTCAAATGTTCTTCCATCATATTTGATACTTCCTGTATCCATATAGCTATAATCATTTTCCATTACATCTCTAAGCTTATCTACATACTCATCCTCAAAGTGGGCTGACAACTGGCCGTTCTTAACCATTTTTTTAGCTATTGCCTTTGCTGCGTTCTTGGCGTACTCATCATAATCAAATACTTCAACTCTACCTTCATCTATACGCACGTGCTCATACAACTGGTATACTCCCTTGTAATCACCGTTAAATATAAGTATTACATCCGTATATTCCATCACAGTATTTTCAGCCATATATTTAGCTAAAGTTCCTACAATAGAATTTCTCATAAATGTACCATCAAGTACATTTGATATAAGTACCCAGTGCTTATTCTCATAATTTGATGCACCGTACATATCTGATTTCTCAGTTAGCTTTAGTTTTATGCCTACTTTTCCATAATAAGATGACGAGTGACCTCTTCCCTTATATTCCATAGTTCCTGCATATAACTCCCATGGTGCATATATCTGGCTATCTCCTGTAAGTTTTATATTTCCAGTATAATATTTAGTTTTGCTAAGGCTTGAATAGCTTTTTTCAGAATCTATATACACAACCGGAATAGTACTAACGTATATAGAAAGTTCCGTTTTTCCATTTACCTTTACATATATGAAGCTCTCTAAATCATCTTCTGTAACTGTATATTCACTTGTAGTATTGCTAATAGTCTTGGTTGTATTTGTTTTCTTATCAAGCTTACTCCAACTATATGTAGAGCCTTCTTTTGCATAGAGAACCTTTAGTGTTTCTCCTGGCTTAATATAATTTGTATTGAAACAAATATTCTTTGATTTTCCTATAGTTACTGTTACAGTTCCTTTATCTTTGCCACATTCATAACTAAGTGTTACTTTCTCACTATACCCATCTGTAGTTACAACATTAGCTAGTCCCGACTGCCCATCTATCTTTAGATTTCCCGATGAACTTGTCCATATTATAGGAGTGCCATTATACTCCGTAGCCACATAGAAATCTTCCATCATCTGATTTATAGATTGATTTCTTTTATGATTAATATATATTCTATGACCAATAGATACTTCATTATTGGTTTGCTTCAATACAGGGAGTATACCTAGCCCTTGATTCCACTGTTCACTAAGCGCTACTTTCCCTGTAGATAACACACCTTTGGATAAGCTATTTCCTATTCCATTATCTTTTCTGCCATCTTCTTTTGCATAATATACTCTTGTTACATCATCTGCGATGCCATTTCCATCATACATCCTAGATGTGGCAATACCATATCCACTATTATTCCCAAACGTTATAGAGCCTAGTGATATAATGCAAGACATCTTATCAATACTGTAATTATATATACAACCAACTACTCCAGAAACAGTATTTTCATCGGCATATCCATCTACACTTATCTGACCTGTCGCATAAATGTTTGTTATATCCGACTTATACTTAGGATAGTCCTCTTTTCCCCACCATACCATACCTGCGACATGTCCTGCACCATACAATTTATGACCGCTTGTCCCATTAAGCTTAATGTTTCCGTCCACAATAGCTATATTGTCTATATGCACGCCGTTGTATATTACCGCTGCAACTAATCCTGCTGAACTACTAACAACCTTACTGCCATCTATCTTTGCACCTACAAGATTAATGTTTACTATTTTGGCTGTTTCATTCCCGTTTTTTACCACACCAAAGAGACCATAGCCCATAATACTTTTATCAGATAAGTCTTTTATTGTACCTATGTCCGCACCCTGTATGTTTAGATTGCTTATAGTGTGGCCGGCTCCATCAAATGTTCCTGTAAATGGCCTATCTATAGTTCCTATAGGACTATGCTTTGTTCCTGCCATATCTATATTACCTGTTAGCACGTAATTTCCATCTAGTGGATAAGTTTCCAACTTTCCTATGGATTGTAATTGTTCAGGCGTACTTATAGAAATAACCTCCTCAGCCTGTACATCCATAATGTTGATACATAACACAAGGCATACTACTGCCAAAATCCCCAGTACATATTTAATATATTTTTTTTGTATTTTTTTTAATTTCATTTTGCTCTTCCACACTCTCTATATTAGCTTATAGTTAATTTTAGTATATCACTATTACCAACGATTTTCTAGTTATCTATACACTTTTCATAACTCAATCTTAAGTAAATCGTCAAAGCTTATCTTTGCCTCCACTACTTGCAATATCCTTGCTTCCTTATGAAGCCTTGATACCATACCTGTCTTCTTTATATATTCATCCTTATTGAAGTATGTGACTGTGACTATTTTACCCACTTCAAGATTTTGTATATTCCAGTCAAGCTCTGCTGCCATATCCTCTGTCAGCTCTATCTTTTCTACAACTATTTTTTCTTTCAATGCCAACGCTTCAGGAAGCCCTCGCAGTGCCGCAAATGGCATAAACTGTTTGGCTCTATTTTCAATTGACATTTTAGGCCTAATCTTACTCGCCACTTTTATGCCCTCCTATTTGTCTATTACGCTCCATTGTAGTTGCAGCTTCTTGTAGATTCATTCCCTTTAGAACTGCATTTTTGCCAAATTTCTTTTTTATGTCCAATACTGCTGTCTGTATCTTTCTATTTCGCTCCAACTTATCTATATCTGCAAATAAATTATACTGATGATACGCTTCATCCATCACTCTGTTGCAAGTGATGTTCAACCTTCTAATAGGTGTATACGGGTCAACTATTTGCTCATAGAGCTTTATCACCTCAGGTATAATAACTATATCTGCATTTGTCTCCATTGGTAATGCTACTGTGCCATGAGCCGGTGCCTTATCCATAGTATTACTATAACCTATATGAAGGGTAATAGAATCCGTAATAAGATTCTTATCTAATAAGTCGAGACACAGTAAATCTGTCATTTCCTTTACTATCAACTTGCCTTCATAAAATTCATAATCTCTCATAAGAACTTGACCACTGGATATGGAATTGTTCTTTGGCCTGTAATGCTTTATATCCGCTATAGTAGTAGTTTCTCTACCATATGCATGGTCTATCAATAGCTCAGCATCTACACCAAATATTTTATACAGAAAATCTTCGTCTGCTTCCGCTATATCCTTCATAGTTTTTATGCCATATCTCTCAAGAGTCCTTACTGTTCCTGCGCCTACTCTCCAAAAATCTGTAAGTGGTCTGTGTGACCATAACTTTCTCCTATAGCTTTCCTCATCTAGCTCTCCTATAAAATCCTCTGCATGCTTAGCCGTTATATCTAATGCTATTTTTGCCAAATAAAGATTACTACCTATACCGCATGTTGCTCTGACTCCCACTTCTTTATATATATCATTCATTATCTGTACGCTAAGCTCCCTTGCTGTCTTCCCATACAGAGACAAATATTCTGTCACATCCATAAACACCTCATCTATGGAATATACATGTATATCCTCTTTAGCTATATATTTAAGATATATACTATAAATCTCGGCAGCATAATCTATATACTTTTGCATACGTGGTTCTGCCATGATATACTCCACATCCTTAGGTATCTGAAAGACTCTACACCTATTCGATATGCCTAGAGCCTTCATAGCTGGCGTTATAGCTAAACATATAGTTTTTTCACTTCTCTCTGGGTCTGCCACAACTAGATTGGTTTTCATAGGGTCAAGACCACGTTCTACACATTCTACAGATGCGTAAAATGATTTTAAATCTATACATATATATGTTCTTTGACGCATAATAATCCGTTCCTTCCTTCTAGTCATAGCTATTTGCTTATAGCATACCCAAAAAATCCATACATTTAGTATATCATATTTAGCATTTTTTACCTAAATAAATAATAGTTTTCTAGACATAATATTTTGTGTAAAGGAGGTGTTTAATATGGCAAAGAACAGCAAAAACTCTACAAACACAACAAATACTACAAACAATGCTTCTAACACAAGCAATAGCATGAATAATGCTAATAACGCTTCTAACGCTAAGAATGCAAGCAACTCTTCAAATGCTAACAATTCTAGCAAGAACGCTTCAAACTGTAGATAGTCCAAAAAAGCTACCAGCTAATAATTTGCTGGTAGCTTTTTACATTAAATAATTATTCCATTCCCTTAAATATCTTAGCTAATGGTGAATCCTCATCCAGGATAAGTGTCTTGTTATCTCCTACAAGTGAAAGCTTTGCTGCATCTAATGCTCTAACAAATGTATAGAACTCGCTCTTTCCTGCATCACTATATGCTGCTGATAAAGTCTGCATGTACTGTGCTTCACCTTCTGCGATAATCTGCTCAGCCTGTGCCTTAGCATTGGCTATCATAATGTCAACCTGCTTATCAGTTTCATTCTTGATAATCTGTGACTCTGCGTTACCTTCTGCTGTATACTGTGCAGCCATCTGCTCTCTCTCTGAGATCATACGCTCATATACCGCTGTCTTATTATCACTTGGAAGATCCAGATGCTTTGTCTCTACGCTTACAAGAGAGATACCATACTGTTCCATTGTAGAACCGATACCCTCCTTTATCGCTACACTAAGCTCTCCATCTCTGGCACTTATAACCTCAGCCTGAGACATTCCACCGATAACCTCTTTCATAGAGTTATATACAGCCGCATTGATACGTCCCTCTGCATTTATAACTGATGCGCTAAGAGTCTTTGCGAACTTCTGTGGATTTGAAATCTCCCACAACACGTATGTGTCTGTTACCATAGTCTTCTTATCCATAGTGATAACATCACTTGCTGCCAAGTCATAGAGAAGAACCTGTCTAGGAAGCTTATCTGTCTCCTCTACGAAAGGTATCTTAAATGAAATACCCTCTTCTGTGATAACTCTGTCAATCTTTCCAAACATTCTAACGAGTGTATACTCGTTCTCATAAGTAATTACGATAGAATTAAGTCCTACGATTACTAATAAAACTGCTACAATAGCTATAACTGTTGAAAGTACATTTTTCTTATTCATTGTCGTCAGTACCTCCCATCTCTATTAATGAACCGATTGTTATTATCTTCTGTGTACCGCTATCTCCACTATCGATAATAACCTCAAGTGATGGAAGTATAGCTTCCATTGCCTCGTAGAACATACGCTGCTTTGTCACAGTTGGGAACTTAACATATTCTGCATACATAGCGTTGAAGAGTGCAACCTCTCCTTCTGCCTCCTTTATTCTCGCCTGCTTTGTAGCCTCAGCCTGCTGTAATATCTTATCAACTGATGCCTCTGCTGCTGGAATCTTCTCATTCTGGTACTTATTAGCGTTGTTTAATGCAGTTTCTTTACCCTGCTTAGCTGTTTCAACTGCCTTAAATGCCTCCATAACCTCTGCTGTAGGTGGCTCAGCATCCTGCATTGTAATATTTACAAGATATATACCTAAATTTCTATCCTCGAGACGTGCTGTAAGCATTTCCTTAATAGCTGACTGAATCTCACCCTTACCTGTTGTAAGTACGCTATCTACATCAGACTGACCTATAACTGTTCTAATACAGCTCTGTGCCATATTTTTAAGGATTGCTCTTGGGTCCTCTGACGCATAAAGTGCCTCAACAGGATCGCTTACCTGATACTCAACGAAGAAATCAACGTTAATAAAGTTGTAGTCTGATGTAATCATCAACGACTCTTCTTCTATAGAAGCATTTGTCTGCGAATCATAACCTATCGCAAAACTCTGAATAGTTGTATCTACCTTCTCAACTTCCTGTACAAACGGAATCTTAAAATGAAGACCAGGCTCTGATACTGTCTCAGCATTACCAAAAGTAATAAGTACCGCTGCCTCATTCTCCTTTACTGAATAAAAAGCCTGACTTACAAGTATTATAGCCGCTATTACAACAGCTATGATAATGCCATACTTTTTAACTTTGCTTGGATCTACGTCTTTTATCTCAAAGTCGTAATTCCTGTTGTGATTAGTTGCGTTCATAATCTGAAACCTCCTTTGTTGTTTGTGCAGCTAACTGCTGCTTCTTTTTATCTCTTCCAGCCAATATAAACAGAATAACTGTTGCTAACACCAACGCCCCCGTAACTATCGCTAGTATTACAGCCATCCAGCCAAGGCTAGAAGCTCTATCAAGCATTTCTTTTGCTTTCATGATAGACTCATTTGCCGCTTCGATAAATGCTATGCTATTGTTTGCATCAACCTGCATAAAATACATCACCGTCGCCACTATTGCTCCCACCAAAGATGCCACCGAGAGACCTAGAAATAAAAACTTAAGCTTGTTCTTCATTTTTCTTCTCCCTTCTCTTTGATGTAACTACAAGCACTGCTATAAATACCAAGGATACTCCCAAAGTAATAATAAGCGGCTTGTAATCGTCAAATACGCTACTTACATTTTCACCAATCTGGCTAGTTTCTCTATATATTGTTATAGTCTTTCTCGCTGTTTTACCTACCTGATTGGATGCTTCTATTATAACAGTATTTTTACCAACATCAAGTGATACTTTGGACTCAAAAACACCTGACTTATCCATCTCTACCTTGTTGCCATTTACTGTTATAGTTGCTGTTTTATCACTTATCTTTCCTACCATAGTAATGGTTGATGATTTAACTGTACTTCCATGATACGCTTCAAGCATATTAATATCTGGTGTATATGCAGCCACATCTGTTGCAAAATCATATACCCACTTTACTTGGCTATCATCAGAATATTCTATAAAAAGACTCTCGTTAGTGTCTTCCATCTCTACTAAAAATGTTCCTGCGTCAGACAACGTAAGCTCTTTTTTATTATTATCTGTCTGCCATATAAGCTTAGTTTCTCTTCCGTTGACATACTGAATATTCCATGTACGGTTAAACTGGTCATTTCCCTGTGGGAATATGAGACAGAAATCCTTCTTATCGGGATTCTTCTCTAAGTTAATCTTATCTCTCAACCCTTCAGAAAGTTTACCATCTATAGCCTGCTTCAATATAATCTCAACATTCTTGGCACCTTCCTCAAAGTCATACTCATAGAGTTTTTCATCAGCGGAGTATATAAGCTCTTCAACCTTTTTTTCTCCGTCTACCTCTATAGTAACTAACACCGCATCTGCGCTGTATCTCATATACCTAGACCAATCGATTGTGATAGTATTAGATGTCATATTAACAGTTATATCTCTACCCTTTAGCTCCTCAGCATATGACTGTTGAGTATATGCAAATGTCTTAGAAAATGCTGTGGCAAACTGTTCTTCTCCATCTACGGTATAACTTAAAACTATTTTAAAGCGATATTCTGAATATGTATTAATACCTGACATATCAATATTAATATCTTCATTCTGGCCTGTTCTACCACTTCCACTGGCTACTTCAGTACCATCTTTTGAGATATCAGTTACTACACTAACTGTATATGTATAGCTAATTTCCGTGTCTGCCTTAGCAAGCATTGTTGCATTTATCTTCTCATTTGCATTACTATTGATTACAAATGAATCAACGCTTACCACAGGAGCATCATCCTCTGGTTCTGCGCTAACCACCATAGGCAGGCAGCACATCATAGCAATCACTAATATACTTATATATTTAATTAACTTTTTCATACTGTTTATCCTTCCTTATGGTGATTTATAATTCCTCATCAACAACAACACACTTTTCGTGTATTTCTTTTTCTATAATATTTACACCAAATATATCGATATTAGCATGTCCATCGACACTTGCAACAACCATAGCTGCTGCCTTCCACTTCTTACCTGTATGCCATATAGCTGCATATGCTTCTGTCTTAGCCACGCCATCTACATCGAACTTTGTACCAAATATATTTATCTCTGTGTTTGCTGACACACTTCCACACACATATCCACTTACCAAGAAGTCATCTACTGTTACAGTAGCAGATATCTTGCCTCCTACCTCTGCTCCTACTGCATCCCAGTCAAACTGTATGCCCTTGAATGAGGAGAATGTAAATCCATAGTGCTTCTTATTGCTCTTGTTATTAATAAGCTCTGATACATAGTCTGGATAAGATATAACTCCTAGCTCCATATCTATCTGAGCTACCTTTACACAGCCTAACACATTCACTGTAGCACCTGCCGCTATATGTGGATAGTCTATACCAACACTGCCATATATATCATCAGCAGATATGAGACTTACGTCATCTCCAAGGTACTTTTTAACAAACTTTTGTACCTTATCAGGAAGTGCACTAGTACTTACGAGCTCTACTGCACCACTAACTTTTAAATCTGCTCCTTCTTGATTGCCAAGATATTTCTGAAGCTTACTCTTTAAAGCATTTCCTGTTTTTATATCATTTACCGCCTGAGTAATATTGTAATTCTCAAGACTGGCTGTTAAATCTGTAACTGTTACAGGCACACCGTAAACTGTAAATGTCAATTCTAATGGCAATGCTACTGATGCACTAAAATACTTATTTCCTTTTCTCTCTCCTGTGATAGATATAGTTATGCCCGCATCTCCACTTTGAAGAACTTCTGACTTGTCGCCTAATTTCTGTGGAGTATCACCTTCCTTACCAGTCGATAACACAAGTCCTAATGAGAATTGTCCATTATATGTATCATACATCAGATGGAATTTTGCTTCTCCATCAAGAGTAATGAAATCAGCCACACTAACCTCTACATCTTCACCTGCTTTTAATTCTATATCCATCTCAAAATATGTAAATGGACCTTCCTTCATAAGCATAGCCTTTGACTTTGCATCATATTTAAGTGTAGGCATATCATCTATCTGGAAGAACTCAACGCCATTTGTTAACACCTCTGTGATAGGATTATCTTTTAATAATCCCATTGAGGATACAAGCTCTACTCTATCTGGATATATGTATGTAACACATCCCTCAAGCGATACCACTCCTAGCTCCAAAATTCCATATTTTGAGCCCTGAGACATTTCTGCCTTATAATTTGAATAATTATTGTAGTTGGCACCATCATCAAAAATCTTAACAGTTATGTTATCAAACGCCTTTGTCTTCTTGCTATTTAAGAATAAAACCTTTTCTAATCCGCTATAATTCTCTGCGTCATGATGAACATAAGCTGGCGAATTTGTCGATAATGTAACTGAACTATCCTTATTTACATTACCGCTTAAAGTTACCTGACCATCAAAGTACAGATAACCATTTAATATAACATTTCCAGTTAATATAGTTTGATTATCCTTAATCTCTATATTATCTGCTTTAAAATGATATGCACCGAATATTACCTCTGAAGTATCCGGAGTACCTATAACAAGGCGGTCAACCTTATACTTTTTACCATCTATAGTTACGAATACTGAATATGTTCCTTCTGCCACACTTGGCGCAATCTGGAATGTTATACTGTCATCCTTTACTTCCTTTATCTTACAGTTAGATGTTCCCTTTGTAGATTCCAAATACACATTTGTTATCTTAGCATCCTTAAAGCCTGTACCTAATATTTTAACTTGCTGCTTTTCTGTAGATTTTTCTATCTGATTAACACTTAATCCCTTAACAGTTATACCCTTAGGCAATTCAGTAGAGAATATTACATCCTTATCCTCCTCGACGTCCTCACCCTTTAGATAATAGTCTGCAACATCCTTAGCTGGTGTTTTCATCTTTCCATCATCTACTACTATCTCAAGTGTTCTGTTTAAGCTATCCAAATCCTCTGCTTCAAATGTAATAATATATTCATTATTAATTCTTTCATGAATAAATGTATATGTACTCTCTAGACGAGATATATCTGAACAGTACATAAACTCTCCGCCACCTGCAGCTGCAATATTTTCAAGATATTTCTGTGTAACACTACTACCTACACCTATGGTATAAATATATGTATTATTTTCCTTTGCCTTGCCACCTATAGTATTCTTTATATCGTTATCAGACCATGGTCTATTATCTTCTCCATCGGTCATAACTATAAGAGTATTTGCTACATTTCCATCCTTGAACTGGTCTAAACATACATTGGTAGAAGTACCTATAAGAGTACCGCCCCTTGTATATATCTGGGACTCAGCAAATTGGACTAATGCATCTTTATCTTTAGAAAATCCCGACTCCATATCTATCTTATCTGAAAATAATACAATATTTACCTGCTCATTTTCATCCATAGAACGGATATATGTGATAACAGCTTCCTTAAGTAAATCTATACTGCCATCCATACTTCCAGATACATCGCATAACAATATAACCTTAGAGCCCTCATACTGACGTTTAGTGATTGTAAAGTCCTTTATATCTATATTACAATCTGTAAGCTTTACAATCTTTTTCTTTAATTCTACGTCACCAGAATACTGAACTGATACAGATAGCTTATCAAATTTTGATACATCTACCTTTCCTATACTTATAGTAGCTTTTGTCTCCGATACAGCTGCACCAACTGTACCTTCTACCTTAGCAGTTACTTCATTAGACACAATATCATAATGATAGCTATCCTGATATGACTTAGCCACATCCTTTGCTATCTCTATATAGTCAAGGTCATCACCCTCTTCATAAGAGTTCTGAATAGTTCCAAGTACTGCTGCTAACTCCTTATCACTACTCTTGTCACTATGCACAACAGATTCGTTAAAATAGTCCTTTGCTGCTGTGTCATTACCCATTACTCCAGCTACAGCAGACATAGAAATATAGTAGTGAGACAACTTATCTGCTTCGACTACACCTTTTCCAACGTTCTGTTCCATATCCTTTGACATTTGATGAAGTGCAAAGTTATCTACCTTATTTAGCTTTGTGACAATATCCTTTACAGAGTCACCCTTTATATATATTTCATTAATATCCTCTATGCCATTGATATCAGTAGCAATCTTCTTACACTGGTCTACGACTTCTTTATGTATAGCCTTATATTCCTTTGTAAATTTAGGTGAGAAATTTTCCTCTGTAATAATACCTGATGTATACATGTTGGCTATAATCTCACACTCTACCGTATTGCCCTTTTCCCATATCTTGTCTAAATCATCTTTGGCTATAGCTTCAGAAAATACGTATGCTTCTGCATATTTATTCTCAGTAAAGAGCTCTGGATATGTTTCTTTATATCGCTCAAGTCGACTATTTAATGCCTTTATCTTCTGCAGGCCAGCCTCGTCTATGTTAAGAGCATCACCCTGCATATAATTACCATTGCCATCATCATATGCAACACCCTTGTAGTTGTTATAGCTATAGCTCATTATCTGATTCACAAGCTTATCTACCTTATCAATCTCTTTTACTATAGGGTATTTTTCTTCTAACGCGAACAGCTCATTGGCAACAACTCTTGATATAGCTTTATGCTGAAATTCATCTAATCTAGCTATATTAGAAGCTATCTGAGCTTCTGATAACTTCATAAATCCATACTGCTCAGGATTAAGACCCTGGCTAGTAAGATACGCTATATTGCTAGCCTGATATGAGAGTTCACTGGCAGATAATATATCTCCTGCTATCATATCTTTTACAAGCTTTGTTTCATCTGGCTTAAGTAGACTTTTATCTACTGACATAACCTTTTCATACAACGCAACTGATTCCTCCCAGCTACCTTGCATAGCATATAATCTGGCTTTTGCTAAAGTTACCTCTGTCTTATCACCTGCAGACAAAAAGGTCTTATTCAGCAGTTCTGACGCTTCATTTAACTGACCATCTTTCATAGCCTTATAGGTTTCATACACATCTAAAGCTTCTACATCACCTATAGGAACTACATTTTTAACAGGGCATAATATAGCAACTGCAACACAGCATATTATGTCTATTCCAAGTAGAATAGACGGCAATAATAACTTTCTTTTTGCTATCATATACACGGCTACTGCTATAAGTAGTGGTAATGCTCCTATGCATACCTGCAATATTGTGTTCATACGCATTCTCCTTTTCCTTTGTATTTTATCACTATCTCAATACGGTCGTAGCGAAATAGCTTTAAAGTATCCCGTACATTTGGAAAATACCAGCGAACCTTCATGCCAGCATGAAGTTCTCTGGTACCTTCCTCATTGTTTACGTTTTATAACGCTTTATTGTTATAATTAATCAAGCATCCCTTTAAGATGATATCTCTCTCATCATCTGTAAGTTCACCCATCTTAAGTGTAAACTCTACAAGTGAACCACCCTTTACCACGTAGGCTGGTATCTCTGTTGCCTTATCCTTTATAGCCTTAGCTATTTCTGGAACAAAGATGTAGTCACCATTTGCAAATGGAAGCTCATCCTCCTCATATATGAATGGAAGCATACCCCAGTTGATAAGGTTTGAACGATATCTCTTTGTTGCATACTCCTTTGCTATATTTGCAAGTCCGCCTAATACTCTCTGGCATGAAGCAGCCTGCTCTCTAGCTGAACCGTCACCTGGCTTAACAGCATAAATTGTTGAGCCAAAGCCTGTATTCTCATGGCTTGCATCAGCAAACTTTGTTCTAACCGCTGCCATTACATCCTTAATCTCTGGATACTTCTCGCATGGGCATACGCCTTCTTCACGCATCTTCTCCATATCCTGAACCATCTTAGCCTTACCTACATACTCAGGGTCCTTTCTAGAGAGTGTAAACTCTGCAAGACCGAGAGGATTTGAACGGTAAGATGATGTCTCACCTGATGGGATAAGCTCATCTGTTGTTGTTACAGGATCGTGTATCTCTGAAACCACCTTGATGAGAGCATTCTCTGTAAGTGGAATCATCTTTGGCCAATCCTTGATGTTTGGACCAAACTTAATCTCTACTGACTCATCAGCCACACCCTTAGAATCAAATACTCTATTAGCATAGATAGCTGAATCAAAATGATACTTTGGTGATGTGTATTCCATATCAAGATCTGTTGCTGATGTAAGGTATCCCTTGTTAGCTGCTGTAGCTGCAATAGAACGAGCATCCATAAGTGCAACTGATGATATCTGACCATTCTGAAGCTTAGAACCTTCTCTGTTAGGGAAGTTTCTAGTAGAATGACGGATACTGAGTGCGTTGTTAGATGGTGTATCACCAGCACCAAAGCAAGGACCACAGAATGCTGTCTTAACGATAGCACCTGCCTGCATCAAATCTGCAAGTCTTCCATTTCTAGCAAGCTCAACATAGATAGGTGTACTAGCTGGATAAACGCTGAGTGTAAACTCATCAGCACCGATGTACTTGCCCTTAAGGATATCTGCTGCATCACAGATATTCTCAAATCCACCACCAGCACAACCAGCGATAATACCCTGCTCAACATATAACTTGCCATTTCTAACCTTGTCTGTAAGCTTGTAATCAACCTTACCATCAAGGCTTACGAGAGCTCTCTTCTCAACATCATGTAAGATGTCCATAAGATTAGCATTTACCTCGTCAATTGTATATGTGTTGCTTGGATGGAATGGCATAGCTATCATAGGCTTAATCTTGCTTAAGTCTACATATACAACGCCATCATAGTAAGCAACCTCTCCTGGATTTAACTCCTTGTATTCATTTACTCTGCCATGAACATCATAGAACTCCTTAATCTTCTCATCTGTCTGCCAGATAGATGAAAGACATGTTGTCTCTGTTGTCATAACGTCAACACCGATTCTGAAGTCTGCACTAAGCGATGAAACACCAGGACCAACAAACTCCATAACCTTATTCTTCACATAACCATTTCCGAATACAGCGCCGATGATTGCAAGAGCAACGTCCTGTGGACCTACACCCTTAGCCGGCTCGCCTGTAAGGTAGATAGCTACCACACCTGGCATATTGATATCGTATGTCTGTGAAAGTAACTGCTTAACAAGCTCTGGACCACCCTCACCCATAGCCATAGTACCAAGAGCACCATAACGTGTGTGACTGTCAGAACCAAGTATCATCTTGCCGCCGCCAGCCATCATCTCTCTTGCGAACTGATGGATAACTGCCTGATGAGGTGGAACATATACTCCACCGTACTTCTTAGCACAAGTAAGACCAAACATGTGGTCATCCTCGTTTATAGTACCACCAACTGCACAGAGCGAGTTGTGGCAGTTTGTAAGTACATATGGGATAGGGAACTTCTCTAAACCTGAAGCTCTCGCTGTCTGTATAATACCTACGAATGTAATATCATGAGAAGTAAGCTTATCAAACTTAATCTGAAGCTTCTCCATATTGCCTGATGTGTTATGGCTCTCTAAGATATCATAAGCGATAGTATTCTTAGCTGCCTCTTCCTTTGTGATATATTTACTTCCAAGCTTACTCTTTAAGAATGCCTCTGACTCAGCTGATACCTCAACTACCTCAGTACCATTTAAAAGGTAAGCTCCACCTTGACTTAATTTTACCAATGTTTTGTCCTCCTTAAAGTTATTAAAGGCGTAGAGCACAACTCTACGCCTTACAGTGTACCACAATAAAGTGATAAAATCAATTGTTGTTTATCCTATCTTTCGCGCCTTACATCTTGCTCTCAAACTCTTCTATAGATGAAACATAGGGTTCCATAAGCAACCACCTGTCTAAAACTGCCACATCTGTCTCTTTAGATATGCGATTGTAAATATCATTTTTAGATTAATTTCCACATAAGCACTTTTACAGAGTATCTTCTTAACCACACTTTATAATTATTTATACAAAAAATAGAGCGACATCGTATTAACTACAATGCCACTCCGCAAAAGTCTAGCTTTTTCTATGTGATATCATTATATGCTTATCAGAACCAGTTGTCAATAACTAATTTAAGGAAATTAAAGGTTGTTACTATTGTGTCGTTGCTTTTATAATACTCTATATTCTTGTTCATTCGTTCTGTTATTTTTTTTAATTCTTCACTAATATGTTCGTGTACTCCTTGACTTGTCACCATCTCTTTGTGAACATATAACAACGTAATAATCTGTTGGATATGTGCATTACTCATCTTACGTTGCCTTGCTTGCTTAGATATTGCTTTAATTTCCATTAAACCTCTACTTACTGCATTATTAGTATTGTGCGTAGCTGTATTAGGTAATAACACATTCAAGATACAATTGCTATGAGCGCATGCATTTCTTATCTCTTTGCATGTTAAAAGTCTATAGTATTGGTCTTGCATTTTCTTATCAGCAAAACGTTCTGCACAAAATCTATAGAAAGACACTAAACGTCCAAATGGTATTATCTCAACAAAAGCCCAAATCGGATATGTTCCATCATATTTTGACACAATAGAGCCACAATATATATTTCCTCTATTCCGATTAATTTCCGTTTCATATACTGCCTTTTGAGTTTCATTTAGTGAACTCAAATAATCTTCCACAATAGAATAGCCATCCTCCTCTGATTGTTCCACTCTCTTTATCAGTTCTATTCTAGTAAAATGTTCAACATCTAAAGATATGTGCACAAGCAAATATCTCAATCTCATATCTATAATTGCCAAATCCTGTAGATATGCAAACTCAAGATTAATATATTGTCCTACAGCTTCGCCATCAGGATGTTTAGAAAAATTTTTTCTATAGGCGGTTAATTTAAAATAATTATTATTATCACTCAAATAGTTCTTAGCTTGCTCTTCTGTAACTATGTTAAATGATATTCCTTTACTTTTTAAATGCTCTACTTGTTCTTCAACTGTTAATTTCGGCTTCTTGTCTTTCATTCATCCCTCGTAAAAATATTAGTTATTATATACTTCCGTACGTATCTGTATATTGTATCTTGTCTTAATAAAAGTGTCAACTTATTGCTTAAAACTAATCAATTGCTATATTCGTATAACATCAAATACCGACGTTTCAACTGATTTATAACAAAACTTCCATTCATTGTCTTCAAACGTATTCGGTTGATTTTCATTGTTTAATAAATATTTGCCCTCCTTACCATATTTTGCAAATATACCATATCCTTGACAGATGTATATTTTATACAAAGTATACATATATTTATTTCCATCTTTATCTTTTTCGTCTTTCCATCTAAGCAGTGAATATTTCATATAATGGCCACACATTGTCCTTTCTTCACTACTAGGTAATGGCTTATTAAAATTACCAATAATAGGTGCATAAAAACTGCTACTGTATATATATTGTTCTTCCTTCGCGCCTTCTAAACATACTTTTTCGCTTTCCACTGGTTTATCATAACATCCCGTCCTAATTTTAGAATAAATCTCACCGATTAATTTCGTATGTACCTCATTATCCATATTCCATAATATTGGTTTATAGCACATTGGTGACCATCCATACTCTATATATGGTCTTATCAAATCCATATTCGTATGTATCAGTTCATCGCACATATACTCACAATTACATTTAACCTTTCTCCATATCTGAATCGCCCCAGGCAACACATGTACATTGCCAGTACGCATATCAAAATCTTTATAAAACATTGAAATCTTATACATAGTTCCACTATACTCAAACTCAATCAAATAATAGTCTAAGTACCTTTCTGATGGCTCTCCTGTATTTACATCATCTTTCCAATACAGTTTATGTATCTTGCACTTTTTGTCATCAATAATTTTCTCCTTCTTTACTCCGCTATTTTTTATCTCCATCATCATAGATAATACTTTTTGATTAAATTCTTTTATCGACATATCGTTCATATTCACATACCTCCAATCGTATTAATTATATCATTGTTCAATCTCATATACCAATATAATTATTACATTAATAAAATAAGCGAGGTATGATTATAAAAATCAACCTCGCTTCTAACAAATACAATATATTAAGTATTATATAGTGAAAAAATTTTTACAAAAAAACTAACGTGCATAATAATTTATTCTTTTGCATAATGTCCACCAGCCTTTATTAATTTAAACGATCTATATCCAAAATTTCATAACCAAAACAGAGGGTTTCAAACCAAGCTATATAATTCTTACCTCCAGATTTAAAAGAAATTTTTAGGTCGTAATATACGTCTACATTTTCTCTATCTTCAAAAATTCTTTCGTTTTGATCTTCAGGTATTGGTAAAAATTCGATATTTGATATATCATCAAAATCTTCATTATAGAGACAATCCCAAAGAAGATTGTTGTAGATGTTGTGGTACTCTGTTATGCACTTCCAATCAAACATATCATAATTTCTTCCATATATTTCAGCGGCGCAGATTCTCTTCCAATTCTCAGTTTTGAGATTATCAACTAAGATTAAATCAAACACGTGAGGATTGTGAGTTTCAAAATACTCCATCAACAAATAAGTTAATTCTGCATTATAAACTGTGTTATATTCTGATATACTATAATTCAACCAATTTCTGATATGAGATGTTCTATAACGAATTTCATCTTTTAATTGCTCAATATAAACTGGAACTAACTCAGAAAGAACGTCGTCCATGTTGTCATCTACTACTGTTTCATTCTCAGAATAATCTTTAGTTGTAGTTTCTTCTTCAAACCACTCTGGATCTACAGGATGTGTTTCAACTGGTCTTGTAACAGCCTCCATTCTAGTTGTAGTTTCCTGTTGAGATGTTGTAGTTTGCTGTGCAGCAGTTGTAGTCTTTGAAGCTGTTGTTTTTATAACATGTGTTCCAGGATTCTTTGTTGTAGTTTCCTTAGGCTTTGATGTTGTAGTAGTTGCCTCCTCTGTAGTTGTCATCTGCTCACTTGTCAGTTCACTATCTGATACTATAGATGTTGTCTCTCTTTCAGAGGAATCCACCTCTCCCGTTGTCGCATCATCTCTGATTGAGCTTGTTTCTTGTTCAGATGTCATATCTCTTGATGTAGTAACAGATGTGTCATTACCGTTATTAGCTTTTTCCTTGCTTGCTCCAGCACATGAAACTAATATAACTATCATCGCTAATACACTTAATACTGCGGTTATACTCTTTAAAACTTTACTTATATCTGTATTGTCTTTCATATATTACTCCTTCTTTTGTAATACATTTTACGTCATCATTTGTTTTGTTACTTCTACAATATTATCACATAAAATCTTTTTTGCATATAATAAATTCTGGTTTATCGTACTATACGCGCCGATTTGTAAATATATTTTTTTATTCTAGAGTTCCGAGCGAAAGATTACCTAAGGTCTTTGCTTGGAACTCTTTATCTATATACGCGACCGCCTTGTACGGTCCATCCGTGGACCGACGCGGCTCGTTTCAACGTCCTGTTGAAACGTCGCTATGCTTTCGTGGTGCAAATCCCTAAGGTAATCTAATCACTCTCCACATGAATTAAAAAATACACTTACAAATCGTCGCTTAATGTACGTAAAGCGAGAATTTACAGTATGTGATGAAACATTAACTTCAATCACGCTTTGTTATGGTTTAACGTAAATAGAACTTCGAGTAATAATGCTACGTGTTTTATTCATGTGGAGAGTATGTAGATTTTCTTGATGCTTTGCTCTATAAATAGCAACGCCGGAACACGAGGTTCCGGCGAACCGACTCCGAGCCATGGACGGCGAGTAGTCGGTGGTTGCGTGCTATATAAAAATGTTTATCAAAGCATTTAGAAAATCTAGTACTCGTAACCCAGAATAAAACTGTAGCATTGTTACTCGAAGTTCTTTTAATCAGTTAAACCAGAATTTATCGTACCACCATCTCATTTAATCTACTTGATCTACCATAAGTATAGCCCACATACACCTGCTCTGTATTCTTCATAGCTTTACCAGAATTATCAAGAGTACTAACCTCTCTAAAACTCTTTCTTAATCCTCCTATCACCTGCTTGATGATATCTGCGCTATTAGGCTTTCTCTTTACGATATCCTTCATAAGACAGTTATTTACATATATGTATAAACTCATAAGTTCCCTAGATATGCTATATCTAAAGTCCAAGCTTGAAGATAAGTTATTAACAAACTGCTTAGCCTTCTGAAGATTGAATACAACACTGTCTAAATCGTCATTTTCATATGCCTCTATTGCTGTATCTATGTACTTTTCTATTATATCGTATGTGACAACAATCAGCTCTGTCTTAGAGCTTGTAGATACCCTTATGGAAAAATCTTTTATATCATTCTTTGTCATTTTTTATACCTCCTACTGAAGTAACTGTAATACCTTCTCTGGCATCTGGTTAGCCTGACTAAGCATAGAGTTCGCTGCCTGTGTTATAACGTTCAGTGATGTATAGTTAGTCATTTCCTTAGCCATATCTACGTCTTCGATTCTTGACAATGCGGCTGTCATATTCTCATTTGTTACATCCAAGCTTGTAACTGCTGCCTCCATTCTGTTTGCATAAGCACCTAACTTTGAACGAACTGTTGAAATATATGTTATAGCATCATCCAATATACTGATTGCTCTATCACAACCTGCCTCTGTATGAAGATTAAGTTTATCAAGACCCATTGCCTTACAAGAAACTTCTGGAATGTTGATATCCATTACCTGGCCTTCGTTGGCACCCATCTGAATAACCATAGTTCCTATATCTAATGTAGTTACGACTACATCCTTACCTGCAGCACCTACCGCACCCTCATCTATCTCAAATCTCATCTCAAAACCACCAGATGCTGATAATGTAGCTGTATTACCATCGACTGTCATAGTTGTACTGTCAGGAAACTTAAAGTTACCTGTTTTTGCAAATTCGATATCTGCATCCTTACCAACAGCAGACTCCTGCATACTTATACCGAGTCTATTGGCAAGCGCCTCTGTACAGTTTATTGTAATAGGATAGTTAGAGCCTAATAGATCACTCTTAAACTCGATAGTATTTCCATCATAGTTAACAGATATATCACTAAGGTCTGCTACACTCTTAATCTTGTCTAATACTTCATCTGGAGTCTCGCCCTTCTCTATAGCTACTGTCTCGCCATTTACTGTTATAGAACCATCTACGTCTATACCTAAAGGGTCAAGATTTGTTGGATTTGTTGTAAGTGTAGTATATGTAGCCTCTGCATTCACTCGTATATTGTAGCTATCAGCTAATACTGCATCTGACATATATGTCACTCTTGTTCCTACTACATTTGTATAAGAACGTCTAGATAACTCTCCATTTATAAGTCCTCTTGTATTGAACTCTGTATCTGATGATATTCTATCTATTTCCTTCTGAAGCTGCTCTATTTCGTCCATTATACTCTGTCTGTCCAAGGCCGACATAGTTCCATTAGCACCCTGAACTGCTAACTCTCTCATACGCTGAGCCATATCCATTACTTCTCCGAGAGCACCTTCTGCAGTCTCTACTACAGAGATACCATCAGATGCATTCTGTATAGCTCTATCAAGACCCTTAAGCTGAGTCTTTAACTTCTGTGCAATGGCTGCACCTACTGGGTCATCCTCTGCACTATTTATCTTGTAACCACTTGAAAGCTTCTCAATAGATGCTGAAAGCTTTGAATTGGCACTATTTAATCTGTAGCACGCTGTAAGAGCCGACATGTTTGTATTTATTCTCATATGTTTCCTCCTTAGGTTACATAATATGTAATCACTGACTTGTATTGTTTATATCGGCAGATATCATCGTTACATTAACTTAAATTTTCTTAAGTACATTGTGTATAAATGATTTTGCCTGTCTTACCAGCTCTCCATAGCCAACATTCGCTCCATCTGTGTCTGTTATGGTGTCATTCCACATACCGTCATATACTTTATCTGTCACTACTATACTACTATTTGTTATAGCCTTAATACTGTCTCTTATAGTTTCGTCATTAGTTGCCATTAACGTCTCATAGCTTTCCTCTTTTCTATATATAAGAGCCGATAAACTGCCTTCACCAATTTGTGCAAATATAGTAATACGACCTTTGTATAGGCTATCACCCTCCTTTAATGTCATATGAACCATCGTAGTTTCACCACTTATCTCCATAGGAATATAATATGATTTCTTTTCTGCCTGTCTGGCCATAAATGAAACTGCCATATTCATATCTGTTCTCAACACTGACTTATCAAAGGTGTACTCCTCATTTTCTTTTGATATAGTATCTTTAAAACTGTTGTATGTATTTATCACATCAGTTTCACTATTATCATCCTCTGACTGCCATATATCAGTAATCTTATCAGCAGCATTTACCACACTGTCATCATCTAAGTCCTTAAGCTTCTTATAGAACTCCTTATGTCCTGCTAAAATATATGTATACAGGTTATTTATAGATGTTCCCTCTTTGCCAGATACGTATCTCATAAATTCCTGTTCAGACATAGTCTCCAAAGTGGACAAGAGATTTAACTTCTCTTGTATTCTTTCATTTTGATACTCTCTATGGAGAGTTTCATCCTCCATGAGGCTTTGTACACCCTCCATATAGGCAGTGAGAGCATCCTCTGTATATTCATTTTCTAGTAATCCAAATTCTGCATCTAGCTTTTTATCTATTCCGCCAGACTGTCTCGTCTTAACTGCTGTATATAGATTTGCAAGTGTCATCTGCTGACCTGCCTTTGATACAGCTCCTAAGGCCCTTCCATCATATTTATTTATCTGATTAATCACTCTGTAGAGTTGGATATATGCATCTCTCTCTTCCTTTGTGATATCGCCCTTTTTCTCAAGCTTCCACAGATATTCGCTATACTTCTCACTGTGAGACTTCGCCTCTAGCTCATTATTTATAACTTCTAGCTGCTCATTTAATTCTCTGATATCTGTGTTAAGTGGATTGATACCATTCTTTATAAGGTATGCTGCTGCCCTCGGAGTAAGATTCTCAGTCAATTCATCTAGCTGTGATGTTATATCACCGATAGCCTCCACTGCTTCTTTTGTTATCTC
The DNA here is from genome assembly GCA_045123575.1 of Lachnospiraceae bacterium. Classification (GTDB taxonomy): domain Bacteria; phylum Bacillota; class Clostridia; order Lachnospirales; family Lachnospiraceae; genus SVEL01. The sequence continues at coordinate 27,183 of JBGVKG010000039.1, forward strand.
CATAGTGTTATAGCCTAATACTCTAGCTGAACGTCTATTTTTATCATTAACTTCTATATTAAGTTCTTCTAATATATCATCTACATTTCTAAATGCCTTGGCGATATTATCACCCAAATCACCTCTGACCTCTGTGCCCACAGCCTCATATGTCATCATTGCTGCTCTGTATCTGCTAGCCATTATCTGACCTTCTGTGTAAACTGCTTCGACTGTAAATGAAATGCTTTCTGAATATACTCTACCAGCTACATCTATAGGCATAGATGAGAAACTAGACATCATCTCCATAGTGGTTGCCAGAAGAGATTTATCCGCGTCTTCTATATTAGAAGCCTCCATATCCAGTGATAATATCTGTGCTGACAGGCTCATTGTCTGACCACGAGCCACATCTACCATAACAGTTATCTCTGTATATGTGATACTTATACCTACTTTTTGCATAGCAAATAAAGAACCTTGTGTCAGTACTGCTCTAGCATCTGCCAAAAGACTACTGCTCTGAGTATATCTTTCTAGTTCCCTTCCCTGTCTTGCTCTCTGCTCGTCCTCTTTTTGCCTTGCCAATACTCTCTGTTTAAGATTTTCTATATTTAATTTTTTATTATTTTTTAATATGTAGTCTACATCCTGGTCCATTGCATTTTGTACAGTGTTTACTGCCTCTGCAATCTGCTCCATATCATACGACTCACCTGTTACAGTAGCCTTCATCGGATTCTCACCAAAATATATGGTATATGCTATATCCTGATTTAGATTTTCCATATAATCTGCATTACCAAAGTCAACCTTATCAAGGCCCTGAAGCTTTAGGAAATTCTCCAATGTCAATGGAATATTCTCATCTATAAGCCACTTTGCACTATCTAAATTATCATTACTACTCTCTATGCCATTTGCATTAAAGAAAGTCTCTACCTGTCCCTGTAACTGCTGCCAGTCTGCATCTGTTAGTTTGGCTGTGCCAGTCTTTACTCCCATACCACTATGTAGAGCCTTATATACATTTTCAACAGTTGGGTCTAATTCATTTAGTAATATATATTTCTTGGCATTATCTGATAATGTATTTGTCTCCGATGCCAACTCACTTGTCTTTGCCACCGCATTGGCAAAACTTTCTGAACCAAGCACTGCCTCTAATTTTTCTTTATCAATATTTGGACCTGCTTCATAATCCTCACAATAAGCTGCAAGCTCTATCTGGATACGCTCATATACTCCTACAAAGCTTTCTATATTATCCTCATCAGGTATAAGCCCCCACTCCTCCAGAGCATTATAATCCTCTGGGGTAATGTTACTCTTAAGCATGCCTATACATTCAAGAGCTGAGGTTTCCTTGCCTGCTTTCTCTATAGCCTGCTCAGCCTCATTTACATCAAAAGAGGATGTACCTTGGTACACCTCCTTCTTGTCATAATACCCCTCTGCTACCTTCTTAAATGTATCAGCATTACGTAAAAGAACTTCTCTTCTCTTTGTATCTGAATTTGATACGGTAGCCTTTCCAAGGTTATCTATATTATATTGACCATATTCAGTCTGCAGGTTTGTCGCTCCGTTAATCTTAATATCCATCCTAGTATCTCTCTTCCTGCGTCCTCCGTGACTGTACTCTCTTCCTGTATGTTATTTCGTCATCTTTTCGCGATATCTTAACTCCTCAACTGTTTTTACTTGAGATAAAATGAATTTGTACCTTAATTGAACGGCATTTAACTCGTAGATACAGCAGTCAATAAGCTCTGGTTCTATCACATAGGAAAGATTTGCATAAGCCCTATCCATAGCATCCTGTGTCTGCTGTAACTCCTGTCTTAACTCCTCTATATTGGCATCATATTTCGATTTGACATTCTTTTTATTTCCCATAAATCATACTCCCGATTTTTATTCTTAATAATGAGTATGGTTGCATTTGGTGATTTTATTCTTAAAAATGGGAAATTTTTGTGAAATGTGCAAAAAAGTTTTTTCATAATTCTACATAAATGTAGAACTGACGGAAATTGGCGAAAAAGCCTAGACACACGCTATTTTAGAGTTGTATAATTAGGACACTACCCGATGTGGTAGGAACATCTTAAGATTTAATGAGGATTTCCCTCAAGTATTCCGGAACTAAATATTACACATTAGGAGGTGAATTATTGGATTATGGACTAATCGCCATATATGATAAGGATGCTGAATATGCACATTCCTTGGCCAATTATTTTCGAATTAAAGGATGTCTGTCCTCAGAAATTGTAGTTTTTACCAGAGACACTGCTTTTTTAGAATTTGTAATGGACCATTCTATAGATATCCTTTTAATAGAACAAGAACATATAAATACTGTTGCTAATCTATCTATAACCAACAATCTATTTATTCTAAGTAAAGATCGAATGCTAAATGCTGATAATAGTATTGGACATTTTATCTACAAATACTCTTCAGCAGAGGATATACTACGTCTTACAATGGCATCTTATGAGCCAAGTAAACAACATTCATCCATTCGCTTTCTTAAGAATAATACTAGTAATATCATAGGTATCTACTCCCCCCTAGGCAGATGTGGTAAAACTTCTTTTTCACTAGCTCTAGCCCTTCAATATGGGATGCGTTCATCATGCTTATTTCTAAGTATGGACGAAGCTTCTACTTTAAGATACCTATTTGAATGGGACAGTATTCACTGTTCTCTTGACGAACTTCTATACTATTTTTTACAATCAGGGAATGCTGTAGAAAGTAAACTTTTATCTGTTGTGAAACATATGTGGGGTATAGATATTATGCCACCATTTACTAAGCTATCTATGTTTAACGAACTATCTATTACCGATTGGTGCGAGTTTATAACTCAACTGGCAAACATTGGTAAATATCAATACATTATCATAGACATAGGCTCATCTTCTCCTGTGGAACCATTATTAAATCTATGCGATAAGGTATATGTACCTTCCATAGATAATGACGTTTACGCACTAGATAAAATCAATACTTTTATGGAACATTTTCTATCCTCCGACTCAGAAAATGTCACTCATATTCAGACTATCACACTTCCATATGTAAGCTACACGAAAAACCCCAATGAATATTTACATCAACTAACTTCTGGCAATATGGCAGAGCTCGTTGCTGATATCACAACACAAAGCAGTCTATAGGAGGGATTATTATAACGCATAATATTTGCAATAGTATTAAGTCTAGCATTTTAGAACAGATCGATTTATCTACTGATATCGATGATGCCATGCTTTTAGAGATTATCGATAAAGAAATCTTATGTTCTAGGTTAAGTTCGCACCTAGCGCTAAAGGATAAAATAAAGCTTCGAGGGCTTGTATTTAATTCTTTACGTGGCTTAGACGTTCTTGAAGATTTAATTAAGGATGATTCCATTACTGAAATTATGGTTAATGGGTACGATACTATTTTTGTCGAGAAGAATAATCATATAGAAAAGCTTTCTTTATCCTTTGATTCAAAGGAGAGGCTTTCAAATGTTATTCAACAGATAGTTTCTTACTCAAACCGTCGTGTAAATGAAGCTGCACCTATTGCTGATACAAGATTAAAGGATGGTTCTAGAGTAAATATTGTACTAGATCCTGTAGCTATAAACGGTCCTATTATCACTATTCGAAAATTTTCACATACCCCATTAACAATCGACAGACTAATAGAACTTAACGCCATTACAAAAGAGGCAGCAGATTTTCTTAGAATGCTAGTTGTATCAGGATATAACATTTTCGTTAGTGGTGGGACCAGTTCTGGAAAAACAACATTCTTAAATGTTTTATCTAATTTTATTCCTAAGGAGGAGCGAGTTATTACCATTGAAGACTCTGCAGAACTATCCTTACAAAACGTGGATAATATTGTTCGTCTAGAGATGCGACAAGCCAATATGGAGGGCAAAGGTGCTATAAGCATCCGAGACCTTATTCACTCCTCCTTACGTATGCGACCTGACAGGATTATCATCGGTGAAGTCCGTGGCCCAGAAGCAATAGATATGCTTCAAGCTATGGATACCGGCCACAATGGTTGTATGTCTACCGGTCACGCCAATAGTGCTAGGGATATGCTTGGAAGACTGACTACTATGTCTCTTATGGCTATGGATATTCCTATTGGAGCTATAAAAAGTCAAATAGCTTCTGGACTGGATATTATTATTCATCTAGGGCGTACCAAAGATCGACTACGAAAAGTTATGGAGATCACAGAGGTTGTAGGCTATGACGGAAACGATATATTGCTAAATCCAATATTTCAATTCCACTTAACCAACGGACTAATCCCAACCCAAAACAAACTGGTACATACAGACAAATTAGTATCTCACGGCTTTATGATACAAGAGATGTAAGGAGGTTTACTGTTGAATTACAAAATCTATAAACTTTCTATACAGGAATATATTTATGGAGGTACTCTGTTTACATTTGCTGCTGTCTTTTTATCCTACCTTTTTTACAATTCTTTATGGCCTCTTATTTTGATAATGCCTTGTATAATTTTCTTTTTCAAAATTCTTAAAGGATATCTTCATAAGCGGCAGCAACAAACTATAACTATAGAATTTAAAGATATGCTTATCTCCTTAAGTAGCCTTCTATCATCAGGATATTCTGTAGAAAATGCTATATCAGAGGTTCGTAGAGAAATCTTTGCATTACACGGCTCTTGTATTGTCTATAAGGAGCTTATAGGCATAGAAAAACAACTGCAACTTAATGTTCCTATAGAGGTGGCCTTTTCTGATTTTGCTTATCGAACTGACATTGAAATTATACATACATTTAGCCAGATCCTATCCATAGCCAAACAAACTGGTGGCAACCTAAAATCAATTATTCTTGCTACCACATCAAATATATCTTCACAGATTGATGTTCGTATGGAAATAGCATCTCATCTAGCTGGGCAACAACTAGAATTATATATAATGGCTATTATGCCTCCAGCTATTATGATCTACATAAAGCTAACTAACCCTGGCTTTTTTTCACCTGTATACAACAATATTTTAGGTATCGTTATTATGACTATATGTCTTATGTTATATATAGCTTCTGTATATATAGCTTACAAAATTTTATCCAAAATAGAGTAAAGGAGAATATATGGAATTAGTATATACTATACTATTTATTTTATTATTTATATCTTGCATTGTATCTATAATTTTATTTAGAAAATACAGATTAGATAACATATTAGGAAAAGGTGTTGTTCCCATTTCCTTGTTAAAAGGTATCTCTATGTATTTAACAGATACCATCTATAAAAAGCACACCAAAGATGGTGATGAAATATTATACAGGCATCGTGTCAAAATCATATCCTATATACTTATAATTTTTCTTATATGTAATGGTTGTGGTGCTGTTTATCTTATTGGTCACCAACTTTCTAAAAACGACCTAATACAAAGTCTAACTAGACCAAATGTAGGCGAGGGAGATAATACCATAACAGTAATGACGGAAAATGAATCTTATACAGGTCCTATGGACATTACTATCGATGAAAGAGTTTATACTTTTGATGAAACTATGGAGATTTTTAATAATTATAGAAAAGATTTCGACGCTTTGGTTTTAGGTGATAATAGTTCTTTTTTACATGTTATAAGTCCATTACATCTTCCCTCTGTACTGGGCAAAGAAAATATTTCTGTCTCATGGAATATAGCTGACACTGATATCATTGATTACAGTGGAAAAATAGGTGAGAACATTCCCGATAGTGGAGCTCACACCGATATAATCGCCACATGGACTTTAGGCGAAATATCTGCGGATATCTGCTATTATGTAAAAGTTTTCCCACCTGTAAAAGATGCCAAAACCACTATATCAGAATATATACATAATCAAATAAATTCAGAAAGTAATAAGCATAATAGCAATATAACATTACCTGACACAATAAACGGAACTTCGATTAAATACAGTAAATACAAAGAAAGTTTGCCACCTATAACCTTTCTATTCGTATTTTTCTGCCTATCCATATTTGTAGTTATCTCTGAAAAGAAAGATTATGCGAGACTTAAGAAATATAGACAAGACCGTTTAAAAGATGATTATCCTACATTAGTAAATAAATTATCTCTCTTAACCACAGCCGGTTTAAATATAAGACACGCTTTAGAACGTATCGTTTCAGACTATTCATCAACATCTAAAGACTTTACAAACAATCATCCTGCTTATGATGAAATCGCCAATACCTGCTCACAGATTAGAAATGGTATATATGAACCACTGGCTTATCAGCAGCTTGGCATCCGTTGCGGATTACCTTGTTATACCAAGCTTACGTCCTATATGGTAACAGGTTTGAAACGCGGAGGACAAGATTTCAATCAGCTTCTTGCACATGAAGCCAATAATGCTCTCCTTGAACAAAAAGCAAATATCCTTCAGAATGGTCAACGAGCCTCCACAAAACTTATGGGCCCTATGATGCTTCTATTTGTAGTTATTATGTGCCTAGTTATGATACCAGCTTTTTTATCTATGAGCATGTAAATTTTTTCGATTAACTATATAAAAATAAACATTAAGAAAGATGAGGATTCATTATGAACAAACTGATAACAAATATTAAATGTAAAAGTATAACTCTTTTACACAAGTTAAATAGTTTTGATAAAGCAAGCGGAACACTAGAAATGGTCTTAATCATAGTTATAATATTAGGACTTCTAGTTATATTTAGAGATAATATTGAACAGCTTATAAAAAGTGTCTTTGGCAAAATAAATAATCAGGTTAATTCATTTTAATTTATGAATAGCATAGAAAAAAATATTTCCGCTTCTGTAACCTTGTATTTGTCTATATGCCTTTCCTTAATCTTGAGTCTTGTGTGTTATACTATAGAATCCTGTCGATTGGACGGACAAATATGTCGTGCAGAGGGCATATCCTATATTAGCACCGATTCTGTAATGTCCCATTATTGTCTACCTCTTTTCAGCGAATATGGTATTTTTGCTTTAAATGATCAAGGAATAGATATACCTAATTACATTACAAAATATGCTGATAAAAACTGTGAAACGCCAAAAGGATTATTATGGACTCAAGGTTCATTTCTTGATATAGATATTGGCCAAACTGATATAAAAAATTACACCTATCTAACAGATAAAGATGGAGAGATTTTTGCCAATCAGATTTCTGATTACATTATGTTTCTAGAGTTAGATGCAGCCATTGACAAGCTACTTTCTTTAACAGAATCAGATACTCTAGAGATATTCTCACAGACAAAAGATGGCACTCCTGATATAAACTTTGACAATATAGATAGTTCTGTTCTTGAGCAATATATAGATGATGACGTTAAACGAACTGGTGAAACTAATGAAGACTTAAGTAAAATTAACAAGACGACTTTTTTACCAACTATTACTTCAAATATAACGCATCATCTAAAAAATACATTATTGGCCACTCTTATATCAGACCCTACTTCTATATCTGATGCTACTATAGACAAGATTATACTTCCATCTGTTACATGTCAATTATCTCAAGAAGGACAAGAAGCCTTACAAGGCTATCATAAAGATATTATGGCTGTAAACTATGAGAAAGCAGGATTTTGCGAATATATACATCACACCTTTGAAAATTACACAACATCATCTAAAAATGGCCCGTTGAAATACGAGATGGAATATATAATAGCTGGACAAGAATCAGATGACGCCAATCTTCTAAACACTGCCTGTCAGCTAATCGCTTTTAGAACAGGACTTAATCTTATTCATCTATTATCAGATAATGACAAATTCAACGCAGCATGGGTTATCGCTAGCTCTGCATCATCCATTCCAGGTGTTCCTTATGTACTTCAAGGTATCATATTAACAGTATGGGCATGTGCAGAATCTATAATCGATGTAAGAGATTTACTATCTGGTATGAATGTTCCCTTAATAAAATCATCCGACCAATGGAATTTATCTATAGAAGGACTACTAAACTTCTCTAAAAATTCCCAATCGAAAAATAAAGGCACTGATGGTCTTTCATACAGCAGATATTTAGAAATGCTGTTAGCTACTCAAAATCCCATTTCATTACGTTACCGGACTATGGATCTAATACAGATGAATCTATGTCATAAGTATAACCATGAATTTAGAATGTCAAGATGTGTTACTGGTATACAGGGAACTATTTCCTACCAATTTCCAGCACTTTTCTCAAAAAAGACATATACATACAAATCATCCTTTAGCCTAAATTACTGATAAACCAAGGAGGTGTATAGGCATGACCTTGTCGAATAATACAACCATATCTACAGCACAAGCTAGATGTACATTAAAACAAACAAAGCAATCAATCGATACTTTCCGCGCATCTAGTTTAACACACAGGGCAGTTGATAACTCCAACGTTTCTAATAGTCTATCAACACATTATTCCACAAGGCCATACCTATACACCTCCAATAAATATAAAGGTAGTATAACACTTGAAGCAGCTATCGCTTTACCTATATTTATATTCTTTTTTACTACATTGTTATCCGTTATGAATGCAATGTATATTCAGCTCTCCTTACAGATTCAACTTGAAGAAACAGCTAGAACTATCTCTAAAACTGTATACAACACCTATACCACATATCTTGTGATGAATGATGATAAGGATGATGATACTACTTATGCTGATTTAAATCTTGCTATTTTATCTATAGCGACCATACAAAATACTTTTTTAGATAGTGATATGAAAAATTTTTTGGATAATTCTTCTGTTCATAAAGGTTCGAAAGGTATTAATTTTCTATCTAGTAATATAGATGCTGATAAAGGTTTTGTAGACCTTGTTCTTACCTATTCTGTAAAGATTCCTTTTGTCCCCAAAAACATAGCCACTATCAACCTTTCTAACCGTTGCTATCTACATCTATATATGGGAGAAAGTTTATCTAAGGAATTGGAATCAGAAAATACTTACGTATACTGTACTGTTTATGGACAAGTTTATCACACCAATAAATATTGCCAATATTTACTTAATTATAGTAAGGCAACATCCTTTAACCAAATAGATCTTGCAATGTATCAGACTTGCCTAAGCTGTGTAGATATGGATTTAGGCCAGTTAAAATCTGCTAACCCCATTGTATATACAACGGACAAAGGCTATGCCTATCACACATCCTTAGAATGTTCTACCTTTACGGGTTCAGTATATCGACTATTATACTCTGCTTTACCCAAAAATAAAAAAATATGCACACAATGCTTAAAAGGAAAGTAATTATGACTTTTGATTTAATTATAAATATTTTATCTCATATTATTTTATTTATATACTTAACAATATGCACTATAACCGATATTCGCACCAACACAATCTCAAGAATATATAGTATATGCTGTGGCCTTATACTTTTACTTCTTAATATATTAAGCACTAATATCAGCTTTACTGACATTCTAATAAGTGCATTCCCAGGACTCTGTCTTCTTCTTTTAGGAATAGCCACTAGACAAGCCATTGGTTATGGAGACGGTATTGCCACTATGATTATTGGTATATGTGTCGGTCTTAATAGATGCTTTATTATATGTCTCATAGCATTTCTTATAGCTGCTATTGTATCATGTATAAAGCTTATGGAACGTCATCCCATAAAGTCTACGCTACCATTTATACCATTTTTACTATTAGCATTTATTCTTAATAATATTTTCAATTTGATGGAGGTAATATGAAGGCTTCATTAACGTTAGAGGGTACTTTTATTTATCCTATAATTATTGGTGTGACCTGTATCCTTATCATACAGTGTTTTAATTTGCATGACAGGTTATCCTGCAAAGCTACAACGTATACTCATCTTGTTAAGCAATATTTAAGTGATGATACTTCTAGTGACCTATCATCACTAACAGACGATTTATCCGAAGTCTGTTTACTTCATTATGCCATTGGGGCTACGAATAAAAATGACGATGCAGTTATAGTAAAACACAAGCTAGGTGATTTTATCGTCTCATTTTCACATTATGAAAGGACACTTACATATGGACCATAATATTTTCAACATATCATACGCTAAGAACTATGGCTGTAATCAAATGATACTTACACCTACAGCCCAACTTATGCCTACAAAGGAGCAACTAGATAATAATTTTCGAATTCAGATGATACACGAAAATAATATACCCGGATTATTAAATACGCATATATATTATGCGGATGCCACTCCCTCCTTTTGTTATGATATAAACGGACTACAAAGTCTTAAAATCGTATTAGAATCAACACCTTTAACTTATGTTCTATTAACCAAAATCTTAGTGGGTATGTACAACGCATTTATGGAATTGGAAAACTATATGCTAAAATATGAACACCTACTTACAGACTTGGAGTACATTTATATATCTAGTGATTATTCAAATGTATATTTATGCTACTATCCTATATACGAACATAATTTTTCACACTCCATAAAAAATATATTCGACCAACTATTAAAGACTGTGGACCACCACGATGAGAAGTGCGTCTTCTTAGCATACACATTACACAAAGAATGTATGTCTCCTGACTTTAGTTCCACGCAGCTACTTACCAGTCTATCTACCTTATCTAGTAAATATGATATTGCTAATTTGGACCAGCACTCTTCTGATTACTGCCATACGTCAACAAATGATATAAAACCTCATACAGAACCCGCAAATCACATAAAAGACTCAAATCATACTACAGCTCTTCATGACACTGTCAAATCAACATTTATCCAGGATAACAAATCGCTGGTGCTTAAGATGTCTGTCCTAGCTTCCATAACACTACTCTCCGTTATAACCATTACTACTATGTTTGCACTAGGGGTATTCTCAATGACTATATTCCTCATACTCTTTGCTATTATTGCTATAATATGTGCCTATAACGGTTATATGATTTATTATCTTAATGCTCCATCTAAGCTATCCTCCGTTATAGCTACAAAAGATTTGACTACACAACCGATATATTCTCAAACTGATAAATTTGTTTCTCCTTCCACTTGTTTGCTATCTCCTATAAATGAAGATAGCATATATAAACTTATATATACAGGAAACGATAACAGACAGGATATTCCTATGACTACGTTCCCTTTTGTTATCGGTAAAGGGGATGTATGTGATGGTCAACTTCCAGACCTTACTGTTAGTCGAATTCATGCAAGATTTGATCAGATAGCAAATGAATTAGGTAATCCAACACTATATATAGAAGACCTTAACTCCACAAACGGTACACAGGTAAATACAACACCTCTTGCCCCATACAGTAAAACACATTTGTCTATAGGAGATATGATATCCTTTGGTGGTGTAACTTATTTGTTGCGTTAGCTTTGTATTTGAACTATAATATATGTTAATTTTAATATATTTTAGAGGATATTATGTTAAACAGAAATATTATAGATGTCTTACACAATTACAACTTTAATATGCTAAGAAGCAATAGCAGAGAGTATCTGTTTTTTGGTCGAATGGATAATGATAACTTTCAGACAGTCGTGCTTGTAGATGATGTAATTCTTAGTACACCCTTAACCGACAAAACTACACCTGCTGACAAGTCTGCTCTCCATGTTATTAAAGATACCTTGGAACGAACATTATTATTAAAAGGATATCAAAATGTGGACATTCTTTTTATCATATCAACCAAGGAACCTTATTCATATAAAGATTTAGCAGATGAAAATATACCATTTTGGATTATAGATTCAGATAGAAATAGAATTATAAGCTACAACTCTGAGGATGAAGATTTCTTATGGTTGAGAAATGATGTTGAACAATGTCTATCTCCATCCTACAAAAAAGAAAGTTTGTCTCTTAAAGAACGTATCTCTTCTTTATGGAAACAGCCTATATTCACCTTATCTATAGTTTTTATTAATGTACTAATATTTATATATATGGATTTATTTTGTACATTTGAAGGACAGACGTATATAAAACTCATGTATTCCAATGCTTGGGATTATATATATTATAAAGAACAATATTATAGACTTTTTACCTCTATGTTCCTTCATGCAGATATGGTTCATATTTTTAGCAATATGGTTACATTATGTGCCATAGGATATCAATTAGAAGTTTCCTTTGGACATTTTAAATATTTATTAACCTATATGTTATCTGGTCTGGTAGCATCATTGTTATCATTTGGGTATCATTTCTATTTAGGCGAGCCTGTATTCTCTATGGGTGCATCCGGTGCCGTATTTGGTATCTTCGGAGCATATGCCATCTATTCAATATTTAATAGAAAAGAAAATGAGCCTGTACCAGCACTAAAAATTGGATTTGTGGCACTTGTTATGCTACTAAACGGCATGACATCTTCATATATCGATAATGCAGCCCATTTAGGTGGACTAGTAGCTGGTAGCATTATTTCTTTTATTTGTTGCATCTGCCGCAAAAATAAAATATAATTATGTAAGGTATAAAAACTAATTAGTACAATATAAGGAGACGCACTGTGAATATAAATATTTATTATGGTGGTAGAGGCGTTCTTGAGGACCCTACACTTTATGTTCTTGAGAAAATTGAAAATGTTTTTGAAGAGCTTCAGATTCATTTTACTAGATATAATCTGTATGATATGAAGAATACATTAACCACTCTTCCTCAGACTCTTAAGGATGCCGATGGCATTATCTTAGCTGTCAGTCTTGAGTGGATGGGTATAGGTGGCTATATGCAGCAGTTCCTTGACGCTTGTTGGCTATATGGAGATAAGGAAAAGATAAGTAAATTATATATGACTCCAGTTGTTATATCTACAACATACGGAGAGCAGGAAGCTATGCTTACTCTTAAGTCTGCATGGGAGCTTTTAGGTGGCAACGTTGGCAGCGGTATCTGTGCATATGTTGAAGATGCTATTGATTTTGAAGGTAATAAGGAATACCTTTCTTATATTGAGAAGGCTGCTGAGAATATTTACAGAACAATATTCCAAAAGATTAAGGGACTTCCTACAAGTAGTAAGGCTCTTATAAAAAAGCAGATTGGCACTACTATGTCACTTACCCCACAAGAAAGCGAGCAGCTGTCTAAGTATGTATCTGATGATATTTACGTAAAACAGCAAAAGGAAGATATAGAACAGCTAGCAAGCTTCTTTAAGGATAAATTAAGTAGCCAGGGTACTGATGTAGACACTGAATTTGTAAAACCTTTTACATCTCACTTTAGAGCGCAGGATGACTTCAGTGCGACATATTTGTTTGATATTACAGACCGCAAGCGTTCATTGTATATAGAAGTAAGGAATACTTCTCTTTACTGCAAGTACGAAAAGCGTGACTCTGCCGATGTATACGCCAAGCTCACTCATAAAGTTATGGACGAAATCGTACACGGCCGTATGACATTCCAAAAAGCATTCATGACTGGTGAGATGACTGCCAAAGGCAACTTCAAAACCCTTCGTATGCTTGATTCATTATTTGATTTCTCATAAATCTATTGTTTCATAATAGGTAGATAGATATGTATGGCAGTACCTGCTCCTAGAGCAGATACTGCTTCTATTTTTCCTTGGTGATCTTCGATTATTTTTCTAACAACCGCAAGACCCAGTCCTACTCCATTCTTTTTTCCAAATGTACTCATAGGCTTAAATATATCCTGAATATTTTTTTCACTTATTCCTTTACCAGTATCTCTTATCTCTATATGAACAATGTCATCCTCTATTGACATTGATAAATATAAATCATTTTTATTATCACTTTTTTCATTCTCGACCATTGCTTCCATACTATTCTTTATAATATTTATAAATACTTGCTGAAGCTTGACTTTGTTTCCATATACATATGTATCCGTGATATCATCTTGGCACAAGCCATGATAATTTATCTCTATATCAGGCGAAATCAATTCCTTCTTAAGCTTTGCAAAAATAGATTTACCGCTCTCCATTAACTGTGATAAACAAATAGGTTGTTTTTCACCTCCATTATAATGATTATATTCTCTTAATTGATTGAACAGATGACATAGATACTCATAGTCAGCTTTCAAATCAATTACTCTCGACATATCCTTTGCATTCTTTAGTTCATGTTCGAGATAAAATATACTACCACCAAGTAAAGTTATAGCATTTCCCATTTCATGAGATAGCTTTCTCATCATCATTTTTAATTCTTCATTCTCTTTTGTAAGCACATCAATTTTTTTAATCTCTCTCTTTTCCATATTCGGTGCCTCTCCTATACATTTGTTTCTAAAAATATCTGATTTTCTTCTCACTTTTACTGTTAAATATTTTTTGTTCGTGATATACTATTCCTAACATACTAAGCTAGTATTTTAAAGGAATTTCGTTCAACATATTTCGACAATTCCGTGAAAATAATTTGTTTTGGAGAGGTATATACTATGAGAGACGATAATTGTATATTTTGTAAGATAACATCTGGTCAGATTCCATCATATACTTTATATGAGGATGATGATTTTAAAGCTATTATGGATATCAGCCCTGCCTCTAAGGGGCATGTTATTCTTATTACAAAGGAACACTATAAAAATCTATTTGAGCTAGATGATGCTGTTGCATCAAGAGCTCTTGTAATAGCCAAGAAAATAGCTACAGAACTTGCAAAGGAACTTAATTTTGATGGATTTAATCTATTACAGAATAATGAAGCCATAGCTGGACAGACTATCTTTCATTTCCATATTCATCTTATACCTAGATATAAAGATGACTCTGTTCAATTTAAGACCACACCAGGTTCTATAGATGAAGCGTTTGCCAAAGAGCTTTCTGATAAGATTTTTAATGCTCTTGCATAATCGCCTATTTACTATTTAGAAAATGCGTTATTAGCTAAAACTAACATATAGAAAGGCTTGGTATAGATTATGAAAAAAATATTATTAACAGGTGGCGGAACAGCGGGTCATGTTACTCCAAACATTGCGCTAATTCCTTCCCTAAAAAAATTAAATTATGATATAAAATACATAGGCTCATACGACGGTATTGAAAAGAAACTTATTGAAGAGTTAGGTATCCCTTACGTAGGCATATCATCAGGCAAGTTGCGTAGATATATGTCCCTTAAAAATCTCTCTGATCCTTTTAGAGTTATAAAGGGATATAATGAGGCTAAAAAATTCGTAAAAGAATATAAACCTGATGTATTATTCTCAAAGGGAGGATTCGTAAGCGTTCCTGTGGTACTTGCCTGTAAAAAGTATAAAGTACCTATAATTATTCATGAGTCTGATATGACTCCAGGACTTGCCAACAAAATATCCATCCCTTATGCCAAAACAGTTTGTCATAATTTCCCAGAAACAAAAAATCATCTTCCAGAGGGCAAATCACTACTTACAGGCTCACCAATTAGAGCTGAGCTTTTACAAGGAGACGCTTCAAAAGGTCGTGCTTTCTGCGGATTTGACAACTCAAAGCCAGTCATCATGGTTACAGGCGGAAGCTTAGGTGCTGTTGCTGTAAATGAAGCTGTTCGCGCCGCACTTCCTGAATTACTTAAAGATTTCTATGTAGTTCACCTATGTGGCAAAGGAAAAACTGATGAAGCACTTATTAACACTGCTGGTTATGTTCAATTTGAATACATTAAGGATGAGATGAAGGATTTGTTTGCTATGGCAGACTTAATTATCTCTAGAGCAGGAGCTAATGCAATATGTGAGATACAAGCACTTGCCATTCCAAATATGCTTATTCCTCTTCCAGCAAAGTCAAGTAGAGGCGACCAGATACTAAACGCTGCATCTTTCAAAAAGCAAGGATTTAGTGAGGTTGTAGATGAAGAAGAACTTACTACTGATACATTAGTAAAAACAGTTCGTTCTATATATGAAAATAAAGATAAATATATAGCGGCAATGAAATCATCAAAAGTAGATGATGCTGTTCATACTATTGTTAATCTTATAGAACAGACAGTAACTGTATAATAAAAATCAAAATGAAAAGAGAAAGGATTCCTAATCCTTTCTCTTTCTATTTTTATTCGTAATGCTAATTCACATATTTTTTAATCTAGAGTATCCTCTATAAATATAGTCAGTGATTTTGTCATATCGATAGTCTCTTCTGGCAATTCTTTTCCTGTACGATCTGCTATTATCTTCAATACTGGTCTATCAATACATTCCTTATTTTGCTTCACTACTACACCTATTCTATTATCACTAATAATTACTTTAGTTCCAACAGGATACATAGCCACCATCGTCAATAACTGTTCTGCGTATTTACTATGATATTTACATAGTGAGTGACATTTAATGTACTCTACAACTTTATGTACTTTCATTGATTCATAGCCTATTCCGCTAATCATAGAATCAAAATCATCGCAGACTGAAACTATTTTAATAATATCATCTAATTCGCTATCTAGTCTTTTAAATGGGTATCCACTACCATCGCATCTCTCATGATGTAACAATACGATATCCTTAACTATCTGAGTTGCCCACGATTCATGTTCTATAGCATCATATCCTAATATCACATGCTTTTTAAAATCACTTTTATCCTTAGGATTTAGATCATCAATATTGGTATTTTCATAGTTGACTGCTGTATATCTAAGTCCCAAATCATGAAGTATACATCCTTTAGCTATCTCTGTAACTATCGACTTGTCATATCCATTTTTTAATGCTATGACTGTTGCTAACGAACAGACATTTATGCTATGACTATAAATATCTGTATTTTCACGTCTGATATTTACTACTCTTTCTAATATATCCTGCTCTGATAAAATATCATCAACTATAATATTAGCAGCTTCGCAAAGTTTTTCTAAATCAGATGTGTTCTTGTATATATGACGTTCCAACACATTCTTAACTATAGATGTACTTTCCTCTTTTACCTTGCTACATATTATACCTTCATCTAAACTATCAAAATCAATCTCTATAAATTGTGAATCATCTACATATACATATTCAATTCCTAATTCTTGGAGTTTGGTCACATATTCAGACTTAATAATCGTTCCCTTTGCCATCAACTCTTTACCATTAGGTGTAAGAATATGTTTTCCTAATCTTTCATTACCCGTCAATTCACTTAAACGTAATAGCTTCAATCACATTCCCCTTTCGAAAACTTAGGAATTCTCGAGAGCTTTTGCCAACGCTTGCTTCTCCTCTTCTCCTAAAGGTATATATGACTCACCCTCTATGATTTCCTTAATATAAATATAGCAACCTTCTCTGCTATGCATCGCATTTATCACATGTCCTGTGTTCTTCTTATTTAACATAACAAGGGCAAAGCTTAACTTTCCACCCATTTCATGGAAGGCATCATACTTTACAATTCCACATTTTTGTACTGTGTACTGAAGATTCTCAAATATATCTGCAATCTGCTTTGTCTTAATCTTGTTTTCCTCAAGAAGAGTATCTACCTCGTCAAACCTTTTATAAATAACATCTTCTAAAGTTTCTGCATCTTTACCACGCATAAATTTATCATATTTTTGTTCCAATTTCTTTAGTTTCTTTCCTGTAGAAATTGCATAAACCAACAAACCTATGATGAGTAGTAATAAACCTAAAAATAGATAAGCCGGATCCAAATTTCCAATGCCGATTGCTTCAAATAATTCACTATTCATTTTAACAATGTCCTTTCTTCTCTGTATTATAAGCTATTAATCTTCGATATAAGAGCTACAATTCTTTCAAGGTCCTCTGTCGAATAATAATCTATCTCTATTTTTCCTTTATTCTTGTTTTTTCTGTTAATAGCTACATTTGAGCCAATTTTATCCTTGATTTTGTTCTCAAGCATCTTGTAAACAAATTGATCATTGTACTGTTCTTTCACCTTTGGAGGCTTTGGCTCTAATATATTTTTTACTAATCTCTCTGTTTCTCTAACACTGAGACGTTTTTCGAATATTTCATTAGCAAGTTCTATCTGCTTATCTGCATCTTCGATAGCTATAAGTGCTCTAGCATGACCACTTGTAATCATACCGTCTATAACCATCTGCTGAACTTCATCTGTCAGTTTTAATAGTCTCATGGAATTTGTAATTGCCACACGACTTTTACTAACCTTTTCAGCTACTTCATCTTGCTTTAATTTAAATTCATTTAATAATCTTTTATATGCCAATGCTTCTTCAATAGGATTTAAGTCTTCTCTCTGTATATTCTCTATAAGAGCAACTTCGACAATTTCTAGTTCTGTATAATCTTTTATAATAACAGGAACTTCCTTAATACCGGCAAGCTTTGAAGCTCTCCATCTTCTCTCTCCTGCTATAATCTCGTAATATCCATCTCTTTTTTGTACAAGTAGTGGCTGAAGCACGCCATGCTGCTTAATCGATTCTGCCAATTCTAAAAGGGCATCCTCATTAAATTCTTTTCTTGGCTGCTTACGATTAGGTTCTATATCTGTTATTTTAACAAGAGTTTCAACCTTCTTCTCTACGATTTTTTCTACTACCTTCTCAACTTCTACTACTTTTTCAACCACCTTTGGTTCTGGTTCAGGTTTTGCCTTAGGGCTAGCTATTACCTCTGGTATAAGTGAATCTAATCCTTTTCCCAATCCACTCTTTTTTACTTTAGTTGACATATATTACCCTCCATTTCAATACTAGAATTCATCTTCCATTCCGCGATTAGCTACTTCCTCTGCTAATAATCTGTAGCTTTCTGCTCCAGCAGACTTGGTATCATATAAATTAATAGGCATTCCATGGCTTGGTGCCTCTGCTAATCTAATATTTCTTGGAATAATCGTCTTATATACATTTTGTTTAAGATTTGCCTTAACATTCTCAACAACTTCGAGAGACAAGTTTGTTCTAGCATCATACATAGTAAATACAACACCCTCTATCTCTAGGTCCGGATTCAATCTTGACTTAACAAGATTGATTGTATGTATAAGCTGAGATAATCCTTCAAGAGCATAATATTCACATTGAATTGGTACCAAAACTGTATCCGCTGTTGTCATCGCATTTACAGTTAACATGCTAAGTGAAGGTGGACAATCGATAATTATAAAATCATAATTATCCTTTACCGCATCAATTTGCTTTTTTAATATGTATTCTCTAGCATCTACACCAATAAGATCAATTTCCGCTCCAGAAAGATTAACATTAGAAGGTAGCAAATCAAGATTGTCTAATACATTTTCAAGTAAGCAATCCTTCAACTCACATTCACCAATAATCATTTCATATACAGTATACTCAAGATTGTTCTTGTCAACACCAACACCACTTGTGGCATTTCCCTGAGGATCTATATCAATCAATAAAACCTTCTTATTCAATTCAGCAAGACACGCAGACAGATTTGTTGATGTAGTAGTCTTACCTACACCACCTTTTTGATTTGCAATCGCAATAATTCTTCCCATTATCATTTGCCTTTCTATAATTATTACTTCTCCATCGAGATGTTTCTATAATATCACACTTTCATACATATTTCTATAATATTAATTTCCTAATTTGACAGATTTCTCCCACGATTTACAACATTCTTAGTGCATTTGTATGCCTATTATATTTGGATATCTTTTATTATTATACATGTCCAATGTTCCACGTGAAACATCATATTATATCGGATAATTTCCTGTAATGTTCCACGTGAAACATTTATTAGAATAGTAATTTCACCTTAACGTTTCACGTGAAACATTTACTATATAAATAACTTTTTACAACGTTTCACGTGAAACATTAATAATAATTATAAAACATTGCTACAACCTTTAAAATAAGATATAATCAATACATCTAAATTACAAATAATAATAACATATACCTTAAAATAACAATATATAAATACTAATAAGGAGATAATATGCTATATAAATACTGTCCACATTGTGGCAACAAACTTATAGAAAAGAATATTGGAGACGAAGGTGCACTACCATATTGCATCACCTGTCAAACTCCATACTGGGATAACTTTACACCTGCAGTAATATGTGCAGTTATCAATGAATATAACGAGGTTGCACTGCTAAAACAAAATTACGTTTCCACATCCAACTATGTATTAGTCGCCGGAATTATAAAAAAGGGTGAAACTGTAGAAGAAACTGTTGTCCGAGAAATCCAAGAAGAGCTTGGTTTAAATGCTATATCTTTGAACAACATAAGAACATACTATCACCAAGAAAAAGAATTACTAATGAATGGTTACTTAGTAAAAGTTTCAAAAAAAGATTTTATACTTTCCAAAGAAGTAGATGATGCAATTTGGATTCCCCTACCAAATGCTCTATCTCTTCTTAAAGAAAACGGTATCGCATGGAAGTTATTAAACAAAATATCTAAAAGAAAGCTCTACTTAAATTCAAACGATATTAGAAGTACTGCAAAAGCAATCATCGAACACAACGGTAAGATTCTTTTAAATAAATGTTATGATATTAATAACGGTCATTATTATTCTCTTCCTGGTGGAGGTCAAAATAAATATGAAAGTATATATGACGCCATAGAGAGAGAATGTTTAGAAGAGACAGGCTATCACATTGCTAATCCTACATTTATAGGAATATGCGAAGAAATATGTGATAACAACGATACAAGAATAAACTATAGTCAATACGCCCATAAATTCTATCATATATTTCACTGTACTCTTGCATCAGAGAACCAAGATTCTCCTACAGAAACAGACGATATGCAGCAAGGATGCCAATGGATAGAAATAGATAAACTTCAAGAAATTAGATTATTACCATCTATGTTAAACGATAATCTAGTAGAATTGCTTAAAACACGCACACCACAAGATATGGGTTCAATACATATTCCATATAACCATGGCTAGTATATATATAAGATACATAAGTTAAATAAGAGGAATGTTTCACGTGAAACATTCCTCTTTATATATTATACAATATCTCTTTGTTTTTCTTTTCATAATTCTTGTTTTACAGATTAACAAGATTATTCTTTATAGCAAATACCGCTGCTTGAGTTCTATCTGAAACATCTATTTTCTTAAATATATTAGATACATGATTCTTTACAGTTCTCTCACTAATATCTAATTTTGCCGCAATCTCTTTATTAAATAATCCCTCAGCAATAAGTTTCAGAACTTCTATCTCTCTTCTAGTAAGTTCATTAACCTTTTCGTCCATAGACGCCTTAGAAGCTAAACCTGCATTAAGAGATGGCGTTAAAGAGGGCTGTATAAAATCTTCTCCATTATATATAGAATAAATTGCTTTCCTAAGCAAATTAGAATCCGAATCCTTCAGGACATATCCATTACATCCAATCTCTACAGCCTTCATAAGATAATCAATCTCATTGTGTATCGTTAGGATAAGAACCTTTATATTCATTCTTCTCTGTCTAATAATAGATAGCATTTCTAAACCATTCATATTCGGCATATTAATATCCAAAAGTAAGACATCTGGTTTTATATTTTCTAACTTTCTCAGACCTTCTACACCATCTGATGCTTCTGCAATAACCTTTACATTATCATCTAATTCTAATAATTGTTTTAAACCTTCTCTCACCATTGAGTGATCATCAATAATCATCAATTCAATACTCATATTACACCTCTATATCTACTGTACAGGAATTGTTACTTTTATTACCGTTCCTTTTCCTACGGCTGTATCAATATTTATGTATCCCGATAATAATGCAACTCTCTCTCTCATCATTCCTAATCCAAATCCGGTATGATTTTCATCTACATTCTCGCAATCTCTATTATATTCAAATCCTTGCCCATCATCGCATATTTCTAATATAACAGTATCCTCCATATATGTAAGACTTATATCTAGAGTTTTTCCTTTTGAATATTTTATACTATTATTTGCACATTCTTGAACAATTCTGAATATTGTAAGTTGAACAATTGGTGACAATTTCTTATTATCTCCACTAGCCTTAAAGTTAATGCTCATATCGGTGCTGGCGTCCATAGACTTTAAAGCTCTCTCAAGAGTAACCTCAAGCCCCAAATCATCAAAAGACATAGGACGCAAATCATATATTATATTTCTCATTTCAGATATGGTATCCTTTAGGGTTTTTGACATTATCTCCAATTCCAACTTAGCTCTAATACTATCCATATCCATTATCTTAGAGCATATTTCACATTTATGAACCAAATTTGTGAGGACTTGAACAATAGAGTCATGTAAATCCCTTGCTATTCTTTTTCTCTCAGCTTCCTGGCTCTCTAATATCTGAATACCATACAACTGAGTCTCACAATCTGGCTTTTCCTCACCATAGAATAACTCTTCCCCAGTTTCTGGTTCCTCTCCCAATGCTTCTCTTATGGCATTTATATCGTTCTCCAAACTCATTAACTGTTCAGCAAAGTCCTTCTTAAGAAGCTTAAGCTCTTCCTTTCGCTTATTAAGCTTCGCAATTCCTTCTTTAGCAAAATCATTCCTTTTAGGTCTAGGAGAGAATACTTCAAATGCTGTATCAACATCCTGTGCCATAGAAGTAATCATATTATCCGTCTCTTCTATCTCTATTTGAATCTTATTTAATTTTGTGATTAACAGTACCTTTTCATCTGATAGCATTTCCAAACGATCATAAAGGTAGCTTTCTGCTTTGGTAATATCCATTTTAATTCCTCTAATTTCACAAAACCTTTGTTCATTAACTATTTTTGAACATATATATTGATAATATCACATTTTATAGAATAATAACAGTACAATTTTAATAAATAACCGTATTATTTTGTTAAATTT
Organism: Lachnospiraceae bacterium; assembly: GCA_045123575.1. Classification (GTDB taxonomy): domain Bacteria; phylum Bacillota; class Clostridia; order Lachnospirales; family Lachnospiraceae; genus SVEL01. The sequence continues at coordinate 50,042 of JBGVKG010000039.1, forward strand.
ATTCTTTATAATTTGGTCATTTTATTATATACTATAATTAACAATTCTTTGTAGATAGGAGTATCGTATGAAAAAAAATAAACTAATTTCAGCCGCCCTTATTACTTCGGCTGCAGTAGGAACAATATATGCTATTAATAAAACAATATCATTTATAGCAAACTCTAAAGCAACTCTATCTAATAGTAAAGCACTTAGATATGAATGGCGCTTTGGTAACATCTTTTACACAAAGCAAGGCGAAGGTAAGCCTATTTTACTTGTACATGATTTAACATGTGGAAGTAGCGATATGGAATGGAAATCTATTGTAAACACTTATGCAAAGAAGCATACAGTATATACTATAGATTTACTTGGTTGTGGTCGCTCAGACAAACCTTCTTTAACATACACAAACTATATGTATGTACAGCTTATTACAGATTTTATTAAGAATATTATCGGACATAGAACCGATGTAGTAGCAACTGGCGCTTCTGCCGCTACTATACTTATGGCTTGCTATAATGATGATACTCTCTTTGACAAGATTATGCTTATAAATCCTGTCTCTTTCGAGGCAGTCTCTTCTAATAAGAGAGATGCTAAGATATATAAATTCTTATTTGAATTACCTATACTTGGAACGCTTATATATAACATAAATAATACAAGACAAAGCTATAACGAATTATTTAAAAATAAGTATTTCTATAATCCTTATGCAGTAAGAGCAAGTCTTGTGAAAAACTACTATGATGCTTCACACTTTGGACCATCTTCTTCAAAGTACCTATTTGCAAGCATAAATGCAAATTATACATCTATAAATACATCTAGAGCTCTTAAAGCTATAAACAATAGTATTTATGTAATTGCAGGTGAATTTGAAGCTGATATGAGAGAAATAGTTGCTGATTATCAAGAGCTTAATCCTTCTATCGAAGTTGCCACTATAAAGGATACAAAGCATTTACCTCAGTTAGAGAATCCATCAGAGGTACTTAACGCAATGTCCATATTCTTTAACTAAACATAATTTATATTATCAGAAGCCTAGCAAATATTCTGCTAGGCTTCTTTTATATCGTGCTTGGATATATTGCATATAACCATCAGCTATCTACAGGTATTTTTCTGTGCTCGACTCGAGAACACTCATTTTTCTAAATGCCGTTTTTCAAAGAACTTTTAATTTTTGTCTTTTATATGTCAGACAGCAACGCCAGATGATGATTTGTGTGGATGAGTACAGCGACCTCCAAGATGTTCTATATATTTACGTTCATCAGCGAAATTGTAAACAGTTTCGGTCATTTATGCAGATTTTCGTTAAGTTTTTATAGTTCTACAGAGCTATGCGGCTTGTCCAATAAAAGCTTGTATCACTGGCTAAGCGGTCTGCCTAGATAAAAGACAAAAGCCTTTTTAAAAAACGGCATATAAGAAAAATTGAGCAACCTCTCAAGGCACAGAAAAATATCTGTAGACAGCTTGATGGTTGTAGATACACTATGTCAAGCACGATATAAAAGAAGCCTGAAACAAACGCTTCAAGCTTCTGATAATATAAATTATATTTATTTTATTGGGTCTTTTGCTGGTGTGCCAGCCTTGCGTGGATACGCCTTAGGTGTTTGCTTAACCTTATCTATCTTTAAGAGAACACGGCTAATATCTGAGGTAGGTACAACATACTGGATATTCTGTGTTATAGCGCCACCCATTTTATCCACAGCCTTAGAAGATTCCTTAATCTCTTCTCCACAATCTCCCGCCTTGTAGGATACAAATAAGCCACCTACTGCTACAAATGGAATACAAAATTCTGATAAAGTAGCCAAGTTTGCTACCGCCCTAGACACGCATAAATCATATTTTTCACGATATACAGGGTTTCTTCCGTAATCCTCACTTCTACCATGTATAAATTCAACACCATCTAATTTTAGTTCCTCGCAAACCTCTTTTAAAAAACCTATTCTTTTGTTAAGCGAATCTAAAAGTGTTATCTTTATGTCTGGGAAAGCTATTTTAAGCGGTATTCCTGGAAATCCGGCTCCTGTTCCTATATCTATTATACGTATGTCATTATTAAGTTTCTCTTTTGATATAACCTTTACTAAAGCCAAGCTGTCGATAAAATGCTTCACTATAACTTCTTCGAATTCTGTTATAGCTGTAAGATTCATTACCTTATTTTTCTCCACAAGCATTTCATAAAATCTAACAAGTCTATCCTTAGCTATATCATCCAAAGTGATATTTAGTTCCTCTAAACCCTGATCCAACAAGGCTAATCCCTTTGTATACATATTTCCTCCATCTATATAATGCTTACAGTAAATAATTTACTTATCGCTAGTTTCACGGTTCATCTGCTTCATATATACCAATAAAACAGATATATCTGCAGGAGATACTCCTGATATTCTAGATGCCTGACCTATAGACAATGGCTTATAGATATTAAGCTTTTGCATAGCCTCTATACGAAGTCCTGACACTGTATTGTAGTCAAAGTTAGGATCTAATTTCTTACCTTCAAGCTTCTTAAACTGCTCTACCTGATGCAACTGTCTTTTAATATATCCATCGTATTTTATGTTAATATTAATCTGCTCTATAACATCCTCTGGAAGTGGCTTTCTATCTGGGTCTATTTCTGCCAAATCATCATAACATAATTCAGGACGCTTAATAAGCTCAGCCAGATTACTTCCTGTCTTTAAAGGTTCGCTTCCTTTAGTAGCTAGAAAAGCCTGCATCTTAACATTGGCACCTACAGGTATAGCTTCAAGTCGCTTAATTTCCTCGTCTATAAGAGCTATTTTCGTTTTAAGCTTATCATATGTCTCGTCATCTACCAATCCTATCTTATGACCAATAGCCATCAAACGCTGGTCTGCGTTATCCTGACGTAAAATTAGGCGATATTCAGCTCTTGATGTCATCATTCTATATGGCTCGTGACTTTCCTTTGTCACCAAATCATCTATCAATACACCAATATATCCTTCTGAACGGTCTATTATTATCTGCTCTCTGCCTAAAACTTTTAATGCAGCATTGATACCAGCTACAAGTCCCTGCGCCGCAGCCTCCTCATATCCAGAGCTTCCATTGAACTGCCCACCACTGAAAAGACCTTTTATATTTTTGAATTCCAATGTTGGGTGAAGCTGTCTAGGGTCTATACAATCATACTCTATAGCATACGCATTTCTTACTATTTTAACATTTTCGAGACCTGGCACAGTCTTATACATTGCATGCTGCACATCCTCAGGAAGTGAGCTTGACATTCCACCAAGATACATCTCATTTGTGTATAATCCCTCTGGCTCAATAAATACCTGATGACGCTCCTTATCGGCGAATTTTACCACCTTATCTTCAATAGATGGACAATATCTAGGTCCTGTTCCTTCTATCATTCCCGAGAATAAAGGACTTCTTCCAATATTTTCTCTTATAATCTTATGTGTCTCTTCATTGGTATATGTAAGCCAACATGATACCTGCTCTTTTTGAATTGTATTAGGGTCAGTAGAAAATGAAAAAGGTACTACCCTCTCATCGCCAAACTGTTCCTCCATCTTTGAAAAATCAATACTTCTCTTATCTACTCTAGCAGGTGTTCCTGTCTTAAATCTTCTAACCTCAATGCCAAGGTTCTTTAAAGATTCTGTAAGGTAATTTGCTGCCTGAAGTCCATTTGGACCAGTAGGATTGCTTACTTCACCATATATACATCTTGCTTTTAAATATGTTCCTGTACAAAGTACTACAGCCTTAGCTTTATATATAGCACCTGAATAAGTCTTTACACCTGTAATAATTTTTTCACCTGTGCTATCATTATCTTCTACTAAAAGCTCTGTAACCTCTCCCTGTCTTATTGTTAAATTATCTGTATTCTCAAGAGTTCTTCTCATCTCTCTAGTATAATCACTCTTATCAGCCTGAGCTCTTAATGAATGTACAGCAGGTCCTTTAGATTTGTTAAGCATCTTAGACTGGATAAATGTTTTATCTATATTTTTTCCCATCTCTCCGCCTAATGCATCTATCTCTCTTACAAGATGACCCTTGGAACTACCGCCAATGTTAGGATTACACGGCATTAGGGCTATACTATCGACACTTACTGTAAACATAATTGTATTTAAACCAAGACGTGCCGAAGCAAGAGCTGCCTCACAGCCTGCATGGCCAGCTCCGACTATAACTACATCATACTGTTCTTCTATATATTTATTTTCAGCCATATTCCTATGTCTCCTTTTTGTACATTCTTTCCTATTGTTAATTAAAACGCATATGAAGCTATCTATTTACCCATACAGAATTCTCTAAATATCTTATCAGCCAAATCATCCTCGACGCTTTCTCCTATTACACGTCCAAGTAGCTCATAAGTATTCATCAAATCTATAGTAAAGAAATCTTCAGGCATACCGCCCATTATAGAATCCTTTACAAGCTTCATACTTTCATAAGCTTTTATAATATCATTCTTCTGTCTTGCATTTGTTATATACACTTCATCATTAAATGTAAGTTTTCCTTCAAAGAACAAATCTTTAACAGCATTTTCGAATTCATCTATTCCCTGTTTTTCCTTAGCAGATATATTTATAATAGGAGTTTTTTCAAATATATCCAATTGACTTCTATCAACTAAACAATCCAAATCCGTCTTATTAAATAATATTATTGCTTTTCTACCTTTTATAAGCTCCATTATATCTCTATCATTTTCATCTAAAGGCTTGGAGCTATCTATAATATATATAATAAGGTCTGCATCTACGGCAATCTCTTTCGCCTTTGATACACCGATTCTTTCTACAACATCATCTGTAGCTCTTATACCAGCCGTGTCTATGATATTAAGGCTTATTCCATGAATATTTATGTGTTCCTCTAAAGTATCTCTTGTAGTTCCTTCTATATCAGTAACAATAGCTCTCTCAGAACCTAATACAGCATTTAAAAATGATGACTTTCCAGCATTTGGTTTTCCTAAAATAACTGTATTTATACCTTCACTTACTACTCTGCCATTATCAGATGCTTCTATAAGTTTTTTAAGCTTTTCTAAAATATCATCTGTTTTATTAAGAAGCTTCTCATCATAACCATCTAAACTTATGTGCTCAGGGTCATCTAATGCAGCCTCTATATAAGCTATTTCATTTAAAATATCTTCACGAATAATTTTTATCTTTGCAGATATTTCTCCTCTAAGCTGGCTTACAGAATTGGATAATGCATATTCGTTTTTTGCATTAATAATATCTATAACTGCCTCTGCCTGAGATAAATCTATTCTTCCATTTAAGAAAGCTCTCTTAGTGAACTCTCCAGCATCCGCCGGTCTAACGCCATTCTTAAATAAAAGTTCAAGCACTTTTTTAAGTACTATCACACCTCCGTGACAATTTATCTCTACTACATCTTCTCTTGTATAGGTATTAGGAGCTCTCATAACAGATACTAACACCTCATCTATTGTTCTTCCGTTATCTACTATATGTCCAAAATGAAGAGTATGAGACTTAACATTTGCAAGCTTTTTGCCATCCTTAACAGATACAAATATCTTGTCTGTAGCAGATATAGCTTCATCGCCACTTACTCTTATTATGCCTATTCCTGAATTACTCATAGCCGTAGCTATCGCAGCTATTGTTTCTGTTTCAAATCTCATACATCTCATCCTTTTCTAATATGTGGCACTCCTACCCCACTATATAGAATATCATATATTATAACTTTTTCCACATTTATTTTAAAAAAAGAAAAGATTGTTCACATAAAACAATCTTTTCTAAATGTATACTATTTAATTACTTCTTTAACATTACAACAACATGTCTGAATGGCTCTTCACCTTCACTCTTTGTTGTTACATATCTGTCATTCTGAAGTGCAGAGTGGATAACTCTTCTCTCATATGGATTCATTGGCTCAAGAGAAACTGATCTCTTTGTTCTCTTAACCTTGAAAGCTATATTCTTAGCTAAGTTCTCAAGAGTTTCCTTTCTTCTCTCACGATAATTCTCTGTATCAAGCTTAACTCTTAAATACTTATCGCTCTTCTTATTGATGATAAGGCTTACAAGATACTGTAATGAATCAAGTGTCTGACCTCTCTTACCTATAAGAACACCCATATCATCGCCTACTAAATCGATTTCTACAGCTTCCTCTGTAATATTTACATTTATCTTAACTGTAAGCTTCATTGCATCGAATACCTTTGTAAGGAACTCTACTGCTATCTTCTCAACATCTTCTGGTGACTCTTCTACTGAAACAGGAGCCTCTACCTTTACTCTAGCGTTGATTTTTGCTGGCTTGCTACCTATACCAAGGATACCATTGCTTCCCTTGTCTAATACCTCATATTCAAGCTCAGAACTTGTTACACCTAAGTCGATAGATGCCTTTGTTAATGCATCATCAACATTTTTTCCTGTAAACTCTCTGTATTCCATTTTCATTACCTCCCAATAAACTACTTATTTTTCTTTTCGTTGTAATCTCTAACCATATTAGCCTTTGCAGCTATTCCACCCTTTTTATAATTTACACCAGCCGAAGTCTTTGGTGCATTTGATGAATTTACAGGTTTCTTTGATTCTACCTTAATATTCTTAACATTTGTATTTGCTACTGTTGTTATCTTCTGTGGTGGAAGACCCTGCTTTGCTCTCTTCTTATTAAGCTTTGCAATATTTTCTTTAATAATATCATCTGGTGTCATATTCTTAAAGTAAGCATTTAATACTATCTGCTGTACTAACTGAATAACAGAACCCATTACCCAATATAAGCCTAATCCTGAAGCAAATGAATAACAGAAGAACGCTGACATAAGTGGCATAAATACGTTCATCATCTTCATTGAAGATGCCATTGGATTGTCTGCCATGTTCTGCTGTGACTTTGATGATTGATTCATTGTTACCCACTGTAACACTGCTGATAATACAGGAATTAAAAGCGCCCACCAAATACCCATAGCAACTTCCTGTGATGGAGTACGGCTTAAATCTATTCCTGCGAATGAGTAAACACCTATTACTTCCTTATGGATACTTTCTATTCCATTATAATTTTTATCAATTTCTTTCTTTAAATTATCATAATCAGAATCTGAGTTTGCCTTATACTTCTCTACAATCTTAGATTCAAATGATGATAAATCCTTAGAAGCTATCTTTTCCCAATCAGCTTCACTTACATTTTTAAGATCATCTGCTATTTCTTTAGCAGTATTCTTAAGATATGCCATATCCTCCCAGGCATCCTTTGATGTATCGAGACCTGTTCTCTGTCTAGCATAGTAATCTGACAAAATCTTGCTAATATTATCTATATTAGTCTGCTTCTTTGATGCATCTACATTGAAATAAGCTTCCAATGTCTTTTTGAAAGTTTCTTCCTTCTCAAAGCCTGCTACACCATTGTTAACCATAAGGTTATTAAGTACCTTCATATCACTGTACTCTTCCATTGACTCAAAAGCGTACATTGCTGCCTTATCATACATATCACCTATTGGTGCAACGTGTGTAGGTATAGCACTTATAACTCCATAAAGTGCTAAAAGAATTGGCATCTGGATAAGTAATGGAAGACATCCACCTGAAGGGGATGTACCATACTTTTCATAAACAGCCTTTGTTTCAGCATTCATAGCCATCATAGAATCGTTGTCTCTTCTATTTGCATATTTCTTCTGAATAGCCTGAAGTTCTGGATTCATAAGAGATGAAAGCTTCATAGTCTTTTGCTGCTTAATACTCATTGGTATCATACATACTTTAACTATAATTGTAAAAACAATAATACATAAACCTATATTTGCTATACCTATCTTATCAAATATAGTATAAGTAATGTTCATTATCCATCCAAGTAAATCAGCCACCTGCTTAATAATAGGCCAATTTGCACAAGATAATAATACTCCTGACATTTTATTCCTCCTTATGGAACAGGGTCATATCCACTATGTTTTGAATGTGGATGACACCTTAATATTCTTTTTACTGATAAATAAGTTCCCTTGAATGGTCCATATTTTCCCAAAGCCTCTATGGCATACTCTGAACATGTAGGAGTAAATCTACAATGAGTATTACCTTTATAAGGTGATATATATTTTCTATAAAATTTAACAATCCCTATTAAAATCTTCTGTAATATAGAAGATAAACTTTTAATAATAATCATTCAAGGTGTACCTCTTTTTGCCATATAACTACTATATATGGAGCGCTATTTTATGCATCCTGATAAGATGTAAAAAAGCACTTTCTATTTTGGCATAATCTGTGCCCTTTGCTGTAGTTCTCGCAAGAACTATAATGTTTAAACCACTATTAAACATATTTCTATTTAATCTGTATGACTCTCTGATAAGTCTTGCAAGGCGATGTCTTACTACACTATTACCTACTTTTTTACTAACTGATATGCCTAACTTTGACTTTCCTTCTGGATTTTTATCCACATACATAACTAAATATTTATTGGCATAGGATGTTCCATTTTTGTAAATATATTGAAACTCGCTATTTTTTAAAGAATCTATATTTCTCATCCTATTTCCTTTCTGAAAGGTGTGCCTGTTATCAAATTTTCTAATATGATAAGAAAAAGCCACATAAAAATATGTGGCTTAAGCTAATACTATGCTGATAACTTCTTTCTTCCCTTTGCTCTTCTAGCAGCTAAAACCTTTCTTCCGCTAGCTGTTGCCATTCTCTTTCTAAAACCATGAACCTTAGCTCTTGATCTCTTCTTTGGATTAAATGTAAGTCCCATTGTTGTTCTCATCTTCGAACACCTCCTTCTTATTAAAATTATAATAAGGTAATATTATTATTTTTAAAGACATCGTGACCATTATATTAGATAAATATGTTGTAGTCAAGCTATTTCTTTCACATTTTGCATTAAAAATAATAATACTTATCCACAATCTCTACATAAAGGATATTTTACATAATATTGTCCACATATTGTGGATAACTTAGTGGATAACAATATAATACATTGTTAATAATTTTTATTAATCCCCTAATTTTATGGCTTTTTTATTGTTGAATAATGTTTCTTACAATAGTCAGTTTTTTTTATAATTTATTGACATCTTTAATTCAATTAATTTTATCCACATAATCCACACTTTTTTTCACATTTAAACAAATGGCTTATATATAGTATTTCTTCAAAATATACACATTTTTATGCACCAAATTATTTACCCTATACTTTTCACCTTATAGTGTTTTTTGGTTGAAAAAATACGTAAAATGATGTAAAATAATGATATAATTACGCATAGTAGGGTTACTATGCCCTAAGGGTAATTTTTACCCCTTTTAATGGATTATTTATTATAAGAATTGGAGTAAAAAATGTTTAATTTAGTCACAGAAAAATGGGATGAAATTCTTGATATTTTAAAGAAGGAACATGATATATTAGATGTTTCTTTTACAACATGGATAAAACCTCTTAAGATTCATTCTGTTGAGGATAATATTATAATGTTATTAGTTCCAGATGAGAATATTGCCATATCTTATCTTACTAAAAAATACTATGTTCCTTTAAAGGTTGTAGTTCAAGAAGTTACTGGACAAGCCTTAGATATAGTATTTATTCATGAGAGTGATTTAAGTAATAAGGAAAAATCATCTAATGCAGCTAATCCTATTAAGGATTCTCTTATTGATAAGAAGACTGAGGCTAATATTAATCCTAACTATACATTCGACAATTTCGTCGTAGGTGGCAATAATAACTTTGCTCATGCTTATGCACTTGCAGTAGCAGAGTCTCCTGCAGAAGTTTATAATCCATTATTTATATATGGAGGGGCAGGACTTGGCAAAACTCACCTTATGCATTCTATAGGTAACTTCATATTAGATAAGAATCCTGATTCTAATATAAGATGTGTTACATCTGAAGAATTTACCAATGAAGTTATAGGTGCTATTAGAAGTGATAATCAGTCATCTATTGTTGAATTTAGAGATAAGTATAGAAATCTTGATGTTTTACTTATAGACGATATTCAGTTTATCATAGGTAAAGAGAGAAGTCAGGAAGAATTCTTCCACACCTTCAACACACTTAAGATGTCTAATAAGCAGGTAGTTATATCATCTGATAAACCACCTAAGGATATGTCTACACTTGAGGAAAGACTCAGAACTAGATTTGAGATGGGCCTTACTGTTGATATATCAGCACCTGATTATGAGACTCGTATAGCTATTCTTTCAAAGAAAGCTGATACAATGGGCTATAATATTAATGAAGAAATTATTAAATATATAGCTTCTAATATTACTTCAAACATCAGAGAATTAGAAGGTGCACTTACAAAGATTGTGGCATTTGCCAGAGTATCAAAAAAGTCAATAGACGTGGAATTCGCAAAGGAAGTATTAAAGGATATTATATCACCAGATGTTACTAAAGAAATTACTCCAAAACTTATCATAGATATAGTAGCAGAGCACTTTAACATTCCACCTGCTGATATTGTTTCTAAGAAGAAGAGCCATAACATAGCTTATCCAAGACAGATAGCCATGTATCTTATAAGAGATCTTACTGATAGTCCTTTACAGGCTATTAGCGAGGCTTTGCATAAGAAGGATCACACAACTGTTATGTATGGCATTGAAAAGATAAGTAAGGAAATGGATACTAACGAATCAACAAAGAATACTATTGAAGTATTAAAGAAGAAAATAGTTCCAAATTAATTACATTATTAATAGGAAGAAACTCATTATAAAGTGATATTTTTATATTCACAAAGTATCCACTTTATCACATTTTCTTTCCACATTTTATAAACATTAACATATTTATGAATGTGTATTAAATGTTTAAAACAATTTATACAATTTTAGGGTTTGTTTATAACTTTAATGTTATCCAATCTATTTTTTAGCTTTTCAACATAAGTTTTATCTTCTGTAATAGGCTTAAATACTGGCTTATATCAGTTATAAACATTTGCACACCCTATAATAATATTACTACTAGAAAATAAATTATATATTTATATATGGTTCACCCAAAACCATTCGAAAGGAGTTAATAATGAAACTTATATGTTCAAAAGCAAATCTTGTACAAGGTGTTAATATAGTTATGAAGGCTGTTCCTTCTAAAACAACTATGTCTATATTAGAATGTATTCTTATTGATGCTACAACAAATGAAATAAAGTTTACAGCTAACGATATGGAACTTGGTATAGAGACAAAGGTAGATGGAGAGATTATATCAAAGGGTACAGTAGCTATTGATGCTAAGATATTCTCTGAGATAGTTAGAAAGCTTCCTGATAATGAAGTATCTATAGAGACAGATGAGAACTATAGAACTACTATCACATGTGAGAAGGCTGTATTTACCATAGCAGGTAAATCAGGAGATGACTTCTCTTACCTTCCAGTTATAGAGAAGAACAAGTTCATATATGTTTCTCAGTTTACACTTAAGGAAGTAATAAGACAGACTATATTTTCTATAGCTGATAATGATACTAATAAGTTAATGACAGGTGAATTATTTGAGGTAAATGGAAATGAGCTTAAGGTAGTTTCACTTGATGGTCATAGAATATCTATAAGAAAGATAGAGCTTAAGGATTCATTTGACAATATTAAGGTTATAGTTCCTGGTAAAACTCTTAATGAGATAAGTAAGATATTATCTGGTGGAACAGATGATGAAGTAAGAATCTTCTTTACAAACAATCATATAGTATTTGAGTTTGATAAGACTGTTGTTGTATCTAGACTTATTGAAGGTGAGTACTTTAAGATTAATCAGATGCTCTCAAGTGATTATGAGACAAAGGTATCTATAAACAAGAAAGAATTTTTAAATTGTATAGATAGAGCTACACTTCTTGTAAAAGAAGGAGATAAGAAGCCTATTATTATAAATATAACTGATGGTGATCTTGAGCTTAAGATTAGTTCAGTTGTAGGTACTATGAATGAGAACATAGATATACGCAAAGACGGTAAGGATATTATGATTGGATTTAATCCAAAGTTCCTTATAGATGCTTTAAAGGTAATTGATGATGAGGAGATTAATATCTATCTTGTTAATCCAAAGGCACCTTGTTTTATAAAGGACGCTGAGGAAAAGTATATTTATCTTATATTACCAGTTAACTTCAATGCAATGTAATATGTGGAGGTAGCATGGAAGAGATAGTATTAAGAGATGAATTTATAAAGCTTGGACAGGCATTAAAGGCTGCAGGCTTAGTAGACTCTGGTGTTGAGGCAAAGATAGTTATAACCGAAGGACAAGTTAAGGTAAACGGAGTTGTTGAAATACAAAGAGGTAAGAAATTATATGATGGAGATATAATTTCATTTGATGGAACAGATATAAAGATAACAAAGTAACATAAATCAAGAATGGTGAAAGATGTATATAGAATCTTTAGAACTTAACAATTATAGAAATTATAGTAGTCTAAATATTAGTTTTGAAAAAGGTACAAACATACTTTATGGCAATAATGCACAGGGTAAAACTAATATTTTAGAGGCTATATATGTAGGTAGCACTACAAAATCTCATAGAGGTACTAGAGATAAGGATATTGTAAACTTTAATAGTGATGAGTCTCATATAAAGATTATAGTTATTAAAGATAATATCCCTATAAGGATAGATATGCATCTTAAAAAGAGTAAGTCTAAAGGAATAGCCATAAATGGAATTCCAATAAAGAAAGCCAGCGAGCTTTTTGGAATATTAAACGTAGTATTTTTTTCTCCAGAGGATTTAAATATTATTAAAAATGGTCCGGCGGAGAGAAGAAGATTTATAGATTTGGAGCTATGTCAGTTAGATAAGATATATGTACACAATCTTGTGAATTATAACAAGATTGTAAATCAAAGAAACAAGCTTCTAAAAGATTTAAGTTTCTTTAAGGATAATGAGCTTATGGCCACATTGGATGTATGGGATACGCAGTTAGCTGATTATGGTGCAAAGATAATAACTAGAAGAAGCAGGTTCATAGATGAGATAAATGAGCTTATATATGGAATACATAGAAATCTTACAAATGGTAAGGAAGAATTAAACCTAAGGTATGAACCAAATATTACTGGCAATAATCTATATGAGGAGTTAGTAAGAAATAGGGATAAAGATATAAAGCTTAAAACAACAAGTGTGGGACCACACAGAGATGATATAAGCTTTTATGATAAAAATATTGATATCCGAAAATTTGGTAGTCAAGGACAGCAGCGTACAGCAGCCTTATCCTTGAAACTATCAGAGATAGAATTAGTAAAATCAATGATAAAGGATACACCAGTATTATTGCTGGATGATGTTTTATCAGAGTTAGATAGCAACAGACAGAGACATTTGCTTAGTAGTCTGTGTAATGTTCAAACGATTATAACCTGTACAGGTCTAGATGAATTTGTTGAAAATAGATTCAATATAGACAATGTATATAAGGTTGTGGAAGGAACAGTAGAAAGGAGCAATCATGGAGAACAATAACAACGGAAACTACGGTGGAGACCAGATTCAAATTCTTGAAGGACTTGAAGCTGTAAGAAAAAGACCGGGTATGTACATAGGAAGCACATCTTCTAGAGGTTTACATCACTTAGTATATGAGATAGTTGATAACTCAGTAGATGAAGCATTAGCAGGATTTTGCGATACAATAGATGTACAGATAAACTCAGATAATTCCATAACAGTTAAAGATAATGGTCGTGGTATTCCAGTAAGTATTAATTCAAAGACAGGACGTCCAGCAGTAGAAGTAGTATTTACAGTTCTTCATGCAGGTGGAAAGTTTGGTGGAGGAGCCTACAAGGTATCAGGTGGTCTTCACGGTGTAGGTGCGTCAGTAGTTAACGCATTGTCAGTATGGCTTGAAGTAAAAGTATACAATGGAGGAAATATTTATTTCCAGAGATATGAGCGTGGAAAGATAATGAATGACCTTAAGGTTATAGGTCAGTGTGATGAGTCTATAACAGGTACAGAAGTAACATTCCTTCCAGACCATGAGATATTTGAAGAGACAGTATATGATTATAATATATTAAAGACAAGACTTAGAGAAACAGCATTCCTTACAAAGGGAATAAAGATTGTCTTAAGAGATGATAGAGAAGAAAAGATAGAGAAGACATTCCATTACGAAGGTGGTATAAAGGAATTCGTTACATACCTTAACAAAGGAAAAACACCTTTATATGATAGCGTAATATATTGTGAAGGCCAGCATGGTGACGTAATGGTAGAAGTGTCTATGCAGCACAATGATGGATATACAGAAAATGTATATAGCTTCGTTAATAATATCGTTACACCAGAAGGTGGTACACATCTTGAAGGTTTCAAGAGAGCCCTTACAAAGACATTTAATGATTATGCTAGAAGTAAGAAGCTCCTTAAGGATAATGAGCAGAATCTTTCAGGTGAAGATATAAGAGAAGGTCTTACAGCTATCATCAGTGTAAAGATAGGAGAGCCGCAGTTTGAGGGACAGACAAAGCAGAAGCTTGGTAACTCAGAGGCTAGAGCAGCAGTTGAGAGCACAGTTAGTGAACAGCTTACATATTTCCTTGAGCAGAATCCTTCTGTGGCCAGAACTATATGTGAGAAATCTATCCTTGCACAGAGAGCTAGAGAGGCTGCTAGAAAGGCTAGAGATTTAACAAGAAAGACAAAGTCTCCACTTGAGGATAATGGACTACCAGGAAAGTTAGCTGATTGCTCGGACAAGAATCCAGAGAAATGTGAAATATATCTTGTAGAGGGAGATTCAGCTGGTGGTTCAGCTAAGACAGCTAGAGATAGAGCTACACAGGCTATCCTTCCACTTAGAGGAAAGATATTAAATGTTGAGAAGGCTAGACTTGATAGAGTCCTTGGAAATGAAGAAATAAAAGCTATGATAACAGCCTTTGGTACAGGTATATATGATGACTTTGATATATCTAAGCTTAGATATCACAAGATTGTCATTATGACAGATGCCGACGTAGATGGTGCTCATATAGCTACACTTCTTTTAACATTTATATATAGATTTATGCCAGAGCTTATAAAGCAAGGATATGTTTATCTTGCAACACCACCACTTTATCAGATATCTAAGAATAAGACTGTTAGATATGCATATAGCGACGAAGAATTAAATGCTATTCTTACAGAGATAGGTAGAGATGGTAATAATAAGATACAGCGTTATAAGGGTCTTGGAGAGATGGATGCAGACCAGCTTTGGGATACAACTATGGATCCAAAAACACGAATACTCAAGAAGGTAACTATAGATGATGCTATGCAGGCAGAAGTAGATTTAACATTTACAACTCTTATGGGAGATCAAGTAGAACCAAGAAGAGAATTCATAGAGGCAAATGCAAAGTTTGTACAAAACCTGGATATATAAACAAGGACAACATGATGTAAAATAAAGCAAATGACCGTACAAGCTTGCTTGTAAAGGGCATTAGATTTATTTTACAGACAACAAAAATTTAAAGAATTTTTGAGATGTTGTCTGTAAGGAAAAAAGCTAAAAATTACGTAGTAATTTTTGAGATGTTGTCCATAAGGGACAACAAGAAAGGATAGAAGAATATGGATGAACATATTTTTGATAAAATACAGGATGTAGACTTAAAAGACACCATGGAAACATCTTATATCAATTATGCTATGAGCGTTATAGCAGCCCGTGCATTACCAGATGTAAGAGATGGTCTCAAGCCTGTACAAAGAAGAATATTGTACTCTATGATAGAGTTAAATAATGGTCCAGATAAGCCACATCGTAAGTGTGCCCGTATCGTCGGTGATACAATGGGTAAATATCACCCACATGGAGATAGCTCTATTTATGGTGCATTAGTTAATTTAGCACAGGAATGGTCAACAAGATATCCACTTGTAGATGGTCACGGAAACTTTGGTTCTGTAGATGGCGATGGCGCAGCTGCTATGCGATACACAGAGGCAAGATTATCTAAGCTATCTATGGAGATGCTTGCTGACATAAATAAAAACACTGTAGATTTCGTACCAAACTTTGATGAGACAGAGAAGGAACCAACAGTACTTCCATCAAGATTCCCAAATCTTTTAGTAAATGGTACAAATGGTATTGCCGTAGGTATGGCAACAAATATGCCACCACATAACTTAAGAGAAGTTATAGCTGCAGTAGTTAAGATAATAGATAATACTGTAGAAAATGATAGAGCTACAGAAATAGATGAGATATTAGAGATTATCAAAGGACCAGATTTCCCTACAGGTGGAGAAATCCTTGGTACTCGTGCTATCGAGGAAATGTATAGAACTGGTCGTGGTAAGATAAAGGTTAGAGCAATAACTAATATCGAGCCTATGGAAAATGGTAAGAATAGAATAATTGTTACAGAGCTTCCATATATGGTAAATAAGGCAAGACTTATAGAAAAGATTGCCGAATTGGTAAAGGATAAGAGAATAGATGGAATAACAGCACTTCGTGACGAGTCAAACAAGGAAGGTATGCGAATTGTTATAGAGCTTCGCCGTGATGTTAATCCAAATGTTATATTAAATCATCTCTATAAGCACACACAGCTTCAGGATACATTTGGAGCTATAATGCTTGCATTAGTAAATGGTGAGCCAAAGGTTTTAAATATATGTGATTTACTTGATAATTATTTGCTTCACCAGAAGGATGTAGTTACAAGAAGAACACAGTATGACTTAAATAAGGCTGAGGAGAGAGCTCACATATTAAAGGGCTTATTGATAGCTTTAGATAATATAGATGAAGTTATAAAGATTATCCGTGGTTCTAGAACTACAAATGATGCTAAGATAGCTCTCTGCGAAAGATTTGGACTGACAGATGTACAGGCTCAGGCTATAGTAGATATGAGACTTAAGACTCTTACCGGTTTAGCTAGAGAGGACCTTGAAAATGAATATGCAGAGTTAATGCAGCTCATAGATTACTTAAAGTCTATATTGGCAGATGAAAAGAAACTTCTTGGAGTTATAAAAGAAGAGATAATGCTTATAGCAGACAAATACGGAGATGATAGAAGAACATCTATAGGCTTCGATGCTTACGATATATCTATGGAAGATCTCATACCAAATGAGAATACAGTTATCGCAATGACAAACCTTGGTTATATCAAGCGTATGACTGTTGATAACTTCAATACACAGCATAGAGGTGGTAAGGGTATCAAGGGTATGCAGACTATAGCAGATGATTATATAGAAGATCTGCTTATGACTACAACTCACCATTATCTGATGTTTATAACAAATACAGGTAGAGCATATAGATTAAAGGCATATGAGATACCAGAGGCAGGTAGAACAGCTAGAGGAACAGCTATTATTAACCTCTTACAGTTACAGCCAGGTGAAAAGATTACAGCTATGTTGCCTATCAAGGAATATTCAGAAGATAAGTACCTTATAATGGCTACGAAGAATGGTACAATAAAGAGAACACCTCTTAATGAGTATGAGTACATCAGAAAGTCAGGTCTTATAGCTATAACACTCCGTGAGGATGATGAACTTATCGAAGTAAAGACTGCTTATGCAGAAGATGAGATAATGTTCGTAACAAAATACGGTCAGTGTATAAAGTTCCTTGTAGACGAAGTAAGATGTACAGGTAGAAGTGCTATCGGTGTTAGAGGTATGAATCTGTCAGAAGGTGATGAGGTTGTAGGAATGCAGCTTAATACACAGGGTGATTCATTACTTATCGTATCAGAAAAGGGTATGGGTAAGAGAACAGACATATCAGAATTTGCTATCCAGCACAGAGGTGGAAAGGGTGTAAGATGCTACAAGATAAATGATAAAACTGGAAATGTTATAGGTGTAAAGGCTGTAACAGATGAAAGTGAAATCATGATGATAACAACAGAGGGCATCATAATACAGTTTGCAGTTAAGGATATATCTGTAATAGGTAGAAATACATCTGGTGTTAAGTTAATGAACATCGATAAGGAAAGCGATGTAACAATTGCAAGTATAGCAAAGGTAAGATCTAATCCAGAAGTAGCTACAGAAGAGATAATAGAAGTAGATCAAACATTTGCCGATAATGCTACAAATGTAGAAGATATATCAGATAAAGATGATATAAAGGAAGATGATACAAAAGTAGAAGAATAATCTATTATAGATTATAAAAAGTTAGATTAATATTCCCACGACGGAAACGCCGTGGGAATACAAAAATATAATTGACAAATCTTTAATGCTTTAGTATAATACTCTTGTTGTCTAAACAACATAATATTTGCATCTAGTGTATATACTATGATGTAGGAGTATAATCGTAATTACGAGGCAATTACGATTCGATTCGGAGAAATACTCAAGAGGCCGAAGAGGCGCCCCTGCTAAGGGTGTAGGTCGGGCAACCGGCGCGAGGGTTCAAATCCCTCTTTCTCCGCTGAGAAGAAGTGCTAGTTATAGCACTTCTTTTTTTGTTGTATATGAAAGTTCTTCAAACTTCTATATATAATAAAAAACAATCCACTAAGTTATATAAAAAAGAAAGTTTTATTTCTAAAATTACTAAATAATGTCATTTATGGAAATACTACATATATTATATAGTAGATTCTCATTAAGGTGGTATTGTTATGATATCGAAGGCTAGGGCTAAAGCAATTATAAAAGGTAGCTATAAATATTCTGATATAAAAGGAAAGATATTATTTTATGAAACATATAACGGAGTAATAGTTGCAGTGGAGATAAAGGGTTTACCAAAGGGACAAGAATGTAGTGATCCTATATTTGCTATGCATATTCATGAGGGTGGTAGATGTAATGGCAGCAGTGAAGACCCATTTGCAGATACAGGTATGCATTACAATCCAAATAATTGTAAACATCCGTATCACGCTGGAGATATGCCATCATTATTTAGTAGCGAAGGTTATGCATTGCTAATATTTTATACAAATAGATTTAAGGTAAAAGATATAATAGGTAGAACTGTGATAATTCACAGCCATCCAGATGACTATATGACACAGCCATCAGGAAATGCAGGTGAGAAAATAGCCTGTGGCGTTATAAATAGATATTAAAACTATATATAGTGATAAATATATAAGTTTTAATTAAAAGAACATATATATAGTATATAGAAGAAACTCATTATATTAAGTAAAAAACTAATAATAAAAATTTTAGAAAAAAAGTTTAAAAAAGTTGTTGACTTATGTAAATATATGTTGTATTATAACCAAGCTGTCGCTTGAGAGACAACATAACTAAGCAAAGTGCTTAACGCTTATGGGTTTTAAGCCAGCGACAAAAAATAAAAAAAGTTTAAAAAAGTTGTTGACAAACGAATAACAACATGTTAAACTAAATAAGCTGTCGCTCCAATAGAGAACGACACAGAACAGAACTTTGATAATTGAATGATAAACCATCCCTGAAAATTTCTTACAAATTTTCAGACCAGTCGAAAGATTGGTATTCTTAATTACGAACAGTAATAAATTAAACGGATAGGATAGCTAACGTTATCTTGTTCAGAAT
>JBGVKG010000040.1:0-18210 GCA_045123575.1 Lachnospiraceae bacterium
CTACATTATGCACTTGACGAAGCATTAGGCTCGTTGGGCAAATAGTAGTTAAAGAAGTGAGAAAGGCTATCTTTTTTGGGGTAGTCTTTCTTTTTTGTTGTATAGGAAGTTGCTTGAAATAATTGGTTATGTGTTGTATAATATAAAAGTTATGAAAATAGAGAAATTATGCTTTTGAAAGAGTGAAAGCAATCTTTAGAAAATAGGGACTAGGAGACAGAAATGGGAATTATAACTAAAGTGTTTGGTACACATAGCGAAAGAGAAATAAAGAGAATTATGCCTACAATCAACAAAATTGTAGGATATAGAGATGGTATGATGGCTCTTTCTGATGAAGAGCTTAAGGCTAAGACAACGGAGTTTAAGGAGCGTTTATCTAAGGGGGAAACATTAGACGATATTCTCCCAGAGGCGTATGCTGTTGTTAGAGAGGCTACAAGAAGAGTTCTTAATCAGGAGCACTATATTGTACAGCTTATGGGTGGTATTATTCTTCATCAGGGAAGAATATCAGAAATGAGAACAGGTGAAGGTAAGACACAGACATGTCTTTTACCAGCGTATCTTAATGCATTAGAGGGTAAGGGTGTACATGTTGTTACAGTAAATGATTATCTTGCTCACAGAGATGCTGAATGGATGGGCGCAGTTCATAAGTTCCTCGGACTTACAGTAGGTTGCGTACTGAATAGTATGGAGAAGGATGAAAGACGTGCAGCTTATGCATGTGATATTACATATATTACAAATAATGAGTTGGGCTTCGATTACCTTCGTGATAACATGGTTGTATATAAGGACCAGTTAGTTCAAAGAGAGCTTAATTTTGCTATTATCGATGAGGTTGACTCTATTCTTATCGATGAGGCGAGAACACCGCTTATCATATCTGGCCAGAGTGGTAAGTCTACAAAGCTTTATGAGGCATGCGATGTACTTGCACGCCAGCTTAAGAGAGGTTCTGCAAAAGAGCTTTCAAAGATGGATATCATTATGAAGGAACAAATCACAGAAGAAGGTGATTTTGTTGTTAATGAGAAGGAAAAGGTTGTAAACTTAACTGCAGAAGGTGTGGAGAAGGTAGAAAGATTCTTCCATATAGAAAACCTTGCAGATCCAGAAAATATTGAAATCCAGCACAATGTTATATTGGCCCTTAGAGCACATTATCTTATGTTCAAGGATCAAGATTATGTAGTTAAGGATGATCAGGTTCTTATCGTAGATGGATTTACAGGACGTATTATGCCAGGACGTCGTTTCTCTGACGGCTTGCATCAGGCTATTGAGGCTAAAGAGCACGTTAAGATTAAGAGAGAGAGCAAGACTCTTGCGACTATAACATTCCAGAATTTCTTTAACAAGTATACAAAGAAGTGTGGTATGACAGGTACAGCTCTTACAGAGGAGCAAGAGTTTAAAAATATATATGGAATGGATGTAGTAGAGATACCTACCAATAAGCCAGTAGCGCGTATTGACCATAATGATGCGGTGTATAAGTCGAAGAGAGGAAAGTATCTTGCAGTTTTAAATGAGATAATAGAAAGTCAGAAAAAGGGTCAGCCAGTACTTGTTGGTACTATTACTATTGAGGCTTCGGAGGAACTTAGTTCTATCCTTTCAAAGAATGGTATTAAGCACAGAGTACTTAATGCTAAGTATCATGAGCAGGAGGCTGAGATTGTAGCAGAGGCTGGTATTCACGGTAATGTTACAATTGCGACAAATATGGCCGGCCGTGGTACAGATATTAAGCTTGATGATGAAGCAAAGGCAGCTGGTGGATTAAAGATTATCGGTACTGAGCGTCACGAATCAAGACGTATAGATAATCAGCTTAGAGGTCGAGCAGGACGTCAGGGAGATCCAGGTGAGTCTAGATTTTTCATCGCTCTTGATGATGATTTGATGAGACTCTTTGGTTCAGAGAGAATGGTTGCGTTATTTAATGCAACAGGTGTAGGTGAGACAGATGCTATTGAACATGGTATGCTTTCGAAGGCTATAGAGACAGCACAGAAAAAGATAGAGAACAACAATTATGGTATAAGAAAGAACCTTCTTGAATATGATCAGGTAAATAACGACCAGAGAGAAATTATATACAAGGAGAGAAGAAGGGTTCTCGATGGTGAAAGCATGAAAGATACTATCTATAAGATGATTAATGAGGTAGTAGAGCGTCAGTTTTCAATGTGTATATCTGATGAACAACCATGTGAGGAGTGGGATTTAGCAGAACTCAATCAGATACTTCTTCCGATAATACCAATACGTCCTATATCTTTAAGTGATGAGGATATTAAAAAGCCTATAAAAGCAAGTGAGCTTATGAGTAGAATAAAAGAAGAGGCTTCAAAGCTTTATGATGCAAAACAGGCAGAATTCCCAGAGGAAGAACAGATAAGAGAGTTAGAGCGAGTAATACTCCTTAAGGTTATAGATAGAAAGTGGATGGACCATATTGATGATATGGACCAGTTACGTCAAGGTATAGGTCTTCAGGCATATGGAAATAAGGATCCAAAGGTTGAATATAGAGTTAGTGGTTTCGATATGTTCGATGCTATGACAGCATCTATACAGGAGGAGACAGTTAAAGTCCTTCTTCATATTCAAGTTCAACAGAAGGTTGAGAGAGAAGAGGTGGCTAAGGTTACTGGAACAAATAAGGACGAAAGTTTGGCTAAGGCACCAGTTAAGAGAGAGGATAAGAAGATTTATCCAAATGATCCATGTCCGTGTGGTTCTGGTAAGAAGTATAAGCAGTGTTGCATGAAAAAGTAATGTAAAGAAGGTGAAATTTTTGGTTGAGTTAGATCAGTACAAATACAACTTATCTAATATAAAAACATCCTTAAATGAATTGAGGGATTCACTTTGACTTAGCTGGTAAGGAGTCAAGGATTTCAAATTTGGAAGCGTCTATGGAAGACCAACATTTTTGGGATAATTCGGAACAGTCGGCAAAAGTAATAAAAGAAGTTAAGGCTTTAAAATCCTCTGTTGATAGTTTTATAAAGCTTCAAAGTCTATATGATGATGTGGAAACGCTGATAGAAATAGGCTATGAGGAGGAAGATGAAGACATAGTAGCTGAGGTAAAAGATAGCTACGATACACTTAAGGCGATGCTAGATGAGATGATGGTCAGCACCTTACTATCAGAAGAATATGACAAGGATAATGCAGTATTAACTATTCACGCAGGAGCTGGTGGTACAGAATCTTGTGATTGGGCAAGTATGTTATACAGAATGTATTGCAGATACGCAGATGCGAAAGGTTATTCATATGAAGTCCTAGATTTCTTGGATGGTGATGAGGCAGGATATAAGTCAGTAACATTGCAAATAAGCGGTGAAAATGCCTACGGTTATCTTAAGTCGGAAAGAGGAGTGCATAGACTGGTTAGAATATCACCTTTTAATGCAGCAGGTAAGAGACAGACTTCGTTTGTATCTGTGGATGTTATGCCGGATATTGATGAAGATATTGATATTGAAATAAATGAGGAAGATTTGAGAATAGACACATACAGGGCAGGCGGTGCAGGCGGACAGCATGTAAATAAGACATCGTCAGCGGTACGTATCACTCATATACCGACAGGCATAGTAGTGCAGTGTCAGAATGAACGATCTCAATTTCAAAATAAAGATAGATGTATGAAGATGTTAAAATCCCAGCTGTATGTAAAAGCTCAGCAGGAAAATGCCGAGAAATTATCAGGTATAAGAGGAGAAGTAACTGACAATGGTTGGGGAAGTCAGATACGTTCATATGTTATGCAACCGTATACTATGGTAAAAGATCATAGAACGAGTGAAGAGGTAGGTAACATCCAAAGTGTTTTGGATGGAAATATAAATCCATTTATAAATGCGTATTTAAAATGGATAAAGCTTAAAGAAAACTAAGAAAATATAAATATGAGGAGCTACCACTATGGCAGATTTTAAACCAGTAGTATTTAAACTGGAAAACGAGCTTTATGGACTCGATATTTTAAGAGTTCAAGGAATTGAGAAGGATCAACAGGTTGTAAGAGTACCTAATACAGCATCGTATATTAGAGGTATTATGAACCTTAGAGGCAATGTTATTCCTGTTTATAACTTAAGAAGAAAATTCAATATGCCTGACAACAATACTACAGATATTCAGTATATTATTGTCAGCACAAACAATAATCTTCTTGCACTTGAGGTTGATGCTGTAGATGAAATACATAATGTTGAAGATGAAAATGTACATGTAGTTCCATCTATTGTAAACTCAGTAGATACAAGATATTTTGATAGGGTTTTGAAGACAAACAGAGGTCTTATTATTACAATTGATATTGATAAGCTCCTTTCAGATGATGAAGTGCAGCAGATTAATCAGATGAAGCAGGACTTGACATAAGTTCATATATTAATCATATTTTATAAAAAATTTTATAAGTTTTATTATCATCCCCATAGTTCGTTGAAACTATGGGGAATTTTCTTTATTTCAATGGTTAGGCTTGACTAACTGGGGGGGGTAAATGCTATACTTTGAGTAAAAAATCACAAAGGAGAAACAAATATGCAAGATATTATGAAGAGAAAAGTAATTGGTTTTGTTGTTACATTGATGGTGTATCCTATAGCGATATTAGGAATGACGTTAGGTAATAATGTAGCGTTGGCGTGGGTTGCATTTTTAATGGGACCTATAGGATTGTTGATTATGGGACCAAGTATTGATGGGAAGGTTAGCCTTGTTACACGATTGTTCAAAATGACTATGGGAATAGCAAAGTGGGGATGGTTACTCGTACCGTATTTTCCAATAGACCTTTTTGTTGGCGCTTTTTTTGTAGGGATAGCATTGGCGATTTTTATATGTGGAACTACAGTATTTGCGTTTGTTCCAGCACTAATTGATTTTATCAAGACAAAGATAATATTGAAAAAAGAGAATATATAATAGTTATATAAAATCGTTGGCAGGTATGTTTTGACATACCTGCCATATTTATATCCTATTAGTCTATATGACCAGTCTGACTCGAAAGCGAACAGAAAAATAGTTTCAAAATGTGGTTGATATAAAGTAGAATATGTGGTAGTATCTTTCTGGTAAACACAAGTGTGTGTGACATACGTACAATGGGAGGGAGAAATGAGCGACAAAAATAAGTATTATTTAATTAGGCAGAGAGCCGTTCCAGAAGTTTTGCTTAAGGTTGTAGAAGCTAAGAGATTATTGGAATCTGGTGGTTCTATAACTATCCAAGAAGCAACGGAACGTGTAGGCCTTAGTAGAAGTTCATTTTATAAGTACAAGGATGATATATCTCCTTTCCATGAAAATGCAAAGGGTAAGACAGTTACATTTGTGCTTCAGATGGATGATTTACCAGGTAAGCTGTCAAATCTGTTAAAGTTAATTGCTTCATATCAAGCGAATATTTTAACTATTCATCAAACGATACCTATAAATGGGGTGGCATCTTTGACTATGAGTGTTGAAATGCCTGCAACTGGAGGTATATCGGAGATGATAAATGGGCTAGAAGCAACAGACGGTGTTCATTATGCCAAAATTTTATCTAGGGACTAGATTGTAGTTACGAAGTAACTGCAATTGGATTAGATTGTAATTTATATTATGGAGGAAAAAAAGATGATTAACGTAGCAGTATTAGGTTATGGTACAGTAGGTTCAGGAGTTTACGAGGTACTTGTAAAGAATAAGGAGAGCATAGCAAAGCGTGCTGGAGATGAGATTAATGTTAAGTACGTATTGGATTTGAGAGATTTCCCAGGTGATCCAGTAGAGAGTGTATTAGTACATGATTTTGACACTATTGTAAATGATCCAGAGGTTGATATAGTAGCAGAGGCTATGGGAGGACTTGAGCCAGCATATACATTTGCTAAGAGAACACTTGAAAGTGGAAAGAGCTATTGTACATCAAATAAGGAGCTTGTGGCAAAGTATGGTCCAGAGCTTTTAGAGCTTGCTAAGTCAAAGGGCAAGAATTTCTTGTTTGAGGCAAGTGTTGGTGGTGGTATCCCTATTATCAGACCACTTAATCAGTCACTTACAGCAGATGAAATAACAGAGATAACAGGTATCCTTAATGGTACAACTAACTTTATTCTCTCTAAGATGGCTAAGGAAGGTTCTTCGTTCGAGGCTGTTTTAAAGGAGGCTCAGAACTTAGGCTATGCAGAGAAGAATCCGGCAGCAGATGTAGAGGGTTACGATGCTTGTAGAAAGATTGCTATTCTTTCGTCATTGGCTTATGGTTGTCATGTAGATTTTGAGGATATATATACAGAAGGTATTACAAAGATTACAGATACAGACTTTAAATATGCGACAAAGCTTGGTTTATCTATAAAGCTCTTTGGCAAGAGTAAGAGAGTTGCTGATAAGTGTTATGCAATGGTTGCACCATTTATGATTGATTCTGACAATCCACTCTATAGTGTAAACGGCGTACTTAATGGTATCCTTGTTAAGGGAGATGTTATCGGAGATGTAATGTTCTACGGAGCGGGAGCAGGTAAGTATCCAACAGCTAGTGCAGTTGTAGCAGATATAGTTGATGAGGCTAAGCATCTTAAGACAAATATTATGACTATCTGGAGTAGCAAGAAGTTAGGTCTTGAGAGCATGGATACACTTAAGAGCAAGTTCTTCGTTAGAATAGATGGTTCTGTTGATTCGAAGATGTCAGAGGTTACAAAGGCATTTGGAGATGTTCATGTAGTAACACTTGACGATGTTTCAGACGAGTTTGCTGTTATCACAAATGTTATGAAGGAGTCATCATTTAAGGATGCAGCTTCAAAGATTTCTGGTATCAAGCAGACAATCAGAGTAGAGGCATAATAGCCGTAATAATATTTATTAGAAAATAAAAAGAAAGCTGGAAATAGAAATGAAATATGTTATTGTACTTGGCGATGGTATGGCTGATGAGCCTATAGCAGAGCTTGATGGAAAGACACCACTTGAATATGCGGTTACACCAGAGATGGACAGATTGGCTGCAATGTCAGAGATAGGATGTGTACATACTATACCAGAGGGAATGAGTCCAGGTAGTGATACAGCGAACCTTTCTGTATTAGGATATGATCCAAAGAAATATTATACAGGTCGTTCACCATTAGAAGCTCTTAGTATCGGAGTGCCTATGAAAGATACAGATATTGCACTTAGATGTAATATAGTAACTGTATCGGTAGATGACAAGCCATACGAGGAGAAAACTATTATAGATCATAGCTCAAGTGAGATAAGCACAGAGGACGCATCTGTTCTTCTTGAGGCAGTTAGAACAGAACTTGAAAATGATATATATAATTATTATTTAGGAACAAGTTATAGACATTTAACTATATGGGATAAGGGAAGTGTAGTGCCACTTACTCCTCCACACGATATATTGGGAAAAGTGATAGGAGAATATCTTCCAAAGGAAGAAGCTCTTAGAGAAATGATGAAGAAAAGCTATGATATATTAGCTAATCATCCACTAAATATAGAACGTATGGAAAAGGGGCTTAACCCAGCAAACTCTATATGGTTTTGGGGAGCAGGTACAAAGCCATGTCTTTCTTCTTTTGAGGAGCAGTACGGTAAGAAGGGTGTTATGATTTCAGCCGTTGATCTTCTTAAAGGAATTGGTGTTGGAGCATCTATGACAAATATCATAGTAGAAGGCGCTGATGGAACACTTCATACTAACTATGAAGGTAAAGCTGATGCAGCTGTAAAGGCTCTTACAGAGGACGGATATGATTTTGCATATATTCATGTAGAAGCACCAGACGAAATGGGACATCAAGGTAGTGTTGAACGAAAGATTCAGGCGATACAGTTCCTTGATGAAAAGGTTATAAAGAGAGTGGCGGCAGCACTTGATGAAAAAGGAGAGGATTATAGGATGATGATTCTTCCTGATCATCCAACTCCAATATGTGTTCGTACACATACATCTGACCCAGTGCCATATATGTTATATGATTCAACTGATAAGAAGGAAAGCTCGTTGAAGTATAATGAGAAGGATGCTAAGTCTAGTGGAATTTATATAGCAGAGGGTCATAAGGCTATAGCACATCTTTTTGAAAGATAATAAATAAAAGTTGATTTCAGGAATCTAGGATAACTAGGTTCCTGTTTTTTCTTTTTATATAAGAAAGTTCAGATATTTATAAAGATTGATTTTTTATAGGAAATGTTATATATATAAATTATAGATACAGGGTTAGATGAATTAGTATAAACAAAATAATCAAACACATAAGCAAAGGAGGTGTGATTATGTATTTGGATAAATTGAGTGGATTGGATAATTATTATGAAATGAATATACCAAAAGGGTATGAAGTAAAGGATGATAAAAGACTTGATAAGGATGAAGAAATACAAAGTCCTGGGCGTCAGTTAAATGTAGGCGAAAAAGAAAAGGAATTAGAACGCTTGGGGTTAGTAGATGATGCTGACGGTATTGTCCTAAGAAAAGAAAATACAAAAGAGGAAGAGTCAGATGTTGATAAGTGTGAGACCTGTGCCAATAGAAAATATCAGGATGGTTCTGATGAGATGGTATCATTCAAGTCGGCATCCCATATATCACCGGAGGCTGCAGCTACTAGGGTAAGGGCTCATGAACAGGAGCATGTGAGTAATGCATATAAGAAAGCGGAGCAAAAGGATGCCAAAGTGGTGCAAGCATCAGTTGCCATACATACATCTATATGTCCAGAATGTGGAAGGACATATGTATCAGGTGGTACAACTACGACGACGATAAGGTATAATCAAGACGAATATGCCGACAATGCGAAAAAACAAGATGCAACAGTATTGCCAGGAGCAAATATAGATACAGTTTTATAGCCAAGAATGATTGCAAAAAATGGAATACTGTAGTATAATAAAGCCAACCATTTTGGTCAGAAATACATATAACAGATAGGAGAAAGAGAAATGGATAATAATTTTAATGGACAGCAGCCACAACAGCCAGTATATCAGGCACAGCCACAGCAGCCAGTATACCAGGCGCAGCCACAGCAACAGATGTATCAGGCACAGCAGCCAGTTTATGGACAGGCACCAATGTATCAGGCACCTAAGAAGCCTTCAAAAATAAATGCGCTTGAGCTTTTAGCACTTATACTTGCAAGTGTTGGTACATTGTTTGCAATTCTTGGAACAACATTTATGTGTGCATGTAGCGCAGATGCTTTTAATATTAAAGGAACAAAAGCAAGCTATTTTGGAGCAAAATATGTAACAGGTTTAAATGTTAAGTTTTCTACACATCCTACACTTATAATTGCAATACTTGGTGGTTTAATGGCTATAGCAGCAGTTGTATTGGCTATCATAGCTTTAAAGCAGAAGGATGCTAAGGTGAAGGCTGGTAAGATGGCTTGGATTTCTATGATAGTAGGTGTATTTGCTACAATATATGCATTCGTTCCAATGTTTACAATATGTGGATATAATTGTGCATTAGATTCAGCTGCAAAGGAAGAGGTTAAGGATTTATTTAGCAATAAGTCATCAGCAGTAGAAGATCTTTTCGACTAAAAGATAGTTACATATTAAATGTGAGTATAAGGCAGGCAAACATGTTTTGCCTGCCTTTAAAAATAAAATTCAGAATGGAGTAACAGGGAAACAAAATGGATATTTTAAGAGTAATAAGTGATGAGTTAAATATTAAGCTATCGCAGGTAGAGGCGACAGTGAAGCTTATAGATGAAGGAAATACTATTCCGTTTATTGCCAGATATAGAAAAGAAGTAACGGGTTCGCTTAATGATGAGGTTTTAAGAAATCTTGATGAAAGACTTAAATACCTTAGAAATCTTGAGGACAGAAAAGCATCTGTCATAGCATCCATAGAGGAACAGGGTAAGCTTACAGATGAGCTTAAGAAGCAGATAGAAGAAGCTACAACATTAGTATTGGTTGAAGATTTATATAGACCATATAAGCAGAAGAAGAGAACAAGAGCTATTATAGCCAAAGAAAAGGGCTTAGAGCCATTAGCAAATATCATAACATTGCAGATGGCAACAAGACCTATAGAGGAAGATGCCAAGGAATACATTTCAGAAGAAAAGGGCGTGATAAATGAGAAGGAAGCTATCGCAGGAGCTTTAGATATTATTGCGGAAGCTATTTCTGATGAGGCCGATTATAGAACATATATAAGAAAGCTTACATTTAAAGAAGGTATGCTTACATCTACAGCAAAGGATGAAGAGGCTCAGTCTGTATATGAGATGTATTATAATTATACAGAGAGTATTCCAAAGGTGGCAGGTCATAGAACACTTGCAATTAACAGAGGTGAAGCAGAGAAGATTTTAACCGTAAAGATAGAGGCACCGGAGGAAAAGATATTACAGTATCTTGCTAAGAAGGTCATATCTAGAGATAATCAGTATACATCTCCCCTTCTTAAAGAAGCTTTAGAGGACAGCTATAAGAGACTTATAGCACCATCTATTGAAAGAGATATTAGAAATGAGCTTACAGAAAAAGCAGAAGATGGAGCTATAAAGGTATTTGGTAAGAATCTTGAGCAGCTTCTTATGCAGCCACCTATTGCAGGACAAGTTGTATTAGGTTGGGACCCTGCCTTTAGAACAGGTTGTAAGTTGGCAGTTGTAGATGGTACAGGAAAGGTATTAGATACTGTAGTTGTATATCCTACAGCACCACAAAACAAAGTGAAGGAAGCTAAGGACACAGTAAAGAAGCTTATAAAGAAGTACGGTATAACTCTTATATCGTGTGGAAATGGTACAGCGTCAAGAGAGTCTGAAGCAGTTATAGTAGAGCTTATAAAAGAATTAGATACACCAGTATCATATATTATAACAAATGAAGCGGGAGCATCTGTATATTCGGCTAGTAAGCTTGCAACAGAGGAGTTCCCTAACTTTGATGTGGGTCAGAGAAGCGCAACTTCTATAGCTAGAAGAGTACAGGACCCATTGGCGGAACTTGTAAAAATTGATCCTAAATCAATAGGTGTTGGTCAGTATCAGCACGATATGAACCAGAAGAAGTTAGGAGAGGCTCTTGGTGGAGTAGTTGAAGACTGCGTAAATAAGGTTGGTGTAGACTTAAATACAGCATCAGCAAGTCTTCTTGAGTATATTTCTGGAATATCAAAGGTTATAGCTAAGAATATAGTAGCATACCGTGAGGAAAATGGACGTTTTACAGACAGAAGACAGTTACTTAAGGTTGGAAAATTAGGTCCAAAGGCTTATGAGCAGTGCGCAGGTTTTATGCGTATAGCAGGTGGTAAAAATCCTTTAGATAATACAAGCGTGCATCCAGAGTCTTATGAGGCTGCTGAGGCAATGCTTAACAAGTTAGGTTATAAGACAGATGATGTGCGAGAAGGCAAGTTAATAGGATTAAGTCTTATGATAAAGGATTATAAAAAGCTTTCAACTGAACTTGGCGTAGGAGAGATAACTCTTATGGATATAGTAAAGGAGCTTGAGAAACCAGGTAGAGACCCTAGAGATGAGATGCCGAAGCCAATTCTTCGTACAGACGTATTGGAGATGGAGGATTTGCAGCCAGGTATGGTGCTTAAGGGTACAGTTAGAAATGTTATAGATTTTGGAGCTTTTGTAGATATAGGTGTTCATCAGGATGGCTTGGTGCATATATCACAGATGACAGATAAATATATTAAGCATCCATTAGAAGCAGTTAGTGTTGGAGATATAGTGGAGGTAAAGGTTATGAGTGTTGACCTTGCCAAGAAAAGAATCCAGCTTACTATGAAAAATATTTAGTATAAATTTATTATTATTTCAGATTAGATGTGGAGGCTACCATGGAAGTTAAAGTATCAATGAAACAGGAACTTAAGGATTTATATGGATTTTTAATGTTTCATATATATTCATCGTCAGCAGGTGTGTTAGGTTTGGTTATAAGTATAGGTGGATTTGTAGGTTTTGCTTATATGTTGACACTTGAAAATACCAATCCTATGTTCCTAGGTGCATTATTTATGATAGGCTTGATGTTTACGGTTATACAGCCAATATTGACTCGTTCTAGAGCGAAGAAACAGATAAAGCAAAATGAAGAAAAGAGTCAGGATGTTCTAGAGTATGTTATAAACAAGTCAGGTATCGAGGTATCACAAGGCGAGCTTAAGGGTTTTAGTACATGGGATGAAATTGTAAGGATTGAGTCTACAAAGAAGTTGGTAATGTTATATACTAGTAAGGTGCATGCATATGTTCTTCCAAAGCGTTTTTTGGAAGGACAGATGGATACATTTGTAGAGCTTGTTAAAGAAAATTGTCAAGCTGGTTATATTAAATTGTAATATGCAATAATATTTGGAGTTAAAATGGTTGAGATTTACGAGTCGTTTTCGCCTAGTGATACATTTAACTTGGGCGAGAAGATAGGAATAAGTGCACATAAAGAAATGGTATTCTGCCTAAATGGAGATTTAGGAGTTGGTAAAACAGTATTTACACAGGGGTTTGCCCGTGGGTTAGATATAGATGAGCCAATAAACAGTCCAACATTTACCATTGTTCAGGAATATAATGAAGGTAGAATACCATTCTACCATTTTGATGTATACCGCATAGGTGATATATCAGAAATGGATGAGATTGGATATGAAGATTATTTCTTTGGTGATGGAGTTTGCTTTATAGAGTGGGCAACACTCATAGAAGACATCATCCCAGAGGATGCCATTTGGATAGATATAGAAAAAGATCTGGAAAAAGGATTTGATTATAGGAAGATAACCATAAAAAGAAACGACTAATAGAGATAAAATGAAAGGCTGGTAATAAAATGAAGATATTGGCAATAGATTCTTCATCCCTTGTAGCTACTGTTGCGGTAGTACAGGATGATATAATGATAGCAGAATACACTATCAATCATAAAAAAACACATTCTCAGACATTGTTACCTATGATAGATGAGATAGTAAAAATGGCTGAAATAAAACTTGATGATATAGATGCTATTGCTATTTCAGGTGGACCAGGTTCATTTACAGGGCTGCGAATAGGAAGCGCGACAGCTAAAGGTCTTGGTTTGGTATGGAATAAGCCGCTTATACATGTACCTACGGTAGATGCTATGGCATATAACCTGTACGGAACAGACAAACTTATATGTCCTATAATGGACGCAAGACGAAATCAGACTTATACGGGAATATATAGATTTGATAATGAAGAGTTTGTGACTGTTGTGGAACAGTGTGCCATATCTATAGAAGAACTTGTGAGCAAGATAAACGAATTGCAAAAGCCGGTTATTTTTGTTGGTGATGGTATACCAGTATTTAGAGAATATATAAACGAACATTTATGCGTTGAGCATTTTTATGCCCCAGCTCATATGAATAGGCAAAGAGCTGGAGCTGTTGCAGTTCTTGGTGGAAAATATTTAGAGTCAGGAAAAGTTGAAAGTGCAGCAGAGCATGGACCTGATTATTTAAGACAATCCCAAGCAGAGAGAGAGCGAGAAGAACGTTCCAAGTAAAAGGGGTAGCATATGACACAAGATATTACAGTTAGACAGATGGAAGAAAAAGACATTGATAGTCTAGTCATTATAGAAGAGGAGTGCTTTTCTCTACCATGGTCAAAAAAAGCGTTTCAGGAATCTTATGTAAAAGACTATGCGTATTTCTTTGTTGCCGAGATTGACAAAGAGATAGTAGGTTATGTGGG
Organism: Lachnospiraceae bacterium; assembly: GCA_045123575.1. Lineage (GTDB taxonomy): Bacteria > Bacillota > Clostridia > Lachnospirales > Lachnospiraceae > SVEL01. The sequence continues at coordinate 13,767 of JBGVKG010000040.1, forward strand.
TCTATATAAGATGGGCAATGATGGTGATATAACTAATATTGGGATATCTTCTTTACATAGAAGAAAAGGAATAGGTTATAAACTTATGTCATCGGTATTAGATTTTGCGAAACGAGAAAATATGGAACATATTACCTTGGAAGTGAGAGAAAGTAATATACCGGCAATTGCATTATATGAAAAATTGGGATTTGTAAAAGTGGGAATTCGAAAGGATTTCTATGAAAAACCAGTGGAGAATGCTATCATTTACCAATATATTTTTTGATTTAAATAGTATAAGATATTGCTGTAGATATTGAGATAAAGGTTAGAACAGAGGTATCGTATGAGAAGATATATTGAACATGAGGAAAAAGAATTAGTACAAGTTATATGCAACAAATGTGGGAAAAACATTATTGTAGATAGAGGTATTGTCAAAGAAGGACATTTTGCTATAAAATATGGTTGGGGATATTTTTCTGATAAGGATGGACAAGTTCATCAGTTTGATTTGTGTGAAAAATGTTATGACCAATATGTAGCTAGCTTTTTGATTCCTATAGATGTGGAAAATCAAAGCGAATTATTATAAGAATAGGAGTAAAACAGATGTTTGATATTTGTTTATTGGGTACAGGAGGAATGATCCCTCTTCCTAAGCGTTGGCTGACAGCGCTTATGACCAGATACAATGGAAAGGGAATATTAATAGACTGTGGTGAAGGAACACAGCTTGCATTAAAAGAGCAGGGCTGGAGCTTTCATGATATAGATGTAATCTGTTTTACTCATTATCATGCAGATCATATAAGTGGTTTGCCAGGGTTGTTACTTACAATGGGTAACGCTGATAGGACAGAAAAGGTTATAATGATTGGTCCAAAAGGATTGCAAAGGGTAGTGTCTTCTTTAAGGGTTATAGCCCCAGAACTTCCCTTTGAAATAGAATATATAGAATTGACAGAACAAGAAGAAAACATATCACTGTGTGGATTAGAGATAGAGGCGTTTAAGGTTAATCACAATGTTTTATGTTATGGATATAGTATTAAGATAAAAAGAGCGGGTTTGTTTGATGTGGAACGTGCTAGAGAAAATAATATTCCACAGAATATATGGAGCAGATTGCAAAAAGGTGAAACAGTAGAGTTAGACGGGAAGGTGTATACACCAGATATGGTACTGGGGGAAGAACGAAAAGGATTACATGTATTGTACTGTACCGATACTCGCCCTATGCCAGTGATTGCTAAAAAGGGTGAAGGGGCTGACTTAATGATTCTTGAAGGTATGTATGGTGAAAAAGATAAGCTTAAAAAAGCAAAGGAATATAAACATATGACTTTCTATGAAGCAGCTCAGTTGGCAAAGGAAGCAGATCCAAAAGAAATGTGGTTGACTCATTATAGTCCTTCGTTAGTTCGTCCAGATGATTTTATGGAAGATGTAAGAAACATATTTCCACGTTCAATTGCAGCTAGAGATGGCAGAACAGTAGAGTTACGTTTTGAATAGTCATTATAGGAGAGGTGATACCCATGAAAAGAAGTAGCAGATGGCTTATAACAGTAACAATAGCATTGGTTGTAGGAGTTATTATTTATTATAATTATATTAATGGACCAAAGAAAGATAATGAGACGAAAGACCCTATAGTAACAGATGAGGTTGTAAAGGTTATTAACAAGGATTTGGAGAATAAGTATCCGCAGTCGCCAAAAGATGTGGTCAGTTTCTTTGTACGCATACAAAAATGCTATTACAATGAAGAATATACAGAAGAAGAGTTAGTAAAGCTTGCATATAAGGCAACAGAGCTATTTGACAGTGAACTCATTAATGAGAATCCATTTGATAAATATTATGAAAAACTTAAAAGCGAGATAAATGAGTTTGCTGCAACTAAAAAGACTATATCACAGGCTAATGTGGATGAACGTTCAGATGTAGTATATTCTACAGTTGATGGACAAAAGTATGCTCAACTGAATTGTTTTTACATATTAAAGGATAACAAAGGACGCTCACGTATAAAGGAGACATATATACTTAGAAAAGACGAAAATGATCGATGGAAAATATTAGGTTGGAAGGAATACGAAGAAAGCGAGTGGGAAGAATAATGTTGACAGATAATATGGATAAAGATGTATTGGTGCTAGCAATAGAGAGTTCTTGTGATGAGACAGCAGCTGCAGTGATAAAAAATGGAAGAGAAGTATTATCAAATATTATTTCTTCACAGATTGATTTACATACTATTTATGGCGGAGTTGTGCCAGAAATCGCATCTAGAAAGCATATAGAGAAGATTAATCAAGTTATAGAGGAATCATTAAGTAGCGCTAATGTAAAATTAGAGGAAGTCGACGCAATAGGTGTAACATATGGACCAGGCCTGGTGGGAGCTTTGCTTGTAGGCGTTGCAGAAGCAAAGGCTATAGCTTTTGCGGCAAACAAACCGCTTGTAGGAGTTCACCATATCGAAGGACATATATCAGCTAACTATATAGAAAATAAAGAACTAGAACCGCCTTACATCTGCTTGGTGGTATCTGGTGGTCATACTCATTTGGTAGTTGTAAATGACTATGGTGACTATCAAGTAATAGGTAGAACTAGAGATGATGCAGCAGGCGAGGCTTTTGATAAGGTTGCTAGAGCTATTGGATTAGGTTATCCAGGTGGACCTAAGATAGACAAATTGGCAAAGGAGGGAAATCCCGATGCTATTAAGTTCCCAAGAGCTCATGTAGAAGGGGCACCGTTTGACTTTAGTTTTAGTGGTTTGAAATCAGCAGTACTTAATCATATTAATATGTGCCAAATGAAGGGTGAGGAGATAAATCGCGCGGATATAGCAGCTTCTTTCCAAAAATCTGTTGTTGATGCGTTGCTTGAAAGGGCACTTCTTGCATGCAAAGAATATAATATGAATAAACTGGCTATAGCAGGTGGAGTAGCATCTAATTCTGCTATAAGGAGTGCATTTGAACAGGCATGCCAAAAGGAGAATATTGAATTCTATCATCCATCGCCAATCTTTTGTACAGATAATGCAGCTATGATTGGCGTGGCAGCGTATTATGAATATATGAATGGAGTACGTCATGGATGGGATTTAAATGCCGTACCTAATTTAAAGTTGGGTGAACGAATATAGATCTATCTATATCCATTAAAAATTAATGAATTAAAAATATAAAAAATGTCCGACCTACATTATGCAATAATAGTTGTGTAATGTAGGTTGTGTACTCAATATGGTTATTATATTGTAAGGAGAATGTATGGGTAAGGTAATATGTATAATGCTGGCTGGTGGTAAAGGAAAAAGAATGGGTGGAAAAGTAAGTAAGCAGTATTTGCTAATGAACGATAAGCCTGTTCTTTACTATTCGCTAAAGGCGTTTGAGCAATATGTTGATGAGATAATATTGGTAGCAGCGGCAGGTGAAGAAGAATATTGTAAAAAAGAAGTAGTAGAAAAATACAATATAAAGAAGGTGTCCGCAGTAGTGACTGGTGGTGCTGAAAGATATTTATCAGTATATGAAGGATTAAAGCGTGTATCAGGAAACTATGATTTGCAACAGGAGAATTATAAAGGTTCTGATGATTATGTGCTTATTCATGATGGAGCACGACCATTTATTTCAAAGGATGCAATACTTAGAGTTATAGAAAAGGTAAAAGAAACTAAGGCATGTATAGCAGCTGTACCATCTAAGGATACTATAAAAGTAGGAAATAAAGATGGTGTGGTTGTAAGTACACCAGATAGAAGGGATGTGTGGATGGTTCAGACACCACAGGCTTTTGAAATAACATCTATAATAAGTGCTTACGAAAAAGCTATACAATCTGGCAGAAACGATATAACAGATGATTCAATGGTTATGGAAAGCTTCGGAGAGTACAATGTGCACTTCGTAATGGGAGAGTATGATAATATTAAGCTAACAACACCTGAGGACATGGTTTACGGAATGGCGATTTTACAAGGAAAATCAAGCGTTGAAAAAAATAATTAAAAAAAGTTAAAAAAGTTGTTGACACATAAAATGTTTGATGATAGAATATCACTTGTCGCTGACACGAAAAGCGACACAGAAAAATTAAAAGCCTATCAGTTAGGATATGGAGAGGTATCGAAGTGGTCATAACGAGGCGGTCTTGAAAACCGTTTGTCCGCAAGGGCGCGTGGGTTCGAATCCCACCCTCTCCGTTTGTAAGTTAAAAAACTTACAAAAATTTTTGAAAAAGCTGTTGACAAGTGCACAACAAAGTGCTAGAATGTCCAAGCTGTCAAAAAGCAAACAGAACTTTGATAATTGAATGATAAACCATCCCTGAAAATTTCTTACAAATTTTCAGACCAGTCGAAAGATTGGTATTCTTAATTACGAACAGTAATAAATTAAACGGATAGGATAGCTAACGTTATCTTGTTCAGAAT
>JBGVKG010000041.1:0-6301 GCA_045123575.1 Lachnospiraceae bacterium
TAATTGATTGAAAAAGATAAAATATACTCCTGATGCAGCGGATAAACTACGTGCATTAAAATCGGCAATATCCGGTGAATATGGTGGGGATAAAGCCAAGAAAATTATCAAAAGCATAACCGATGCAATAAGAGGGCTTTGTGATTATGAAGAAAAGGGTCCTGAAGTATCGAAAATGTTTGATGTGGTGTCAGACTATCGGTATATATTTGTGTCTAGAAATTATGTGTTTTATAGGATAGAAGATAAATACATTCGAATAATTAATCATTATCATGAGAAAGAGGATTTTATTTGGCAGTTGTTTGGAATTGATACTACACCTCAAGATACGATAGATTATTGGGATGAATAGAACAGAAGATTTGAATTTTGCAAACTGTTAAGAAAGTTGAGGTATAGTATGTTAGAAGTAGGAACAAAGGCACCTGATTTTGAGTTGCAGGACCAAGATAGAGAGTTGCATAAATTAAGTGACTATATCGGGAAAAAGGTTATTTTATATTTTTATCCAAAAGATAGTACACCGGGATGTACAAAGCAAGCGTGTGGATTTTCTGAAAGATATCCTCAGTTTATAGAGAAAGGAGCAGTCGTTCTTGGGATAAGCAAGGATTCCGTAGCGTCACATAAGAAATTTGTGGAAAAATATGGGTTAGTATTTACTCTTTTGGCAGACCCGGAACGTAAAGTAATTGAGGCATATGATGTATGGAAAGAAAAGAAAAATTACGGCAAAGTATCTATGGGAGTTGTACGAACAACATATCTTATTGATGAGCAAGGAATCATCGTGAAAGCAAATGATAAGGTAAAAGCAGCAGAGGACCCAGAAAAAATGCTACAGGAATTAGAATAATAAAAATAATATTATCACCTGCAAAAAAGATGAAGATTAATGTTGACTCTTTAGAACCAATAGGACTACCAACATTTATTGATAAGTCCATTGAAATATTAGCATGGTTAAAAGATAAGTCAGAGGATGAGCTAAAAGAGCTGTGGAAGTGCAATAATACAATTGTGGAGCAAAATATTAAACGTATAGAAAATATGGATTTGTATCATCGTCTTACGCCAGCAATTTTGTCATCGGAAACCGAATATGTTTTTGAAAGAAGACTGTGACAGAAGTGTTTCCGCATTTTGGATAAACAGAGAGCTTTAATGTATATGAAATAGAGAACAAGCGAATATATCAACATTACGGATGTGAATTATATAATCATACATTGGTAAACAATGGTGTTACACGATATAACTTAGTGTGGACGAAGGATAAGTAGAATTTGATTGCAAAGGAAAAAGCTATTTATGATTGTATATCAAGATTTAGCTAACTAGGAGGCAAATATGTTAACAAGCATTGCTGTAATATTATTACTTGGATTGTTGGTAGGATGGATTTTTAGTAAGCTACGCTTACCTAGCTTACTAGGAATGATTATTGTGGGTATTATTATTAGTCCTTATGCACTTAATTTAATTGATGAATCGATTCTTATGATATCGGCAGATTTGAGGCAGATTGCATTAGTTATTATACTAACAAGAGCTGGCTTGTCTCTTAATATTTCTGACTTAAAGAAGGTTGGCAGACCAGCGGTACTTATGTGTTTTGTACCAGCGTGTATAGAGATAGTGGGAACAGTTATTTTGGCTCCAATGCTGCTTGGAGTGTCTGTATTGGATGCGGCTATTATAGGTAGTGTTATTGCAGCAGTATCGCCAGCAGTTATTGTACCGAGGATGATTAGACTGATAGAAGAAGGCTATGGGGAAAGTAAGAGTATTCCACAGCTTATTTTAGCAGGTGCGTCAGTGGATGATGTATTTGTAATAGTTCTATTTACTGCATTCACTGGGGTGGCGTCAACGGGAGATATATCTATAATTAATTTTATTGGTATTCCTATATCCATTGTTTTAGGAGTGTTGTTTGGTATCTGTGTAGGAATGGTATTGATAATATTTTTCAAAAAGTGTCATATGAGAGATTCTGTAAAAATATTGATTATACTTAGTATTTCCTTTTTAATGCTGGAATTAGAAAATACACTTGAAGGATATATACCGATCTCGGGATTGCTAGCTATTATGAGCATGGGAATTATGATAAAGTTAAAATATAGTGATTTGTCTTTACGATTATCATTAAAATATAATAAAATGTGGTTAGGTGCAGAAGTATTTCTTTTTGTTTTAGTTGGTGCCACTGTAGATTTGCGTTATGTTGTGTCAGCGGGTGTATTGTCTGTAATACTTATAATAGGGGCGCTTGTATTTAGAATGATAGGTGTAGCTATATCGTTAATAAAAACGGATTTGACAAAAAAAGAAAGGTTATTTTGTATGGTAGCATATACACCTAAAGCAACAGTACAGGCGGCTATAGGTGCAATTCCGTTGTCTATGGGATTGGGATGTGGAAATATTGTTTTGACAGTGGCTGTGTTGGCTATTCTTATTACAGCACCATTTGGAGCAATATGTGTTGATAAGTTATATAAGGTTTTATTAAAAAAGGAATCGTAAGGATACAATAGGAGGTTCAACATGGATTCAAAGATGACAGTTAATCAGGTAGAATATAACATTATAAAGTTATTAGGTCATGGAAAGGGAGGATATTCATATCTGGCAGAGCGTGATGGTAAGCAGTATGTGTTAAAGCAGATACATCACGAGCCATGTGAGTATTATACCTTTGGCAATAAGATTGAAGCGGAGAAAAATGATTATGATAGATTGCTACAAACGGGGATAAGTATTCCTAAAATGCTAGATATCGATATGGAAGCAGAACGAATATTGAAGGAATATATTGATGGTCCGACTATCTATGAGCTTGTTAAAAATGATGAGATGAAGGATGATTATTTGACTCAGATGAGGGAAATGGCAGGTAAAGTGTATGCAAGTCATCTAAACATAGATTATTTTCCAACAAACTTTGTGGTGCAGGATGGTCAGATATATTATATCGATTATGAATGTAATGGATATATGGATGAGTGGAATTTTGAGAATTGGGGCATCAAGTATTGGTCCAAAACAAAGGAATTTATGGAGTATGCAGCTACTCATTAAATAAATGGAAAGAGGGATATGCATTGAACTATGAAGTTACAAAAGAGATATTAGAGGCTTTGAAGCTATACATAGGAAATATAGATATAAAGATTGCAACAGATAACAAGGATTGGAAAAATAGGAGTTATAAGTCTGACTTTATAGAAATAGATAAGAAAAATAATGTAGGTTTTGAGGTTCTAGAGACGGAGATTATAGTTTATTTTTTTACAGAGCATCAGCATTTTGAAGATTATACCATTGATTTATCAGAGGGTAAAGATAATTATATCGTGCGAGCTAAGGATTTCTTGCAGGAATTATTTCAGTACAAAATTTATAATACAAAATACTTTAAAGGTAACAAGCTGTATTCGGAGCGATATAGTATATATTATGGTGATGGCAGGAAGGATAAAGATATAGGTTATACGATAAACTCGCTTATGACCAGTATGAATCCTTTTGGTAAGAAATACGAAAAGAATGTGGTATGGTTTTTTGATAAGGCAAAGGGATGTTTTGTTACTAAAAATGATAGGACATACGATGAAGAAGCTGTGGAGATTATAGAAGTAGATGATAACTGTTATGTGGAGATTTTTTGCAAACATAATTCCTATACATATAATGTTATGGCTATAGAGTATGATGACTACAACTGTATGTATTATTGGACACCGGCTAGAAATGAGGTAGAACCAGGGTGGTATGATACAAAGGATAGGGCCATAGAGGAAATGTGGGAGAATTTAAAATACACAAATAAGCAATTAGAAGGATAAGGACAAGAAAATAATTTATTTGGTGGAACATATTTATTTATAATCAAAAAAAGAGGTTGAAAATATTCTGAAAAATATGTACGATTAGCCAAAGAGTATTCACTGTCTGAAAAAAGTATACAAAGGATTTTGAGAACGGCTAGCAAAAGCTGTATAGAAAGGCAAGGTGGCAATGATGAACGAGTATAGATATATAACATTATTAGAAGAGTCTGCTATAAAGGACAAAGCAGCATCATGGTTTAATAGCAAGTGGGGTGTGCCAAAGGAAGCATATCTTGAATGTATGGATGCTTATCTAAACAAGGAGACAGAGTACGGTTGGTATTTGTGTTTATGTGGTGATGAAATAGTTGGTGGATTGGGAGTTATAGAAAATGACTTCCATGATAGAAAAGATCTTACACCTAATGTATGTGCTGTTTATACAAATGAGGAACATCGTGGCAAGGGTATAGCTGGAAAGCTATTAAATATGGCAGTAGAAGATATGAGAAATAAAGGTATCTCGCCAGTATATTTAGTCACAGACCATACAGGTTTTTATGAGCGATATGGTTGGGAATTTTTATGTATGGTACAAGGCGATGGTGAAGAAGATATGACAAGAATGTATATACATAAGTAAGAAAATGCCACATCGAAGAGGTTGAACTCTTTGATGTGGCGTTTTTATGTTTATGACTGTCTATAGTAGCTAAAGAAGTCGGTCATCTTTGTGACAGCTTCCTCTAATACTTCTATTCTAGGTAGGTAAACTATTCTAAAGTGGTCAGGTGTGTGCCAGTTAAAGCCCTTACCGTTGATAACTAGTATCTTTTTATCTCTAAGTAAATCTAAGGCAAACTTTTCATCATCAAGAATATTGAACTTCTTTACATCAAGCTTAGGGAAGATGTAGAAGCCAGCCTTTGGCTTAACTGCGCTGATACCAGGTATGTCGTTGAGTGCTTTGTGTATATATTCGCACTGTTCGTAAACTCTTCCGCCTGGAACTACATAATTCTTTACACTCTGATAACCACCTAGAGCAGTCTGTACAATAGACTGTGCAGGCACATTAGAGCAAAGACGCATATTTGATAACATATTGATACCCTGTATGTAATCTTTTGCGATAGACTTATTTCCACTAAGAACCATCCAACCTATACGATATCCTGCAACCATATGTGACTTTGAAAGGCCACTGAATGTAACACAGAATAAGTCAGGTGCCATAGAAGCGATAGATACGTGCTCATCCTCTGTCAGTATAAGTCTATCGTATATCTCATCTGAGAAGATGATAAGGTGATGCTCTCTTGCAATATCAACTATCTGCTGTAAAACCTCTCTAGGGTAAAGAGCACCTGTTGGGTTGTTTGGATTGATAATAACGATAGCCTTTGTCTTTGGAGTTATCTTCTTCTTGATATCATTCATATCAGGATACCATTCTGACTGCTCATCACAGATATAGTGAACAGCAGTACCACCAGCTAAAGTAACGCAAGCTGTCCATAATGGATAGTCAGGAGATGGAACAAGCACCTCGTCACCTGCATCTAAGAGTGCAGACATACTTAAGTTAATAAGTTCGCTGGCACCATTACCTGTATAGATATCCTCTATAGTTACATTTGGAACATTTTTGTTCTGCATATACTGCATGATAGCTTTTCTAGCAGAGAAAAGACCTTTTGAAGCAGAGTAGCCTTCGCATTCAGTTAACTGGCTACGCATATCGTATATAACCTCGTCAGGAGCACAGAAACCAAATGGTGCAGGGTTTCCGATGTTCAATTTTAATATCTGAGTACCAGACTCTTCCATTCTCATAGCCTCGTCTACTACAGGACCACGTACATCGTATAATACATTATTTAATTTTGCTGATTTCATTATTGGACGCATATTATTTACTCCTTTTATATCATTAACTATATGTTTTGTATTGATTTCAGACTTGGTATCTAAAGCATTTGACGCTGAGGTAGAATAAGAAAGTTCAATTTCTGCTTTTCCACCTAACCACTGACTGTCTACTGAAAGATACTCTGCCAAAAAGTTCAATATATTATCTCTAGGAACAGTCTTGCCACTTACATATTGGCTTACGTGACTTTTGCCTAGTTTAATGCCCTTAGCTTCGGCGGCTCGTATAATATCAACCTGCTTGACATTATGCTTATTCATAGCCTCTTTTAAGCGAGTGGCGAATAAATTTGATTCCATTTATATCACTCCTTACATGTATATGTTTGTAAAGTTCAATTTATTATACATCATTAATATATGTTTTGCAATAGAAGTTCAATTTAATGATTGCGTAAATTTACCTTCGGAAATAATAAGACAGATTCCACCTAAGACCTTTAGATATAATATTAAGTTCAAACATCTTTTCTTACTCTACATCAATTCCTACTTTTTTGCAACACAAATAGCCCATATAGGCAGAC
>JBGVKG010000042.1:0-73615 GCA_045123575.1 Lachnospiraceae bacterium
TTCAAAATACTTTATACTCTTAATCATAGAGGACACCTACCTTTGTTTGTATTGGTTTGAGCGCTAAATACTTTATCACAAAGGGGTGTCCTCTTTCTATGTCTTTATTTAATTTTCCGAATAAAATTTTACGCTAGCAACTGCAGTGTATGGTAAATACTTGTAAATGCGCTAGGTGTATTGTTTTGGTTGTTTCTGATATGTTAATATTTTAAAGCGTTATGAATAGTTAAAGAGTATAAATGTAATATGGAGGTACGTATGGATAATAATAAGGAATTTAAACCATATATCCCTGCAGAAAAGGTAACACCTGAGATTACTATAACATCGGTAGTCACGGGCATACTTTTGGCAGTGATATTTGGAGCGGCCAATGCTTACTTGGGGCTTAGGGTAGGTATGACAGTATCCGCATCTATACCAGCGGCAGTTATCGCTATGGGAGTTATAAAGATAGTAATGCGTAAGAAATCTGTATTGGAAAGTAATATGATACAGACAATAGGTTCGGCAGGTGAATCGCTGGCGGCTGGAGCTATATTTACATTGCCAGCATTGTTCTTGTGGGCATCAGAGGGTGCAATGGATAAGCCTAGTATAGTCGAGATAACATTGATAGCACTTATAGGTGGTGTATTAGGTATATTCTTTATGGTGCCACTTAGAAATGCCCTGATAGTCAAGGAACATAGTGTGTTGCCATATCCAGAGGGAACAGCTTGTGCAGAGGTGTTATTGGCAGGAGAGAAGAAGGGAGCCAGTGCGGCCGGTGTATTTGTTGGAATGGGTGTTGGCGGTTTATTTAAATTCATCATAGATGGACTTAAGCTTGTTCCGAGTCAGGTGTCTTTGACTGTAAAGGGGTTTGCAGGAGAGATAGGCACGCAGGTATATCCAGCAGTATTTAGTGTGGGATTTATATGTGGACCACGTATTTCGTCGTATATGTTTGCTGGTAGTATTCTAAGCTGGATGGTACTTATACCACTTATAGTACTATTTGGCGCCGGCACGGTGTTGTATCCGGCAACGAAAACTGCCGCAGAGATATTTGCCGCTGATGGTGCAAGTGGTATATGGGGGACATATATAAGATATATCGGTGCAGGTGCGTTGGCAGCAGGTGGTATCATAAGCTTAATAAAAAGTTTTCCGCTTATAATAGGAACATTTAAAAGTGCTATAAAAAGTGTGTCTACATCTAGGAAAGCAGGGAATGCCAGAACGGAGCAGGACATCAGTATAAAGATAGTGTTGATAGCTATATTGATATTGACTATCTTGGTGTGGATTGTGCCAGCTATACCAGTATCTTTTCTAGGAGCTATTATTATAGTTATATTTGGATTTTTCTTTGCAACCGTATCTTCTAGAATGGTAGGATTAGTAGGTGGTAGCAACAATCCTGTATCAGGAATGGCTATAGCTACACTTCTGATAGCGACTGTTATATTGAAGGTGACAGGAGAGAATGGTGCAAAAGGTATGAGTGCAGCTATAGCTATAGGCTCAATAATATGTATAGTAGCAGCCTTAGCTGGTGATACATCACAGGATCTAAAGACAGGATATCTCCTAGGAGCAACACCTAAGAAACAGCAGATAGGAGAGATAATAGGTGTTGTTGTGGCGGCATTGGCCATAGGTGTGACATTGTATGTGTTAGACATGGCATGGGGATTTGGCTCGGAGGAATTAGCGGCTCCACAGGCAACGCTTATGAAAATGATTATCGAGGGTGTTATGGATGGAAACCTTCCGTGGGGGCTTGTAAGTGTAGGTGTGTTTATAGCTATTGTAATAGAGATATTGGGGATACCTGTATTACCATTTGCTATAGGTGTCTATCTTCCTATACAGCTTAATGCTTGTATTATGGCAGGTGGCCTTTTAAGACTTGCATATAACAAGCTTAAGAAAAGCGAGGAGGAGAAGAAAGCTATAACAAATGATGGTATATTATTTTGCTCTGGAATGATAGCAGGGGAAGGTCTAGTAGGCATATTATTGGCAGTTCTAGCAATAATAGGTGTTGATGGTATGTTTAATCTGTCTGGCAAGCTTGGTATACCTGTGGTTATTCAAAATGTAGGTAGCTTGGTTGTACTTGGTATAGTCGCTCTATGCGTGATGAAGTGGTCTCTTTGGAAACGCAATGGAGCAGAGGAAGAGAAATAGAAATAATATGTATGATAAAATCTAAATATATAAGTGTAGCAAAGAAGGTTTAACAAAAATGCACAAAAAAGGTATAACAAAAATAAACAAAAATAAAACAACAAAAATATACAAAAACAAACAAAAAAGAAATGATAATATAGAGAATTATCTTGATAGAATACCAAATAGAGGTACGCATATAACATGGGAAAAAGATGATGAAGGAAGGGTCACATTATCTATAGAAAATAAAGGTAGATTAAACAAGATAGCACAAAAGCTCTTTAATAAGCCTAAGGTTAGCTTTATTCATCTAGATGAAATAGGTAGCTATATATGGACGGTGATGGATGGAACGAAAAACATTCAGCAGATAGGAGAGGAGGTAGAGAAAGAATTGGGTGAAAAGTCGTATCCTCTATATGAAAGGCTTGCTACTTATATGAATATATTGGATAGTTACGATTTTATAGAATGGTAAGAAATGTACAAAAAACAACAAAAAGTAACAAAAAGCAACAAAAAACAACAAAAAAGTAACAAAAAGCAACAAAAATACCCGTGACATGAGATAAGTGTCACGGGTACTTAAATAATCTATTGATACGCCTCTGGCATCTGCCACTCGTCTGCCATCTTGGCATAGGCATCTATCTGTTCCTGTAGATAATCTATCAGTACTATGCTGTCAGGGTCATTTTTCTTAGTGAAATCCATAAGTGCCTGATAGCATCTTTGTAAGGCACGAAGAGGTAGGATACCGCTTGTGCGGATATCGAGTATACTAGGAGCCTCTGAGGCAGCATTGTAATACCAGATAATCGCTTCGTCATAATTATCTTTTGATTCATAATACTGTCCTAATTCATAGCACATTTCAGAACAAGCAGTAGTAACCATATCCTTAAGAGCTAAGCTGAAAAAATCATCTACCGAACCTTGTAATCTATATAGATGAGCGAGAATGCATGCTGCATCCTTTCGCAGGTCAGGGTCAGTGGTAGAGCGGTACACGGAACTAAATACTGGGTATGCCTCCTCAAAATCCTTATCCTCTCCAAGTTTCAACAACTCCTTGGCATACATACGGAATATTCTAGGGGATATAGAACCATCTCTATAAAACGCCTTTAGGAATATAGAGAAATCTCGCTTGTGATGGAAGTGCTGTGGCATATGTAATATGACAATATCACTATCATATATTACAGGAGCAGTCTCTACGGTCTCATGAATAGGGTCAATCCATTGGAAAGTACGCAGACGCTTAAATAACTTTGGTCGGTACTCCTTCTTGGCATTAAGAACAGTATTAAAATCTGATACTGTATGATAGAGCATCTGCACTATATCTACATTATCTTCTAAAGTTTCCTTCATATATGCGAAACGCTCTCTATTCTCCTCATCTAAGACTTCATCGGCATCAGGTGCATATATATAATCCATAGTAGCGTGACTAAAGGAAAAATTCCTAGCAGCGGCAAAATCATCGTGCCAAGCATAGTCATATATTTTATCTGTATATCTAGCAGCTACCTCTTTTGTGTTGTCAGTAGAACCAGTATCAACAATGATAATCTCGTCCATCAAATCTGCAACAGAGTCAAGACATCTAGCCAGAATAGCAGCCTCGTCTTTTACAATCATACATAAGCTAATAGTCATAATTCAAGCTCCTTAAAAATGATAGACATATTATAACACAAAAATATGTCTGGTGGCGAGAGGAAAATGAATATTGGGATAAATATATACCATTGGAGCAAAAAATATTTCTATTAGATTAAAAATATTAATTTTAATACAAGAAGCGCGCTTGTATGTAAAAGGAAAGGGGGAGTTGAACTAATTGACTTTATTGTAACAATATGATAACATAGTGCACAGATAGCTGGGTGAATAAGAAGAATATACACAGAAAGTGTGATTCTTATAAAAATTAGTGGGCTATGCTTAGGTCTAGTACCTAAGCATAGTCAAAATGAAAGGGAGGATAAAAAATGTTAAAATTCTTAAGGAGTAATCTTAAACACACATTTAATAATCAAAGAGGTCTTGCACTGTTACTTGTCATAGTACAAATTTTTTCTGTACTCGTAATAGTGTTTTCTTATGGAGTAATAAATCATTACAATTTCAAGGTAAATGAGAAGGAAAGTACCACATTGGAATATAACTTTTATACGATAGAAGACGAAGAAGGTTATGGGCGCTGGGTAAGTAAGGATAAGTTAGATCTGTTTATGAAGAAGGTATTACCTTTTTTAGAGGACAAGTTAGATTATTTTTTTGTAATGGGAGTAGTGGGTGATTATTATTTCCAGTGTTCTAGTGGTTATAAGAATGGTAAATATATAGTTTCTAGGCAGATAAAAGAAGGAATGGGACTTAAAGAGGAAGAAAAATTTATAAACGAACAAATGAATTCCAGTGATAAAATAATGATAGGTTCGAATGAAATTTTAGATGAGGATGGGTATGCCACTATAGATGGTGTAGATTATAAGGTGATAGGTACAGTTGAACATTTTGGAAATGTGGATGTAATGGTACCATACAAGGTTCTGCCTAGTAATACTAAGGTTTTTTATATATCTTTGTTATTAGAAATGCCTTTGTGGGAGAGTGAGTACAATTACATTGCAGATATGATAACAGAATCATTTGGAGCTACTTTTATTATTCCGGAGTTTGAAGGTGTTGTAAATGAAAGCAGTAATAAAGTGTACAGAGACATTATGCTTGTAGTTGGATTTGTTATATTCGTATGTGCAGTTAATTATTGTATTATGTACAGGTATATGTTGGAGAAGAGAAGAAGAGAGTTTGCGATTACTAGAATATGTGGTTGTTCTAGAGTTAATGCAGGTTTAGTTTATATGATAGAATTGTTGGGAACATCTGTAATTACACTTGTTATAGGAGAAATGTTGTTTCATTACTGTATATTACCAGCGGCAAAGGAATATTTCTATTATATAGGGATGTTTTATAGTGGGGGAGTGTATATGACTATATCAGCTATCTACATAGGACTATTGTTCTTAACATATTTGGTACTTATATGTAGATTTGTGAGAAAAACACCAGTCTCATTGATAAGGGAGGTGTAGTTATGATAGCATTAGGGTTTAATGAATTTATAAGAAATATTAAGAGAAATATATTGATAGTAATACAGATGATGGCAGTATATATTATTGCTATATTCACTATATCAGCATTTGAAGAACAGTATAGACTTATGGATGGTGTAGATGACATATTTGATGATACTGGAATGATATTGCAATCTCAATCTATAACCAATAACACATATATTGATAGGAGTTTGCTAGAAGATATATTAGTAAAGGTAGAACATATAGATTTTGCTGTTAGGTACAATGTAATTGATGAAAGCTATGGGACTACTAGTATAAATATAGTATCAAGTAATCCGAAAAATATATCATATCGACCAAAATTATTAGATGGTGTATGGTGTGAGGATGCTGCTCACGAGAACGGAGTAATCAATGTTGTGGCAAGTAGCAATATGCCATTTGATGTTAATGTAGGAGAAAAAATAGAATTTGGTGGTGTTGTATATAAGGTAACTGGAATAGTGGCTACAAATGAGATGATATATGGTATCAAGAATTCATTAGAATATACAGAGGCAAGCTATCTTGATTATTACGCACCAATTGATTCCTTGGCAGATTCAGGAATGAATTATTGGTTCATCGCATCTTATGACGATTTGCTAAAGTATGATATAAGACTGTTTGAGACTTCACTTTCATGGGGGATGCTTACTACAGTAGATTTCGAGGATGATATAACAGATAAAGATTTAAAGTATAATATGAAACAGATAATGGACCATTTTGGATATACAGAAGGTGTTGAAATGTTCCTTACAGATGATATGTATGAGTATTCATGGAATCTTATTATGGTTAAGATAATGCCGATGCTTATGCTGCTGATAGTTATAATAATTGTTTTAATAGTTTCATTGATTATATCTGGAGCAATTAATATTCTATATGAGAAAAAGAACTACGGTATATATTTTATATGTGGAAATAACTGGAAGAATACGTTTAAGTTATCAATAGTAAACTGGACTATAATGGCAGTTACATCACTGACTTTGGCAGGTTGTGCATGTGCATACATATATTCAGCCAAGATATTTAATGGTCTAGTATTGACATTTACAAGTATGCATGCTTACGTTTTAGGCGCTATAACACTAGTTATGCTTATTATAACAACTATTATACCATTTATAATGCTGCGCAAGATACAGCCAGTAAGTATATTGAAAGAGAACAATAATTAGGAGGGGTTAAATATGATAGAAATAAAGAATATAAATAAAACATACAACAAAGGAAAGTCCAATGCTTTTCAGGCACTTTATGACGTGTCGTTAAAAATAGAAGATGGCGAGATGGTGGCTATCATTGGTAAATCAGGTGCAGGAAAGTCTACGCTGATGCATATTATTGGCTGTATAGATGACTTTGAATCAGGTACATACATTCTAAATGGTGAGGATATATCTACAGTTAAGGAAGGTAAGCGTTCCAAGATAAGAAATCAGGATATTGGTATAGTTATGCAGGATTTTGCGCTGGTTGAAGACTATACAGCTATGGAGAATGTAATGATACCATTATATTTTGCCAAGAGTAAGGTAGGAGAGAGTAAGAAAGCTAGAGCGCACAGAGCGTTGGAAAAGCTAGGTATAGCAGAATTGGCACATAAGAAGGTTAATAAGCTATCAGGAGGTCAGAAACAAAGAGTTGCTATAGCTAGAGCAATGGTTAATAATCCTGGAATACTGTTAGCTGATGAGCCAACAGGTGCATTGGATGTGAAGACTTCAGCAGAGATGATGGAGGTATTCAAGGAACTGAATAAACAGGGAATAACAGTTATCATCATCACACACGATATGGAGGTGGCACAGGCCTGTGGAAGGGTTGTGGAGATAAGTGATGGAAAGATAGTGTAGGTAATAAATGGTGTAAAGCGATTGCGAAAGTAATCGCTTTTTATGTGCATTTTTTTGAGGTGATAGTAACCTAAATATATACCGTTGGAGCAAATAAACTACCATTGGAGCAAAACCTATTTACTTTTAGAGATATATAAGTATTCTAGTCTTGTCCGGACAATACAATAGTATATACGGAAAGGACAAAGAAGTGTTTTCAGCAGTTTACGACTGGATTGTCTCTTGGTATTTTGGAGTCTAAGACGGTAATAATTTTTTCCTTCCATAATTAGACAATATTTGTTATATTTTAATATGAAAATGTTGGTCTAATTATGGAGGGAAAATGATGTCGGTTTTTGCGTATGTACTAGTTGATTTAATTCATTTTGCAAAGATTATTTTTCTTTGCGACATGTATTTAAAGTTTGATACACGTAATGAAAAATATAAAAAATTTGTAATAGGAATTGAAGTAATATGTATGAGTGTAATTTCAATTTTTACATACTATTGCAAAAATGAAGGGTTGGTCTTGTTTATATCAATATTGGCGGTAAGTGGATTGGTATTTACACTATATAAAGAGAAATTTATTAATGTAATTGTTGCGGTTACATGGATAACGTTTACGGTATCAATGATTGACACGATGTCAACAGTGATGAGTGATTTGATTGCAAATTTAATAGGTCTTGTGAATGATAGTGTAATTAGGTTAGGAGCATCAGTAGTTTCGTTAGTGTTTATATTTATAGTAGGGAAGATGTATTGCAAGAAATATGATAATGGTATTAAGACCATAGGAATTAAAAACTTGTTTCTATTTACGCTTTTAGCATTAGTAGATGCAGTTATTATTACGGTAAGTGCGTATATTACGATTAACGAAAGTCCAGGAGAGCACAGGATATTATATTCGGTAAGTTTTATATTAGTGATAATTGGAATGTATATTCAGTTGGGTGCGGTTATTCTTCTTTTTATGCAAAGGAATGTACTTCAAGAAAAGAAGCAAATAACAGAAAAATATTTAAATGAGCAAATAAGTCATTATGAGTATTTAGAGAAGAGAGAAACTGAAACTAAGAAATTTAGACATGATTTACGAAATCATATGCAAGTGATTTCTGATTTGGCTCATAACGGTGAATATGAAAAGATAGAGCATTATCTTGATGTCATGAACATGAAGATAGAGAACTTTGGAAATTTGGTAACAGTACAACATGGAATAGTGGACTCGATTATTAATAAGTATTATTCGTTAGCTCTTCAAAGCGGTATTTCTATGAATATTAAAGGAATATTTCCTAAAGAATGTTCTATAGAACCATATGATTTGTGCACTATTTTTTCTAATGTCTTAAGTAATGCATTGGAAGCAACCATAGAGGCAGATGAAAAAGTAATAAATCTGGAGTGTCGATATAATGATAAAAATATTATTATCGTTGTGAGTAATACATATAAAGATGTTGGACAGTTTGATGGTGAAAAAATAAAAACGCGTAAGGATGATATAGATTATCACGGATATGGATTAACTAATATTCGTGAAAGTATTCAGAAACATAGCGGTGTATTAGATATTGAAACAAAAAATGGCGTATTTACAATATCATTAATGCTTAATTATGTAGGAAACGAGGTTGTATGAGGATAGCAGTAATAGATGATAAGGAATACTGGAGAGAATTAGCATCAAACAAAATAAAGCAATATTACAAAGGGAAAAATGTTGAAATAGATATGTATGAAGATGGAATATCATATTTAAAATCAGGACAACAATATGATATTTCGTTTGTGGATATAGAAATGGCTGGTTTAGATGGATTTGATACCATTTCTGAAGCAAGAAAAAATAATCAAGATGGAATATATATAATTCTGACAACGCATGCAGAGTTGAGTAGAAAAGGATATCGAGTAAATGCATTTAGATATATTGATAAGACAGAATTAGATGAAATCCCAGAAGCTATAAAATCAGCAGAATTGCTTATGGGACGAAATGAAACTATAGCAGTAAATGTTATAGATGCGGGTAAGCTCGAGATTATGTTGAAGAATATTATCTATATTGAAACTGAAAAACATTATGTAGTGATACATGCAACTCATGGTGACATAAAATGTAGCGATCAGATAACCGATATAGAAAACATGCTTGCAGGAAAATGGTTTTATAGATGTCATAAGCCATCTATTGTAAATTTAGATGAAATAAGGAGTATAAAGAATTACAAAGCGAATATGAGTAATGGGGCGTCGGTAGAGGTTTCTAGAAGAAAGGTGCCAATATTAAGACGAGAATATGTAAAAAGAAATTATGAATGCGCAAATGCATAGTTTTAAAGGTTCGATGAGAATTATTTATTACAGATTAGCAGACTGAATAAATAGCTTCATCGAACTTTTTTTGTTATTCAATAGTACCGTTGGAAGAAAAAAACTACCGTTGGAGCAAAATGTATTGTCGAAAACAGTTGTGTTTTGTAGAATAAGTATCATTTATTGTTGTGACTAGAACTTATTGATTAAGGTGAATTACGCGCAAATTCATTTGAGAAACACTTTTTGGCGAAAGTAAAAGAAAGGATGGGTGTAAATATGCAAAAGTACAAAGATATTAATGGAGATTCAGGGGTAGAGGCCTATGAATATGGAGTGGACTATATTAATGTAAAATTCACTGGTACACCGAAGATATATCCATATACGTACGAGAGTGCTGGTGAGGAACATATAGAAGAAATGAAGAGATTGGCTGATATAGGTGACGGACTAAATGCTTATATAAATCGTAATGTTAGGGATAAATATGTGAAGTAGAAATAATGGCGCGTGACGTTTGGCGATAAGTGTTGGTTGCAACATTGATAATGAAATATATTTGATATTAAAAATACCTATATATAAGAGTTGAGGGTGTTGGAGGAGATGAAAATGATATCTAGGATCGAAAGTATTAAGAATGTAGGGCAGTTTGAAAAATTTCATGCTACTGAGTCTTTTGAAAAGAATACAGTTATTTTTGGATTTAATGGGGCGGGGAAATCGACGTTGAGCGACATATTCTATTCGCTAGCTTCAGGTGAGAGAGCGGAAATTATTACAAGAAGGAGAACTAGAAATAGACCAGGTGAAGTAGGTGAAAAAGATATAGAGATAATACTTAATGATTCAGATGGAAAGGATATTATTTTCGATAAGGAATCGTGGAACAAATTACCTAAGAATATGTATGTTTTTAATGGTCAGTATATAAATGATTATGTGTTTGTGAGTAAGCAATTTGAAGGTGATGCTGTGCCTATTGGGATGGGAACAGAGGGAACTAATTATATGAAGCAACGTGAAAATTTAGCTACCGAATGTAAAGAGCTTTTAGAAGACATTAATGAACAAATAGTGATTTTAAATGCTGCAGGAATTAAGATAAAAGATATTTCGAATCAAAAAGTAAGTAAGAACACTAGAATGAAACGTTTTGAAAGTATGGCAAGTTTTCTTTTATACTCAATATCTGAAAAGATAGCCGTTGAGGAAAAAATTAAGAAAAATTCAAAGTATTCAAAAGAGCTTGATGATATTAATCGTTGTGAAGAACTTTACGAAAAGTTGAAGGGTGTTGAAGTAATTGAGAAGTCGGAATTATTAAAGAGTATGAAGAAAATTCCACGAATTTCATCCAGAGAAATCGCAGAGTTTCTTAATGAAACATTAACATCTGCTGATATAAAATGGGCAGTAGCTGGATATAAAAATCAAAAAAATAAAAGTATTTGTCCAATGTGTGGACAAGCAATAGCAGATAAGAGAGCATTAAATTTATTTAATAAATTGGGAAGATATATCAGCCAACATAAAGATGAACGTATAAGAGAATTTTGCTTTAGATTAAACAATCTGATAGGGCAGATACAAATGCTTGATTTGGATAATAGAGTTAAAGTATTCAATGAAATAGTGCAGTTGTTGGATAGAGATAATTTATTGCTAAAAAATGATGCTTTTAGATTAAAGAAAGGATTATCATGGAATAAGGACCATAATGCGACATTAGCTGATATAGTTAATAAAATTTATAATAAAGTTGAAAATCCATATTCGGAAATAGAGATGTCAGATGAAGAAATACAGTGCTTGACATTAGCTAATGAAGTAATAAAAAATTTTATTATTTTGAAAGAAATAATCATACAATCTCGTAGTCGATTAGAGAAAAAGATTGATAAAAAGATGAGTGTTGATGATATGAAAATTCTATACAATTTGTCATACGGTCCGTATAGGTTAAATGTAGAAAAAATAAAAGATAATGCTAGGATATATATAAATAGACAAAATAAAATTCAGGAACTCAGTATGAAAATAAGGGATTGCTATAATCAGATAGAATTAAAAGAGATTAATAGTTATCTAGAAAAACTTAATACTTCAATCAAAATCGAAGTTAATGAAAATGAATACTATATAAAGTTGAAAGATTTTAACGCGGAAAAATATGAAAAGCATAACGAAGCTCTATTTAGTGAGGGAGAGCAACGAGCAATTGCGTTTGCATATTTCTTGACGGAAATAAACCGTCCAGAGAATTTTAATAATAAATGTTCGATTATTATCGATGATCCAATTAGTAGTATGGATTTGAGTAGAAAATCAATCATATCGTATCAAATAGCAGAGTTAATGAAAAATGAGCTATGGCAAATAATTGTAATGACTCATGATATAAGTTTTGTTGAGAGAATAGAAGGTTTCTTTGCTAAAGGAATTGGTTGGAAAAAACTAGAGTTGCGTTCAGGAAAAAATGATTTCTTAGAGTTGAATATTAAAGATTATTTAACGGATGATATCCATATTTATGAAGAATTAATACGCGACGCAGAGTGTGTTCATGATGAGTTGACAAAGATAGT
This sequence comes from Lachnospiraceae bacterium, assembly GCA_045123575.1. Taxonomy (GTDB): domain Bacteria; phylum Bacillota; class Clostridia; order Lachnospirales; family Lachnospiraceae; genus SVEL01. Next base: position 12,088 of record JBGVKG010000042.1, read on the forward strand.
TGCACTTATGTCATTAAGACCGTTTGCATTTGTAAAGAAAGTCGCTAGTGAAGTGTATGACATTATTGAGAAGCGGTCAACATATTTTGCACATACTTTGTACTCCAAAAACAAACAAATTGTATACAAAAGTGAAGAGTATAACTCAAAAAAATTAAAAGAATACATTGATATAGTTTCTACTTCTACAGGAACATTCTTTGATAATGAGGCAATAATTGGTACATATGTTTTTGAGGGATTTGATTTTAATAGGATTTTATCTTTATATGAAGCTATTCCACTTGATTCAATGAAAAACGCACGAAAAAAGGTATTATTAATGAGACCATTAATAGAAGCTTGTTTTTATCAGTTAAGTAGTAGGGAGAAATTTGATCCAGAACATATTGGTGCGATGTATTCTAAAACTATAAAAGCTAATAAAAGGGATAGACAAAGGCATGAAATATGTAGTGCTTTACAAGAGATATATGATTCTTCGAAAAAATATCATCATGGAGCGGATGAGGGTTCACTTTTAGGTATTTCATGGATTAATCCTAATGAAGTGGAATATTACGACAAGGTATTGATGGACATTATTTATGAGATAAGAAAAAATATTACAATAAGGCCATTAAGTGCATAGAGGTAGATGATATCGAGTGTCTTATAAAAAGTTGCGACTAGAGTTTTGAGCAGATATGATTGTAAAGGAGAAAATTATGAAGAATATTGATGCTATTATTACAGTACTTACATCAGTAATAGGTTTATTTACATTGTTGTATAAATTATGGATAAAAAATAATCGTAAGAGAGAAGAAAGATATTATAATGATGTATTAAAACCAATTATGGTAAAAATTAAGACTAATAAAGAAATTGAGTTATTGGATTCAGTAAAAGAATTGATCGGCGAGTATAATGATGACGTACCTAAATATATATATCATTTAATTGATTGCAAGAAGGAGCAAGAGTTAAGAAAAGTATTGATTAGTGATTATATGTCACTTTATCCAAATGAGGATAATAGAGTGCTTAGCGCTATGGATATTTTTATGAAAATTATGAACTATATTCTTCTTATTTTTGCTTTTGTATTGCTTATAATTGGTGTTTATTCATTAGGTGTATGCTTTCCAGCATTATTCGTGTATATGATTAATATGTTTTTGGAAATATTGAAAGTGACAAGCATTGGTATTGTGAATGGGCGAACATATTTTACATATTTTATCATAGGCATAGTATCTATTGGTATTGGAATATGGTTGTTAAAAACATCCACATTATTTGAAGACGATAGGTATACCATGCGTATAAAGTTTATTGAAAAAATGATTAACAAAAAGATTTCAAGATATGAAAAACAATGCGATAAGTCAAAGTATTAAGTGTTAGTGTCGTAATTCTGTAGTATAGTCCACAAACATTAGATGTGATATTATGTCATAATGAAGAGATGGAGCAACAGAAATATCAACCTATAGCATATACAGATTTTAAAGAATTTGATGAGAAAATGAGTAAATGCAATGTTGAGAAGAATGCAGATAGGAAACTAGTACCTGAAACATTGGAAGCCTGCGTTATGCGTGTTTCGGATATAATAGCCTACTTAGGAAAAGATAGGCAGGATGCACAGAAGGTGGTTTTGTTCGAAAAAGAACCAGCTTACAGACGAGGTAAGTTGGGAGTTCATAATGCAGAGATTATTAACAATATGATTGTAGATATTGTTGAAAATAGTTATGGTAAAGACTATATCAAAATGTATAAAGAATTTTTTGGCACATTTTCAGAGGGAAAACTAGAGAACTACAAAATAATATATGGTAATGAGAAAATAAGGAGAAAAAGATATGACAGTATTCGGAAAATATCAAGTATATTATAAAAAGATTAAAAGAGAACTAGAAAGTATTAAGGAAGTTTCAGGGTATACAAATTTATCAAAAGCTTTTACGCATTGGTATCTGGAACATTATTTAAAGTTAGATGAACAAGAAATTGCAGAATCAATTATTGATGGTAATGGAGATAACGGAATTGATGCGATTATATGCAAAGAGGAAACAATGACATTGTATCAATTTAAATTTCCAGATAAAGAGAATAATATCGAGAAAGCAATAGATGAAAAAACTGTTTTAAAAATGTTTAACGGATATCGCAAATTACTTAGTCCTAGAAGTCCTAAATGTGGTAATGAGAATTTCTTTAATTATCGTCGAATTGTTAAAGAAGAGAACATTTTTAACTATGAATTCTGTTTTGTAGTATTTTCAAATTCATTTTCAAATCCAGCTAAAGATGCTATGGAAAATGAGATTATAGAAATTAAAGACAAAACAGGCAATCAGATTAGTTATAAAGTTGTGCAGCAAAAGAATATATGTGATATATATGACAGATTACAGAAGAAGACTAAATTAAATATTACCTTAAATTATAAGAAATTGGATACAAGTTATAATTTGGGAGAAGAGGTTAAGTCATCAGTCGGCTTTTTGTCTGCATATGATTTAATAGAAGCATGCAAAGACAAAATGGATATTATATTTGACGAAAATATAAGGCTATATGAAGGTGACAATGATGTAAATACTGGGATTTATAATACTGCTATAGGAAATGATTCAAGCCGTTTTTTCTTTTATCATAATGGTATAGTTATGATATGTGATAGTTGTAAAAATAGTACAGGAAACCAAACATTAATTTTGGAAGGTGCATCAGTTGTAAATGGTTGTCAAACAATAAATAATCTTAAACGAGCATATGATTCAGGAATGCTAAAAGATGATGTATATTTGCAATTTAGAATAATAGAGACTTCGGATTTTGATTTTAGAGCAAAGATTACTGAATACCTAAATTCACAAACGGAAATAAGAGATAGCTATTTCTTGGCAAACAATCCGTTTATTAGAGAACTTCAGGCACAACTTGAAGAAAAAGGTTTCTTTTTGGAGAGACTGGTAAATGAGTATGAATATAAAAATGCACTTAATAAGATAAAATATTATGATAAAAGGCATATATTAAAATTGGAGAAAGTGATTCAAGTATATGCTGCATTTTATCATAATGATTATGCAGCTAGAGCTAAGCGAGGAAAAGGAGAGTTGTTTGATAAGAAGATTGTTGAGGAACTAGTGAGCGGCATTTGCGCTGAAAAAGTTGTAGAAGCATATTTATGCTATGAAAAAATTGGTCAAGTGCAAGCTATGTATAGACGTTGTAAACGCTCTGAATGTATGAGAATGGATTTCTTTGAATACATAAATAAAACAGTTGAAGAGGATCAATATGAAAAAGAGATGAACGAATATATGTTTATTAACACAGGAGATCTTATATTACTAAATGCCGTTGCAAATTTAAAGAGGTATACAACTGCAGAGAACGAAGAAGACTACATTATTGAGGCAATTGAATTAACAAAAATTGCTGTTTCAAATAGTAATATGCCACCTTCTCAAGCAACAAAAAATAATTCTGTATTTACAGTGATTCAAAGTGATATAGAAAATGGAAATGAAATAATTGAAGGTTAATAATTAGAATGAACAAATATAGGAGATTTTTGAGAACCGTTCAAACTATAATATGACAAAAATTTCCTATATTTGTTGCATATTATTAAAAAACGCTATGGTTTTTTATTTGAAATTGTTCTACAATGGTTATATATGATAATAATAATAAGGAGGAATGACTTATAAGTTTACAACCAAATGAATTCACCCTTGAACCAACGACGATATGGTCATTTCCTAACCGAGGAAGTTGGGCAACTCATTCAGGGACGTATCGAGGAAATTGGTCACCGTATGTACCTAGGAATCTCATACTAAGATATACAAAAGTAGGTGATTGGGTATTAGATCAGTTTCTAGGTAGTGGAACCACTTTAGTAGAATCAAAACTTCTAGATAGAAACGCAATTGGCGTGGATATCAATCCAAGATCAGTTTCAATTTCAGAAACAAATTTAAAATTCCAATGTAATACATCATCAAGAATATTTGTTAAGCAAGGTAGTGCTACTGACTTATCATTTATAAAGGACAGTAGAATTGACTTTGTATGTACACATCCACCATATGCTGATATTATAAAATATAGTAAGGATATAGAGGGTGACATTTCCTTATTGAAAACAGATGTTTTTTTGCAAGAAATGTTCAAAGTTGCGACAGAATCATATCGAGTGTTAAAACAGGGGAAAATGTGCGCGATAATGATTGGAGACATTAGAAAATATGGTAAAGTAATCCCTTTAGGATTCAACGTGATGAACTGTTTTTTACGTACAGGGTTTTCTTTAAAGGAAATAATAATTAAGGAACAACATAATTGTCGTTCAACAGGTTACTGGCAGCATCGAAATAACAAATTTTTGTTATTGTCACATGAGTACATTTTTGTATTTCAAAAGTAAAATTTAGTTGTTATTTTTCTCATGTACAACTATAATAATGTTATTAAATTTTGTTATAAAGAACAAGGATAAGAGGAATGCAAATGAGTAATTCAAATGTGGTACCATTTGTGAAGTGGGCTGGAGGGAAACGCCAGTTACTTTCACAGATACGAGAAAGAATGCCAGAAAAATTTAATACCTTTTATGAGCCATTTGTAGGTGGTGGAGCAGTTATATTCGATTTGCTACCTACAGAGGCGGTAATTAATGATATTAATAAAGCGCTTGTTAATGCATATAGACAAATATGTTGTAATTCAACAGAGTTTCTCAATAATGTCTCGAGATTAGATGGCAGTATGTGGGAAGACGGTAAAGAATACTATTATTATCTCAGAGAACGATATAATGATAAAATAATGCAAGATGAGTATGATATTGAATTAGCAGCGTTGTTTGTATTTCTCAATAAGCATTGCTTTAATGGGTTATACCGTGTAAATGGTAAAGGATTATTTAATGTTCCTTATAATGGTAGTAGAAATGCATCTGTAAATGAAAAGAAAATTATGGCAGTTTCGGAATATTTGAAAAACGTAACTATTTTGGAAGGTGATTTTGAACAAGCATGTGCGAGTGCATCTAAGGGAGACTTTGTGTTTATTGACAGCCCCTATGTGCCGTTAAACCCAACTTCATTTGAATCATATACGAAAGAAGGATTTGACATAGAAAGTCACCGAAGGCTTGCAAAACTGTATGATGAGCTCACAGAGCGGGGATGCTATTGTATGTTGACTAATCATAATACAGAATTTATTAATGAATTGTATGGTGATAAGGGATACAAAATTGATGTTGTTAATGTAAAAAGATATATAAATTCAGATGCAACTAATAGAGTTGGAGAAGAAGTTATTATATGTAATTATTAAAGGAGAACAGTAGATGGAGAACTTATTTACAAAAAAAGTTTCATCATATTTTGAGACGGAAGAATCGAAATTAATATTAGGTGATTCCTTTGATATTCTAGCAAAGATGAAACTAGAATCCGTAGATATGATATTTGCGGACCCTCCATATTTTTTAAGTAATGATGGTATTACTTGCCAAGGTGGAAAAATGGTTTCGGTGAATAAGGGATTATGGGATAAGCTTGGAGAGTTTGGAACAAGTGTAGAAGACAAACACAAGTTTAATAGAAAGTGGATTAAGTTATGCAAAAGAGTACTAAAACCAAATGGAACAATTTGGATATCAGGAACGTTGCACAATATATATTCGATTGGTATGGCATTGGAGCAAGAAGGTTTCAAAATAATCAATAATATTACATGGCAAAAGACCAATCCCCCACCGAACTTGGCATGTCGATGCTTCACACATTCTACTGAAACTATCCTATGGGCGAAAAAGAATGAAAAGAAGTCTCGGCATTTTTTTAATTATCAAAAAATGAAAGAAATGAATGACGGAAAGCAGATGAAGGATGTATGGACAGGAGCATTAACGAAGTCGTCAGAAAAAAAAGAAGGAAAGCATCCGACGCAGAAACCAGAGTATTTGTTAGAGAGAATTCTATTAGCATCAACTGAGGAAGAACAAGTGGTGTTAGATCCTTTTTGTGGTTCGGGGACTACAGGAGTTGGGGCCATAAGATTAGGCAGAAAGTTCATAGGAATAGATGTGAGTAAAGAATATATAGAGATAAGTAAAAGAAGATTGGAGAGGGAAAATGAAAAGTAGAAATTTCGATGATTGGTTAAGCAAATTTAGAGAAAGTATATCAAGCTATGAATATTATGTGGATTTCAAAAAGGTACATAGAAATGTGGATGAAATAAAAATTGAGCTAAACATACTAAATTCACTTATTGGCAGTAAGGATATGAAGAATGATTTCATAAAAATATTGAAAAAGTATCCTGATACCTTAAAGGCAATCCCTATATTGTTAGCTAAAAGAGAAAATGAGATTTACTGTCAGGATGAGAAGGGTGGTCATTGGTATAAATTTGATTATAAAGACTATCCACCTAACAGCTTTGCTTATTATGAATGGTATTCATATTTTATGGAAAAGACAGGATTGTTTGATTTGTTAGAAAATCACCTTATTAATAATCTTGTTGATTACGTAACGGGAGTTGAAACGGGTCTTGATTCGAATGGTCGTAAAAATCGAGGAGGTCATTTGATGGAAGATTTGGTTGAAAAATATATAATAGAATCTGGATTTAAAAAAGATGAGAGCTATTTTAAAGAAATGTATTTAAAGGATATAGAGGAGAAGTGGGGAATTGACCTATCGGCATTGTCAAATGACGGTAAGGCAGCAAAGAGGTTTGATTTTGTAATCAAGACAGATAATATGATATATGGCATCGAGACTAACTTCTATAGCAGTGGTGGTTCAAAACTTAACGAGACGGCAAGGAGTTACAAGATGTTGTCGCAAGAAGCGGATACTATTGATGGATTTACATTTGTATGGTTTACTGATGGACTTGGATGGAAGAGTGCGAGAGGTAACTTGAGGGAGACATTCGATATTATGGATACTATATATTGTATTGATGATATGGAGAATGGAGTAATGAAGGAAGTGTTTGTGTAGGATATGTTTGTGAAAGTAAATTTATATATGTGAGGAGCGAAATAGTTGAATATTCTTGTTATTGGAAATGGTTTTGATTTAGCGCATGGTTTACCTACTAAATATACAGATTTTTTGGAATGGGTAAAAGCTGAGTACGGACTGTATACAAAGCTACGTGAAAGTAATGATGATATTGTTGTGGGAGCAAACATACGAGTTGACTGGGCTATAGTTACGTATCCTAGCCAAATAAGCGTAGAAGTTTTAGAGCAGAGGGAAGTACAGAAAGAATTATGGGAATGTATGTCAGATAATATATGGATTGACTATTTTTTAAATAATTCGGCATATATAAAGGATAATTGGATTGATTTTGAGTGTGAAATATCTAAAATAATACGTTCCATAGATTGCGACAGAGACGAAATTGAATTGGATGAAGAAATTTACGTTCTATCTAATGAGTTTCTATGTAGAAAGTTCCTTTATAAGGACTGTTCGTCTTTATTTGAAGATATGAATGGAAAAGAGGGAATATCATTTCAAGTATTACTTGATAAATTATATCATGATTTAAATAGGCTTATACGGTTGTTAGAAATATATTTAGAGGTGTATGTAGAAGAAATAGATTGCGTAAAGATTTCACCAGATTTAAAAAATATGCATTTTGATGGCGTGTTAAGTTTTAATTATACAGATACATATAGAAGAGTATATGGTTACAGAGGCAGAACTAACTATGACTTTATACATGGTCAAGCAGATATAAATAATTCGATATATACAAATAATATGGTGTTAGGTATAGATGAATATTTATCAGATGATAGAAAAGATAGTGATGTAACCTTTATAGCCTTTAAAAAATTTTTTCAGAGAATATACAAATGTACTGGAAGTGAATATATAGAGTGGATAAACAAAATTAATGTTGAAAGGGTGATTAGAAATTATGAATATGTAGGAGAAGATGAAGATGGTATGGAGACATGGGAATTACAGCCAGCATTTGAGCACAATCTCTATATTTTCGGACATTCATTGGATATAACTGATAAAGATGTTCTGAAAAAGCTTATTATGAATGATAGAGTTAAGACGACCATCTTTTATAATAAGATATCTGATGAGCATGGTAAAACAGATGGAGGTAAGAAAAGCCTTGCTATGAAAATTACAAATCTTGTGAAAGTAATTGGTCAAGATGAATTGATTAGAAAAACAGGTGGAAGTCATAAAACAATTGAATTTAAATTACAACAAGATATGGTAGACATAAATGAATAGAGGAATTGTAATGATTAGAAATGACAAGAAAAATATTTATGCACTTCAATCGGTTCCCCTGGTAGTGGCAAAAGCTACCTAGCCAGAAGCCTCAGCCAAAAACTAAATATTCCAGCCTACCATATGGACAACCTATATTGGCGTTCAGACAAGACGCACATCACTAGAGCGGAACTTGTGACTATTATTGCAGACATTATGGAACGTGATGAGTGGCTTATAGATGGTAATTACATATCTACTATGGAGCAACGCATACAAGGTACAAATGTAATTATCTATCTTGATTTACCTACAGAGCAGTGCATTGATGGTATACGTAGCCGTATGGGTAAGAAACGAGATGATATGCCATGGATAGAGGAGTCTTTGGATGAAGAATTCCTAGAATTTGTCCATAACTTTGAAGATGAGATTAAACCACAGATAGAGGAATTGCTTAAGCGATATCCAGATAAAAAAGTGATTAGACTTACATCTGCAGAGGAGAAGGAACACTTTAAGGCTATCGACAATTATGATGAACTGTTATCTTGGAAGGTTAATTAACCTGTAAGTCAACCGCATACACCGACCAGAAAGGAGCCCCACCATGCAAACCCTAACCCAACATCTCTCATCCCTCATCGCCACCCACCACAACATAGTATTTTTCGGCGGTGCAGGAGTCAGTACAGCCAGCAACATACCAGATTTTCGTAGTGCCAAGGGCTTGTATAGTATGAGACTTAAGAAAAATTCCACACCAGAGGAACTAGTGTCCCACACATTTTTTGTCAGATATCCAGAGGATTTCTTTGAGTTTTATAAGGAGCATTTAATATATCCTGAGGCTAAACCTAATGACTGTCATATAGCGTTGGCGAAGCTTGAGGAGATGGGTAAGCTCAAGGCAGTAGTTACTCAGAATATCGATGGGCTTCATCAGGCAGCAGGTAGTAAATGTGTGTATGAGTTACACGGTTCTGTACATAGGAATTATTGTCAGGATTGTGGAGCATTCTATGATGGTAGCTATGTGCGTGAGTATGATGGTATACCTAAGTGCCAGAAGTGTGGTGGTGTTATTAAGCCAGATGTGGTATTGTATGAAGAAGCATTGGATGATAATGTTGTTAGAAATGCTATTGATGCCATATCAAAGGCAGATATGCTTATAGTAGGCGGTACCTCTCTTATTGTATATCCGGCAGCAGGGCTTTTGAGATATTTTAGAGGAGATAAGCTTGTGCTTATTAATAAATCCACTACATCAGCAGACGCTAGTGCAGACTTAGTGATTCATGATGATATTGCCAAGGTTATGAAAGTGGCAGTAGAGGGAGTCATAGGGGAGTCATAGATGAAAAATGCGGATAGCCAGAGCTAAAGAGAAGAGAATGGCGAAAGAATATAAATAAGCAAAAAAATCCTCCTAGGTAGTTATGGTGAGTTGAAATAACTTCAATGCTACTTAAGAGGATTTTGTTGTTTTAATGATGTGGATTATTGATGTTCGCCGCAGTTGTGTCCTTCGTGATGATGGTCGTGGTGATGAGTGCATCTTGCATTTGGATTATATTCTAGAGTACCAGCGATTAAGCTAGCTACAGCACTATCTGCATCACCCATTATGCCAGGATAGAGTTTTATATTTGCCTCTGCTAGAGCTGAGATAGCGCAGCCGCCTATGCCACCACATATAAGCGCATTTGCACCTAAGTCAGCTAATACAACTGCTAGTGCGCTATGCCCGCTACCGTTAGTATCTACGATTTCTGATGAGAGGATTTGTCCGTCTTCTACAGTGTAGACCTTGAATTGCTCTGTGTGTCCAAAATGCTGGAATATCTGTCCGTTTTCGTATGTAACTGCTATTTTCATTTTTTTACCAAACCTTTCTTTGTCCTGTGGACAAGTAATGTAATCTATTCATATATTTTGACATATATGCGAACTGTTCTGTGCCCGTACAGTGGCAAGTGTAATACTCTGTGTGGAAGCTGTCAAGATATTTGGCATATTCTTTTAGGGTGTCATCAAGTGGTAGCTTAGAGAAGTGGAAGCCACCTACTAGTATATCGGGTTTGAACCAGTTGGCTATGTTTAAAATACCTTTGTGGGAGCATCCACTTATAAGTATTTTTTTGTTGTTTTCTTCTATAAGTAGATAATGTTCATGTCTGAAATCATCGGGTATAAATTGACCATCCACCATCATATTTAAACCAAAGCTACCAAGGTCATATGCTTTTTCATAATCATTGCAGGAGTATAATGTTAGTCCAGGTGCGATAGTCATTTGATTGAAGTTTTCAATCAAGCGGTTATGACCATATAAAGTTGTGTCTAAACCTATGTATTTATTTACGCCATTATAATGAGGCTCGAATGCAGAACTACTTACATAGACAGGTGCATTGTGGTTAATGTCTAAAAATGCTTTTAAGCCTCCGCCGTGGTCGTAGTGACCGTGAGATAGTACGGCGATATCTACTTTAGATAAATCTATACCTAGTTTGGTTGCATTTCTTATGAACATATCACTTTGCCCCATATCAAATAATATGTTGTGGGAATCGGTTTCTATGTATAGTGATAAGCCGTGCTCGGTTTCGTAGTCTGGGTTTTCGCTTGTGTTTTCTACTAGAGCGGTTATGCGCATAATGTATGATTCCTTTCTATAGTTTCAATCACAATACAAGGTGCTGTCCATATAAACAGCACCTTGAAATCTTTTAATTATAAATATTACAAACTATAATGTAGCACCGAAGTCTGATACGATGATCTGACCTGTGATAGCTCTTGACTCATCACTTGCAAGGAAGAGTAAGATATTTGCAACATCCTCTGGCATACAGATAGGCACTGACAGGTTCATGTGCTTTCTCATCTGACCGAACATATCCTGATTGAGTGTTGCAGGGTCTGTCTTAGCCATAGGTGTAGCGATTGAGCTTGGGTTAATAGAGTTACAACGGATGCCTGTGCCTGCGAAACGCATAGCTGTGTGCTTTGTTAAGCCGATAACACCAGCTTTGCTAGTAACGTATGCAGCACCACCAGTACCGAACTGACCTGCAACTGAATCAAGGTTAATGATAGAACCGTAGTTATTCTTCATCATTTCCTTAACAGCAGCTCTTGTACAGTAGAGAGTACCCTTTGTATTGATGCCAAACACCCACTCTAAGTCCTCGTCCTCGAAGCAGTCAATTGGCTTAAGACCAGCTTCAAGTACGCCGGCATTATTAACGAGTATATCTACTCTGCCGTACTTTTCTACAGTCTTAGCAACAAGATTTTCACAATCCTCTACCTTTGATACATCTGTCTGTACTACCAAAACTTCTCCGCCAGCAGCTCTGATTTCATCAGCTACTTCCTCAAGCTGTGGAAGACGACGAGCGCTGATAACAACCTTTGCGCCTTCTTTTGCGAATAACTTAGCTGTAGCGGCACCTACACCTGAGTTACTACCTGTGATAATGGCAACTTTACCTTCTAAACGTCCCATTTTGTTAGTCTCCTTTCACGTATAAAATAACTTGCACAGTTACCTTAGATTATAAGTTTTATGTGGGATTAAGTCAACAAATTATGTGAACAATTATAGAATAATTCGCTAACATAAAGAAAACTTGAGGTCTCTATACGAAACCTCAAGTCAGTTAAAAAAATCAATTTATTATACCTAATGCACTTGGTATATCAATCTTACTTTATACACTTTCAAACTCTTCTACAATTTCCTTTGAAGGTGGAGCTGTCAGTAAGCTCACAACTACGATAACTATGCTTGAGCAGATAAATGCTGGAAGCAACTCGTAGATAGCAAAGAGACCGCCTATTGGAGCGATAAGGTACTTCCATACGAATACCATGATACCGCCGACTAACATACCTGCCAATACACCGTTTCTGTTGGAACGCTTCCAGAACAGTGCGAATAACATAGCTGGTCCAAATACAGCACCGAAGCCTGCCCATGCAAATGATACGATCTTAAATACTGAACTGTTAGGGTTCCATGCGATGAATACGCCTACAACAGATATGAGTATTACAGTGATTCTAGCAGCTAACATAGAGCCTTTGTTTGAGAGCTTGATGCCAAGCCAATCGCTCATAATGTTCTTTGACACACTTGAAGATGCGGCTAAAAGCTGTGAGTCTGATGTAGACATAGTACAAGCTAGTATACCAGCTAATATTAGTCCAGCCATAATGATAGCGAATATGCCATTCTTGCTAAGAAGCATAGCTGCCTTTATAATCAATGTCTCAGCCTCTGAAGAGCCAATGAGAACGTCAATGGCACCAGCTTTCGACATAGAGTATCCGATGATACCGATGAAAATAGCAACGGCCATAGATATAACAACCCATACAGAAGCGATTCTTCTAGATAACTTTAACTTATTCTCGTCTTCTATACCCATGAAACGGAGTAAGATGTGAGGCATACCGAAGTAACCAAGTCCCCAAGCAAGGGCAGAAGCGATAGTTAATGGGTTATATGCAGTTGATGCACCAGTTGTAGGGTTATGTGAAGCGAATAGTGTTAAATATCCGTCAAGGTCCTTTGCGTTGGCTATGACAGCGTCTATGCCACCAGCAACATTTATACCGAATACTACTACGATGACGAGAGCAACTGTCATAACGATACTCTGTATCAGGTCAGTAGTACTAGCTGCCAGGTATCCACCGAGGGCTGTATAAGCTACGATGATGATTGCACTAGCAATCATAGCTGGCACATATGGAATATCAAATAATGTAGCAAACAGCTTTCCACAAGCAGCGAAGCCGGAAGCTGTATAAGGAACGAAAAATATTACTATAAATATAGCTGATATGGCCAATATAGCTTTGCTGTTATCTCTATAACGGTTAGAGAAAAACTCTGGAAGAGTGATAGAGTTGTTTGCCTTGGCTGTGTAGCGACGCAGTCTCTTGGCAACGATAAGCCAGTTTAAATATGTTCCTATGGCTAAGCCTATTGCAGTCCAGCCTGCTTCTGCGCAGCCTGTCAGGTAAGCTACACCAGGTAGTCCCATGAGAAGCCAGCTACTCATATCTGATGCCTCGGCACTCATAGCTGTAACGATAGGGCCTAACTTTCGTCCGCCCAAGTAAAAGTCGCCAACGTTTTTATTCTTTGTAGAATAGTATATTCCGATGGCAATCATACCTAATAAATAAATGACTATAACGGTTAATAGTCCGATGGTTGTACTGTTCATCTTTTGTGTCTCCTATATCCATAATTTTTTTACTGGCTTATTATATACTAAAAATAGAAAATAGTCGACAAGAAATTTTAATAAAGCACCACTTTAATGCAATTGAGAGAAAAAATATCAATGCAGCATTGACAAAATAAGGATTGTATTTTATAATTTAACGCATACACGCTTTAAAGTCACAAAGTCAGTGTGAGAGGACGAAAAAATCTTTAGGAGGAATTGGGAAATGGCAATTAAGATTGCATTGTTAGTTGTTTTCTTTGGAATGATGATAGGAGTTGGTATATATTCCAGAAAGCATACAAAGAGCGTTGATGATTTTGTACTAGGAGGAAGAGGTGTAGGTCCTTGGCTTACAGCATTTGCCTTTGGTACGTCATATTTTTCGTCGGTAGTATTTGTAGGATATGCAGGACAGTTTGGTTGGAAGTTCGGTTTGGCATCTACTTTCATAGGTCTTGGAAATGCATTTATAGGTAGTTTGATGGCTTGGGTGGTTCTTGGAAGAAGAACAAGAGTTATGACACAGCATTTAGAGTCTAAGACTATGCCGGAGTTTTTCGGAAAAAGATTCAATAGTGATAAATTGAAACTGGCGGCATCTGTTATAGTATTCGTATTCCTTGTGCCGTATACAGCATCCATTTACAATGGTCTATCAAACTTGTTTGGAATGGCATTCGATATAGATTACAAGATATGTGTTATCGTTATGGCGGTACTTACTGGTGTATATGTTATCGTTGGTGGTTATATGGCTACAGCAATCAATGATTTTATACAGGGTATAATTATGTTAGTAGGTATATGTGCCGTAATTATAGCTGTTTTAAATGGACAGGGTGGTTTCTACGAAGCTGTAATGAAGTTATCAAAGATTCCAAGTGAAGTACCTATTACTTTAGGTCAGGAAGGCGCGTATGCTTCATTTTTTGGTCCAGACCCAATGTCTCTTTTGAGTGTAGTTATATTAACATCTCTCGGTACATGGGGATTGCCACAGATGGTACATAAGTTTTATGCTATAAAGGATGAGAAGTCTATTAAGACAGGAACAGTTATATCTACAGTATTTGCAGTAGTAGTAGCTGGTGGTTCATATTTCTTAGGTGGATTTGCAAGATTATTTGAAGATAAAGCTAAATATGTAGATGGTGTGTTACAGTTTGACAGTCTTATACCAGGTATGTTATCAACATTGTCAGATTTACTTATAGGTATTGTGGTAGTACTTGTGTTGTCAGCGTCTATGTCTACATTATCATCGCTTGTTATGACATCTAGCTCAACACTTACACTTGATTTTATAAAAGGAACTATAGCTAAGAATATAAGCGAGAAGAAGCAGGTGCTTATAATGAGAATATTCATAGCAGTATTCATTATTATATCAGTAGTGCTTGCACTTGACCCTCCAACATTTATAGCGCAGCTTATGGGTATCTCATGGGGGGCGTTGGCAGGAGCATTCTTGGCACCATATATGTATAGTTTATACTTTAAGTGGGTTACTAAGGCTTCTGTTTGGGCAAGTTTCGTATGTGGTGTAGGTATAACAGTTGCTAATATGTTCTTTAACTTCTTCTCAAATTCAATCGTAGCAGGAGCAGTGGCAATGATAGCAGGACTTATTATCGTACCTATTGTTAGTTTAGTTACTCCTAAGCTTAGAGGCGATTTGGTTGGAGATATATTTAAGTGCTACGAAAAGACGGTTGTGGTGTCTAAGAAAAAATCATTGGAAGAGTAGGTTTTGATTTAATATTATATAATAAAGTAAAATACTCCCTTTAGGTAGATTTAGTAAATAACTAAGTTACTTAAGGGGAGTTTTTGTTAATGCTGAACAAATTAATAAAAAAATGAATATCTTAGAAAAAAATATCTTGTATTGATTGCTAATTTTGTACTATAATAAAAAACGCCTAAAGGGCATAGTCTGATAAGATGTTTATATATGAATACATTTTGTATTCCGATGGAATATGAATTATCGGATTAATTTTATTAACGTAAGGAGAGTAACGATGAAACAGGATATGATTGTTATTCTGGACTTAGGAAGTACAGAGAATACTACTATTGCCAGACAGATTCGTGATTTAGGTGTATACAGTGAGATACATCCACATGACATTACAGTAGATGAGTTAAATGCGCTTGACAATGTTAAGGGTATCATCTTAAACGGCGGCGAAAACAGAGTGGTAGATGGCGTGGCTGTTGAGGTTAATGCAGATATCTACACATGTGGTTACCCAGTGATGTCAATTGATCATCCGACAGCTAAGTGCGAGCAGCAGCTTGCAGAGCTCCCAGATGAGGCGACATTGAAGGCATTTGTATTTGATACATGTAAGGCAGATGCTAACTGGAACATGAAGAACTTTATCGAGGATCAGGTAGAGTTAGTTCGTCGTCAGGTTGGAGATAAGAAGGTATTACTCGCTCTTTCAGGTGGTGTAGATTCATCTGTAGTAGCAGCACTTCTCTTAAAGGCTATCGGCAAGCAGTTAGTATGTGTACACGTTAACCATGGTCTTATGCGTAAGAATGAGTCTGAGAACGTAGTTGAGGTATTCAAGAATCAGCTTGATGCAAACCTTATCTATGTAGATGCAACAGACAGATTCCTTGATAAGTTAGCAGGAGTTGCAGACCCAGAGGAAAAGAGAAAGATCATCGGTGGCGAGTTTATCAGAGTATTCGAGGAAGAAGCTAGAAAGCTTGAGGGAATCGAATTCCTTGGACAGGGAACAATCTACCCAGATATTATAGAGTCAGGTACAAAGACAGCTAAGTGCGTTAAGTCACATCACAATGTAGGAGGTCTTCCAGAGGATCTTCAGTTCCAGCTTGTAGAACCACTTGCACAGCTCTTCAAGGATGAGGTTAGAGCTTGTGGTGTTGAGCTTGGTTTACCAGCAGAGATGGTATATCGTCAGCCATTCCCAGGCCCAGGTCTCGGAGTTCGTTGTCTTGGTGCTATCACAAGAGAGCGTCTTGAGGCACTTCGTGAGTCAGATGCTATCCTTCGTGATGAGTTCGCAAAGGCAGGTCTTGATAAGACAGTATGGCAGTACTTCACAGTAGTACCAGATTTCAAGGCAGTTGGTGTAAGAGATAACGCTAGAAGTATGGGATATATGTGTGTTATCCGTGCTGTTAATACAATCGATGCTATGACAGCTACAATCGAGAGAATCGATTACGATCTCTTAGAGAAGATTGCTGACAGAATTACATCAGAAGTTACAAGTATCAACAGAGTGGTATATGAGATAACAAAGAAACCAGTAGCTACTATAGAGTTTGAATGATGTGAAAATAGCGGGAAGCCCGATAAGTAGGGGCTTCCCGTTTTCTTCGTCTACAAAATGTCTACAAAATTATGAAATAAGATTTATGACTTGTTAAACCATTCGTTATAAACTGCTAATGTGCATCGATAATGTGATTGAGTTGCATCATAATGTTCTTTCTGATCTTTATTCGTAACAAGATTTTGTATTTCTATTAAATACATTTTCTCAAAACGTTCTTTATCTAGTTTACCATCAAGATATTTGCCACATGCTTCTTCATATGCATTCCGATATTGTTCTTCGGCACTTTCAAATGCCTTTATTAATATTTTGCTTGAAGGATTTTTTACAAGTTCGAGTCCGTAGTGTGCAATTTCACGAGAAGCAACATTTATTAGTTCTCGTAGTTGTATTTCTAGTTGTCCTTGACCAGTTTTTGCTTGAATTTCAGCTAACTCATTTGTACGCTGTGTAAGTGCTTTGTTTTTTGAAAATGTGTATATTGAGAAAATAAAGGCACATAATGCAATAAGTGCAGATAATATGCTGATAATAATACTTGCCATATTGTTAACCTCCGTTATTGTTTTTTTATTGTTGCTTTTATTTGAGATATTAGTTCTAGTATGGATTGATTTTCAGCGTGTTCTAAAATGGGGTGAAATTCTGTCCAACTCTCCTCCATTAGAGCGATAAGCTCTAATTTGTATTTTTCGGATACTGGTTCTTGACTTTCGGAATAAATCAAACCATTAATAGAATTTGCAATTTCGGTTACCGTTTTTGAATTGGGACTGTTACAAAGTTTCTTGCAATAATATTTTGCTCTTTCTTTTTTTGTCATTGATGCCATCTTTTTATCTCCTTGTGATTTATTTTTGTTTTTCCCATTCGGCTCTCATGATTTCATTTCTTATTTTTAGTCGTTCTTCTTCTGAAATTCCTGAAAAGTCCGTTTTTGTAATAGGATAATTCTCGTAACTATCAATCAATCTTTTTTTCTCGGAATCATAATAATCCTGAGGATAATCATAATTGACTAATCTGCTGTGTAACTCGGATACCTTTTTGATTATAGCACAGATATCTTGGCTATAGGTATTATCTGGATTGCGCTTATTCTCGCAATGATAGAACATCATTTGAATCCAGTTACGATTAGCATCATCGGTTTCAGAACCATCTTCGATATCAACTCGGTCATGTATTATTGTCTTGCAGGAGAACTCCTTTGTTTCATATAACTCAAATAGAAAGCTCATTACATCTCCAAGAGAATTCATATGTGACTGTTCGTCTCTGCCACATAACCAATCCATAGATACATTACATTTATCTGCAATATTAATAACTACATCTACCGTTGGCTTATTTCGTCCGCTTTCATATGCAGACAAGGTGGGCTGTGGAATACACATAAACTCAGAAAACTCTTTTTGAGTTTTTTTCATTATAACGGTTCTTAGATTTTTAAGGCGTTCTCCAAAGATGTTCTCTTTGTCTCCATCTAATATGCTCATAATTAACCTCCATAAAATTTATTCTGAATCCTATTATAACATATAGAATGGAATATTTATATAGGAAAATAAAAAATATAACAAAAACTAATATTGACATAGGATAATAATATGATATAATGATAAATATAATAAATACTAATATTTATTAAAAATCAGAATTTAAAGAAAGGAGAACGAGCTTATGGCAGAAGAAAGATTACCATTATTTGTTGGCGTTGACACTGTAAAGTATGATTTAGGGGTATCTAGAGCAAAGGCATATGAAGTGATTAAGCAGCTTAACAAGGAATTAAAGGAACAGAATCCGAGAGCAATTGTTGTTTCTGGGAAAGTAAATCGTATATGGTACGAGGAAGCTTGCCTAAAGGTGGCAAATTGATGAAAAATGTTTTAGAAAAGAAAAAAGCTCCATTGCTGGAGCTTGCACACATTATGTAATGTATGTAATCTGGTAAATTCATCATAGCATAATGAGTGCTTCTTTTCAACGAAAATTTACGAAAGGAGTATTTAATGGCTGTATTAAAGAACAAAACCCAGAATAATTTTACGATGATAAGTAATAACATTCTGCGAGACAAAGAGCTTAGCATGAAAGACAGAGGAGTTCTTTGTACGATTATCAGTTTGCCAGACGGATGGGATTTTAGTATTGCCGGTCTTAGCGCATTGGTTCCGGAAGGCAAGGATTCAATAAGGAAATCTGTTATCAAACTGGAAAAACTGAGCTATATAGTAAGAAGGCAGTTTAGGAATGCGCAAGGCAAATATGAAACTGAGATAGAAGTATATCCAAACAAGTTGAAAGACAGAGAAAACGGTGACGAGTTTACCGTGGCGGATTTACCGACACGGGATAATCGCAACGGATTAGCCGTCACGGTAAATCCAACGGAATATAATACTGATAATAAAAAATTGAATATTAATAAAGATAATATCAAATCAATCAATCTATCATCTGATGTGATGGATGGAGAGATAGATATTATCAAATACAAAGAGTTGATTGCTGAAAACATCAAGTTGGAGTGGTTATTAGAGATAGCAAATAATCACAATGAAGATGAAATGGCAATGGTAAATGAAGTTTATGGAGTTATTTGCGATATGGTTTGTTACCCTAGGGAGAATGTGACAATAAGAGGTGTTACGTATCCTTGGGAAGTGGTAAAGTTGCAATTCTTGAAACTTAAATATCAGCATATAGCAGATATTCTCAATAGGATAGTGGATAAGGAGCTTAACATTAAGAATATGTCAGCTTATCTGGTGTCAACATTGTATACGCAAAGTACAGTGGGAACGTTAGAAGCCCAAGCAAATCTGACAGATGATTATTTAAAGTTCCTTAGAGGGAGCATTTATTAGAAAGGAGACTGAGTATGGCAGTGTATAAAGACAAATGGAACGGTTATGGTGGCAACAAATGGCGTGTTGCCTGCTATTACACCGATTGGCAGGGAAAGAGAGTGAAACATGAGAAACGTGGTTTTGAAACTAAGAAGGAAGCGGCTACTTATGAAAGAGAATTCCTTGCAAAGATGACTAAAGATATCAATATGGGATTTGGAAGCTTTATAGATATCTATATGAGGGATATAAAGCCCCAAATTAAGCTTAGTACTTATGCAACTAAGGAAAATATAATTAACACTCATATACGCCCTTATTTCGAGAATAGGAGCCTATCAAGCATAAATTCAACGGATATATTACAGTGGCAGAATGAGTTGTTATGTCTTCGTGATGATGACGGCAGGGGATATAAGCAGACTTATCTTAGAACTATACAGAATCAGTTGAATGCTATATTTAACCACGCTGTAAAGTACTATGATTTGCCTAAAAACCCAAGCATCGTAAATAAGAAGATGGGGAAAACCAAGGCAAAGGAAATGTTGTTTTGGACAAAAGAAGAATACCTTAAATTTATTGAAGCTGTTAAGGACAAGCCTATGTCATATTATGCTTTCCAGCTTCTATATTGGACTGGTATCAGATGCGGAGAACTGCTTGCGCTTACAATGGAAGACTTTGATTTGGAAAAGAGAACCATGCGTATCAATAAGACATTTCAGGTTATCAAAGGGGAAGAGGTTATCACATCTCCTAAGACGGAAAAGAGTAATCGAATAATTGAACTTCCGAAATTCTTGTGTGAAGAAATGGATGATTATTTTGGAACACTTTATAAGCCAAATAGCAAAAGTAGAATATTTGAAGTGACAAAATATTATCTTCATCACGAGATTGCAAGAGGATGCAAAGCTTCTAGTGTTAAGAAAATAAGAATTCATGATTTAAGGCATTCTAGCTGTGCATTACTTATTAATTTAGGATATTCGCCTATACAGATAGCTGAAAGATTAGGACATGAAAGTGTAACGATAACAGAAAGGTATTCGCATCTTTATCCATCGGTTCAGAGAGATATGGCAAATAGCCTTAATAAAGCCTTTACAGAGGCAGAATAGGAGTGAGTACTATGGCAAATAAAAGACCTGCACTTGTAAAGAAGGTAGATGTGGAGAAGAATTATGATTATCCAAGAAAAAGAAATGTCGTTATGAATTTTAGAGTAAGTGAAAATGAGAGAAATCTTATTAATGCCAGAATGGCACTGTCGGGCTTAAATAGGTCGGAATATTTTATTGAGAGTTGTTTGTATCAGAAGATTTTGGTTAAAGGAAATATTAAAAGCTTTGGAGCAATTAAAGATAAAATAGAAGACTTAAATAAAAAATTTGATAACGATATTATGCTAGAAAACTTGGAACCGGAAGAGAGGGAATCTCTTCGAATGATACTTGAAATATTAAATAAATTGTTTGGAAAGGAAGGATAATATGGCGCAGAAAAGTTATGAGGAAAGAATAAGTGAGCTTCAAACTAAACAGAAGCAGTTGGCAGAGCAGGAGAAGATGCTTAAGAGAAGACAGTCCCAGGAGGAACGTAAGCAGAGAACAAGAAGACTTATTGAAATGGGTGGAATAGTGGAGTCAGTACTTGGTAGAACTACTATAGATGAAGATAAAGAAAGACTACTTATGTTTCTTAAAAATCAAGAAAAAAATGGCAGATATTTCTCTAAGGCAATGAATAACTCAATAGTTGCAACTGCAAACAATGTCAAAGAGGAACTATAAATTTGCACATCCCTTAATTTATTAAGGGCGCACTTATATGTGGGCGAAGCCCACATTGCATAAGTTTGGTGCAGGGCACCAACCGGTCAGCTAAAGCTGCCGGGCGCGTTCCGTCGGCGGGTCTTATGCAGACGGCATAAGCACCATTTTGCATATTGATGATATTGGCACATGGAAAAGAGGTGATGCAAAATGTCAATATATCATTGTTCAATCAAAATTATCAGTCGTGCCGGAGGACGTTCTGCAGTTGCATCTGCAGCATATCGCTCCGGCGAAAAATTGTACAACGAAGAAACCGGCATAACACACGATTTCATTCGTAAAGGTGGCGTTATAACAAGCGAGATAATGTTGCCTGTAAATGCTCCGTCTCGCTATATGGACAGAGAAATATTATGGAACGAAGTACAGCAGATTGAGAAAAGGTCTGACGCACAATTTGCCCGTGAGGTTGAGGTAGCATTGCCGGTAGAAATGACAAGAGATGAACAGATAGAATGTGTAAGAAATTATATTAATGAAAACTTTGTGTCGTTTGGTATGATTGCTGATTGGGCTTTGCACGATAAAGGTGATGGTAATCCACACGCTCACATAATGCTTACCATGAGAGGTATGGATGAGCATGAGCAGTGGTTGCAGAAACAAAAATCTGTGTTTGCCAATGCAAGGGATGAAAGTGGCAAGCCAATTTATAATCCAGATTTACCATCATATAATCCTGCAGATAAGGAAAATACAGAGAGGTATCGAATACCGGTTTTGGATGAAAATGGAGAGCAAAAAAAGCGTGTACGAAGTGGTAAGGGCTGTGAGTATCTGTGGGAGAAGATATCCATTCCTGCAAATGATTGGAATGAGCATTCAAAGGCAGAAATATGGAGAAGGTCATGGGCAGAGCATTGCAACAGATACCTAGATGAAAACAGCAAGATTGACCATAGAAGCTATGAGCGTCAGGGTATTGACAAAGAGCCTACGATTCATGAGGGTGTGGTGGCAAGACAGATGGAGAAGGATGGAAGAATAGCTGAAAGATGTCAGATTAACAGAGATGTCCGTGAGCGTAATTCCATCCGCGAGGAAATGGTAAGGCTTGCGAAGGAGATAACAGAAGCCATTATAACAAAGGCAGGTGAGATAATTGAAAGATTTAAGGGAATTAGAGGAAGTGTTGGAGCTTATAGAGATGCAGCAGGAGATGATAGAGATTATGGAGTCACAGGAAGTGGCGATAGAGACTCTGAAACAGGAAAACAATATGTTAAGGGAACAGTTGGAAGAATCAATGGATTTAAACGAACAGTTAAGTCAGCTGTCAAAGAAACAGAAGACACAGATAGAGAGATTGCAGAAACAGATAACGCAATTGAAAGAATTGCAAGAGTAATCATGGAGAGAAAGGAGAGTATAAATGAACGACTTAAACGACTTAGAGAGCGTAGAACAGTTAGTCAGTATGATGGAGAATCTGCAGGACGAGGTGGAATCATATGTGATACAGAACTCACAGCTTGCAGAGGAGAACTTGACACTACAGGAAGTGAACTCAAAGCTTTCATCAGAGAACTTAATACTAAAGAACGAGCTTCAGAAGAAAAGCGAGACGATAGTATCTCTGAACGAGCAGATAGGGAAGCTGGCGAAAGCAGATATGGTTCTGAAAGAGAACGAGAAACTGATACAAAGCGAGAGGGAAACCAGAGAAAGAGCAAAAGCCATTGAGGATAGCTATATTCGTAAGGCGGCTGAACTAGAACGCAAAGAGGAATCAATAGAGCGTGATAGAAGCTGGCTAAAATATAAAAGTGAGGAGGTGGAAAAAACAGTTGCTTTCAAACTTTTAGTAGCAGAGGATGAGCTTAAGTCTAGAGTGGAACGAAAATATAAGGGTGTGATAATAGCAGTATTTATATATGGTTTTGTAGTTACGCTTATAAAAGCGTTGAAGGATGGATTGATAGTGGGAGATGCTATAGCCTTTGGCAAGGGTATCGTATATGGTGCTGTTATGGTGTGGGAGAGGATAAATTCTTTGGCATTATGGATGGCAAATCTAACCCATAAAGTGCCTGTGGAGTGGCTGTCGGTAGTTTTATACTGGATAGTAAGAATAGGTGTTGTAGGAGCTGTTATTGGTGGTATTGGAGTTTTGATGTTCTTAGGCTTAAGAAGGTATGCAAGTTATTTTAAAGATAATCAGATGGATTGTGTATCAGCGTTGGCAAGTCTTTGTGCATTTGCGATAGTATCATTTGCAGGAAGATTAATAAAATCAATCATATCCATCAATCTGATGGTAGTTATGATAGTGATGTTTGTGATGTATTCGGTGATTAGATGGGTTGTGTGCATGGGAAATCATGATTTGAGAAGAAATATAATTATATGGAGCATAGCTGCAATATGGGTAGTTGGAGTGCTAGTAGGTATGTGGATGAGGTTTGGAGCGATGGCATTGATTTTGCTGCCGGTGGCAGGATTGGTTGTTATGATGATGAAAAGTTGAGGGGGTATATGGATGTGTATGTATAAGGAATATGGCGAGGGAGCGTTATTCTGAGCAAAAAACATTGAAAAAAGAGTGATGGTATAATATAATCTTTAAAAAAGATAGATATGTTTGTTATTTGGTTCGATAGATTGCTATATACAAAAAAGATGGTTGCTAAAAGAGAGGAGTGTGATGCAAATGCAAAAGAAACCTAAAAGTATTAATGCATTAATGACATATATGCGAGATGCAAAAGGGTTAAATATATCTGGAAGTGGTGATAAGAAAAAACTCAGATATATGGGCTATTTTCATGGTTATAAGGGATATCGTTATCATAACAAACCGACAAATACATATGTATTCAATTCTTTTGATGAAGTGCAGGCAATTTATGATTTTGATATGGCGGTTAAGACAATATTTTATCCAGAAATAATGTTTTTGGAAACGACATTAAAAAACTATGTTTTAGAAGTTATTTTGGAAGAAACTAAAAGTAAAAGATTTGCGGATGTTTATGCAAAAGTGTTGACCGATTATAAAATGTATTCAATAGGAAGTAATGATTATAAAAGAGCAATTAATAAAAGAATGAATCTTCGAAATAAAGTATATAGCCTTATTTCGAGAGATTACGGTAAGCGCTTTATAGTAAATCATTATTATGACAAAGACCAGCCACTTCCGATATGGGCAATATTTGAATTGATAAGTCTTGGAGAATTTGGAACTTTTGTAGATTGTCTTGAACCAAATGTAGGGAAAAAAGTTTCTAAGAGCGTGGGAATAAAAGTTGCTTATGACAGAGATGGTAAATTGTTGCCATTGATAATATATGCTTTGAAAGATTTAAGGAATGCTGTAGCACATAATAACACAGTTTTTGATACTCGATTTAAAACCGGTAAGGTGAATTTGAGAATAGCTAAGTGTATATGTTCAGAAACTGGAATTAAGAATATAACATTTGAGACGGTTGTTGATTATGTGATTCTTATATGTTTTATGATGAAATTGTTGAAGTGTCCAAAGAAAAAAATGATGACATTTATTAGATTGTTTGAAAGAAACTGTGAAGAGCTTAGAGGTAAGGTTTCTGTATCTATTTTTAACACTATAGTGTATACCGATACCAGAAATAAGTTGAATTTATTAAAAAAATATTTGTAGAAAATTCAAAAATCTATTGCATATAAATTTTTATTATGGCATAATATAATATAGAATTGCGGCGGACGTCTGCGGACTATGCCTAGGGAAGCTGGATGCGTCTGGCTTCTTTTTTTATGCTATTATTTGAGTAAGATGGAGGGAAATCTTGATAAAAATTTGATATATATGATTTATAATTATATGATTGATTGAACAGGAGGTGTTAAGCGTTGCCAAAAATTTTAATTGTTGATGATGAAAAAGATGTAGTTGCTCTTCTTTGTAATTATTTTGATTTATGTGGTTATGATGTGATATCCGCATGTGATGGAAAAAAAGCACTTGAAAAAATAAGTCAGAAACCCGATATTATACTTCTCGATGTCAATATGCCAAAATTGAATGGACTTGAAGTGTGTAAAAAGATTCGGGAGTTTGTTTCTTGTCCGATTCTATTTTTAACGGCTAATGTTGATGATATTGACAAAATAAATGGCTTTTCTGCGGGTGGGGACGACTATATTACAAAGCCATTTTCCCTTGATGAATTGGGTGCCCGTGTTTCTGCTCACTTGCGCCGCAATATGAGATTGCAGAAAAAATCCGATTTGAAATTTAGCGACGATTTGGTTATAGACTATTCCTCAAAAGCTGTCTATTTCAAGGACAAAACGATTTCATTCTCAAAAACTGAATTTGATATTATAGAATTGCTTTCCACAAATGTGGGTATGGTTTTTGATAAAGAACGTATATATGAACGTTTATGGGGATTTGATAGCGACGGGTACTCTATGACAGTAGTAGAACATATTCGCAAAATACGAGCTAAATTTACAGAGGCAGGCTGTAAATCTTATATTGCAACAGTATGGGGGTGTGGTTATAAATGGGAAAACTAAAGAAATTTATTTTAAGAATACCGCTAATGCCCTTGCTGATAATTGTTATGTCATTTTTTATCATATTAGCGGTAATTCTTTCAAAAACAACAATGAGTTATGCAAGTGAAAAAATACAACTTATTGAGGCGAAATATATTTCGATAGAACAGAAAACTGAAGAAGTCAATGAATCGGCGTCTATAGTTACGCATTATATAGGTTATCTCCAGTTTTCCGTGGAAGATGAACAAGCACATAAATTTTACACCATAATTTATGAGTATTCCTCTTTTTTCTGGTGTATTATCAGTATTATAATCGGAGGAGTTATCTTTTATTTTGGAAAGTTGAAAAAACCGATAAGACTTTTGATAAATGCTTCCGAAAACATTTCCGAAGATAATCTTGACTTCGTTATAGATTATAGCGGAAAAGATGAATTGGGACAGTTATGTTCTTCTTTTGAAAAAATGCGTCTGTCGATTCAAGATAATAACCGAACAATGTGGCGAATGATTGAAGAAAAACGCCGATTGAATAATTCTTTTTCTCACGAACTCAGAACACCACTTACTGTTATGAGGGGCAATGTCGAGCTTCTTCAAAAAGTCTATGCAAGGTCAGATGTTTCGGAGGATAAGAAAGTAACACTATTAAAAACTGTATCAAAGAACATTGAACGCATTGAAAACTATGTTTATAGTATGGGCACGATGAGTAAATTAGAGGATCAACCAATACAACCAAAGTGTACTGACATAGGTGAACTCTCGGTTCAATTAGAAAAATCATTAGAAATACTCTGTCAAGGAAACGGACTTGTATCTAACTTTGAAGCGGAAACTGAATCCGGAGATATAAATGTTGATGTGAATATTATTATGCAGGTATTTGAGAATATTGTTTCAAATGCTGTTCGGTACGCCGTAAAATCAATAGATGTATTTTACTGTGTGTCAGCAGATTGTTTAACTATATCTGTATCAGACGATGGAACTGGATTCACGGAAGAAGAACTTAAGATAGCGACTGCGCCCTATTACACGGGAAATCAAAATGATAACGAACTTCATTTTGGACTTGGTTTATATCTATGCAAAATACTATGTGAAAAGCATAAAGGAGCATTGAATCTTACAAATAATTCCACTACTGGGGCGTGTGTGATTGCTTCATTTTTCTGCAAATAATATTTAATTTATGATATTTTCTTGATATTTGAATTGTAAAATGACCTTGCTATTAACAATAGTAAGGTTATTTTTTTCTAATTCAAGGAGTGAAAATTATGGATAGAATACTAAATGTTAAAAACATATCCAAAAGTTACAAAATTGGAAGCACAAAAGTTCTGGCTCTTAAAAGTACAACTTTAGAAATTAAGAAGGGCGAAATTGTCGTTGTTATCGGAAAAAGCGGTTCGGGCAAAAGTACCCTTTTGAATATTCTCGGCGGTCTTATAGTTCCGGATTCAGGCGAAGTGATGTTAGATGGCAAAAATCTTTATGGGCTGAGTGAAAAGGAACGAGCAAAAATCCGAAATCAAAAATGCGGTTTTATTTATCAGAATTTCAATCTGATCAATGAATTGTCCGTTATAAATAATATTAGACTGCCTTTTGATATAGCAGGCAAACCGTATAACATCAAAAGGGAAAAGGAACTGCTTGATGTTTTGGATTTAGGTAAAAGACGCAATTTTTACCCGACACAGTTATCCGGTGGTGAAAGACAACGTACCGCCGTTGCACGAGCTTTGCTAATGGAACCTTCCATTATTCTTGCGGATGAGCCAACTGGTAATCTAGATCTTGAATCAGGAAACAAGTTGATGGCATTTGTAAAGCGTACCAATAGAGAACAAGGGCAAACCTATGTCATTGTAACCCACGATCTTGAATGGCTGAAAATTGCTCATACAGTTTACAGAATGAGTGACGGAAGGTTAGAGCAGGAGGTGCAGAAATGAAACATATATTAGGTTTGATTAAAATATCCGCAAAAAGTTTGTTGCACAAAAACAGTGGAAACAAGCTATCGCTCATAGCAATATGCATTCTAACGCTTGTTCCTATGTTTTTGTATAACACAACAAACAGTATTATTGCAACCGTCAAAGAACAAAGAACAGCCGTTTACGGAATCTTTGATGAAATTTATTATCGTGAGCAAGTGTCGGAATTATCAACATTCACCGACGAAACATTTGAGGGACTACTGCCCAATTACAGATACGAAAGTTATGGTGTATTCTATACGGCTAAAACCTTACCCTTGGAGGGAAACAAAAGTCTCAACTTAGGCTTTGCAGACTCCGAAGCAATACGGATCGGTTGTATAAGCATAAAAGAAGGTCGCCTGCCGGAAACCGACAATGAAATTGCGTTGACTGAAGGTATCGCACAAGAATTAGGAAATTATAGTGTCGGGCAGGAAATTACCATTGAAAATCAAACGTATTCTCTGTGCGGAATCGTAAATGACTTCGGAAGATTATGGCCCCGTGGTGAGTTACAGATAAAGGACAACATTACTCCTGTCAATGCGTTTATCACCCAAAACCGTCTTGAACAAGTTTTTAAAGAAACCCACAGTATCACACAACAAATTGTTATCATTAAAGAAGCGGAAATCGTTAATTCCAATGATGATACAACAAGGCTGTTTTCAAGCAATAAATCTTTTGATGTAAGTGAGAATTTCTCCATTCCTCAGAGTTTTATGGTCTTGATGTATGTAATATCGTTATTGATCGTAACAACGATTTTGATTATGAACAAGACGAAGATTCTTGCAAGAATCCGCAACTACCTCTTACTCGGTATGAACAAAGGAAGTATTTTCTTTGTTCTTATGTTTGAAATGATTTGCATTTTGATCATTGGTGCTGCGGTGGGAAGTGTACTCAGTTTCTTTGCATCAAAGGCTTGTCTGCATCTTCTTCTGAATAATGAATACAGTTCTCCGGTATTTGATTTCAATATGCAGTTGAACACGTCACTGATACTGTCCCTTTGCGTAGGGTTTATTACTGCTTTTACAATCTATGCAGCGTACATCGTAAAGCAGATTGCACTTGACAGTGAGATAAGCGGAAAGCATTATAAAAATACGAAGGCAAGAATAAGTATATTCAAATTGGATATGTTCAAAAATCGCAAAGCAATTATAGCGATTGTACTGCTGATTTCATTGTCGTGTACGTTATTGTCCTACGGAATCGCATATAAAAATTATTTCACCGAGGATGTAACAGAAACAAATTTAAACTATGTAGAAAATGATTATGACTTTCAGTTTGCCTCAAAACTGATCAACGCACCTCCTCTTACGGATAAAGTCACGGGAGAACAGATTACCCCCTTGCTTTTTACAAACAATTACGAAAAGAACGGAGCTGACCAAGACTTTATTGATTCCGTTGCATCCATTTCGGGAGTGTCGAAGATTTTATCATACAGAGAGAATCAAAAAATGAATCTCCTTGTAAAAGCTGACAGCATTGACACGTATTTTGATGGTTCCGACTCGATGCCTGATGGCAGATATAGTATGGAAACATTTATGCAAATCAACAATTATAATCTCATTTGGGATACATTCCAATATGCAGATGACGATGTGTTGATATGCAGCGAGATCGTCGGATATAGCCAGCAAAGTTTGGAAGAGCTAAAGGCATCTGTTATTGAGGGTGAAATCAACATAGACAAGATAATGTCGGGAGAAGAAGTCATTCTCCGTGTTCCCGCATACAAAATAACGGAGCAGGATTTCGGTGGAACGATACTAAGAGGAATTATCCCTGCAGAGTATGACGATCCGGATGCAATCAATATGACACAGTTTAAGGTCGGTGATGAAATTACACTTTCGGGATTGCTTACGGACGAGCCGTTAAACGGCGGTGTCGCAGAATCGGATATATCTTTGTTTTACCGAAAGGATGTAACGGTAAAAATCGGTGCTATTATCCGCAGTACCGATGGTAAACTCATTTCAAGCAGAGCTGGAGCAGCTTGTTCGGTTCTGACTGCAAATGAAGCATTGGACGAGTTGGGAATCCCCGCCACTTACAGCGTAGTAAGCATTTATACCGATATTGATGCAAACAACACACTAATTGCGAAAGAACTGCAAGTATTGGGTCTTGATTACCCCAATATGACATTTGAGAATTGGTCAAGTGATGTTAGGACGTATAAGATCTACAATTTGCTTGTGACTATTTTCGCCGTGACATTTATGGGCATACTAACAGTAGTAACCTTTACGATGCTTCTAATTCAGCTTGTTATAAAGACAAGATTGAGCCTTTCGACATACACACTTTATCGAATCAACGGCTTGAGTTTCCGAAAACTGATAGCATCCTTGCTCCTGCAGTTAGTAGCGGCTTTCTCCATTGGAGCTATATTATCAGTACCAATGACATGGTTGTTAATTAAAAAGGGCTTCAATATTTTAGGCGCAATAACGCATTACTTTACGCAAAGCGATTATCTGTTTGTTGTACTAAGCGTGTTTTTGCTTATGATTGTTTCGTTTATTCCAAGTTTAGTAATACTGTATAAGCGGAAAAAGAATATTCTTTTAGATTAGTAAAATTATAGAAGGTTCTAATGATTAAGATGTCTACATTTTGTCTACAAAAACTAGTAAAACTCAGTAGACGAGGCGGAATAATTAGAAAATATATACAAGATATGCTATAAATTAAACTAAAAAGACACGATATATAGACTACATTATAGAGTTTGAATAGGAAATGGACTGAGAGCAGTCAAAGATAATAAAAGATGCCGAGCGCAAGTTTACTTGTGGCTCGGTATTTTTTATTATCTTTGGCTATTTGAAGGCATGACATTCGGCTTCTTGAGAAGCGAAGCGAGTCAAGAAGATGAATAGACATGACTGCTCTCAGTCTGCTGTTAGGAGAACGCTTGCGTTCTCATCCGGTGGTTTTATTGTTTTTAACTATATACGGCGACAGCCGTTCATGAGGAAGTAGCCCAAAGGGCGGATTCCGAATGGAGCATGGTTTGTATATGTAGGTTTTTTGGCTATTTGAAGGCATGACATTCGGCTTCTTGAGGAGCGAAGCGAGTCAAGAAGATGAATAGGCATGACTGCTCTCAGTCTGCTGTTAAGATGACACTTGTGAACACCACTATCTTCTCTAAATTACCACTTTAACTCGCAAAAACGATGTAAATATAGAATTTCTGCACAAAAATATACAATTTTATTAAAAATTTAATTGAAAAATAGCTATTTTTGTTGAAATCATCTAACATTAGTGATATGATACTTTAATATAGTAAATACAGATAAAGGAGATGCGTATTAATGAAATCGTCTGCAAAATCATTTCATAAAAAATTGTTAATAGCAATGTTATGTACGGTAGTAGTTGCTCTTGGAGCGATTATTACATTAACCTTTTTGGCGTACAAGGATTCGTTGAGGGAATTTGGAGGTTCGGGATATATTCTTGTACCTTCTAAGAATATAGCTTTGACCACTGATGTAAATGAGATGCACTACTTCTCAGCAGGTACAAGCTATAAAGAAAAGTTCGGAGAAAAGATATCGTTTAAAGATACATCTAATAAGGATGTTCTTGTAAATAAGGAGCAATTTGTGCATTTTACAGATGGCTCTCTTAAGTCATTTACAAACGGTGTTGTTATGAGCCTGACAGAGGTGGATGAAAAGCAGGTTTCATATTTTAGAGTATCTGATAAAACAACTATTGTTAAGAATGCAACTCAGTATGAGATGTCATATCTTGGTGATGTAATGCAGATACAGGAGTTTATCTGGAAAATTGCAGATGATACATATATGGTAGTAGCGCCACAGATTACAGTGCGCTTGAGCAGAGATAAAACAGTCACATTAAATGATTATGTGCAGATTCAATATATTGATGGTGAAATCGTGCGATTAGTTCATGAGCAGGGAACTTATCAGACGGTTTCTTCTGATGCGTATATTCTTACAGATGGTGGAGTTGAGCTTAGACTTGTATCCAAGTATTTCGTAGTAAATGGAGAAGAAACATTGTCGTTAGACTCTATGGTTATAGATTCAGATGCAAATCTCAAAGTTGACGAGAATGATAAGATTAAGCTTCCTACATTCAACGTAGTAAATGGTACAGACGGAGCTAATGGTGATAACGGTGCAGACGGTGACAATGGAGATAAAGGACAGCTCGGAGAAACAGGTGACAATGGAAGTGGCGGAAATAAGGGTACTTCTGGTGGCAATGGACAAAACGGCCAGTCCGGTATAAATGGAACTGATGGAGAAGACGGAGAAAAAGGAGAAGGTGGAGAGTTAGGATACGATGGTAAGGATGGAGAAGATGGAGATGATGCACAGTCATCTACATCACCTGACGGTATCGGCTCTATAGAGCAGTCTGAGGCTCCTAAAGTAACTCTTCATACTGAAAAAGATGGAACTATTAAAAATTATTTTGTGGGAGCAAATTCAGCTGATATATGGTTAAATATTATCGACAAAGATGGCCTTTTAACAGATAATTTAAAATGGACTATCTATACAAGAGAAGGATATAAATATGTTGCTGGATATGATAAAGAATTCCATTCAGATGAGGGACTTATCCAAAAACCTACTACTAATGCCACGGAAGCTCAGGTTATAACTAATAAGTTACAGCCAGACACAGAGTATGTGCTTATAGTTACAGGTACATATGTTACAGAGTATGGTGAGTTTACACAAGACTTCTTAACAAAGATATTCTCAACAGATAAATTGGGATTAAATATTGAGAAGGTTCAAGTTACTTCAGACAGTATTACTGTTAGAGTAAATATGAGAGATGATAGCCAGATAGGTTCATACGGAGTAGCTTTATATAGAGAAACTGACTTGGACAATCCAATAAGTTTGAAAGGTTTATTAGAAGGAAATGTTGGAACAAAAGAATTTACATTCTCAGAAATGGAGAATCTTCAGAATGGACAAGTGATATATCCAGATGCCAATTATGTGGTGAAACTTTGTAATGTTGAAGCAAAGAGTAATGGTAAATTGCCTGTAGATATATCGCTTGATATAAACACATTAAAGAGAACACCATATTATTTAGATACTACTACAAATACTCCACAAGAGATTTCTGTTACAGATATGAAAACAAAAATAATTCCTAGTGATAGATATAAGACTATTACACTTTCGTTGGAAGCAGGAATCAAAGATCCAGATAGCGGTATTGTTGGATACAGATATGAGTTGTATCAGACATCGAATACAGAAGCCGGAGATGGTGAGTTTGTAGAGTCAAAAGATGTAGATTCACTTCAGAATATTACATTTGATGTAGATCCTCAATACAATTACTATGGACGAGTTATAGTTTTATTTAAAGATAACGAAAAGATAGTTGAGATATCAAGTAATAATTCTGATGTTGCGACTATGGAGGATAGAATATACCCAGTAACAAATATAATAATAGATAAAGCTACTTATGATTCTATAGAAGGAACAATCGTTATAGAAGATATAAATGGTATGGTTCACGTCGATAACGATTATCCACTTAACATTTCAATCATAGGAGAGGACGGAAATGTTAAGGGAATATCTATTGACAAGACAAGCGGGGCGCCAGTGAATGGAAAGACCTCTTATCACTTTAAGCAAGATGGATTGAAGAGAAATGTAACATATAGTATTAGTGTTAGTGGTACAGTAAATACATCAAATACTAAGTGGGACCAGCTTGATAATAATGAAAGAGCATTATTTGCAGATTACTATCTTGCAGGATTAAATGTTACAACACCTGACCCTACAACGCTTAGTGCAAATTTCTTTAAGAGCACTACTACAAGTGGTGCAAATGCTTTTGAAATAAGCTACTCTATATCAGCGTTAGCAGGTGAGGATGCAGCGTATGAAGTAGGAAACTTAGAGAGAATTACTTTTGCATTATTTGATCACAATCATAATCAGATAGGAACACCACACACTATTGGAGATGAGAAAGTGTTGTTAAAGCACGAGAGTGATTTCTCAGATATCTATAATAAGGATTCGGCAGCATATAATCCTAAATATGTATTGACTGATGCTAGCTTTGGTGTACCAGGAGATAGCCGTATCGTAGGTGGCGGAGATTTCTATATAAAGATAATTGATAGTGCTGACTATACATCAAATGATACAGATTATCCATATTTCACAAATAAGATGAAATGGGATATAGATACAGCAGAGTTTGCATTTAATGTTACTATGAGACATGCCTATAGTAATGATGTGAATTCAGCTATTACAATCGATCAGATTAAGAACGAGGATGCAGATTGGACTTACCACGATGAAAACTTAGACGAGGATACAATCGTTGGTTTAAGAGTGACACCAGATTATGCTTGGTCAGATGCAAAGTCAATTAAGTACTATGTGTATAAAGTCGATGTTAGACCAGATGAACCATATGTAGGAACAAAGGCTCGTTTATATAGAAGCAATTGGAGATATTTGGTTAATGATAAAGCGACAGGTGATTATATAGCACCAGTAGGAACAAAGACTATAGTATTATCAACTGGTTCTCAAGGAACAAACGTGCCACCATGGATTGTATATTTTTCAGATGTTTTAAATAATACATCTGATGAAGGAACAACGCTCTTCGAGAGAGGATATAGCTACTTTGTAAGATATGAAGTTGTCTGTGACGGTAGTATAGGTGGTGAGACATCATATCCTTCATGTTTATATGTACCAAATGAGGAAACGCCGTTCTATAGATCGCAGATATTTAATTTGAATAGACAAAAACCTGCGTTATATAGATATTTGTGGAAGACATATAAGTTATCAGGTGGATGGACACACGAATGGAAGTATCTTGTGAATGATCCGGATAATGCTATATTTGCAAATAGCCAGGCACCGGAATTTACGATTGTTCAGCCTGAAACCACTGATTATGAACTGGCAGTATCGAAATTACAAGATCCAAATGTTAATGTTACTTTGAATAAGTTTAATGTATCATTAACTGATTTATATTCTGGTTCACAGTGGAAGAATGATTATCAGACATTGGCTATTCCGAATCTTAAGCCTAACTACTACTACGATGTAGAGTTGGATTATAGATTATGTAGTTATGTAAATAATTGGTATGGTACAACGACAAATACACTTTCATCAAAACTCTATAGCGTAGATGATGTGACTAAGGTTGATACAGATTCACTTGCATCTAAGGATGACTTATCTCATTGGAACGAAAAACAGGATTATCATGTAGGTGGTGTATTGGTTAAAGGTATCAGTTTTGATAAGGGTGTAGTAGAAGAAGGTGGATACAGAATTAAGCTTACTATCCAAGGTGATGAGATTGATAGAATCGCTGCATTGAAGGTAGTATTAACTGATGCAAAGGATAGCAGTAAGTCAGTAGTATATGATCCAGTAAGTATCCAAATTGCTACAGATAATGCAACAAGCGGAACATCATCTAAGGGTGATGCGATTACAAATAATTACGCAAATGCATATTTACCATATGCTCCACTTGTAGAAGCAGGGATGACAGATATGGACGTAAAGGTAGAGGTTTACGCATACTGCAGAACTGGAAATATGGGATTGGATTCCTTTGTAAACTACAAGGAATATCAGAAACTTGATACAAAGTTATTTACAAATAAATATGCATGGGCTATTAAGGGTAACTTATTCACAGATGAATATAGCTACGAAGAACAGTCATACTTCATATCATTAACTAAAGATGGAAAAGTTACATTAGAAGGCACCAAACCTATGAAAAAAGTTGTAGGTACTGATGATTATTATCCAACAGTACAGAATTCACTTGTTCTTCCACTATTAACAGTGGAAGGTGATGTTGTAACTAATTCAGGTTTTTCAATTGTAGAAGATACAATTAATGTAGCAAAACTTAGTATGATGTATACTACAGAGCCTTTGGCAATGTTTACTGGCAGTCAGTTACCAATGTATGATTTAAATCTTAAGATAGATGAGAACGGTTTAAGCGATATAGCTGATAGATATCTTACTGTAGA
The DNA here is from genome assembly GCA_045123575.1 of Lachnospiraceae bacterium. Lineage (GTDB taxonomy): Bacteria > Bacillota > Clostridia > Lachnospirales > Lachnospiraceae > SVEL01. Next base: position 48,241 of record JBGVKG010000042.1, read on the forward strand.
ACAGTTGGAAGTTAAGAAGATGATGCTTGATTTCGGTAATAAGAAAGATAACTTCTATATAGGACAGATAAAGACAGGCTCAGGTCTTCCTGCTGTTTCACGTAATGATAATAGTACATCTATCGGAAGAGGAAGTGCAACACTGGTATTTGATACAAAGGAAAAGTTCCCTGATAAGTATAAAGATAAGACAATTTACATTGAATTATTTGATGATGTGACAGGTAAACCGGTTACATTAACAAAGTATTACTATGATGATGATAATAGTGAGAGAAAGTATTTCTATGCAACATCTGATTATAAATTATCTGATTACGAGCATAAGTGTACAGGCGATGAAGCTAAGGGTACAGCTATTCAGCATAGTGGTACAGGCAAAGATGGAAAATTAGAGATTGTTATAAGAGGCTTAAAGCCTACTACATCTTCTGTAAATCAGAAGTATTATGTAGTAGTATATGCCTTAAATAATGATGGTGAAAAGCAGTACTTATTTGATTATGTGGATGAACAGATAAAGAATAAGTATATGTTCCAGACTGTAGGTGATATCAATATCACAACTATTTCGCCTATATGGGAGAAGAAATCATACAATAATAAGAATGGTCAATTTAGATTTGCTATCAGTGGTAGTGAAGGAACTAATATGACAATATTCTTTAAGATATTTGATAAGAACGGTAATGAGTTAAAGCCTGGTTCGGGTAACTCAACATACATAAGTAACAATAATATTGGATATGGATATAGAGTGGAACCACTTGGTAACAAGATTAAATATTACGATAGTGATACTTCAACAAATAATCCAATAATGGTTAACTTAACTCCTGGTGGAGTATTGAAATTAGGTACAGAGTATCAGCTACAGATAACAGCATATGAGTCATATGACGGAGTAGTTAATTACGCTTCTCAGCTTGGACAGAAGACAATTAACTTTACTACACCACAGTCATTCGTTAAACCGAGAGCATCTGTTCGTATTGAACAGGGACAGACAAATATAAAGGCTACAATTAATATGACTGATCCAGATAGAATCATAATAGATGATACTTATACAGTTACATTATATGATGCAGAGGGTAATGTAGTACAGAAAAAAGAAATCAAGCTTGGAAGCTCTGTGATTAACACAGTAATGGCAACTACTGTAAATTTTGAAGGACTTACAGAAAATACGGTATTCTTATTAAAAATTGAGGCACCAATTGATCGCAACAATGATGGAAGACCAGATGAAAAGCCATATATAGAAGAATTGAATACATCTACAATCAGCCAGGCAGAAGCGTCAGTAGTATACGAATTCACCTCAGCAGGTAACTTAGTATTTACACTTCTTGATTGTACAAACTTTACAAATGTAAATAAAATAATGTACTCAATTTACGCTGAGGATGCTAGAGAATTCTACACAAGTGAAGAGGTACTATTTGCGCAATGGAATCCGACTGTAGGTGAAAACGGAACTTCATATAGCTACGAAGTTAATAGTCCAAATTGGAAGCCACTTGTTGGTGCAACATATTCATACGTAATTCAGTATTACAATGAAAACGGGGACTTACTTGGTACTACTAGAGGATTCTTCAAGAAGTCGTAACAAAGATAATTATGTAGAGGAAGTGATTATATGAAGCGAGAAGTGAAAAAGAATACGGGAATATATAATATCTTTGGTGCACTGTTTGTACTTGCATTAGTTGGACTATCAATTGTAGTAGTTAATGTACTAAAGAACAAAGAAGATACATACGTTATTCCGGCGGGAAGTACAGTTTATGATATAAACAATGAGTACATCCCGCTAGAGGATGACGCTAAAGTATATTGGAAGGCAGATGGAAACTGCTATTTAAAAACAGCCGATAAGGAAGTTTACAAGTTAGGTAAACAGGCAGTTGTCCATGATAAAAATACTAATTCTGTTAAGATATACGGTGATGTGTATAAGATAGATTCAGATGGAATTATTTCGAATCTATCAGGTGTGACAGAAATATCGGATTTTACAGAGCCTGGAATTTATAAGATGGCAGATAGAAAGTATCTTATGACAGGAAATGAAATAAAGTCCACAGATAAATCGTATGATGCTGAAAAATATGTGTATGTGAATATTTATAAATCAGGTACAGCAGTTCTTATGAATAATGAGCAGTATAAGAATACAGTGTATCCTATAATGCTTAAGAGTGATCAGTTGTATTTTGACATATCAAGTGAATTTGCATTATACGATGATAATCTGATAAACCTTAAGAAAGTCATCGGAAGTACAAATATGTATAAGGAAGATGCGTTATTATATGTAGAGGGTTTAATAGATGATGATGAATATGAAGCAGCTAATAAGAATCCAGACGTTATAACCATTGTTGGTGGAAACGGAGGCCAGGGTGGAACTGGAGGCCAAGGTGGAACTGGTGGAATCGGTGGTAACGGAGGTTACGGAGGAACCGGAGGCCAGGGTGGAACTGGAGGCCAAGGTGGTTTCGGTGGCTTCGGTGGTGTCGGTGGAATCGGCGGAAACGGAGGCCAAGGTGGTCAAGGAGGCCAAGGAGGAACTGGTGGTATCGGTGGCGATGGAGGCCAAGGTGGTAACGGTGGTGAAGGTAGTGATGCTCATATCTCAGCTATGAAGTGGGTAGAACTTACATCAGTTACACCAAACATTGGTACAATTGATGTTAGGTATTATGTCTCTGATATAACCAATGATTATGTAGGCGTATATTTATTAGTTGAACATACAGAAAATGGTAAGAAGAGTGCAGAGAAAGTATACTTAAATAAAACTTCAACAAATTATACAATTAAGAATTGTAAGCCAGATACCTTATATAGCGTAGCACTTTGTTATGACGCATATTTTACTACAGAAGGAAAGATTGAAGACAAACCGACATCGGTACAGCATGACAAAGTGACAGTTAGAACAGGTTCAGATTTAGGATATTTTACTGTAACTTCGCTGAAGGAAGATAGTATAGAGTTCCAGCTTAGGTTACAGAAGGATTACTTAATCACATCAGGAAACGTTGTATTATACAATAGCGATGGAAATAAAAAACTTGCGACATATGTAATAAAGCAGAATGAGATAAGTGCAGCAGCAGAAGGTAGTGTAACATGTACGCTGCAGTTTGATCCAAGTGGTGTAATGACAGGTGATTTATTATATCTTGTATTCGAGGATGTAGTATACAATGGAGAGCCATTTGAAATATCACAGAAGACATCTATTACATATAACAAGTAAAAGAAGGAGATAAGCATTATGGAAGCAGTATTGGCAGCAACAATGTCAGCAGTAGGCTGGATTATTGGACTTGCTTTTATGGGAGCAGGTATTGGTTTAGGAACTATGGGATCAAAAGTAGCAGAAGCAGTAGGAAGAAATCCTGAAACAAAGAGTGAGGTTATTCATTCTGTAATGGTTGTAGCGAGTGTAATGGTATTATTATTCTTGTTATTATTCGCCTTTGTTGTAGTATTGTTATTCTTTAATCCATTAACTGCATAGTAGCAAGGGGGAATGGCTGATGGAATTTTTCGTGGCCGTTGTCATTGTACTATTAGTTTTAATATACTTTATGGTGGTTGTACTTCGGAGTGTTGTATCTGAAGTAAATCAGAAAGTAAATGGATACTTTTTAAAACATTTAGAGGAATATGATGAACAGTATTCAAGTAAATTGACTAATATTAAAGAGATGAATGCTAAGGAAGAGAAGTTGTCAAGGACACTTAGAAGTCTTGAACGTGAAATGGAAGCATATAGAGTGTCACCATTTTACGTTCCAAGACCAGTTCCTAGAGATATCTATATTCCTACCGCAAGGTACATTGATAACGATTTTTTTGTTGAATACAAGGTCGCTAAAGACAAGTTGATGAGTATCGATAAGCAGGAGGTTATTTATAACGTTATTGAGAAAGTTCCATATGTAGGAAATTTATCAAGATACCAGCTTGCTTGTGATATAATAAAGGATTTGAATTTTGATGTGCTTTACAATCTGTGTAGCGTTCCTTCTACAGACCAGTTAGAGGTGTTAAATGAGACTTTTACAGGTGATAAGAAGGAAGTATTAGAGCAATTTGTGAACACATTGGAAGTGGATGAAGCTTTTGACAGTATGAAATTTTATGATTATGTCAAAAATATCCGTAAAATTGAGGACCCACATTTATATGTAAGTGTGGCAGAAAACGAAAAAGATTATACTGAAGAAGAGAAGAACATTATATGTTCTGTAGATAGCAACATTTGTGAAGGAATCAAGATCATTTTTCAAAATAAGATTTATGATTACAGCATTTATAAAACAAGAAGAAAAGGTTGATGTAGATTATGGGTACATTTATTGAAGGCTTGGTTAATGCGAAGCTTCGTAATATGAAAGAGATGAACAACGTATACGAAGTAGGACAAGTAGTAAAAGTTAAAGACTATATTTTGGAAGTTTCAGGCTTAGAGAATGTAGGATTTTATGAAAGAGTAGTTATTTCAAATTACTCTGTTGGATATGTTACAGCTATTAAGAAAAATACTGTAATGGTAGCTCTCCTACAGAAGGCAGGAGATATTTATGTAGGCGATACTGTAGTAACTACAGGCTATGATTTCTGTGGTATGTACAGTAAGGCATCTATTGGTCATATTATTGATATATTTGGAAATGACCGTCTTATAGATGAAAGATTTGAAGAGTTAAAGCCTATTTCAATTGAGACAGATCCTATTCCGATTATGGAGAGAGGTACAGTAAATAGACCATTCTATACAGGTATTGCAGGTATTGACCTTGTATATCCTATAGGACATGGACAGCGTCAGTTGATAATCGGTGATAAAAAATCTGGAAAGACACAGATAGCCTTAGATACAATCGTTAATCAGAAGGATAAGAACGTATTGTGTATTTATGTAGCTGTTAACAAGACAAAGAAGAATATTAAGGAATTGTATGATAGCCTTATGAAAAAAGGTGCAATGGAATATACAGTCATTATAGCGTCTTTTAGTGATGATGAACCTCCAGTTGCATATTTCACACCATATATGGCTATGTCGGTTGCAGAGCTTTATATGAGAGAAGGACAAGACGTTCTTGTAGTAATTGATGATTTAAAGAGTCATGCAAATATCCACCGAGAGATAAGCTTGTTGTCAGGTAAGATACCAGGAAGAGATGCTTATCCACCAGATATTTTCTATACACATTCAAGACTTCTTGAGAAGGGCTGCCAGCACAAGGATGGAGGTTCTATAACTGTACTTCCTATCGTAGAGACAAAGGGTGGAGATATTACAGATTATATCTCAACAAACATTATCTCTATCACAGATGGTCAGTTAGTTCTTTCAAGAAAAAATTTTGAAAAGGGACAGAAACCAGCTATCGATTATACTCTTAGTGTATCAAGACTTGGTGGTGCGGTACAGGATAAGGATATGAAGATGCTTGGAGCGAAGGTAAGACAGAGATTCTTAAGTTATCTTGAAACAAAAGAAGTATACGAACTGGCCAATTCAGACGAGATGAGTCAGGAAATGCAAGAACAGCTAAAAGAAGGAAAACGAATTGAGGACAGATTAGCCCAGTATAAGTTTTCTCCAAGAGATAAGGGCGAGATAATCAAGATGTTTACGGAAGCGATTAGGTGATAATTGATGAATGTAAAAAATATTGTAAAGGTTATGAACTTTCATTCATTGCTAAGAGTAGATAAATCCAGAAAATCTGCTAAAAAGTATGCTTATCTAGGAGATACTGTAGCGGATATGATTGATAATATTGTAAATAACCGCAATATTATGTTGGATTTTAAAATACTTAAGGTAGATGAGACAAAGCCTGAACTACATATTTACTTAGGAAGTGATATGGGATTTTGTGCAAATCTTAATTCTAATGTAAATAGAGACCTTTGGGCAGAAGAAAATGCATATAAGATAATCGTAGGTAGAAAGATTCGTGCAAAGCAGGATGATGATAAGGTACTTATGACTATGGACAGAGAAGAATTCTCTAAAAATATGGATGAGGTATTCAAAGCTGTAGAGGATGCATTCTTAAATAAAAAGTATTCAAAGATATGTCTTATATACAATCATTATTATAGTGCAAGTGAAGTTGAATTCACAAAGAAGCAGCTTTATCCGATGCCACAGCATCTTAGAAGTGATGACAACTATAATGAAGATTTTACATATGAGGGAGAGATTGAACCATTACTTTGTAGACTTATTCTCCTTTATATGAAATATGAGATAATCGTAGCAGAGGAAGTAAGTAATGCTGCGGTAAATATTACAAGACAGAATACAACAAAAGAATCGTTAAAGAAGATTGACGAGAGAGAAGAGACGAGAGCAATGCTCCGTTTAAAACAAGACAGAGAAAAGGAATTTGGCAAAGTACTTGATAATTATACCAAGCTTAATTCGTATTAGGAGGTTATGATGGAAACCTGTATTGGAAAAATTGTTTTTGTTTCCGAGCTTAATGTACAGATATTGCTCAATGGTGAAAAAGTAAAATTTCATGACGTATTAGAAGCAAAAGTTAAAGGAAAAACATATCATTTTGAAGTAACAGAAGAAGATGGAAATATTGTGTCAGCTATTCCTTTCCAAAGTGTAATAGGATTGAAGAAGGGTATAGAGGTATATAAGACAGGAGAGTCATTATCTATACCATACAGTGATGATATTCTAGGAAGAACTTTTGATGCATATGGCAATCTTATCATAGGAAACAACATAGAGAATATGGCTAAGAGAGAAGTGTATGACAGAAGTCTTACAATGGAAGAAATCAATGTAAATGGTGGTATCCTATGGACTGGAATAAAGGTTCTTGATTTCTTTGCACCTATGAGAAAGGGCTTTAAGATGGGTCTTTTAGGAGGTGCCGGTGTAGGTAAGACAGTTCTTATAAAGGAGCTTATTCACAACGTATATCAGGGTCACAATTCTAATTCCGTATTCGTAGGTGTAGGTGAGCGTTCAAGAGAAGGTCGTGAGCTTATAGCAGAGATGGAAGAGGCAAATCTTTTAGATAAGATGTCTATAGTATTTGGTCAGATGGGTGAGAACTCAACAGCACGTTCAAAGGCTATCTTTGGCGGTCTTACATTGGCAGAGTATCTTAGAGATGAAAAGCACCAGGATGTATTATTATTTATCGATAATATTTACCGTTATGTACAGGCTCTTTCAGAGCTTAATGCGGAGTTGTCCCGTGTACCTATCGAGAATGGATACCCAGCTAACATTGAAACAGCTGTAGCAGAAGTAGAAGAGAGAATTAATTCTACAGAGAAGGGTTCTATCACATCATTCCAGGCTATATATATCCCTGCTGATGATATCACAGATGAAGCTGTTACGGTTATTTCATCACACTTAGATGGACAGATCGTATTAGACAGAAAGGTAGCAGAGAAGGGTCTTTACCCAGCGGTAAATGTATTCAAGACATCAAGTAAACTTATAGATATTGAAACTGTCGGTGAGCGTCATTATAGATTAGTAGAAGAAGTATTAAGATATTATTCAAGATACAATGAGTTGGAAGAAATTATCGCAGTACTCGGTATAGAAGAATTATCTATGACAGACGCAAGAATCTTCCATAGAACAAGAAAGCTTCGTAATTACTTTACACAGCCAATGTTCGTAGCAGAGGATTTCACAGGTATACCTGGACAGTTTGTAGATATAGATGATGTTATACGTGATGTAGAAGATATCTTAAACGGAAGATATGATGACGTAGATGAATCGAAGTTCTTATATATTGGAAAAATCGGAGAGTAGTGAATGAAAGCAAAAGTTGTAAGTCTCCTGAATGGATTACAGGAATTTGAAAATCTTGAAATGATTAGAATAAAGAGTAACAGACATACATTGCTTATTATGCAAAACTTTATGCCTGTCATAGGTGAGCTAGATGGCTCGGTTGAATTCGTATTCGCCAAGGATGTTATAAAAATGGACAAGCTTAAGGGATATTATATGCATAAGAAAAATGTATTTTCTCTCTTGGTTGAAGAAGGAGATACAAGTCCTGTAGAGTACAAGGAGGATGCCGATGCTTAATCAGGTAATTAACATAGTGGCAGATCTTAGAATGTTTCTCATAGTGTGTGCTGTTGTAAGCATCGCTATGGGAGGATTCTTACTAATATTCTGTCGCAAGTTTTCATTTAATGGAAAGAATCTAAAGACTGTAGGATTTTTCTACCATATGAAAACATGGGATACATGTGCACTGGCTGTGGGAATAGCAAAGGTTTGTTTATTTATCTCATTTTTCATAACTGTGGGAAAAGTGAACAATGCCTGCATAGGTGCATATATATTTCTTCATGTGGTGTATATAATACATAGACGAGACATAAAGGGACTAGTTGGTGATCTTTTTGGTGGAGTAGCATCATGTGGAGTAATGAGCATCATGGGAATGTTGTACAATTACTTACATGACGTAATGTTTGATTGGCGTATACAGGTGGTAATTATTTTAATGATGATTATAATATGCGGATACGCATTGTGCGATATGTTTCGTACATGTGCGCGCATAATTATGATTCCTAAAGCAAAGGAAGATAAGGATGAGCAATAAACAAGATAAAGAAATCAAGAACGAGAAAAGTAAATATTACAAAAAAGTACCATTTTGGATAACATGGATTATGTTAGCGGTCCTTATTGGCATATGTATTTTCTTAAGCACATGGGTAAAGAAGAACACCAAGGAGTATGTTACAGATGACAAGTTTGTAAGGTATTCTATGGGGTCAAAAATATACTATGATGCTGATCTTGTATTAAAGAGAGAAAATAACATAACTTATCTAGATACTGATTGTACAGTGGAATCTGATGGTTCACCGATTGTATATGAAGGACAGTATAAGTATCTACTTCCTGTTAGTATGGCATACCTAAATCCTAATTCAAAGGAAGGCGCTAAGAGAGTAAATTACTTCTCAAAAGTCTCGTGTGACATGGAGAATAAGAAGGCTACTGTGTCATACAATGACAAGGATGCAGAGATAAAAGACGGATTTATGTATGATGGTTATGGAACATTTATCTTTATGGAAGAAGTAGATATTATTGTTGGAAATAGAAAAATTTCTTTATCACCTATGTCTTACGTACGCATTTTTTATAAGGACAGTATAGAAATTTTAGATCTGAAGAATGATGAGTATCTATATTTCGGATTAAATGATAACAATCAGGTGATAGCAGAATCAAAAACAGGATACAGCATAAATATTGGAACTAATGTAATGACTATTGACAATATGCCAAGAATCCTATTTTCAAATATTGAAGCAATGGGAGTGTTAGAATGAGTAATACAAAAGAACAAAAAATAAAAGAAAAATATAATAAATTTTTTGTAATCGCACTTATAGGAGTCATACTTGTAGGTGTTCTTATTGTGCTACAAATTAAGTTTACAGAGTATATGCAGTTTGCCAATCCAGGCTATGCGATTAAAACAGGTACAATAAGCAAGTATCTTAGTATGAATCCATTAGAACAGGATCCTAAAAAGAATGTAGGTATGTATAATTTCAAGGCTGCTGATATTCTTTATGAGCACAAGAAGAGTTTGTTCTTTGATGAAGATAAAAAGGTACAGATGGATGAAAATTTCCCAGTGTATCTTAATCATGGTGCATCCTTGCAGCTTGTAAATGGTGAAGCAGTATTGTTTAATGAGCAATATGAAACAGAAAAAACTTACAAGGGATTAATAATAAACGAAGGAAATACATATAATCCTTCGGGTACACAGGCAGATGCTAGTAAGTATCTATTTATTGAGCTTAAGAATGGATATTATGTGAATCTTGTTCCTGTAACGTATAAGAAGAAATCTTCAGATAAGGTGATAGCTGAGCATAGTATTATCAATTTTACAAAAGAGTTCTTTGCATTTTATGAATTAGAAAATGATGAATTAGTATATAAATACTGTATTGACATAAAAGAAGGTATGCCGATTATAGTAAATGGCAAAGAGTATACATATGAAGAATTTTTGTTATTACTAGGTGTTACTAAACCAAAGGTAGAGTATGATGATGAAGATAATTCTACTGAAGAGACAACAACACAGGTAGAAGAAGAGACAACATCACAGCCTACTACAGATAAAGAAGAGGTCACAACAGAGGAACCAACAACAGAAAAACCTTCAAAACCTCAGAAAGAGACAACAGAGCAGACAACAGAGGAAGAGTCAGAAGAAGAGACAACAGAAGATGTAACAACGACAACAGAGGAAAAAACTGATGACTCTAACGAAGAGGAAGAAGAAGAAGAAACTACAAAAGCACCTCAGGTGTCACCAGGTGTTAGACCAGATGAGATGCGTCCTGATAAGGAACCAGGTGGTAGCAATAATGAGGATAAAAAACCAGTTGTAGAAGAATATGTAAAACCAATTGTTACAGTAGGTGACTTTGTGGCTGGTGTTTATAGAATATCAACTTCGATAGAGGTATATGATCCAGCAAAACGTATAGATAAGACAAAGCAGATACAGTTTGAAGTATATGAAGTAGGTTCAAAGGGCAGTATGACTTTAGCTATGCGTGTATTTACTGGTAAGACAGGTCCTTTAGATATCGGTGATGGAATTATTGAGCCAAATAAAAAATATCATGTAGTTTATTATTTTACATATAAAAACGAGTTCGATGAGAGGGTAGTAGAGCAGTTAGGTGAGTGTGACATTCAGACAAAGTCAAGAGATACTCTTGGAACAATATATTTAACACACGACCCAGGCGTAAGCTACAGCAACCGTATAGAGATAGCTAATATAGGTTATGGTGAAGAAACCGATGAGGAAGCAGTTTATGGAATCAATCTTGCGCAGGGTATCAAGATTAAGATTTCAAAGAATGGCAAGGAAGTTTCTACTATAAAACTTAATGGTACACAGATAAGAAGATTTAAGACGAACATAAGACAGATAATCACATCTACGTCAAACTTGACGGCTAGAACTACCTATAATTATGATTTCTATGTGGAAGATTTCTTTGGAAATGAGCTTAAGATAGAAAATACAAAGGGAGAAATAACAACAAGTAGAAACACACCATATGCATCAATTAAGCTTTTGAAGAATGAGATAGGAAAGGTTGAATTTACATTCTCTATTGAAGATATAGATGCATCAGCAGTGGTAACAAATCCGGATGAAAATGGTGTATACGTGGTTATTACTGACAAGAGTGAAGGTATTTCGTCAGCAGCTGAGTTAGGTAATGCTACATGGTACTATAAGTTATCACCTTCAGAGTATACATATTCTGAGGAAAAGGGCTTAGAGGTGAACAATATTGCACTTCCTTCAGTGAATAATCTTAGATTAAATAAGAATTATTACATATCAGTTTATTGTGATTATGATTTGAGCAATGGACAAGGTGTGCAGAAATTCCAGCAGATAGGAAAACTAGGATTTACATCAGCTAGTCTTGCTACATTAGGAAAGGTATATCTTGACTGTGAAGTAACAGATATAACATGTAATTCTGCTGATATTAAGTATACGCTTAATACAGACCTTACAAATCCACAGTTAGTAAAGTTACTCAAAGATTGTAAGTTTGATGTACTAGAAAAGGCTGATGATACGCTAAAGACACAATTCGGCTTTAGCAAAGAAGATACTGTTACAGATGATGAGGGTAGTACAAAGTATGTATACGAAGCGTTCCAAAACGGAGAAAGCATCACGTATAAAGTAGAAAATCTGGATTCGGTGACAGAGTACTATCTCGAGGCTGCCGTAAAGGCATATTATCATGCTTATGATATTGATTATGAAGAAGATATAGTGGTGTCTATGAGTAAAGTTAGCTTTAAGACACTTAAAAAGCCAGCAACAGTAGAAGTCGAAGATTTATTGTGTGCAGCTGGAACATTACAGTTAAATGTACATGTTACAGATGAAGATGGTGCAGTAACTGGAAATTCAGGTGATGTAGTAGTTGTAAACCTGTACACATCAGATGGAGATTTCGTAAAGGCTCTTAGAATTACAAAGAATGAATGGCATACATTGACATTCACAAAGCTTGATGTAACAAAGGATTATGTATTACGTTTTATCGCTGTAGAGTACAATGAGGGCTATACAAATGCTACGTTGCAGTCAAACGTTATATTAAAGAGTGTAGATGTAAGTACAATGCTTGAGGTATCAGGTAATATTAAGTTACAGCATATTGACAAGGTGTATAACAACGATAAGGAATATCTTGCATACACAAAATCTCAGATATTTGTAAGCGGTCAGAGAGACTTGGAGTACATCAATAATCGATTCTATATTCATATAGAGAAGGACGGTGTCCCAGTAAGTGATGTAGATGCTTACTACACTTTAGATGAAGACAATCTAAGTGACGGAATGTATGTAAATATTTTTAAAGATTTGGTTGATATAGGTCAGCATACATACAAATATACATTGTATATCGTTGCAGAAAATAGAGAACTTGTTCTTGATACATTAGAGTTTACAACAGAAACTACAGTAGAAAGTTTCTCTACAGCATATGAGCTTATAAAGCTTATGCAGAATAATCCTGAAGGTAAATATGTAGCTATAAATGATATATATTTATATAGTGGAAATAATTATAAGTATCCTAATGAAACAGAAGAAACATTAAAGGGTGACTATGTGTCAGGTGCAAAGGTTGTAACTACCTTTGACGGAACATTGGATTTCCAAGGATATACACTTACACACATGTATAATACGACTGGAAGCCAACAGTTTGTTCAAAACTTTGGTGCTAACGCAAAGCTCAGAGATGTAGTATATGATGTATACATTGACAGAGATACAGCTATATATGATGCAGGTATATTGTGCTATAGAAATTATGGAACTATAAGTGATATCATAATTAACTTCCGTGGAGGAAATATAGCAGCAAATCAGTATTTTGGTTTAATAGGAAGATATAATGCATCAAGTGGTGTTATCGAGAGATTTGTTGTCAATAATGTACCAGATTTTGGTTCACAACCATTTTCAGCATATACATACACCGGTATGCTTGTATCATCAAATGATGGTATTATAAGAGATGGCTATGTAGCAGGAGAGGATATCTATCTTACACAGGCTTCAGCTTCTATAGCTAGATACTGCGGAGGTATCGTTGGTGTAAGTAATGCTGTAGGACACTTAGAAAACGTATTTAGTTTAGTTAACTTTATACAGGCTGAGCGTGGAAGTTCAGGATACAGCTATTCGTATTATTATGGAGCTGTAGCCGGATATGTATCGGGTTATGTTCATAATGTATATAGCGTAGGAGAGAGTAATCCTGCTGAATATAAAAATGATACAACCGTAGAAACTACTGCAGATAACTATGGTATACAGATTAGCCCAACAATAGGACAAATTGTAAATGGTAGATATGGAGATTTGTATTACTGGTTTGATATGAGTAAGTCGTCTTCTGATGGCAGCACATATAAGACGAAATTCCTTAAAATGATGCCATTAGATACGCTTTATAACAGAGGTTGGCAGACAACAATATTGGGTGATAAGTTTGATACAGAATGTGTAGAAACTGGATATATGCCTAAGGTTATTATGTCAACTGAGATGCCAACTCAAACAAATATACCACTTCCAAGTAGAGTTAAAACTACAGATTTGGGTATATCTACAGCATCTGTAGATAAGTATATAAATGTTAATAATGGCAGTGATTCAGCTTTAATAAGTGTAGTATTTTTGAATAAACAAAATTATAAAATCACTGGAATAAAGATAAATGACGTAACAGTAGAATTAGATTTAGATAGTGCAAAGTCTCAGGATGGATATACTACTATAAAGGGAACTGTTACAAATCCACAGCAGTTTAAGTCATCATATAAGATAACAGAAATTACATACTTAAGAAACAATAAGACTATGAGAGAAAAGGTAGACTTCGATATGAATATGGAGTTCTATCGTCATGTGGCAACAGCTAATGATTGGTATGAGTATGTAGTGCTCAATACAAAGAATAAAGTTGTAGAAAACGTTAGATTGACAAATGATATTGATTTTGCAGGTATAGATACTGGAAGAATCAGAGTTACAAGTCAGTTTGACGCAAAGCTTGATGGTAATGGAATGATATTAAAGAATATCGACTTACAGAAAGATTTTAAGACAGCAAATAATAGTACAGTATGGAATCTTTTCTCATCAGCTATAGGAATTGACGCCGAAATTTATAATCTTAATATTGAGAATTATAAGGGTGGCGGAACATACGTTAAAGCTGGCAAAACTTATGTAGCTAGATATGGTTCTGTATTCTACGATGTATCGGGTGTTATAAGAGATGTACATATAAAAGGTGTTGACATCGTAAGCTATGACAGAATGGGTGTCTTTGCTGCTACTATGAATATAGGTAGTGAGCTTAAGAACTGTAGTGCATGTGGATATGATGAAGATAAGAATACAGATAAGGATGCAGGTAAGTACGGAGTAAAGCTTACATATGTACAGCCAACAGGTTCAGAGAGCACAATATGTGCTGGTGGTCTTGTAGGAAATATAAATTACACTAGAATCACGAACTGTTATGTAACTGATCTCGAAATTTCGGCACTAAATATGAAGAGTAGCCAAGGTATAGGTGGAATCATTGGATATAGCTCAAACAGCGTTATCAAATCTGTATATGCAGAGGGTGAAATAAATACGAGAGCTTCCAATGTAGGTGGAATCATCGGACAGTATTATGCATCAGGTGTATCAGTAGTTTGTATAAAGGATGTAATATCGAAGGTAGATATCAGCTCATATACAGATGTTATAGGTGGAATAGTGGGACTTCTCAATATTCCAGCGGATATAGTAGATACTAGAAATAATACATCAGGTATAGCATCTGGACTTGCAATAGGAAATGTATATGCGTACAATCCAGACTCTGTATATGTATCACGTACAATAGGTCAGGTGGCAGCAGGAAAGTTAATGTATTTTGGTTGTGATACGCAGCTATTAAATGGACAACTTGGTGCGACACTTACTGATAATGAGTTGAAATGTACATCAGGAATTATAAGTGCATCAGACCTTAAGGATAATGCAAATAGCATATATTTAGAAGTAATTAACCTTGGAGATCAGTTTAGATATTCACAAGATGGATATATACCAAAACTGAATTGTGAAGGCAAAGAAGAATTACTTCCAAATCAGAAAGATATACTTATAAAGGATATCAATGTAAGTGGAATTGATGTAACAAATGTAAATATCAATACAAATAACAGAATTATTACACTTCGTATATTAAATCCAAACCATTATCTTATCACAGATTTTGGTATAGAAAATCTTAATGTAAGTTACGTTAAATATGCAAACGGAGGCTACGTTAAGTGCGGTATCGAAGATGCAATTGATTATACAGGCGATGTAACAATGGTACTCTTGCAGTACGATACAGAACAAGAGCATTACCAGGATAGTTATGTACTTAACAAAATATCTTACTATAATGTGAAGGAGTCTTGCTACGATGGAACAACTGTGAGCGCAGCATTGAATGATTCGGCAAATATAGTACACAGTGAAGTATTTGCCCGTGTTGGTCTTACAATGTATAGAAAAATCAATTCTATTGAGCAGTGGAGCCAAATAGCTACATATCCGGATTATGAGAATTATACTGTAACACAGGATATCGACTTTGCCTCATATTCTGGCTATGCAACAGATGTTAAGATAGGTAGATTGGAAGGTAATGGATATACACTTAAGAATATAACACTTAAGAATGTAAGTCTTATACAGCAGGTAAATAGTGCGATTACCGGATTGAACTTTGAAAATATAAATATTACAGCAAGTGGCACTACAAATATAGGCTTAATTAAGGTTAGTAACGGAAAAATATCAAATTGTACATTTAAGAACATAGTTATTAACAACACATACAAATCAACAGGAACCATAAGTGAAATTGGTCTTATAACAAGACAAAATGGTGGTTCATTGGAAGATATAACGCTTGAAGATATAACAGTAAAGACTGCTGCCAAGAATGGAAATTATGTTGCAGGTCTTGTCGGTTATTACTATGGTATAGGTAACATAAAGAATATAACAGCTACTAAGTTAGAGATAAATGGTGTTAACTATGTAGGTGGTATAGCAGGCTTTGTATTTATGTCAAATATTGATAATGTAAACATAACAAAGTCTAATGTAAAAGCCACAGGAAATTACGCGGGTCTATTGGCAGGTAGAATAAGTGATACAGCTAATGCTCAGTCATATAAGGCGTCAAATATCTCGATCATAGGAACACCGACTTACACAAATGGTGCAATAACTGGCTCAGATACTAGCGTAAAGGGAGCAAGTGAAGTAGGTGCTATAGCAGGAAGAAGCTATGTAGCTGATTGTTATCAAGCAGGAAAACAAGATACTACAGCAAATAATATTGTGGATGGTGTATATGTGTCAGGAATAGCTAACAATATCGGTGGAGCATATGGATATCATTATACTAATGCTTACAGAATAATAGTTAGGAATTCACTTATAGAAGGAAGTTCTGCTAATGCTCGTACTAATTTAGGCGGTATAATCGGTAATGATGCATACGGTGGCGGTTACCTTACAAGTAAGAATAATAGAATTGTTACAAGGAATTACTCTAATGTAGGTGGAATCTATGGAACAAAGTCGAATAGTACAGTTAACTATAATTATTGTGAAAATGTTACTATAGAGGCTCAGTCTACATTGTCTACAAGAGGTACTAATGTAGGTGGTGCAATTGGATATTCAAGCTACTCTTCATCAGCTTATTGTGGCGTAATTAATGCTAAGGTTTTAGCGCCTACAATGGATAATGTAGGTGGTATAGTAGGTAAGATAGGCGTAAGCATTTCAACAAACTACACATTAACAAAGAGTTATGCTTTGGGTGAATACGACTTGACAAAGGCTGGTACAGGAGAGGCAGCAGTTGCCAAACCAGAATATCAGGTAGTAGGATACACAAATGTAGGTGGTATAGTAGGAAAGCTTGATGGCTCAACACTTACATATTCTTATTCAAATATGAATGTAGTTGCAAAGGGAGCACGAGGTGCAGCTGGTGGTATCACAGGATATTACAACAACTCTTACATAAAGGTACAAAACTCAACCATTAAAACATATTCTAATGCAAAGTTACACTACAACTACTTTGCAGGAAGCGTTACAGCTGAAAATGGATTTGCAGGTGGAGCCTTCGGTGCATCAGGACTTTATAATGATTACCAAGAAGCAGGCGGAAGAGTTAAGGGTGTAAGTGGTTCTGCAGCTGAGGCAGCAGGTAACTTAACTGTTAGAAATCTTATATTTGCAACAAATATCGTAGGTAAGAGAGTAGGAGCCTTTGCAGGTGACGAAGGAACAACCTTTGTAGGAAGAACTAATAGAGTGTTTGAGGGTGTTAAGTTAAACGGTGTGCCTGTGGCTAAAATGACAGTATCAGGTAAGCCAATGTATACTTACTGGACTAATGCTGGTGCACAATGGGCTATTAACCAAGATAAAGTAATAGAGATATTTAAGGCTTCAGATATAATGGAACCAGAAAACTTTGTTGATAAAACCCCACTTAGGACTTCGAATGCTTCAAACTTCTATGCATCTATTGGTTGGGGAACAAGATATCAGACAGTTAATAATGTAGCCCAGTTACGTAGAAATACATATTGGAGAATCAGTATTAACGGTAGAAAAGATCCTTGTGATTTATCTAATGTATGTGTAGGTAATTACCTTCCACAGATTCGTTCAACCAATAGTGAGACTGCAAAATACAATAGTGATGTGATTATTAGAAATCAGGATATTATTGGAAGATTGCCGGTACCACAGTATAACGAGGCTGGTATATCACAGAGCACAGTAGAATTCAATACAAGTGTAATGCCAGAGACATTGGGTGATAACCAAAACGAGACATACGCTATTCTTTATGTATCAGATGTAGATAAGATAAACATCGAGTTCTCAGCTGATATGATAGGTACAAGATATTACAAGCTTATGACAGAGAGTGGTACAGTTATAAGTGAAGGTGTAGTTGGAAACAGAGTATATACATTCTCATATCCATTCAATGAGAATCTCGTTCTTTCATACGGAGCTGATGATACTGGAACTAAAACAGATACTTATGCTAAGGAAAAGATAAATAGAAATACTTTAGTATATGGAGATTACTATTATTACTTTGATGAAAAAGGCATAGTATATGGAAATCAGTCATCTTCAAATAAGGTAAATGGTCAGTTCGTAAATATCATGAATGGTAAGGCATTAGATGTTAATGGTTATATTTGGGAAATGATTGATGGAGTTCCTACAAAGACTGATGAAAAAGTTGAAGCTATAACACTTATGAATGAGGCTATGCCATTGTTCAAGGGTATATATAATAATGATGTGCTGTATACATATGCTAAATGTACTGAGATATTATCAGCAGGTTATAGTATATATAGAGAAGCGCAGATGTTTGTAAAGAACAACGATTTATATATTCTTGATGGACAGCTCTTAAATCAGAAGGATGGCGTACTTATCTTTAATAAGAACGGAGCTGACTATATGACTATACTAGGACAAGATGGAATAGTAGTAGACATGTACAATGACGATGTATGCTTACCAGATGATAAGGGTTATAAGGTAAAGAATAAAGCAATCGTCAATGTAACGAATAACTTAAATGCAAATGCACCATATGCAATTATTAAATATTCAAATGGTGGTTTATTAGGATTTAACTACTTATCAGGTGAAGTGATTTTCGATAAGCGTGTAAAGGATAAGGTATCATTAGGAGAATATGCTGGAGCGTACTATGCAAAGAATGAAATATCTATGTACGCAAATATAAGTAATTCATATAAGCATAATTTAAGTGCATTATTAACTCTTGAAAGACCAGAGCAGATAGATGCAATACTTGAAGGCAGTATGAGTGGAATGCCAACTATTGGTACAGAAATAGAGAGTACAACAGTTGGTGGTGGAAACTCTTCTGGAAATACTACTAAGCCAGTAGGAAAGCCAGACATCGAAACTGGTACAGAGGAAGATTTAAATCAAGCGATAAATAACCGCACATTTATGGCTGTATATGATGTTGAAAAGAGCGCATACACAATTGTATTTGTGGAAGATTATCTTGTTGAAGCAGATTATAAGTCAGAAAATGACAGAGTGGGTATTGATGATTTGGCGTCTGTAATCAAAGGAAAATCAGATATAGCTAAGTCAACAAAAGACAATCAGCTTGAACGAGGAATTTGGATCTACATTGTAGCAGTAACATTGCTCGTAGCAGGTATGGTAACATTTATACCAACATTACGTAAAAATTTAAAGTACAAGAGAAGATAAATAAAAGATGGCGATGAGTTTACTCATCGTCATCTTCATTTTTATGGAACTAATTGTATAGGTTAAAACTTCGCTATTTGTTGTTGTATTAGCAGCGAAGAAGGAGTCTGCATCCTAATATGAAATAGTAACACTTTAACATATCAACTAGACAAAATTCTACAAATGGAGTAAAATGGTATTGTTATTATCGTGTAAAGAGATATCAGTAAGGGAAACGAAAGAGGAGGAGCAATATGGAAAATAATAGTGGTTTACCAGTTTTAGAAGGATTTGACTTAAACATCGCTTTGGAGATACTTCAGAGTGAGGAAGTTGTGAACATTATACTCGTAGAGTTTGATGACTTTTTAGAGGGTATAGTTCCTAAGCTTAATGGCGTATATTCTGATGATATGTCAGATGAGGATATGCAGAAGTATATTATAGATGTACACGCATTAAAAAGTAGTGCAGCAACAGTAGGTGCAATGGAACTTTCGGAGCTTGCGAAAGCACAGGAGATGGCAGCTAAGAATGGTTGCATGGAGCAGTTTAAAGAGCAACATCCAATTGTATTAGACAAGGTTGCCAAGATAAAGAATGTATTACATGAATATGTGATAAGTTGTATGTAATATGAAGATGCACTATATAAAGGTTATAGGAAATACGATATGGAAAAGAAAAAGTTTAGTGGAACGAAGATTTTGTATTATATATTGGCACTAATGCTTGTAGGGTCATTTTTATTCTTTATATTTGGAGAAGCTTTGTCTAAGCCAGAGAATCTAGTGGAGAAAAGCACATTTGAGAATTTTGAGGCAGAATGGGTATGGGTGTTAGAGGATGGCAGTCAAAAGTCTGTAAATGTACCAGGTCAATTAGATGTTGAACAGGGGCAATGGGCCATTATCAAGACAACATTATCTGACAATCAACAGGCTACATGTATATGTGTACGCAGTATGCAGCAGGATATAAAGGTATATGTGGGAGATGAGCTTCGCAAGGAATATTCCACATTGAATACACAGCCATTTGGAAAAACTAGTACAATGACTTATGTATTTTTTGAGGTGGATGAGTCTGATGCTGGTAAGGAATTGCGAATAGAGTTTATGAGTGATTCGCCATATTCTGGATATATAGGTGATATGTATACCGGAGAGAAGTTCGATATCCAGCAACGTTTTTATTCATATTATATGCCTGGAGCGATTATAGCGGCGTTATTATTTATCATAGGTATGTTTGTGGTAATCGGCAGTTTATTTGCTAAACTGGTATTAAAGAAGGAAACGGATTTGATATATCTTGGAAGTGCAGTTGTTGTTGCAGCCACATGGCTTCTAGTAGAGTCTAAGATACGCCAGTTTATATTTCCAAACAGTACCATAGCTATGCTTACAGGATTTTTACTTACAGCTATTTTGCCGTATCCTATTATGGCTTATATAGATAGTATACAGGGGCATAGGTACAAGAAGGCTTATAATGTGCTGGGTGTAGCTACAGCAGTTAATTTTGCCGCTGTAGTAGCCTTACAGGCATTTAATGTATTAGACTTTTTTGAAACAATGACATCTTCGCATATCATTATTATAGCATTGATTATTATTATGACTGTGACTATCATAAGAGATACTATCAAGGGATATGCTTTTGAGTATCGTGAGGTGGCGATAGGTTATGCGTCACTTATGATGGCTGGTGTGCTAGAGGTCGCTTTGACATATATAGTATCGGCCAAGATTAACGGAATAGCTTTGGCTATCGGCGTAGTTATGTTATTGTGTTCAGCTGGTCTTAAGTCCATAAGAGACCTTGTCAATATAGAGAAGGAGAAGCAGTATGCTATCGCAACTAGCGAGTCTAAAGCAAAATTCCTAGCTAATATGTCTCATGAGATTCGTACGCCTATCAATACTATTATAGGTATGAATGAGATGATATTAAGAGAGAATGAGGATGAGGATATTGGAGAATACGCTTATAATATAAAGAGTGCCAGCGATATGCTTTTAAGCCTTATAAATGATGTATTGGACTTCTCTAAGATGGAGGCAGGCAAGTTACAGATAGTGGAGAACGCCTATAGCTTGGCAAATATGCTTAAGGATGTAACCATTGGTGCTAATATACGTGCTAAGCAAAAAAATCTGGAATTAAAGTTGGAAATAGATGAAAGTATGCCGGCTGTATTAAAGGGTGATGATGTACGTATAAAGCAGATACTTAACAATTTGATGTCTAATGCGACTAAATATACTAAGCAGGGAACAATTACATTGACTGCAAAGGGTGAACGCAGAGATGATACATTTAACCTTGTTTTATCGGTAGAAGATACAGGTATAGGTATCAAAAAAGAGGATATAAACAAACTGTTTTCTAGCTTTGAGAGATTGGAATTATCTAAGAATAGATATATACAAGGAACTGGTCTTGGATTAAACATTACAGAGCAGCTAGTAACTATGATGGGTGGAACTATAGATGTTGAAAGCGAGTACGGACGTGGAAGTAAATTCACAGTTGTACTTAATCAACATATAGTAGATGATGCACCTATGGGTAAGATAGAACAAACTCGTAGAATTGTTAAGTCAGAAGTTAGTGATATGGATGATAAAGCGGTTGAAAAGCAAGAGCTCCATATTCCAGATGCCAATATATTGGTTGTAGATGATACAAAGATTAACCTTACAGTTATTGCTCAGCTGCTTAAGAGAACAGGTGCGAAGCTAGATACAGCGTCAGGTGGAAATGAGTGCTTGGAGCTCACAAAGCAAAACAAGTATGACCTGATACTTATGGATCATATGATGCCGGAACCGGATGGAGTAGCTACATTACATTTCATACGAGATGATGAAAATAATATAAACAAAGATACTCCTATAGTAGTATTGACAGCCAATGCCATAGCAGGCATGAGGGAGCAGTATTTACAGGAAGGCTTTGCTGACTATCTTTCAAAGCCTGTAGATGTAAATAAGCTAGAAGATATATTAGAAAAGTATCTTATGAAGTAACTATAAAATATTAAAAGAAAGTGCAAGAAAATCATGATATATAAACCTACAAGAAAATTATATGATGAGGATGCATATGCGACAACGTTTCTAGGGAGCGTTGTCGCTCTTAATCTTATAGAGGATAAAGAGTTAGGTGCATCTGATAAAATTAAAGCAGATATTATATTAGATAAGACATTATTCTTCCCTGAGGAAGGTGGACAAAATAGCGACAAAGGAACTATGACTATTGGAGACTATAATTTTAGAGTTGTTCATGTCAGCTTAGAGCAAAGTCAAAAGGGAGATGTTATTCACCATATCATAGAGCTTGATGAAGATATCTCTGAGGTAGAATGGCCAGATATACATGAAACCTTAGAAAAATGTATAGGTGAAAATGTAAGTGGAGAATTAGATTGGAAAGATAGATTTGACAAGATGCAAAATCATTCGGGTGAGCATATTTTGTCTGGTATCATTCATAATGAATATGGATATGACAATGTAGGCTTTCATCTAAATGATGAAGTATTTACTATGGATTTTAATGGAACATTTACAAAAGAGCAGGTGGAATTCATAGAAACTAGAGCCAATGAGATTGTCTATGAAAATGTATCAATCAAAGCCAGCTACTACACAAATGACCAGCTTGAAAATATGTCTTATCGAAGTAAAAAGACATTTGATAATGCTGTGCGAATAGTGACTATAGGAGAATATGATGCATGTGCCTGTTGCGCACCACACGTTAAGACAACAGCTGAGATAGGTGTTATAAAAATAATAAAGTCTGAAAGCTGGAAGGGTGGAACTAGATTTACTGTAATTTGTGGTCGTAGAGCCTACAAGGATTATGCTAAAAAGCAACAGACTGTCCATCATATATCAAATCAATTTTCCACATCGGATGACATGATTATAGATATTATCGATACTATGAAGAAATCTTTGACAGTGGCAGAGTATCAGTTGTCATTGCTTCAGACAGATACCTTGTTTATGCAGCTTACAGGAACAGCAGTATTAGATATGGACAAACCAGTATTAATATTTACAAATGTCAGCAATCAAGGAGCAGTAAGAACTGCTGTAGATAGAGCTATGAATGAGTATACAAGATGCATATTTGGTGTTCTAAATGGTGATGACAAAGAAGGGTATAGATATCTATTCGGAAGTAGAGACAGAGATGTTAAAGCAATATTAGGTGATACCTTAGCAAAGCTTGGGGCTAAGGGTGGTGGCAATAAGGATATGCTACAAGGTATGTTAAAGGCGACTAAAGATGTAATAAAAACCCAGTTATCTTTTTAGATAACTGGGTTTTTCAATAATTTATTAAGGATTTACACTTGTTCCAAAGAATGTGGTATCAAAGAATTTCTTAGTTTCCTTGTCGCCTAATGAATCTTTAAATACATCAGTAGATATACCGCCCTTTTCTATGAGACCATCAGTATATTCCACAGTTATAGCAAGCTTCTTTTCACGTTCTTCTGCCGATAAGACAGGAAGATTGCGTGAGTGTTCAAGGTATGTAGATAAGCTATCCGATAAAAGGTCCTTAAATTTACTATCGTTTTCGGAACCGCCACCCTTGTAAATAGCAACTGTAAGTAGGTCGGCATACCAAGCCGAAGAAGTCTCTATATTATCAAGATAATCATAAGAGCTTTCTACCTTACTAAGTGAATCCATCAAAGTCATATATGTAGCATCCTTTGACTCAACCACATCATAGAATTCAATATAGCATTTACGATTGCCCAGTATGTACATATAATCAACAGACATAAGTGGCATATTCTTATCCTGTGGAGTGATAACGAAGGTAGCCATCTGCATAACGCCCATATTAACTTTCATAATGGAAAGGTTGCCAAGCTCCTCTATATAGTATTGCTCCACATCAAATTTCATTATGCCATAGATGGTCATCTCTTCATACTCCCCGGCATCAATAGGTGTGACGGTATAGTTTTTCTTAACCTGTGCCATGGCAGTATCTATACATTCATTCATAGCCTTTACATTACCGTCAGCTATGATAGATATGGCTATAACAGCTATTAGAATAATGCCTAGCAATACTCCTAATATTATTAGCAGACGTTTTTTTAGACGCCCCTTTTTCTTTACTTTTTTAACAGTAGTATCTGTCATATCCGTCATATCTGTCATATCAACAGTATCTACAGTATTTTCCGATACGTCTGCAACTAAACCATTTACCATATCCTTAGAATTAGTAGTCTTATCCATAGTAGTCCTCCTAAAATGCATGTTTTTTACTGTATTCAATTTAATACAACGTCCATAAATTTAGTGTATTATACCAAAAAAACAGATAAAAGGCAATGTGTTAGCATATCCAATTTTATGCTAATAAATCATCTCTACTCCTAACAACAGGCTATCTGTACATATTTTTCAGTGCTCTTTTCGAGAACGCAAATTTCCCTAAGTGCTCACTTGAAACAAGCTTATTAGCCCGTGATGCACTATAGGTCAGAACAACCTAGCCAAAGATGATTTGTATGGATGAGTACAGCATTGCAGATTTTCGTTATGTTTTCATCGCCCCATCACATAAATAATGCCGCCGCTCGAAACTGTTTGAGCGCGCTCAGCTTGTTCGCTTATTGTAAATACGCTGAGCGCGTGAGTTTTGCAGAGCGGCGACTAATAAGCATTTTATGTGGTGGGGCGAATGAAAATAGAAAATCGAAACAGCTGTACTCACCATACAAACATCTTGGCTGGTTGTCTGCCTCGATATTGCACAATTAATCGTAGTTGCTATGCAACTGCGATTTGTCGGGCGCTTTGTTTCAAGCAGAGCAC